>CASFQL010000033.1 GCA_949296965.1 uncultured Christensenella sp. | reverse complement strand
TTATATGAACATTGAAAAATTAGCTAAGAGATTAAAAGAATTTACCCTTGATGATATTGAATTGATAGCAGAATGCGATTGCAAAACAAAACTTGAACAGCTTTTGAACAGCAATAAAATACTTTTTGAAAACGGGATTTATAAATACAATGAGGAAACAAAAACAGGTGAAAATTATGAAATATTCAGCCCGCTAAAGAATAAACACCTGAAAATTAGTATAGAAGATGCAAAAGAATATTTTATGAAAAATTATGTCGAAAAATACTGCAAATTCGAGACCTACAGGAACTATAACGCAATTTTCAATTTCAATATTATACCGTTTATAAACTGCTATTACCTACACGAAATTGATATTGAGTCGATAAAAGAACTTTTTAAAGTCTGCGAATTGAGACGCCTGAAGCCCCGTAGAATTAAAAACACAATGGCACTTCTAAACCAGCTGATAAAATATTTTCAACACCTTGGAGTGATCGATAGAAGTTGCGTCTATCAGGTTAAAACAGTACAAGACAAAAACCATTTTGGTATTGAAAACTTAATTTTTGAGGGCTTTTAATGAGTAAAATGAAATTATTTAAACAAGCAGAGCAAATGTATTTAAAAAGCTCGACCGTTAGTGAAATTTCTCAAGAACTTGGGATTGCAAAAAGGACTTTGTTTTACTGGAAAAAGGAATATGATTGGGATAAAAAGCGAAGAGAATCAATGTATGATAAATCCCAGTTCAAAGAGGATTTGCAAAAGTTTGCCCAAAAGCTTATGGATAAAATCGCAAACAGTAATAAAACTAACAGCCAGATAAGCCAAGCAGAATACTATTCCCTTGTGAATATTTTGAACTTTCTCCCTGAATTGAAAGAAAATAATACTCAAACAGAAACACCCCAAATAAAAACCGAACTTTCCCCGGACTTCATCCGCCAAATCGAGTGTGAAATTTTAGGTATAGAATAACTCCTGCAAATTTTTGTGCTATGCTTAAGAAAAAGGAGTGAAGTATGCCTAATGATTCTTTTACTTTAGAAGGTATTGAATATTCAAAGGAAGATATTACGAAAGCTTTAGAATGTTTATCTCTTAATAATAGAACTAATCATAAGTCTGATAATAATGGAGAAGAGTATTCAATTTTGTATAAAGATAATAGATATTCTGTAAAACTTATTTATGAGCAAATGAAAATAAATAAGAATTTGCCATATAAAAATACTCTAGGATCAACAAGTATAAGAAAAAAATTTTCAGAATATTATGAGGTTTTGCCTTGCATTCATTCTAATGTTAACATAAATCGTCTAAAAGAGGAGTTTCGAAAATATTTAAATGAAATATATCCAGCAGGATATGATAAAACATACGAGTATGATCCTTTTTATCTAATCAATAATAGTAAAAATACTGACATAAAAGACTGTTGCAAAGATAGAAATATATATTTTTGGAAAATTTTTGAAAACGATGAAAATTTACAAAAATACTATGACGTATTAAAAGAAAAAAGAAGTTCAAATACATACAACTCTTATATTTCAAGTACAAATAGACTGAAAAACTTCTTTATAAAAAAATATGGCAGTTATATTGATTGGATAAGATCATTAAATGAAATTAATTATTACGTTGTTAGCCAAAGAGAACATTATGAAGAAGCGAAACAAAAGGGGATAATCTTCTCAAGTGCAAAAGTAGAACATCGCAGAATGAGGTATTTAAAACCTAATGATATAATTCTTAGTTATGTTGATGGTATAAATGCTAAGTTAACAGTTCTTGAAGAACCAAGTATAGATGAAGCTTCAAATTATATAGAAGTTAAAGTAAAATTTGAAGAATTAAAAACGCCTATTTCACGCGAAGAAATAAGATATAGATTGGGAGATTTATATAATTATTTGACACAAGAGGAATATCCGTTTGCAAAAAATAAAAATGAAAAAATTTGTTCAATTAAACAAAGAGGATTTCTTTTTAATTTTACAGAAGAAGCATACAATTTGTTATTTAGTAATGAAAAATCTAATTTTGCAAATAAAAATTTAGAGGATTATCGAAAAATGAACAATAAAAATTTAAGTTTTACGCTACCTAAAAACCAAATTTTATACGGTCCTCCGGGAACAGGAAAAACCTATAATACAATTATTAAAGCTATGGACATTATAAATCCTAAATTGGTACAGAGAGACAAAGATGGAAATGTGGAAAAATATAATGAGCTAAAAACAGAATTTGACAAATTAAAACAACAGGGTCAGATTGAATTTGTAACCTTCCACCAATCGTACTCTTACGAAGAATTTGTTGAAGGGATTAAACCGGATATTTCAAAATGGAACGATGATGGTTCGGATATCAAATATGTTGGTAAAGATGGAATTTTCAAAAATATTGCTAAAAAGGCTTTGTTTTCACATCTAAATATTTTGGCTTCAGATGATGAAAAATTTAAAAATATAATTAAATGCTTTATAGATGACAATTCTGAAGGAAGTAAATTTAAAACACAATATTCTGAATTTGAAATTGTTAGATATACCCAAACTGCAATTATAGTAGAACCTTGTAATGGAAAAACTGAATATAATCTTACCTTTAATAATTTGGAAAAACTTTATAGAAACAAACAAGATGTTAAAACAAGAAAAGATATTGAACAAATTCTTGGTTGGAGAGGGCTTTCTACATATTATTTGGCAATATTAAATAAATTAAAGGATTATTCTGAAAAAAATATAACTAATATTCAAACAAACTCAAATGAGGATTCTATTATAATAAAAAGTATTGATGATTATTTGCAAGAATATTATGAAGGGAATTTGACATTAAAAGATGAACCAAAAAAATACATCTTAATTATTGATGAAATTAACAGAGGTGATGTTTCAAAAATATTTGGTGAGCTCATAACCCTTATTGAAGAAGATAAACGTATTGGCAAAGAACATCAAATGACTGTTACATTGCCTTATTCAAGAGAACCTTTTGGAGTTCCTAATAACCTTTATATTATTGGAACTATGAATACAGCGGATCGCTCTATTGCTCTTTTGGACACTGCTTTAAGACGTCGTTTTGATTTTGAAGAAATGATGCCAAAACCTGAACTTCTAAGAGGACAAGATATTGAAGGCGTTGACTTAGAAAAATTATTAACCCAAATTAATAACCGAATTAAAAATGAATATGATAGAGATCATCAAATTGGGCATTCATATTTAATGGGTGTTGAAAATAAAGAACAGCTTGAAAGAGCTTACAAAAATAGGATATTACCATTATTAAATGAATATTTTTATAATGACATTGATACAGTTGCAAAAATTTTAAATTGTAATTCGAAGGAAGTTAATTTAATAGAAAACTGGTTTGATGTATTGAAAGAAGCTCAAAAACCTACTAAGAAAGACAATGAACAATAAATCAATAATTGTTTACGAAAATAATAATATTTATTCCTGCAAGGAAGAATGTAGTAGCTGTAATTATCAAGATGGCGATAATTTTTGTTGCGTAAATTATTGCAAACCTGATTATTTTAAAGAATTAAAACAGTACTGTTTGATAGAAAATAAAGACTGTGGGCTAGAATATTCTGCAAAAGCTAATTGTATCAGTATAAACAAATATACAGTAATAATACAATTAAAAGATGGAACTTATTTGGAAATTTTACCAAAACTTAGTGGGAACACAATAGATGAAAGTCGTAGAATTTTTGAAAATCTTGTTTTGGCATCTAAAAATTTAACCAGAGAATATAAACACAACAAGGATATCATTTCACAGACTAAAAAAAATA
>CASFQL010000032.1 GCA_949296965.1 uncultured Christensenella sp. | reverse complement strand
TTTTATTTTTTTATTTTTTTGTTTATTTTGTTTAGTTTTTTTATTTTATTTATTTTATATTTTTATTCTTTTTGTTTTTTTATTCTTTTATTAATGTATTTAGTGATTTTTATAATAACATTTTATTAATAATTTTTATAAAAAATTTTGGCTAAAAACTCTAATAAAATTTGTAAATAAAATTTGTAAATAAAATTTGTTAAATTTATCTAAAATTTTATAATTTTATCTTATACAAATTCAACAATTACTTTCGCTTGAATTTCAATATCTCCTATCATTGAAGCATTGTCATAACCTTGTGCATAAGTTCTATAAAGAGAATTACACGAGTAAACACTTTTTTCTCTAATTTTTACAATTTTTTCAGGTGCTTTTCCAAGAATTTTTTCTGCTTTAACTTTTGCATTTTCAATGGCACTTAAAAGGACTTCTTCATAAGCGCTGTTCTCATTAGACAAACTGTATCTAATATTTTGAATTGAAGTTACCCCATTTTCAACCAAAATATCAACATATTTTTTTATATCTTGTGTATCATTCGTGTTAAAACTAAAAGTTGAACTTGTATAGTAGCCTATCAAACTCTTACCTGCTTTATAGTCATAACTTGGATAACAAACATAATAATCAAGCGAGATTTGACTTTCGTCAAGTCCTGCTTCCTTTAAAGCAGATAAGACTTTATTATAAATTGAATAATTGTTATCTTTAGATTTTGTCATATCCATATCTACACTTTCAATGACCGCCGTAATTTTTGCCTTATCAGGTGTAAAATTTTTACTTGCACTTCCATAAACATAAACTGAAAGAATTTCATCAGTTTCAGTTGAGGTTTCTTCGCTAGTATTTTCTTCTTGCGCTAGTGCATTTGTTTGTTGTGTCTTTTGAGTATCAAAACTAGAATTAATTTGATTATTTTTTATATCTTTTGTATTTGTAAGCCCTTGATTATTTCCATCATCTTTTTTATTTTCTTTAATTAAGTCATTATTAATTGTATTTTCTTTTTGGACTTGTGCAGTCTTATTTTCTTCTTCATTTATTTCTTGCGACCTAGTGTCGCTACTATCTTCTGAGCTATCTAATTTGTTAAAATTGCTAAAAGATAGAATTTGCCCTTTATCAAAATTAAGTTGCTTTGCAAAAGTGATTTCTTTAATATCCTTTGATTGATTTGTAAACCCAACAAACACAAAAACTAATGCTAAAAATAATAAGAAAAATCTTTTCATTTTACCCTCCTTTTCTAATTTGTTTTAAATTAAAAAAATTATGTAATAAAAAATGAAAATCTTATAATAATTTTAAAATAGTTAATTTTCGACAAAATCTTAAACTTTTTTGAATAAAAAAAGACAAATAAAAATACTTGCCTTTTAATATAACTAAAAATAAATTATTTTAATACAACTTTTAAAAATGTTTTCTTCCCTTTTTTTATATTTAATCCATTCTCAAATTCCGCCAAGCAAACTTTATGATAAACATCGCTAACAACTCTATCTTGCACAGAAATTCCGTTTTGCAAGATAAGCCTTCTTGCTTCACTTTTTGAAGAACACAATTTTGTTTCTACTAATAAATCAATTAGAGATATAACATTATCGACAATCAAATTTTTATTAAGTTTATATATTGGCATTAATTCTTCGCAACTTTGACCAGAAAAAAGCGACTTAGACATCTTCATTGCATTACCTGCATCTTCTTCTCCGTGGACAAGTTTAGTAAGTTCATATGCTAAGATATCCTTTGCTTTATTGAGTTCTTCACCCTTAAAACTCTCCATTTTACTAATTTCATCAAGTGGAATAAATGTTAGCATTTTTATAAATCTAATAACATCTTTGTCATCAACATTTCTCCAATATTGATAAAATTCAAAAGGCGAAGTCTTTTCTCTATCAAGCCAAACAGCACCTTTTGCTGTCTTCCCCATTTTTTTGCCTTCCGAATTAAGAAGCAAGTTAATTGTCATAGCATAAGCATCTTTACCTAACTTTCTCCTAATAAGTTCTGTCCCACCTAACATATTAGACCATTGGTCATCTCCACCAAATTGCAACGAGCAACCATAATTTTTAAACAAATAATAAAAATCATATGACTGCATAATCATATAGTTAAACTCTAAAAAAGATAGCCCCTTTTCCATTCTCTGCTTGTAACACTCTGCCCTTAACATATTATTAACACTAAAATGTGGACCAACTTCTCTAAGTAGTTGAATATAATTTAAATCTAGTAGCCATTTAGCGTTATTTAATACTAATGCTTTATTGTTTGAGAAATCTATAAAAGACTCCATTTGTTTTTTAAAACATTCACAATTATAATTAATTTTTTCTGGCGTTAACATACTTCTCATATCCGTTCTGCCAGATGGGTCGCCAACATATCCCGTTCCACCACCTAAAAGAATAATTGGTTTATTGCCTACCATTTGAAGTCTTTTTGCTAGTAACAAAGCCATAAAATGCCCAACATGTAAAGAGTCTGCCGTTGGGTCAAAGCCAATATAAAAGGTAGCCTTACCTTGATTAATTAATTCTTTAACTTTGTCTTCGTCTGTAACTTGTGCAATAAGTCCGCGGGCAACAAGTTCATCATAAATTTGCATAAAATAATACCTCTTTAATGAAGTTATTTTATCACAAATGAATTTAAAATCAAATACTAATGATAAGTTTTTATAATTTTTATTTTTAAAATTTGTTAACTTTAAATTAATAGTTGTTTTTTTTAATCATTTTTTATTTTTACTATATCTTTATAATTAAATTTAATAATATTATTGTAACTAAACTAATAGTTTCGTTGTAACTAAATTGTAACTAATTTAACAGTGTTATTGTTATTAAAAAATTGTAAATACTTATAATATCAACTAAAATTTAACTTACTACTATGACTTTAATTCTTCTCGTCCGATTAGAAAAGGGACTATGTGCCAAAAGTTTCACTTTTGTGTGAAGTTCTAAAATAGAACTTCACCGTAAAATTTTGAAAAATTTTTACTGCACATAGTCCCAAAATAATATAATTTTTTACCAACTAATTTTCTTTTTTACTTTATTAGTTTTTTCTAATAGGTCTTTAAAATAAATATTCTATTACTAAATAAACTTAAATTTAATATTTTAAATAAATAATTAAAAATTTTAAATATTTTAGGTTTTTAAATATTTATCTTATCTTTTACTCTTTTTAACACTACTCTCGTTTAATTTTTTATTTTTATTTTTTGTATAAGTGTAAACAAAAATTCCAATCATTCCCGCAATAAAGAGAGTTGCAAAAATTATAACATTAGTATAATCAACTTTGCTATTTTGATTATTTTTATTTTCTAAAACATTATTTACTAAATTTTCTTCTTCGTCTTGTGTTGGGCTATCTGTTATTTCAATATCTTCATCTTTTATAACAGTATTAAAGAGAGTTTTATCGACCACCTTTGCAAGATAAGGAACAGTTTCTAAAACAAGTTTTTTTTCCGCAAGATAAGTTCCCATTTCAAATAAAAGTCCCTTACTTGTAAGCGCCTGATTGTAATGACCTTTTGCATAATATATATCTAAGAACAACCACGGACAAATTTCTTCTGCGACAGTTGTAAGATACATAGCAAATTGAAGATTATCTTCCATATTTGGATTTGCCTGACCGACAACAATTCTAACCTTACACCTTTCAACTCCGTCAACAGTTTTAACATAAACACTTCTACTAACTCCATCTCTATGGATATCAAAAAGAGCATCAATATCATTTTGAAGAAGCGAAGTAGCGGTTTTATTACTTCTTGTATACGCTCCACTATCATGTGGCAAGTGTAAAGTTTCATCTAAATAAACATCATACCCCAAATCTTTAAAACAAGTTGAAAGATAATTTGCTACATCATGCACCCCACCTTCCCCATAAATACTTGAATATCCATCAGTAGGAACATAACTCTCATCGTTATGAGTAAGATA
The DNA here is from genome assembly GCA_949296965.1 of uncultured Christensenella sp. GTDB lineage: Bacteria > Bacillota > Clostridia > Christensenellales > UBA1242 > UBA7862. The sequence continues at coordinate 7,891 of CASFQL010000032.1, read as the reverse complement.
AAGTCCAACTGATTTTTTTCCATTAGTTGACAAATTCAAATCATCTTTTTTGACACTAACTTTTGGTTTTTGATAGTAACCCTTATATTCTGCATAAGCAATTCTTTCATTTTGGTCAATATCATAAATTTCAAACTTTTTTAACTCCTTTGTGATTATAATGTCGCCGATTTCAACATATGAACTTTGTGAAATAATTTCATTATTTTCATCAACTATGTAATAGACTTGACTTTCGTTAGGATAAACAGAGTCCGCATAGGCAAAATTCTTAGAGCGTAGACAAAGGGGCGAAAAAATTAATAATAATAAAAATAAAACTTTTAAAACTTTCATAAATTTATTATTAATCTTTTTTTAAAAAATATTAAAAGATATTAGCAAATTTTAAAAATATGCGATTTCCTAATTTTTTGTAACTGCTCTAAAAATTTTATTAAATTACTCAATTAGTTTAATAAAAATATTTTTGATTTTATAATAAAAAATATTTAAAAATATTCCTACTTAACTAATTTTATGCTTTATAAAGAAAAATTTATAAGATTAAAGGAAAAAAATAAAATACAAAACAAAATAAAATAAAATACAAAATGTTAAAATTTACTAAAATTTATAATAAATAATAAAGCCTTTTAATAGTCTTCTTCAAAAAAATGCTTATTCCCGTTTTTATCTTTATAAGCAATTATTGTTGACAAATTAACATTTTCAACACTCCTAAAAATATTTTTTTCAATCTGCTCATCTTCTTTTGAGAGCAATTTAATTAGTTGTTTAATCCTAAACCGTTTTGAAGAAATTTTTTGATTTTGTTTTTCTTCTTTAGAAATATTATCCGTAAACTTGCAAGCACATTCAATAAACTTTAAATTATTGTAATCTCTCCAAGTTATTATATCTTTTTCCCTAATCAAATACATAGGTCTAATAAGTTCCATACCTTCAAAATTTGTGCTATGAAGTTTAGGCATCATAGTTTGAATTTGCCCGCCGTAGAGCATACCCATAAGAATAGTTTCAATAACATCGTCAAAATGATGACCTAGTGCAATTTTATTACACCCTAGTTCTTTTGCCTTGCTATAAAGATATCCCCTACGCATTCTAGCACAGACATAGCAAGGCGACTTTTCAATATTAAAAACATCATCAAAAATGTTTGAGTTAAAAATTTGGATAGGAACATTAAGCATACTAGCATTTTCTTCAATCTTCTTTCTATTTAACTCATTATAACCCGGGTCCATAACAAGAAAAATCAATTCAAAATTGAATTTATTATGTCTTTTTAACTCTTGGAAAAGTTTGGCCATAAGCATTGAATCTTTCCCGCCAGAAATACAAACGGCAATTTTGTCATTAGGCAAAATTAAATTATATTCATTTATACCTTGGCAAAATTTAGTAAAAATAGTCTTATGAAATTTTTTTCTTAAACTTTCTTCTACTTTTTTGCATACATTAGAGTTTTCTTGTAGATTGGAATTGTCTATATTTTCATCTATATCACAAAAAACTTCTTGTGTATTACTAAGATTATTTGGTAAGTTTTGTTCTTTTCCCTTTCTCTCGGTCATCTTATAATCGTTGTCTAATTTTTCATTTAAAGAAGTAAATTTAATTATTTTTTCAACTAAATCTTGCGCACAACTTTTATCACAACAGGAACATTTACTTTCCCAATAAACTTCATTATAAGAATTTTGATTTTTTTTAGACAATTCTTTTTTGCTTTTTATAACACATTTGCTTAAATTAGTATTATGTTTTTTGTTAAAACCAAAATCTTTTAAATTTATCTTATTATCTTTTTTCATACATTCACCAAAAAAGAGTATAACACATATAAAAAATTAAAACAAAAAATTTTTGTTGCAAAAATAAAATATATGTGATAACATAAAAAAGTAAAATATTAAGCGGATGTGGCGAAATCGGTAAACGCGCACGTTTAAGGGGCGTGTGGGCGACCTTGTGGGTTCAAGTCCCACCATCCGCACCATAATAAGTAGAGAAAACTTCTCTATTTTTTTTATTAATAAGGAAGATAAAAATTATTGTGGGAGTTGAACCCACATTTTAAGGGCTCCCAAAAATTGATTAAAAATTTTTTATAATTTATTATTATAACAATCTTTGTATATAATTAAAACTTTATATAAAAATACAAAAAAATATAATTTTAAACTAGATTTATTGACATTGAAAAGTGTTTTAAAACTTATATTTATAATATAATCGCAAATACATAAGAGATTTATTATATTCTTAAATTTGCTTTATTCTTTATAAATCATCTTTATCAACGCAATTAGAAGACAAATTTTACTAAATTTAATTATATAGGATTATATTTTTAGCAATATTCTTGTAATTGAGCTTCGTAAACCTTTGCAATGTATTTTTCTTTATTGCTACCCATTAAGTCTAAATCGTAAACATATTTTATTATTTTTTTTGAAGCATTGTTAATTAAAGTGTCTTCAAGTTCTAAAAATCTTTGAGTAGGAATATAACTTACAACACCATTTTTATACAAAACTTTTGTTTTTTGTGATTCACAAATCATTTCTTTTATAAATTCATTAAATTTTTCAGTTCTATTCATAATAACTTTCCTTTTGTTAATTGTAGCATAAAAATTTACAAAATAAAAATTTTTTTGACAAATTTTTTATCTACCACATAACATTATATTAAATATAAATAAAAATAAACAATTTTGAACGCACATTTGGACGCATAATTTTGATTTATAGTCGTTAAGTAAATTAAAAATCAATTTTTATATTAATATTAATTTACTAAAATAAAAAATTTTGTGCTGTAAAATTTCAAAATGAAATTTTACAATAAAGTTTGTCAAAACTTTATACAAAAGCTTCGCTTTTGGCACAAAATTTTGTCTTTAACCTAACAAACTAAAAAAAATACAATTTATAACTAGCATTTTTATTTTAGGCTTAAACAATTAAAAAAGTTAAAATTTTACAACAAAAAAAATTAAAATTTTAAATATTTTAAATAAAAAATATATAACCTAATTTGTTAAATTATCATATAAAACTATAAGCAGTTAAAAGGAAAAACTTTGAAAAAATATTTTATCCCCCTAATTACTAGTTTAAATTGTTTATGTTTTTATATATTTTTATCCCTACCCTTATTTTTGGATATAAATCAAAATAAAGTAATATATTCCTATCAAGTCTTAACTAGCCTTACACTAACCCAACAGAACTATGAATTTTATAAGTTTTGCATAGTATTCAATATTTTTTTAACAAATTTTATAATGATTTTATGTTCAACAATACTTTTTAAACAAACTAACATTATTAAAACGAAAATAAACTATTACCTATTAAACAAACTTTGCTTAGTTATGTCATTAATATTTAATATCTTAACCTTTACTTCCTTGCTAGCAATAAAAGCACAAATTCTTAGTTTACAAATTCATTTTTGTTTTTATATTTATTTATCAATTAACATAATATTAACAAGTTTAGTTTTATTTAAAAAAGAATAACTTAACAAAATTAATCTTTAAAATTATCTAAAAATTTTTAAACTTAATATCCATATATTAAAAAGGTTTCACTAAATAAAGAAAATTATTTACTAATTTTTTCTCTAACAATTTGCACGCATCTGTTTAAAGTTTGTTCGTAAGTTTCAAAAGAGTTGTCGATTATAATGGAATCTTTAGCAGGTATCATTGCTCCGTGTTCTCTATTTTTATCTTGCTCATCTCTTTTTATAATATCTTCTAGCAACTCTTCATAAGTTGCACTCTCTCCTGCTTGTTCAAGTTGTAGAAGTCTTCTTTTTGCCCTTACTTGGCTACTTGCAGTAAAGAAAAATTTACAAATTGCATTAGGTAAAACAACTCTACCTATATCTCTTCCTTCCATAACGCAATCGTTGTGTCTAGCAAACTCTCTTTGAATACTTCTAACTTTTTCTCTTAAATGTTCATAACCAGAAATTTTAGGAGTGGTTACACTTATAATTTCTTCCCTTAGATAAGGAGTATAATCTTTATCATTAACAAAAACAAGTTGATTTTTGTCTTTAAAAACAACTTTTACAAAAACATTTTTTAAAAACTCGTCAATTAGTTTTTCGTTTGGACAGGCATCTTTTCCATATTTATTAATAAATTCGCAAGTTAATGCTCTATAAATTGCACCCGTATTAAATTCTTTAAAATTAAACCTATCTGCAAGTCCCTTAGCAATAGAACTTTTACCACAGCCTGCAACACCATCAATAGTAATATTTATCATAGGCTTTTCATTTCCCCTTTCTTAAAATATTAAAGTATTTTAACTCGTAAACAAACTATGTTTAACTAAATAAAAATTTAAACATTTAAAATTTTAAACAATATTTTTTATAGATAAAATTATAAATAATCTTTGCAATTTTTCAAAATAATATTAGTAAAATTATTTTTAAACTAAAAGATTTTTAATAAGGTTGACTTTATTACACTAAAAAAATAAAATAGAAAAAAGGAAAAAAATATGCAAAATATACCAACTCCGCACATAAGTGCAAAACTAGGCGAAATTGCAAAAACTGTAATACTACCAGGAGATCCATTAAGAGCAAAAAAAATGGCAAAAAAATTTTTAACAGACGCAAAACTTGTCAGCGCCGTTAGAAATAATTATTGTTATACAGGCACATATAACGGCGCGTCTGTCAGTATAATGTCAACAGGAATGGGACCTGCTTCAATGGGAATATATTCCTACGAATTATTTAAGTTTTACAATGTAGAAAACGCAATAAGGGTAGGAACAATAGGCTCGCTTAATGACGAACTCAAAATAGGCGATGTAATAATTTGCAAAAATGCTATAACAGATACAAATTTTAATGAGATATACAGTTTAACAAATTTGACAAAAACACAGAGCAGTAAAAAACTTTTTAATTTGGCAACAGTTGTTGCAAAAGAAAAAAATATCAAAACTTTTGTTGGAGATATTTTCACAACTGACACATTTTATTCTTCCCAAAAAAGAAGCGACAAAATAAGGTCTCTTGATGTTGTAGGTGTTGAAATGGAAGGGGCAAGCCTTTATGACAATGCAAAAAAATTAAAAAAGAATGCTCTTTGCATATGCACCGTTTCTGATGAAGTCTTAACAGGAAAACAGAGTTCTAGTTATGAAAGAGAAAATAATTTTGATAAAATGTTTCTTTTAGCACTAGAAATGGCTACTAAACTTTAATTATTAATTTGAGTTGTATAAAATTTACTTGTTAAAAATACAAAATAATAGTAAACTACTTTTAAAAAGGCGGAATTTAGTGAAAGTAACTACTTGTTTATTTAGTTTTTTAATAATAATTATCGTTAGCGTCATACTTATGATGTTTAACTTAAATATTTATCTAAGTGCTATTCTTATACTAATCGGAGTAATAGGCGGGATTGCAATGTTATTTGTTATGGTTTCTCTAAACAAAAAAACTGACAAAAATTGCACCTTACAAGAGATATACGATAAAGTCGAAGAAAATATTGTGTCCGATATTGAAAACAATAATACTAATTATGAGGAGAAGGACTTTGAAAAATTTTTTAAAGACATTAGTCCTAACTTTAAATTAGATAGTTCTATAAAAAATCAAAATGAAGAAGAAAAAGAGAATTTAGAAAAAGAAGACAAAAAACTTTGTCCATACTGTAAATGTAAATATGATAATGACCTTGATAAATGCCCAAATTGTGGAGCACCAAATCAAAATTAAACTAAATATTAAACAAAAGGTTATAAGTAATATACAATTAAAAAAAATATTTAATAATTATTAATTAACAATTAACAATTAATGATTAATGATTATAATTAATGATTAAAAACAAATGATTAAAAATATAAAATTAAAAATAAAGGACTTTAATTATGAAAAAAACAAAAAATTTTTACATTATTCTATCCGTATCAATATTTTTTATACTAGTAGGATTAATACTTGGAACTATTTATGACCTAGACATATCAAAAACACTTGCAACAGTTGAAGAAGGTTCATATTATACAACTAATAAATTTGCAATTTTAGGCGAAACATTTGGCGAAGATATTTTATACATTATAGTTGAATGTGCACTAGCAATTATATTTTGCTACCTAGTAAAAAATCCACTTAAAAAAGATATTTTTAATACTTTACTATTTATAGTTTTAGTAGTTTGTGGTGGCTGTGTTTGTTTTTATGCAATAAATAAGACTTTAAACTATATGATAACACATAACCTAATTCATAATGGAGAATTTTATTCATCAGTTTTAGGAAAAATAACAGTAATTTTTGTTTCATTATCTATTCACACAATTATATTTTTCTTATTTAGTAAAGTCAAAAACGAAGATTTAAAAGCTCTTTTAGGGTGGGCAATAACCGTTGTTGTAATTGCAATTTTGTCAAATGCAATAGTTCAAGGCACAAAATTAATATTTGATAGAACTCGTTTTAGAGCAATGGTTTACGAAAGAGACACAACTTTTGAGCATTTTACACCTTGGTATCAAATTAACCAAAACAAATTTGCTACAACAAGTCAATATGCATCTGACTACTTTAAGTCTTTTCCTTCTGGACATACTTGTGCAGCAAGCAGTATATTCTTACTTACACTACTACCAATGTTCTATAAAAAGGTCGACACAAAGGAGTGGAAAATTTTCTTTTATGTAGTTGCTATAATTTATACAGTAAGTGTTGCGTTTTCTAGGATTATCGCAGGAGCACACTTCTTCACTGATGTTTACATCGCAGGACTTGTAACAATTACATTAATATTTATTGCTAAGTATTTTGTTATTGAAAGATTTGTTGCCCTTCCACAAAAAGTAAATAATGCAAAGAATAATATAACTCAAACAATTAATAATGAACCTATAAAAGAAGTAATGAATAAAGAGGAAAATATACAATCTTCTTCAATACAAAATCAACAAGAGAATGAAAAAATTGATAATAAAAATATTGAAAGCAAAGAAAATTCAAATAATTTAGATAATAAAAAAGATACGCCTGATAATACTGAAAACTAAAATCATAAATAATAAAAATCACCTTTTTAGACAAACTATTATAAAGGTGATTTTTTATGAACATAGATGAAGAATTGAATGCATCAAATAAATTAAATAAAAAAGACTCTGTTGGTAAAATTACAGGATTTTTTTTGTTTAGAAACCTAATAAACAACTACAATATTGAAAAAACAAGACACGAAGAAGAAAGAAAGCAAATAAAAAAATATGGGATATCTTCGTTAATTCTTTCTTTAATTTCTCTTATAATTTCTGTTAGTTGTTTAATATCAAGGCTTTCAAACATTACTTTTGTAGGCTTTTCAAATTTTTTAATGATTTTAGTTTATATTTTTAGCGGAATTATTATATCCCTTATATTATCAATTTATGCTTTTGTTTTTGGAGTTCTTCAAGTAAGACTTAATCGAAAATCTATTGGTATAATTGGACTTGTTTTATCAATCCTTTCAATATTGTCAAGCATCGTTTTACTTGTCTTCTTAATAATTTAAAAAATTTAGTTTTTAAGTATGCTTTTTATAAAAAATTATTTTAAGTCTATCTTTTTAAAAATTAATGAAAAAATAACTTTACTATTTTTGTAGTTTTTTATTTTTTTTAAATTTTAAAGTTCTTTAACCTTATTTTTATCTTAATATTTTAATTATTATATCTTAACCTAATTTGCTTTTTATTTTACGACCGATTAATTTTTTTATTTTACGACCGATTAATTTTTTTATTTTACGACCGATTAATTTTTTTATTTTACGACCGATTAATTTTTTTATTTTACGACCGATTAATTTTTTTATTTTACG
>CASFQL010000031.1 GCA_949296965.1 uncultured Christensenella sp. | reverse complement strand
TGGTTTCCTTTTTCATTTTTAACTCCTTTGTGTAATAAATTTTGTTAGACTACAAACTTAATTTTAACACAAAGGAGTTAAAATCGTTCATCGGTAAACCTAAAATGAACCACCAGACTATCTGGTGGTTTTATTAAACAAAAAAACACCATAGATTTATAATCCATAGTGTTTTTAATATTATCTCTTTGAGAATTGTGGAGCCTTTCTTGCCTTTTTAAGACCGTATTTCTTTCTCTCTTTCTTCCTTGAATCTCTTGTTAAAAATCCTGCCTTTTTAAGTTCTGCCTTATACATTTCATTTTCCTTAACAAGTGCCTTTGAAATTGCGTGTCTTATTGCTCCTGTTTGTCCTGTATACCCGCCACCATAAACATTAACAATAATGTCATATTTATTTTCTGTATCTGTTAATTTAAGTGGTTGACGAACAATAAGTTTTAATGTATCTAACATAAAGTAATCGTCAATATCTCTATCATTAATTGTGATTTTACCGTGTCCTTCAACTAATCTAACACGAGCAACTGCGTCTTTTCTCTTACCTGTTAAAATATTACAAGTTTTTTGAGATTTATTTGATGCTTTTTTCTTTCTCTTAACGACAGGTTGAACAAATTCTTCTGCTACAAGAGGTTGATTTTTTTCAACTTTCTTAGTTGCTCTTGGTTTCTTAACTTCTTTAACTTCTTCTACTTTTTCAGTCTTTTTTACTTTATCAACTTTTTCAATTTTTTCTTCTTTTTTAGTTACTCTTGGTTTTTTAACTTCTTTAACTTCTTCTGCCATTATTGTCTTGCTCCTTTAACTATAATCAACTCTGGTTTTTGTGCTTCGTGGTTATGATTTGCATCTTTATAAACTTTAAGTTTCTTAAACATTTTTGAACCAAGAGAATTCTTAGGTAACATACCCTTAACAGCGTGTTTTACGGCAAAGTCAGACTTTTCCTTTAAAAGTTTCTCATACCCTACTTCTTTAAGTCCGCCAACATATCCGCTATAATGATAATATTTTTTATCTTTTAACTTGTTCCCTGTCAAAACAACTTTGTCACTATTAATAACAATAACATAATCGCCTGTATCAACATGTGGAGTATATTCAGGTTTATTCTTTCCTCTCAAAATACTTGCAACTTGACTAGCAAGTCTTCCAAGAGGCATATTAGTTGCATCAACAATATACCATTTTCTTTCCACAGTTTGAGGCTTTGCCATATAAGTCTTCATTTTATCTCCTTCAAACTAATTAAATATTAATTTCCGCACCAATTAAGTTTTAGTCTGGGCTAATAGACGAAACACAATTTTTGCTAACAAAGATATTAAAACTTTTTTAAGAAATTGTCAAGTAGTTTTACATTATTTTTATGTAAAAGTATAATATTATTTTCAAGTTTTATAATCTATATCTACATTACATACTTTTTTAGTTAACAAGTCTTATTTAATAGTCATCACATAATAAATTTCAATCAATAAATTTTATTTAACAGATTTAATTAACTTTACTTAATAAACTTTTAACATTATAAATTAATTCTTTAAAGTAGTTTAAAAAAACATATCTTAATCTAAATCTAATTTAGAAACAATTTTTTTCTTACAATTTTTTTTACAATTTACTATTTTAAAATAAATTTAATTAACATAAAAATTCAAACAGAAATAATAATTTACAAAAAATATAACATAAAAAAACTAATAATTTACTTCCTTTAAATAAAGTCCACAAGGCGAAACAGTTTTGCCAGACTTATTTCTATCTTCACCATTTAAAAGAGATTTTAAACTATCAAATGAGCGTTTTTTTGAGCCAACTTCAAGTAAAGTTCCAACTAATATTCTAACCATATTATATAAAAAGCCATTACCTTTTATACAATAAATAAAATAGTCACCTTTTTTTTGAAAAGTTGACCTATATATAGTTCTAACTGTCGTCTTAGTTGTAGCATTTGATGAAACGAACGCACTAAAATTATGAGTTCCCTTTATTAACTCTGCTCCTTTTTGTAGCAACTCAAAATCAAGTGGTTTTTTATAAAAAAGGACTCTATCTTCATCAAAAACACTAAAATTTTTACCATTATAAATCTTATAAATATAAGTTTTAGATTTTGCACTCTTTCTACTATGAAAATCGTTTGGGACTTCAAAACTTTTTAAAACCCTAATATCTTTTGGTAAAATATTATTTAGTAAAAAGAAAAATTTGTCAGGTGGAATTTTTGAATTCGTATGAAAATTTACGACCTGTCCCAAAGCGTGAACACCCGCATCTGTCCTTCCACTTGGATAAGTTTTTGTATTTTCTTTTGTAACCAAAGAAATTGCATTTTCTAAAATTTGCTGAATTGATATACCATTCTTTTGTTTTTGAAAACCACAATAATTTGTCCCAACATACTCTAAAACTAAACAAATATTTTTCATAGAAATATTTTACAAAAAAATGCTTTTGTGTGCAATAAAAAAATTGACATTTTTTAAAAAACTAATCATACTTGAAACATAATTGCAAATAATTAATTTGCTAAGGAGTTTAAGATGAAAATTACAGTTGATGGAAATACTGCGGCTTCAAGGATTGCATATGCCTTCTCTGAAATCGCTTCAATTTATCCTATCACCCCATCGTCCACTATGGCTGAAAATGCTGATGAGTGGGCTACAAAGGGAGTTAAAAATCTCTTTGGAGAAAAAGTAAAGGTTACCCAACTTCAATCTGAAGCAGGTGTTGCAGGTGCCGTTCATGGAAGTTTGAGTGCTGGGGCTTTAACTACTACTTTTACCGCAAGTCAAGGGCTTTTACTTATGATACCTAATATGTATAAGATTGCAGGCGAACTTTTGCCTTGCGTTTTTCATGTAAGTGCAAGAGCCTTATCAACACACGCACTTTCAATTTTTGGCGACCACGCTGATGTTATGGCTTGTAGGTCAACGGGTTTTGCTATGCTTGCTTCAAACACTGTCCAAGAGGCACAAGATATGGCTGTTGTCGCACACATTGCCACTTTAAAAAGTAGTGTTCCATTTTTACATTTTTTTGATGGATTTAGGACTTCCCACGAGATACAAAAAATTGATGGAATTGATGATAAAGATTTACTTAAAATACTACCTATAAAAGAAATACAAGAATTTAAAGCAAGAGCATTAAGTTCTGTTACCCCACATCAACAAGGGACTGCACAAAATCCTGATATTTATTTTCAAAATAGAGAGGCTTGCAACCCTTATTATAAAAATGCTGTTAAGGCAGTAAAAAGTGCTCTAAATGACCTAGAAAGTATAACTAATAGGCACTATGAAATTTACGAATATTTTGGTGCAGAAGATGCAACTGATGTTATTGTAATAATAGGCAGTGCATTTGAAACTGTCAAAGAAGTAGTTAAACAATTAAATTTGTCATCAAATAGAAAACTTGGAGTTTTAAGTGTAAGGTTATACCGCCCATTCTCAACTTTTGATTTTACAAATAGTATTCCAAAGACTGTAAAACGAATTGCGGTTTTAGATAGGACAAAAGAAAGCGGTGCTGATGGCGAACCTTTATTTAAAGATGTCACTACTGCCCTTTTTACTGCAAATAGAAAAGACATCATAGTTATTGGCGGTAGATATGGACTTGGCGGAAAAGAATTTACTCCAAGTATGGCTAAGGCTGTTTTTGATAACTTGCAGGGAGAAATAAAAAATAATTTTACTATTGGTATTATTGATGATGTTTCAAACACTTCATTAAATTTTGATAAAAATTATCAAATTGATGACAAAAACTATTCTTGTAAATTTTACGGACTTGGAAGCGATGGAACAGTTGGTGCAAATAAAAATTCAATTAAAATTATTGGCGAAAATACAAATTTGAATGCACAAGGATATTTTGAGTATGACTCTAAAAAATCTGGTAGTGTAACAATTTCACACTTGCGTTTTGGACCAGAGCATACAAATGCCCCTTACCTAATTACAAATGCTAATTTTGTTGCTTGCCATAATATAAGTTTTGTTGGAAAATATGATATGGAAAAAGACCTAAAACAAAATGGTATTTTTCTATTAAATTGCCCATATAGCAAGGACAAAATGATTGAAATACTGCCAAATAGTTTTTTTGCTAACTTAAAAGAAAAGAATGCAAGACTTTATATTATTGATGCAAATAAAGTTGCCGAAAATGCTGGACTAGGCAAAAGAATTAATGTTGTTATGCAGACCTGCTTTTTTAAATTAACAAATATAATTGAATATGATAAAGTAGAGCAACTACTAATTGATGCAGCATCAAAAACATACGCTAAAAAGGGAGCAAGTGTTGTTGAAGCAAACATAAAAGCAATAAAAACATCAATACAAAATTTGTTTGAAATTGACCTAAAAGATATTGTTTTAAATAAAAAAATTGAAGAAAATAGTAATTATGATGATTATGATAAAAACTTCATAAAAGTAATTGAACATAAAAAAGGCGATGACCTTCCTGTTTCTAAGTTTGATGCAAGGGGATTTGTTAGAACTAATACTTCAAAATACGAAAAACGAGGAATTTCTATAACAAGCCCTTGTTGGATAAGTCAAAATTGTATTCAATGTAATATGTGTTCAGCAGTATGTCCTCACGCAGCAATTAGACCTGTTCTTGTAGGTGATGAAGAACTAAAAAATGCACCTAAGTCATTTACGACTATTAAAGCCCAAAGCGTTCCTAACTATAATTTCCGTATGCAAATAGATGTTAAGGACTGCACAGGTTGTGGAAACTGTGCTAAGGTATGCCCTGCTAAACAAAAGGCACTTGAAATGGTCCCTTCTATTGATTTAGATAAAAAAGAAAAAGAAAATTACGAGTTTAGCAAAAATATTGTAAATCCTCAGACTAATTTTAAAATAAATTCAATAAAAGGTAGTCAATTTAGAAAACCTTTATTTGAATTTAGTGGGGCTTGTGCTGGTTGTGGAGAAACGCCTTATATTAAACTTCTTTCTCAACTTTTTGGACACCGTATGATTATTGCAAACGCAACAGGTTGTAGCAGTATATATTCTGGTAGTGCCCCAACTTCCCCATTTGCAACAAATAGTGATGGTAGAGGACCTGCTTGGGCAAGCAGTTTATTTGAAGACAATGCAGAATTTGGACTTGGAATAAAATTTGCGGAAGAAAGAAGACGACAAACTCTAAAAAATAAAGTTGAAAAATATTTGTCTGAAAATTCTTCTAGCAAATTATCACAACTCTTTAAGGAATGGCTTGACAACTTTGATGATGGAGAAAAGACTTATGAACTATCTAAGCAAATTCTACCACTTATCAAAAATACAGAATTTGAGAGTTTTTCCACTGCCCTAGTTAATGAATGTGTTTGGATTATAGGCGGAGATGGTTGGGCATATGATATTGGTTTTGGCGGACTTGACCAAGTAATAGCAAGTGGCGAAAATGTCAATATTTTAGTGCTTGACACAGAAGTTTATTCAAATACAGGTGGTCAAATGTCAAAATCAACACCACTTTCAGCAACTGCAAAATTTGCTTCTTCTGGCAAAAAAACACCAAAGAAAGACCTTGGTATGATTGCTATGAGTTATAAAAATGTTTATGTTGCTCAAATTGGACTTGGAGCAAATATGAACCAAACTATTAATGCTCTTTTTGAAGCAGAAAGTTATAATGGACCAAGTATAATAATCGCCTATGCCCCATGTATAAATCACGGTATTAATATGAGTGCTTCCCAAGAAGAAATAAAGAAAGCCGTAGATTGCGGTTATTGGCATTTATATAGATATGATCCAAGATTAGCACTTGAAAATAAAAATCCTTTTAGACTTGATAGTCCAAAACCTACAAAAGATTATAAGGAATTTTTAAAAAGCGAAACAAGATATGCTGCACTTCAAAAGATTTCCCCTGCTCTTGCCGAAAAAATGTATGAAGAAAGTAAAAAATATGCTGAGGAAAGATATAACAAATATCTTAGACTTTCACAAGGAAATTAGATATCATTTACACAAAAAATTTAAGTTAATAGAAAAATAACTAAATTAAAAAAGATAGTGAAACTTTTAACCCTACGGGTTATTTTTATTACTATCTTTTTTTATTTTAAAAAATAATTTTAAATATTATCTTATTTACAGTCTATTTTTGTTATTATAGTTTATAACATTATATTCTTTTTTAAATTATAGTTTTTAACATTTTTTACATTATGGTTTTTTACATTATAGTGTTTAAGATTATTGTCTTTTAAGATTATTTTTTACATTGTAGTTTTTCTTAAATGTTATAGGCAATCACTTAATGAATATAGACCATCTTTCTAATATTATAGGCTATTTTTTTATTATAGACAATTTTTATATAGACAATTTTTCTAACATTAATTTATTTGTAACATTATTTTTTGTTAGCAATATCTTTATTAGGGACTTCATTTTTTGCATATGCCCACCAATTAAATTTTTTTCTTTTATGTTTTCTAACAATGCTAACTGCAACACCAATGATTATAAAAGTAATAGTAATTGCTACAATTATATATATGATATACATATTGCTACCAATACTAACATTGATTGTTGTATCCTTATCAATACCCGTAAGAGATTTGTCAAACACAAAGTATTCTAATAGTCCTAATGAATAATTATCATTTAAGATTTGAGTTGAAACATCTTGTCCATAAACTACCTGTGTCTGTAATTGTTTATCATTTGGAAGAACAAAAGTAATATTATATATATCAGGTGTATATATAGCCTCAACAACAGTATCACTAGTTACATTATTAAATTCTTGTATTGACCAAGTAGGCGCCGTGTCGTCATAATGCTCTTTTGTTGGAATTGTAGGTAAAGTAATATCTAAATCATTTCCGTGTTCAACAGTGTAATTGCCAATTATTTGATTATCTGCAAAAAATGAAACAACATAAATATTTTTACTAATACCTACCACTTCAATTTCAAAACTTTCTTTAACTGAATTAATAGAATAAGATTGTTTATCATAAGAACTATAAACAGGTTGCAATTCTATTTTATTCCCACTTTCAAAAACTGCAAATACCTGCATAGTAGCATACGACTTATCATACTCACTTGAAAGAATTACATCAAAATTATAATTTTGACCATATTCAATTTGAGTTTGGCCAACAATTTGCTGAGAAGAAGAAGTGCTAGGCAAAACAACTTCAAAAACATTAACTTCATATTTAGCATAAAGTTCAATATTCCCTGTCGAACCTAATTCTATTTCGGTAATTATTTCTCCATCAAACAAACTATTATCATAAAATCCTACAAAACTATATCCTTCTTTTTGTGGACTATTCAAAACAAAATTGTCATTAATTGTATATGTAGATTTTGCTTCATCTGTAAAACTACCACCATCTAAATGATAATTAATATTGTAAACTATTTCCGCCATCTTTGCTACAAAAGTGGTTTCTTCCTTAATTTCATAGTCTGTAACAACTTTTCTTAGTCCATTAACTTCCCACCATAAAAACTCATATCCATCAATATCAGTTATAACTGTTTGTGGAACTTCTTTTACTTTTGAAAACTGTTCAACACCACCATCAAGTTGGTAAACAATATCAAAAACTTTAAAATAAACATTTAGATTTTCGTAATATATGTAGTATCTACCACTTACAAACTCGCAAGAATAGTTTTCATTACCTGAAACGGCTGTTATCTCATAACCATTAACTTCTCTTTTTGTTTCATTACTAATAGGTTGTCCATTATTGTCAAGGCAAATATAACTTATTTCTAGGTTATCACCTACTACAAAATTTGGTAGATACTCGTCATATATTTTATAGGAATAATTAAAATTCAATTTACCATAATAATCATTAACATCTAAAATTTTTATTTTAAGGGGTGCCTTTGTAATCTCATAATAAACTTGTTCATCACTAAAAACAAGATTATAATTATTTTCTAAACTTGTCCCAAGTTTCATAGTCCCAATAGTTATAAGATACTCACCAACATCTTCCCCAGAAAGTCTTTGTAAAGAACCTGTCAAATCATATTTATCCTCGAAACACAACTGGTCAATTACATATTCAATAATACCATCTTGCTTACCATACATTTTAGATTGATTTTGTTTTGGAGTTATAACAATATCTCTCTTTTCTATTTGGTAACTAATATTATCTTCATTTTTAAAACTAATAAAATAATTTGATGCCAAGAAGTTGCCATTGTCTACAAGAGATAAATTCCCAGCAGTTATTACATAACTACCTGCATTTTCTTGGTTATTGATTGAAAGTTCTCCCGCAAAATTAGGAACTTCATTTGCAACAGCATTAGAATAATTATATTGAATATTATTATCTTCCCCATAAATTTTTGATTGATTTTCAAGTGGGGTTACAATAAGTTCCCTTGGCTCTATTACAAGCGTTGAAGTTAAATAAAGGTTATAATAATTTTCTATACTAAATTCAAAAGTGATATTATAACTTCCAACATCTTTTTTTGCTATATTTTCATTTTCGGCGCTATCTTCTATAAATTCTTCTCCATAACAATATCTAATTGTAACATCACCTACAAAATCAGAGGAAAATGTTGGTGTTAAAAAGTGTTCTTGCCCATCATAAACAAAAGTTTGATTTTGAAGAGTTATTCCCTTTATTTCTCCATTTGATATAAAAAACTCGCTACTATTGCTATCCAAAACTAAATTATAATTTGTAGCCAAAATAGATGTCCCGTCATTAAGTGTTAAAGAGCCTAAATCATATTTATAATATCCAACGGTTTCTCCTTGTTCCCTTGATAGACTTCCTGTAAACAAAGGAGTTTCATCTTCAACCAAATTTGAGTAAGAATATAAAAGTTCAGGGTCGTCATCGCCATAAATTTTTGATTGATTATCTTGCGGCGTGATAATTAAATCTCTTTTCAATATATTAAAAGTAAGTCCTGTTGGATTAAAAATAAAGTTATAATTACTAGATTTAAAAGCAGTCAAAACGCTGTCATCAAATTCACAACTAAAATTGAGATAATTATAATCGCCAACATTCTCTCCCTTTTCTCTTTCAAAATAAACATAACCGCTTTCTGGGCTTTCATTTTGTGCTAAATTCATTAAAGCATATCTAAATGTTGGATCTTGCTCTCCATAAACCTTACTATCAACATAAGGAATAATATATAAATCTCTTTCAATAATGGTAAAATTAATATTTTCAATAAAATTAATGGTATAATTACTTAATGTAAAAGTATCACTATTATTAAGAGTGTAACTACCTATATTAATTGGATATTTTCCAACATCTTCGCCCATTTCCCTTGAAAGTCTACCTGTAATTAAGGGTTCTTCTCCGTCAACTAAATTATCAATTCTACAAGTTATGTTTGGGTCAATATTTCCGTAAACTTTTTCTTTTTCAAGTGGAGTTAATGTAAGTTGTCGCGGGTTAATTAAAACTTCAAAACTATCATAAGCATCAGGATAAAAGTTTGAAGTTATTTTTATATAAACAATATAGTTTGTAACATTATTTTCTTGGTCAAGTAGAACATTTTTTATCTCAGGCATTGTGCTACTCCAAGAAGAATTATCTAAACTATAATAAATCTTATAAGTGGTATCTGAATTTACAATTATATTAGGTTCTACATTCTTTCCGTCATATTCCTTAACAACATCTTGACAAGTATATTCAATGTTATTATAAGATGTTTCAACTACCATTGGGAAAACACACTCATCCGTTTGAGTTTGATAAATTCCCCAACTTGAATTTGGAACAGTGGAATAAAATGTTGGATTTGTAATTTCTCCATCTGGGTTGTTAGGCATAAAATACAAAATTCCGTCCGTTACTTCCATAATAACTGCAAAATAATCTCCCGTAAGTTCAATTTTATTAACAAGTTCTACTGTATAAAATCCCGTTTGATTAGATGTAAATAAATATTTATCACTGCCTGTTGCATACTTGTTTTGAATAGCAATTTTATCATTAAACTTATTTGAAAGAGATGTTTCTAAATTTAAGAAATCCTCATAGGTAAGGTTATCAATAACATACAGTCTAAAACGCGTTTGGTTATAATTAAAAATTGATAAACCCGTTTCGTTATCGTATGAAACTACTGACATTGTTGGGACTTTTATTCGCATTATATTTTGTCCGCTGATTGATTTTGTTTTGTAAACATTTGACAAATAAGTTGTTACTCCAAGATTTACATAACTTGTTGAATAATAATTTCCATTTAAAATAACAAATCTATTTTGATATTCAGAATTTTCAAGGTTATCGTATGTGTAACTTTGGTCCAAAGTTTCTTCAATTCTTACAAAGCCACAAACATTATTTTCAACCTTTAAGTCATCATAGAATATGTAAAAATATCCATCTTTACCATAATCTGAGCCATAAGAATTTTGAGCAATATATGCGCCTTTATGATTATTATAAGTAATGTTATCGTCCCAACCTACAAGTGTAATCATATGATTCTGCGAAACATTAGTGCTACCATTATAAATATAACTAATCCCGTTTGATAAATAAGCGGAGTTATAATAAATTGAAGAAGTAACTGCACCATAGGTATAGATATGTTGTTTTATAGAATTTCTTAGATTTAAAACTTGCTCATCAATTTCTTCATCTGTTTGACCATTTAAAATGGCGTCATTAATTATTACCGACCTTGATGGAAAATAATATGTTTCAAGTGCAACAAAATTAGAACTTACAGGCTCATAAGTTTGCAATTTTTCTTCATATGAACTAACAATATTGCTATCACTAGTCCAAGTTAAAGAACTGCTAGTTGCAACTGATGGATTTTCCCAACTCTGCTCTACAACAGGTCCACTTGTAGTTAAATATTCGAGTGCAAACTCAAAACTTCCACCACCTACACTGTTGTAATTCCTTGAAGTAACATAAACATAATATGCTAGGTCAATCTCACTATAATTAATTTTATCAGTTGTTGAAACCTTCCCCATTTTGTAAAGTGAGGACTCAAAAGCGGTAATTGAAGAAAAAGCCCAACAAAGATTAGTGCTTCTTTGATTTCCAACATTACTAGGCAAGCCTTCACTTATACCCGTATATGAAGAAAATGAATATAAAGAATACTTCTCTGGCAGTTCAATACTACTTGATGTAGAATAAGAGTTTTCTATTGATGATGTTGTAGAAGCAGAATTATCATTTTCATAAAGTAAAGAATTCGTATATGTATCTGTAACTAATTGGTTATTAATATTAGTTTTTGATTTGTTAAGAAAAATAAAGGAATTAAAAACAAAAAATGCTACCAAAACAGTAACAAAAATAAAAGTTATTTTCTTTTTATTAAAAGATTTTTTCATTTTTACTCCTTTGTTTATAAGTGATAAAAGTCTAAACTAATTTCTTTTAAATAGGAAAGCAAAATAAAAAGAAATTTGTAGAGTTTATTTATTGAGTGTTAAGATATAAAAGACTTATTAAAACTAGTTAATAAAAATTTCAAATATAATATATTATAAGTATAGTATTAATTATAGTCAATTTTTTTAAACATTTTTTAGAAAAATAATTTTATTTTAAAATTTTATAAAAAGGAATATTTTTTAGAAAAATAATTATTTTCTAAACTAACAAAAAGTTAAAAAAATTAAAGAAAGCATAAATTAAAATTAAAAAAATAATGTAAATAATTCATTACATTATTTTAATTGAAAATATTATATTAGTCATAAAATTTATTTTAAACATATAGGAATATTAAAAAAACTAATTTTATTTTTTATTTGGTTTATATTTATAATCCAAACTATAATTTATTATTCGTAAAAAAGTGTGCAATATAAAAGACTAAAATACTTGCAAAATACATATGACTTAATTTTAAATCTATTTATTTTCAATCATAGATTTGACTTTTATCATTCTAATTTTTGATGTTCTATCATTTTCTTCAATCTTCATTGCAATATATTTTATAGTTTCTTCATAGTCTGGTATCAAAACAAATTCAAGTGCGTTAACTCTCCTTTTTGTCTTTTCAATTTCGCAAGACAAAATTTGACAAGACTTTTCAAGTTGAGCAAGTCTAATCAACTCTGGCATAAAATATGCGGTTTTTCTAACTAAATTGTCAAGTAATGCGTTAGTTTCTATAAAGGAGTAAGGCAACTCAAATTGATTATTTTCATTCATAATTTGGCTATCGTTACTATCATTTTCATAAAATTTAACTCTACTATCGAAAATCTGAATATTAGGCACAGGAATATTTAATATAGAACTTGTATCAAAATTAATTTCTAAAATTTTGCTAGGTAATAAAAATGTTTGCATAACTTGGTTATTTGACATATAACATTTTGCAAGACTATATTCTTTAAATAATTCAATAAATTTTTGCTGAATATTTTTTCTAAGTTCATAATTTTTCTTAATCAAATTAGAATATCTTCTAATTAATTCATCAGACTTATCTTTTAGCATTTTATGCCCTTTTTTTGCAACTATAAATCTTTGCTTTAAAGTCTTTAACTGTATTCTTGTAGGGTTAACATTCAAACGAGCCATTTTCATTACCTCCTTTTTATTTAAAATAACATTTTTATTTTTTAATTTTTAACTCTTTTTTGTTATATTAAATTATAAAATATGAATTTTTTTAACTTAATAAAGAATTGTTTGTTAACTTTTATTTATTAAGATATTTTTCAATATAAGTTTCTTTTATTCTCTTTAATTCCTCTTTTGGCAAGATTTTTAGCAGTTTCCACCCTAAATCAAGTGTTTCTGTTATGTTTCTATTTGTTGTAAAACCTTGATTAACATATTCGTTTTCAAAAATAGTTGCAAAATTTGCAAATATTTTGTCATTTTCACTTAATGCACCCTCTCCTAAAATAGCAGATAGTTCCTTTGCATCTTTCCCACGAGAATATGCTGAAAATAGTTGGTTCATTGTGTCTTGGTGGTCTTCTCTAGTTTTTTTATCTCCAATACCTTTATCTTTTAACCTTGATAAAGACGGTAAAACATCTATCGGAGGATATATCCCTTTTTTATATAACTCCCTTGAAAGAATTATTTGTCCTTCGGTAATGTATCCTGTAAGGTCTGGTATAGGGTGAGTTTTATCGTCTTCTGGCATTGTTAAAATTGGAATTTGTGTAATAGAGCCAATCTTACCCTTAATTCTTCCCGCCCTTTCATATAAACTTGCAAGGTCAGTATACATATATCCTGGATAACCTCTCCTACCCGGGACTTCTTTTTTAGCAGACGAAATTTCTCTTAATGACTCAGCATAACTTGTCATATCAGTTAAAATAACTAAAACATTCATATCAAGTTCAAAAGCAAGATATTCTGCACAAGTTAGTGCCATTCTTGGAGTTGCAATTCTTTCTATTGCAGGGTCATTGGCTAAATTTATAAACATCACACTTCTTTCAATAGCACCTGTGTCTTTAAAACTCTGCATATAAAATTGTGCTTCTTCAAATGTAATTCCCATAGCACAAAAAACAATAGCAAATAAATCATTTTTATTTAAAACTTTTGCTTGTGCGGCAATTTGAGCACACAAATTAGCATGTGGCAAGCCACTCATAGAAAAAATTGGTAATTTTTGTCCACGAACTAATGTATTTAGTCCGTCTATTGAAGAAATTCCCGTTTGAATAAATTCGTTTGGATAATCCCTTGAAGCGGGGTTTATTGGTTGACCATTTATATCTAATCTTTTTTCTGGTATAATTTGTGGGCCATCGTCAATAGGATTACCTAAGCCATCAAAAACTCTCCCTAACATATCCTTTGAAACGCCAAGAGTTAACCCGTGCCCTAAAAATCTAGCCTTACTTGTGCTTGGTTCTAAACCGTGAGAAGACTCAAACAACTGCACTACTGCCTTATCTTTACTAGTTTCAAGAACTTTTCCCTTTCTAATGTTACCATTTTTCTCAACAATTTCGACAAGTTCGTCATACCCCGCATCTCCAACGCCATCAACTATCATTAAAGGTCCAATTATATCTCTAATTGATTTATATTCTTTCATAGGCTATCCTCCGCAACTTTTTCCAGTTGTTTAATTTCTCTTTTCAAATTTTTTTCAATAGTGTCAAAAGAATTTAACTCTTTTTCTGAAATATATTTTGACCTTGCAATTTTTTCTTTAACTTTTAAATTCATTAATTCCTTAAAGCCAACGCCATTTTCAAGTGCCTTTTTTGAATAAAAATAATAATCATAGATTAATTGTAACATTTTATCTTGTTTTGCAATAGATGAATAAGTATCAATTTCATCAAAGGCATTTTGATGTAGAAAATCTTCCCTAATCATTTTTGCGACTTCTAAAACTAATCTGTCACTATAAGAAAGAGAATCTGCTCCAACGAGTCTAACTATTTCAAGCAAATCATTTTCTTCTTGCAATGTTGTAGAAACAAATTGTTTTAAATTATTAAATTTTAGTGAAACATTATCACTAAACCAATCTTTTAGTTTATCTGCATATAAAGAATAACTTTGTAGCCAATCAATCGCAGGAAAATGTCGCTTATAAGCAAGAGAGGAACTAAGCCCCCAAAAGACTTTTACTATCCTAAGTGTTGCCTGAGAAACAGGTTCGCTCAAATCTCCGCCCGCTGGCGAAACTGCTCCAATTGCAGTAATTGAACCAACTCTGTTGTCATTACCAAGTGTTTTAACAATTCCCGCTCTTTCGTAAAACTCAGCAAGTCTACTAGATAAATATGCTGGATAGCCTTCTTCACCCGGCATTTCTTCAAGCCTACCACTAATTTCTCTCAAAGCCTCTGCCCACCTTGAAGTAGAGTCCGCCATAATTGCAACATTATAACCCATATCTCTAAAATATTCTGCTATTGTTATTCCTGTATAGATTGATGCTTCCCTTGCAGAAACGGGCATATCAGAAGTATTAGCAATTAAAACAGTTCTATTAATTAACTTTTGATTTGTTTTAGGGTCTATAAGTTTTGGAAATTCATTTAAAACATCAGTCATTTCATTGCCTCTTTCTCCACAACCTATATAAATAATTATATCTGCATCTGCCCACTTTGCTAACTGGTGCTGAACAATCGTTTTACCGCTTCCAAACGGGCCCGGAACACACGCTACTCCGCCTTTCACAATGGGGAAAAGTGTGTCAATAACCCTTTGTCCTGTAATCATTGGGGCTTTTGGAACAAATTTATTTTTATAAGGTCTTGGCTTTCTAACAGGCCATTTACTTAGCATACAAATTTCTTTTTTTCCATCTAAAACGGCTATTGTTTGTGTTATATTAAAATTACCCTCGCTTATTTTAGTAATCTTTCCACTTACTCCATATGGGACTAAAATTTTATGTTTAACTGCCATCGTTTCATCAACATAGCCAATCTCATCACCTTGACTTACATAATCTCCAACCTTTTTTGTTGGGTGAAATAACCAAAGTTTCTCTCTATCAAGGGAATTAATTTCTATTCCACGACAAATAAAGTTGCCATATTTTACCGCAATCTTATCAAGCGGTCTTTCAATTCCATCAAAAATACTACCAATTAGCCCCGGTGCTAACTCAACACTCAATGGCTCGTCTGTTGAAACGACTTCTTCATTTGGTTTAGTTCCGCTGGTGTCTTCATAAACTTGAACATATGCAGTGTCTTTGTGCAACTGAATAATTTCGCCAATTAAATTCTTTTCGCCAATTTTTACGACATCAAACATTTTACAACCCGCCATATTGTCAACTTCAATTAGCGGACCAGCGACTTTTACAATTCTTCCCTTCATCAAACTACTCTCCTTGTAAATTCAAATTTACACCAAGTGCTTTGTTTACACTTTCACTGATTTTATCTAGTGAATATTTTTCATCTTCTGCATTTGTTGGGATTACCAAAATGAGTGGATAAACACTTGTCAAATGGTCTTCAATAATATCACTAACAAACCTAGCATAATCGCTAGTTATTAAAATGAGTTTGTAACTTGCCAAAATTTTATTTAATAAATCTCTCGTATTATTTTGTCCGCTAGGCTCAAAAACATCATAACCTAGTGCTTTAAAAATTGAAATTTTATCAAAAGGTCCAATAAAAGCAACATCTTGTTTTAAAGTATTTTTTTCCATTTATAACCTCTTTAAAAATGACTTAATAATTAAAAAAAAATTCTATAAAAAATAGTTTTCAAAATTACGCCTAAACATAAATGACTAAATTTCTATTAAAAGTGAACTTATAATTTTTTCATCAAAATCATTTCTTTTTAAAGAAAAAATCATTTGTAAATTATCAATTTCAAAAAATTTTCTAAAAACATAATAAACAAAGGGCGCTGGGGTTTGAGTATTTTTTGAAAGTATTTTAAGTTTTTTAAGAAAAAACTCATTTTTTAATTTTTCAAATTTCTTTAAATTTTCTTGTTTTGACTCTAAAAGTGTAATCTCTGCAATTCTTTTTAAGTCCTCATCTTTTAATGATAATAAAACGCTTTTGTCTTTCTTAAATAAACTAAATAATACTTCGTGTTGAATATTTCCACTAGGCAAAAGTTGGACTTTAAGTTGAGTCAAACTATTACTTCTAATAACACAAGAAAGATTTTCAATATCAATCTTAAAGTTAATTAAATCTCTCAAAAAGCCCCTATCAAACATTGATTTTAGTCTTATAAATTTTCTCTTTTTAAAAAAATTGTCAATTTGAAAATTCTTTAACTTATTATCTAAACTAATTTCAAAAAACTCTTTTAAATCATTCTTTAATGCTTTATCTAAAATTAAATCAAAATTTTTTAACTTTACGGCATTAACAATCTTGTCAGCCTTTATATTTCCACTTATTTCAATAGTTTTGTATAAATCATTGTTTACAAAATTATTCTTCACAACACAACTAACATTATCGTAATCAAGCGGGGTTAAAAAAAAGTCTTTAATTTGGTTACTAGGACTTTCTCTTTTAATAAATTCAAAAAGATTCTGCCTATATTTGAAAATTAAATCAAAAATACTTTTATCTTCTTCAATAGTTTCATTTTCAATTACAAAACTATCAAGTTCTTTGAAAATTCTCTTAGCATCATTATAAGATTTAGCATCAATGATTTTATTGTAAGTTTCTTTTTTTAAAAGTTTACCTTCAAGGACGGAAACAACGCCATTTGAATATAAATACAATTTTTAACCCCCTTTTAACCAAATTTTGAAAACAAATTATAATATAACACTCAATGTAAAGATAAATAATGTAAATATAAATTTAATAGATATCGCTAAACATATTCCAATACATAATACCAATATTGAGTTAAATTTAATTAAAACTACAAAAAAAATTGATATTATCAAATTTAAAATAACTAAATTGACATATTAGAAATAACCAAAACTACTAAATTAAAAATAATCAAAACTTACAAGTTAAATAATGTAAATTTAACATATATTTAAAAAATTGTTTAATTATTAATTAAAAGAACTTAGCCAAAAAGCAAAGATAAAATCTGACTTTCATTTTTCTCAAAACTTTCTTGTATTAAATTTCTCAAAGATAAATTTTTATCAAAATTGTCTTGTATTAAAATTAAACCTTGCTCGCTACCCTTTTTCACAATTAAAGAAAGTTTTTTCACAATACTTAAACTTTTTACATCACTTAATGTAATACCATCAAAAAGCACGAGTAAAGTTTGTTTTTTTTCAGCATTGTTTAATAAAAGTCTTTGTATTAATTTTAGTTTTTCCTTTTTTGTTTTGCTTAGTAAAACTTCAAATGCTTTTTTCTTTAATTCGTCCAAAACTTCTTGTTTACGCAAAAGATAAATTTTTCTACTTTCAATATTTTCAAGCACCTGATATTTATCTTGTAATTTCATACTTTCAATTTTTACATTATTTAAAAGTTTTGCATTTTCCTTTTTTGAATAATCTTTAAATTGATTTTCAATTTCCTTAACTTTACTCTTTGCATCATCAATTATTTTTTCAGACTTTTCGTTAGCATCTTGTAAAATTTTTTGAACAATCTTATCTCCTTGCATAGCACCACCTTAAATAAATTATTTTGATATTTAGATGTAAATTGATTAAAAATTATGCCAAAATATTATGGCAATAACAATAATGATATAACAAGAGATAGAATTGCATATGTTTCAATCATTGCTGGGAAAAGTATTAATCTACCAGATAAACTTTCTTTTTTTGCAACCGCATTTATGCAACTAACAGCAGATGAGCCTTGAAATATAGGAGTTAAAAACCCTGTTATTGCAAGTGGTAAAGATGCAATAAGTAAATTTAGTCCTGTTGAGATATCAATATTTAAAGTGCAACTACTTGAAGCAACAATTGCAAAAACAAAGCCGTAAATACCTTGTGTTGCAGGCAAAACAACTAAGACTAAAAGTTTACTATATTTTTTAGGCTCTTCACTAAGCACCCCTGCGGCAGCCTGTCCTGTTTTTGACAAACCAATAGCAGAACCAATCCCACACAACAAAACGCACAAACATAATCCAAACAATCCTATTACAAATCCCCATTCCATAAAAATATCCTCCTTAATTTTTATTTTCATTTTTTAAATTAACATAATTAAACGACCAACCAAAAGGCGAGAACAGTTCACCTTCACCTGTATAGAAACGAGAGAAAAATTCAATATATTGTAACCTAGCAATGTGAATATATGCACTTAAAACACCCATAGCAAGATTAAATGTATGCCCTATTAAAAGAATAATAACACCTATAAATATTGTTGAGATATTGTCAAAAAAAGGCGTTGATAAATCGTTAACAATGCTTGAAATAATAGCCCCACTTAACATTAACCCAAAGAGTCTAGCATAACTTAATATATCCGAAAAAATGTTTATAATTCCATATAACGCACCAAAACTTTTTGAAAGTCTAGTTAACCCAGAACCAAAAAACAAAAGCCCGAAAAAACTAATTAAAATACTAAAAACCATTAGTATCAGCCCTAAGTTTTGATAATTATAAATAACACCAGCAAAATCAAGTGCAAATATAAAAAGTCCTATAAAGAAAACTTCCCAAATAAAGCCTGAGAAAAAAGCTTCAACATAATTTTTTTGTCTTATAAGAAGTATTCCTTTTAATAACAAAGATACCATTATTTGCACAACTCCAAAAGCAAGACAAATGCCTAACATTGTTATTACATCTTTTGACGGGTTTGGAAAGACTGCAACGGGAATTAAATTCCAAATATCATTTGTTATTCCAAAAAAAGAACCAAACAAATACCCAAAAAGAATACTAAACAATCCCCCAATAGATATTATTCCCATTAAACTTTTAAAGGAAGTGTATTTTTTTGAGTTAAAATACAAAATGGCCCCAATTATTAAAAGTAACAAGCCATAACCCATATCTGCAATAACAAATCCAAAAAAGACTGAAAAGAAAAATGTCACTAAAAAATTGATATCTATTTCATAATAATTTGGCGGTGAATACATATTTGTAATGAATTCAAAAGGTTTAACAATGCTATTATTTTTTAAAAGTGTTGGAGGAGTTTCGTTTTTTGATAATTTCACAAACTCAAACTCGACATCTACCCCACTTTTTTTTATTACTCTCTCTATTTTTTCTTTTTCATATTTTGGTAAATATGCTTCTAAGAAAAAACAACTCTGTGTTGATGCGACTAAGTTATCCGCATTTATTTTTTCTTCACAAAAATTCAAATAGTCATAACAAACTTTAAAATCGTTAAGGCAATCTTTATAACTTTTAATATTGTTAAGTAGTTTTTCTTTTTCTACTTTTAGCATTTCTATTTGTTTTTTCAAATTTGTTATTAAACTACTAGCATTTTCATCAAAATTAAACTGGCATTTAACAAATCCTAATTCATATAATTTTTTTTCTAGGTCTTCTAAGATACTATTATGAGTGTAAACCTTTATAACTTCGTTTCCATTAATCTCAAAACTCGCTAGGTCGTCATGTGAAGCAATAAACTCCTGCAAAAAGGTTACATTTTGTAAAGGAAAAGTCCCAAGTAAAAATGAAGCAAATTTAGTTTTTCTAAAATCACTAAATTTCTCTTTTATAGAAGTATACGCAAGTAATTTTTTTATAAGATTTTCTTTTGCCCGCATTTCTTTATCAATTTCACTTGTCTTATCTATTATTTTTTCAAGTTTTTCAAGTTGATTTTGTATTTTGGTTTTACTTATAACACCACTTCTACTTTTTGATTTTAACTCAAATTGCTCAATCTGCAAATCAATATCATTAGAGTAACTTATTTTATTTTCGTAGAAGTAATTTGAAATATATTCTATTGCAATTTTAAGTCTATTTTTATAATTTTCATAATTTTCAAGGCTTTGTTTGTCAATAGCAAAAGTTGTATTATCCAAATTTTCAACTTTTTTTAATTGAACTAATTTACTTTTAAAAAAAGAGTCCAATATTTTGTCTTTTTGCGAATTTAAACCAAGCATCTTTAATTTAATCATTTCAACAATCGCCATTAAACACCCCCGTCAAAATAATATCTATGGCTTTGTCAAAATTTTTATTTGCTTTCTCTTTTAGTTTAAAACTATCACTTTTGATTTTTAAAATATTGCTATCGTAGATTTGTTTTAATCTTTTATCTTCCTGTGAAATTAATTGACTCTGTTTTTTTCTATTCTCTATTACCAAATCTTCAATTTTCTTTTCGTTTTCACTTTTAGCATTTAAAATGAGATTGCTTGCTTCCCTACTACTAGATGAAACTAAATCACTTGCAAGTATTTCAGTTAAAACAATTTTTTCTATAATTTCATTTTTCACTTTTTGCAATTCCCCTTTTAACGCAAATTATATTATATAATACAATATTTTCATAAATTTTATCAACTAAAACACTTAATTTGATTTTTTTATTTTACTTTTTAACAATAAATTAATATAATTACAAACGAGAATAAAATTAAAAGGATTTTTAAAATGTTTTTTGGTATTTCACTGCAACTTTGGGCTGTTTGTCTTCTACTAGTAATTGGAAGAATTATTGATATGTCCCTTGCTAGTCTTAGAACTGTTTATACAGTTAGATCGAGGCCTGTCATCGCCTCCCTTCTTGGCTTTTTTGAAGCATTTAGTTGGTTCATTGTCGTAAAGGCGGCACTTGATTATGTGATTGTAAATCAAGTAAAAGATACACTTTTTATCGCTCTTGCTTACTCTTTGGGCTTTGCACTTGGGACCTTACTTGGTGGAATACTTGCAAATATTGTAGTTAAAACAAAAATCAATGTTCATATAGTTTTATCTAAAAAGAATGAAGATTTGCTAACTGTTTTAAAAGAACAAGGTTTTGGGCAAACAATTATTTCTGCACAAGGGACAAGCAAAAAAGAAACAAACTTAGTTTTTGTTGAAACTGATTCAAAAAATTTAAAAACTTTAAAAGATATTATTGATAAATATGATAAAAATGCTTTTATTTCAATACATGAAGTAAAACAAGTTTTTGGTGGATATTTTGCTAATAATAAATAACTTTAATAATATTACAATCTAACTATTTTTAAAATTTTAGCATAATTTTTTCCTTAATTAAAATAAAACAAAGCATAAATATCATTTGTTTCTTATTTAATATTTGTTACTTAATATTTATTATTTGATATTTGTTATTTGATATTTGTTATTTGATATTTGTTATTTGATATTTGTTATTT
>CASFQL010000030.1 GCA_949296965.1 uncultured Christensenella sp. | reverse complement strand
ATATTTTTCATCTCCAAAAATTTTGTCGTGGTTAGTTATAGGTTCTATTATTTTAAAACTCGTTATCACTACTTCTATTTCTATATCTGTATAAATTTTTCTTAACTTCTTACAAACACTTAAAGCAAGTTTGTCAAACTCTCCGCACGTTCCCATTGTAAAAAATTTACACCCACTTTTTATTTTTTTCTCAACTATATTATATTATTTTTCTTCTACTTCTTTATAGTTATAAATATGTCTATGACCTATAAAACAAATTTTCTTTAACATAAAAAATTCCTTTCTTATGTATTATATGTCATCATATTAGGCAGTTACAAGCATTTTGTCATCATATTAGGCAATAATATTAGTAAAGTATTAAACTTTACGAAGGTATATTATGATTGACTTTATAAAATTAGTAGAAAATGTATTGGAAGAGCAAGAAAAATCTACGCAAGATTTGTTTAAAAATAATGTTGTTTCAGAAAATACTTTTTTCAAATATAAACATCGCTATCCAAGTCTTAAAACTTTAATTAAAATTGCTAACTATTTAAAAGTTTCATTGGATTATCTATTTGAGTTTACAAATGAAAATCAATTTGAACAATATAAGGAAGAAAAAATTCATTTTTACAAAAATTTAATTAATTATATTAATAGTAAAAAAATATCTGCTAGGCAGTTTTGTAAAAATTTAAGTTATTCAAAAGATAATGTTCTTCGTTGGAAAAAGGGAGTTTTGCCAACACTTCAAAGACTACTTGAAATAACTGATTATTTTGGCTGTTCTATTGACGATTTAATTAAATAATTAACATAAAAAATAATCTATATTTTTTGTTTTCAGTTATTTTTAATTTTAAAATATAAATGGCCTATAAATTGTCCTTTATTATTTTTAATTATCGATGGGCAGTATTTTAATAAAGTTAGCAATATTACAAACTTAACTATTCTATCTCAAATATTAATCACTAATATTAAACTTGTTATAAAGGTTTACAAATTGTAAGCCTTTTTTCTTATAATTTAACCCTAGACTATTTGGGCCTTTAAATTAAAAAAAAGGGAAAAACTTCCCTTTTAATTACTAAAAAATTTGAATTTTAAAAATAAAATTTTAGTGATTTTATTGTTTAATTAATTCATAACCATCTTTTTTATCTAATATTTTATAACCAAGAGAATTTATTTCATCTCTTAATTTATCACTTTCAGCCCATAATTTATTATTTCTTGCAACTTGTCTTTTATTTGCAAGTTGGATTATTTCATTAGGAATATCTTCTTCCTTTTGTTCTTCAAACACAGTAAGATTTAATCCAAGTGCCCTATCAAATTCGCCAACTAAATCAAATACTTGTTTTGACCTTTTTTCAGTTTTTAGCATAGTCCATAAAACACCAAGTGCAAGTGGCATATTAAGGTCATCATTGATAGCATTTAAAAAATCTTCTTTATATTTAGCAAGGTTTTCGTCTGAGATTTTTTCTTTTCCATTAAAATGTTCAATAACAAGAGTCTTCAAATTTTTAAGTCCAGCGCTACTTGATTTTAAACCTTCAAAAGTAAAGTTTATCTTTTTACTATAATGAGTATTAAGACAAAAATACTTAAAGTCCATAGGCTCAAACCCTTTATTCTTTAAATCATTTAAAGTATAAACATTGCCCAAACTTTTACTCATTTTACCACCATCAACTAGCAAGAACTCATTGTGTATCCAAGTATTTACAACCCTATGCCCCGCAAGAGCATCATTTTGAGCAATTTCATCTTCGTGGTGAACAGTCTTATGGTCAATACCGCCCGTATGAATATCAAATCTATCCCCCAACAAATCTCTCCCCATAGCAGAACACTCAATGTGCCAACCGGGACAACCTACACCCCAAGGGCTATCCCATTTCATAATGTGATTAGGAGAAACAAATTTCCATAGTGCAAAGTCAAAAGGGTGATGTTTATCAAGGTTTTCTTCAATTCTAGCGTTCCCCGTTTTTGACAAATCTTTTTGACTTAATTGTCCATAACTTGGAAATTTTTGGACATAAAAATAAACACCGTCACTAATTTGATATGTGTAACCTTTTTGTTCAAGTCCTTTAATAAAATCAATCATTTGCGGAATAAATTTTGTAGCATATGTAATATTTTCTGGTATATCTATGTTAAGGAGTTCCAAATCTTTAAAAAAGATATCAGCATAAAATTTTGCAATTTCATAAGGATTTTTATTTTCTCTCTTAGCGGCAAGTTCCATCTTATCTTCCCCGCTATCTTCGTCGCTTGTTAAATGCCCAACATCAGTAACATTCATAACCCCTTTAATTTTGTAACCATTATATTTAAGAGTTCTTCTAAGCGAGTCCATAAAAATGTATGCTCTCATATTGCCAATGTGTTGATAATAATAAACAGTTGGGCCGCAAGTATACATTTTAACGAGCCCATCTTCAATAGGCTTAAAAGTTTCTTTTCTTTGTGTTAAAGAATTAAAAAGTTTTAACATTTAAACTAGTCTCCATCCTTTAATAAAATTTTTAAAGCAGTTTCTAAATTTAGTTGAATTTTATCTAAATCCCCTTGCTCATAATTTTTCGACAAGATTTTGTAAAGTTTTTCACAGAGAGTTTCAATATATTTTTCTCCTTTTGGTGTAAGATTATAATATATTATTCTATGATCTGACTTATCAACCTTGTCGACAATATAACTTTTATCATATAAATTCTTACAAAACTTTGCAATATTAGACTTAGCAATTCCAAGTTCCCTAACAAGACTTGAAGGAGAAATGGACTTATTTGCATATATAGCAAAAAGTATCTTATTTTGCAAAGAAAAAAATTCTTTTACTGACTTTTTGTCTGCATTTTGCAAAAGATTAAGAATTTTATTGTTAAGTGCAAAAAGATTGCTAAAAATTTCAACATTACTCATAATAATACCTAAAAAACTAAAAATGATTATAACAAAAAAACTATTTTTTTGTCAAACAAACTTTTCTCTTGCTTTTTTAGAAAATATAAATTAAACTAAATATATAAATATGGAGAGGTATCGAAGTGGTCATAACGAGGCTGACTCGAAATCAGTTAGAGATTTTTCTCCCGCAGGTTCGAATCCTGTCCTCTCCGCCAACGCAAACGTAAGTCTACGAACACCTAGATTTACGTTTTTTTGTTTACAAAAATTTAAAAATTTTGATATATTATTATCGAGGCTAATTATGAAAGAAAGTAAATATGGCATTTTCATATCTCTATTGTTTACAATTTTATCACTATTAGGTGCTATCTTTTTAACTAACACATGGTGGCAAAATTTTTCATTTTCAATTTTAGGCGGGAGTTTATGTTCTTTAATTATTTTTATTTTTAATTATATTATTCAAATGAAAAAATGTGCTGAAGACATTGTCATTGGAATTTATAAAATTAATAGATTTGGATTCTCAACCCTGTTCTCAGTAGATAAAAATAAATCATTAGAAGAAATTCTTCAAGTTTTAAACGTTATAGATGACAAAGCTTATGAAGCTTATATAAAAACTCATGAATTATTAAAAGGAACTTTTTTCTTTGATAAAAGAAGAAAATCATTGTCAAATCTTGAAAGTGATATAGATAAGCTTATTACAAAAATTTATGAAATTGAATCCTATATAGAAGTTTATAAAAATGAAGCATTAAAGATAACGCGTAAATTATATAAAATATTAGATGATTTAATTGATTCAAATAAACTTTATATAAAATCTTTAAAAATGGCTAAAATGTTCCATAGTACTATTCATTCTCTAGAAGAATTTATTGAAACAAAGGAAATTAAGAAAAAATGTGCCGATAGATTAAAAAAATCTATTTAACCTTATTAAAAATTATAAAATTTACATTCGATTGATATGTTATAAATTCTTTTTTAATTAAAAAAATAAGAATATAAATTGATTCTTGTTTTTGTGTTCTCATAATTTTAAATTTATTTATTATATATTATTAAAAAAGTTGATTTTATACATAAAATTCTACTAACATATCAATCATTTCTGGTTGGGGTTTGTTTTGGATTATGTGTGGTAGTTTATAAATTTTTGTGCTAAATTGAGTTCTATATTCGATAGTTGTTTTGATTGTTGGACTATTAAAATATATTTGCATTTTATCATCATATAAGATTATTTGGTTTACAATATAATTTATAAGTAATTGTGGTTCTAGTTTTAAGGCATCGTTAAGATATGTAACGATGTCTTCTTTTGTTAGTTTAAAATTGGTTTTACTTTTTTCAACTATTATTTGTCTCTCAATATCTTCAAGCTTGTTTTCAAGTTCAATCATTCTTTTGTTAGTTGTGCTATTTACTACTCCTTGCTCAACTGCTTTCATAATGTTATCTAATGTGTTTTGAGTTTCAACTTTTTCTTTATATAAGCTTGTTAAGAGAGAGTTGCCACTTTCCATACTTTCTTGCACTTTTAAAATATTAGTTATCATTTTTTCAATAGTTTGTAGTTTATTTAATTCTTTAAGCAAAATATCCATAATAAAATTTTCTAATATCTCTTTGCGTATTGTTTGTTTATTGCAATTTGTAGTATGCCTTTTCTTTCCTAAACATTTATAATATCTTCTTTTATTACCTTTACTTGATGTTCCGCATTCTGCACTTATTGGTTCTCCACAATAACCGCATTTTAATTTATTTCTAAGTAAATACACGACTTCAATACTCCTTTTTCCATAGTGATTTTGACTTGTTTTTTTTCTAACTTTATCGTAAATTTCTTGTGATACTATTCTTGGATACATATTTTCAAACACTTCATTGTTATGTCTATATATACCTGAATATTTTTCGTTTTTTAGTATGTTGTATATTGTATTTCTAGCAAATGGTTTGCCACGATTATATATGTGTTTTTCATTAAGTTTTTGGATAATATCTTTCACATAAACACCAAGAGCATATTGTTCGTAGATAAATCTAACAACTTCTGCTTGTTCTTCATTGATAACAACTTTATGATTTTCTACATTATATCCATATATAATTGTACCGCCTGTAAAGTTGCCTTTAAGCCTTGTTTCGTTCATACCTCGCTTAACTTTTTGAGATAGTTCAGCCGAATAGTATTCAGCCATACCTTCAAGTAAACTTTCAAGTATTATGCCTTCTGGCGTATCTGGTATATTTTCCATAGCAGAGATTAGTTTAACACCATTATCTTTTAATATCTTTTTGTATTTAGCGGTTTCGTATTTGTTTCTACTGAATCTATCAAGTTTGTAAACAATAATGTTTTGCCATTCTTTGCTTGCACTATCTTTAATCATTTGTTGAAAGTCTGGTCGGTTATCATTTGTGCCTGTCATAGCTCTATCAATATAAGTTTTTAAAATTACAATGTCGTTATTTTTAGCATATTGTTCGCAAACACGAAGTTGACCTTCAATAGATTGTTCTGTTTGATTATCACTACTATACCTAGCATATATTACTGCTGTTTTCATTTTTACCTCCTTTTATTAGATTTTAGATTTGTCTTTCGACGCAAAGCGTAAAAACGAAAAGGGATACAAGATTTTTATTTAAAGTTATAAATTTATAGTCAAGAGTTGTGAAACAATGCACTTTACTCTTGACTATAAAGAGTTTTCGTTTACGCTAACAAAGGCGAAAGATATTTAATTAGATTTTTTCATTTGCTCAATAACTTCTGGACTGACTTCACCTATAAACACCCCTTCATCCCAACATTTAAAGTTATCAAATAGCAAAAGTTTTCTATCTTCTTGTCCAATAGTGCAAACTATATCATCATCCATAATGTCTGAAATGAAGTATGTAGGTAGATTCTTTGAATACACAATACGTTCGCCACTTTTCTCAATATATTTAGTTATGTATGTAATTGATTGTGAAAGTGTATAGGGGTTAATTTCTTCAAAGTCGTTTCTACCAAATCTCTCTAAAAAATATGTGTTTTGATAAGTTATTTGCATTTTATGATTTTTAGTTGAATAATCTTTTTGCTCAATAAATTTGCCAATCATTATTGGCGTGTAAAATATCCCATGAAAATGTAATCTTTTGTTTGTTGGACTTCTTTCCCATACTCCTATATATTTCCAACCTTTCCTATAACTTAACTTTTTAAAACATTCACTTAACTTTTTTCTAAATTCTTTTTCTGTTAATTTCCCACTATCGTAAGTAAAAGTGCAAAAGTATGACCATTTTTGAAGATATGCTTTTCTATATAGTCTTTTTCTTTTCTCAATCAAGTTTCTTTTCTTTCTCTCTAAATTTACATTGACAAAATTTTTTAATTGTTCTTCACTGCTAAAACTTTCTTTTAGTTCACTTTTAATCTTTTCAATTTTTTCTTTCTTTGGCTTATCTTTGTTCTCATGATATATTTTTTCAAATGTTTGTTTTTGTTCTACTTCTTTCACTGACTTAGATTTAGAGTTTTTTCTTTTTTTCCATGATTGTACTGTATGAGGAATTGCAATGTAATGACTGCCATCGTTATATACTTTCGTTTTGCCATAAGACATTTTATATTCCTCCTTTTTCTTTTTGCGATTTTAAAGATAAAATCCTTTGATAGATAATTTTGTAAAAAGTAATATCAAAAATATCTAAATTTATAGTGGTTGCATTATTTTCGTTGTTTATCATTTTTTATTTCCTCCTTTTTATTAATTTGGAATTAAAAAAGACATAGAGATTCTTTTTCTCCGACGCCCACAAAATGCAACCACTGGCTCTTTAATTTTGGCTCAGAGCGTACCAATAAAACAAACTTCTCGGCTTGTCATTTTCGCGATGCCTATTTAATTCACTCGAAATCATATCACAAAGTTTTTCAAATTACCATGACATTTATAGGTAGTTTATGCGTACTTTTTGTGAACAAATGCAAACTTTTTGGGTAGTTTTTGCAAACTTTATGCTCACACTTGATAAGACTTCTCATAATATAGCCACGAAATGAACTAAAAGTTAAGGCATATTTTAAAATTAATCAAAAAAATCCATACTTTGTTTTTTAGTATGGATTAATTATTATTAAGCGAATAGTAAATTATATCTTTCTCTAAATTTTCTTCTTCGTTTATATACTTTATCAGTGCTTATTTGTAAAAATTCAGCAACAAGTTTTGGAGTAACTCCATTGTAAAAATAATATAATATTTGTTTTTCTAGTTCTGTTTGAACTATCTTATTTGTTATCTCTTTTACTTTTGTATAATCTTCTTTTTCTTTAATTATTGGTTTATCATCTTCAATTTCAAGATAATCTTCTTCATCAGTTGTGTTATTAAAATATTTCAATTCTTTTCTTAAATATACTTGTATAACTCTTAAACAGGCAGTTCTAATTGTATCAATATTTCCAGATTTTGATTTAGAACTTTTGCATAGCTCACCAAGTCTATGTCCTAAAAATTTGTATAAAAATAGACTTGCTTCTTGCACTAAATCATAAGCATCTGAATATGTATCTAAGTCTTTATGATAATGTATATCTTGATATAGTTGCTTTTGTAATCTTTCTATTTTTGGCATATCGCTAAAAGCATACTTTTTAATAGATTTTAATCCAACTACTGCAAAGCATTTAGATAATTCTTGAAGATTGTCTAATGTAATAACTACATTATCTTCTAAAATTCTAACTTTCTTTTTAACTTCTTTCATATATATACTCCTTTTATTTGCCTTTTGGCACAAACAAAAAGAGCATAGTTTGACTGAAAATTTAAAATTTTATTTAAAATATTTATAAAAATCTAATAAACCAAATGATTATAATGACTTAACAAATTTGATAAATAAAACATTTGATATCAATTAAAATTAATATATTTTTAAGTTCATAATCTCATAAACAACAGGTCAAGGAAAAAGAAATATATATTTTGTGTAAATAAAAAGACTAAGGCAAGCCTTAATCTTAAAATTATATAAAAAATATATATTTCCCTTGAATTGTTGTGAGAACTATGCGAACATACCAGCCAAAAGGCGAAGAAAAGGAGAACAACGAAAAGCAAGAACTGACAAAAAAAGAAGAGAATGTCGCAATGGATAAGCCTGCGCCTTGCGACATCTCTTTCGTCAGTTCTTGCTGTTTATTCTAGCGTATTTAAAAAGCTTAATTGTTTTATGCTTTATTGTTCCTCTTTATTTATTAATCTTGTTTTTTACAAAGTTTACTTTTGTTTCATATTTTTAATTCTCAGTTAATTATTTATAGTTGTTCTATTTCACAAACATTTTCTTAGTTTAGTTCAACTTTAACTCTTTTAGTTTAATTTTGTTTCATTTGTTCAATTTTCACTTTATTTTATTTGTGCGTGTGCTTGTCTTCGGTGGAGCGAAGCGACACCGACTTGTATCAAGACAAGCACACGTTTCAGTGCCAAATATTTATTTTATTAGTCGCAATTGTTGCTTTTTAAAATTTTTTATGATATAATACTAAAAATTAGTCGCAATTGTTGCTTTTTAAGATTAATTATGTTATATTATACATGTTTAAAGGAGATTATTTTATGCAATATCGATTAGTATCATTATTTTCAGGAGCAGGTGGAATGGATAAGGGCTTTGAAAATGCTGGTTTTGACATTGTTTGGGCTAATGATTTTGATAAAGATGCTGTTAATACATATAAGAAAAATTTGGGGGATCATATTATATTAGGAGATATTACCAAAATACCCAGTTGCGAAATCCCAGATAACATTGATGTAGTTATAGGAGGTTTTCCTTGTCAAGGATTTTCTGTTAATAACACGAAAAGAAATATGAAAGACAAAAGGAATTTTTTATATAAAGAATTACTAAGAATAGTCCATGATAAACATCCTAAAATATTTGTTGCTGAAAATGTTAAAGGTTTATTATCTATGGAAAATGGCAGAGTTATTCAAATGATAGCTTCAGATTTTGAGAAATTAGGATATAAAGTAGATTATAAATTGCTTTTAGCCGCCGAATATGGTGTTCCTGAATTGCGAGAAAGAGTTATTATTATTGGTAATCGTATTGGTGTGGATAATTTATATCCAAAAGTTACGCATTATGTGGAATATAAAGGATATGGCAAAGATAAAACTTTGCCTCCAGCACCAACTGTAGAAGAGACGATTGGCTTTTTAGCAAGTGAAAGATTAAGTTATGACCCTTTTGTTGTCAATGGAAGAATGATTTCAGACCATATTGCTTCTGAAAAAGTCGCCGATACTTTTTGGGGAAGAAAATATCCAGTAAATCAGTTTGAAATCTGTGACTATTTAAGATATTGGAGAGATAAGTCAGGTTGGACTACAACAAAAGTAGATAAACATTTTGGATATAAATACACGGCTGGACATTGGTTTAGAAAGGATAATGGTTCTGGTAGTATACCAAAACCTGAAGATTGGTGGGAATTAAAGAAGATTTTTGGTTTCGATGACAAATATGATAAAGCGGTAACAACTCTTGAATTAAAAGATATAACTTTTGAACAAAGTTTAAGAATTTCAAATTGGGATAGACCAAGCGATACAATAACGGCCACTCAACCTGAAATTCATCCAAATAGAAAAAGAAGATTATCAGTTAGAGAGTGTGCAATAATACAAACTTTCCCCGATAATTTTACATTTACAGGAAGTTTAAATTCAAAATATAGGCAAATTGGTAATGCCGTTCCAGTATTGATGGCGACAAAAATTGCAGAATGTATTAAAAATATGTTAGATAAAAAAAATAGTGATTAGTTATCACTATTTTTATTGCTCTGGGATATTCCACTCAATATATCCTTCCCATTTGTTATTATCTGAATCATATCTTTCTTTTAATATTTCATTCGAAAATCTAACTGAAGCTCCACTTTTTACAGGTGCAATAGCTATTTTGTTTGAAACAGACGTTTTCCACCATAAAGTTTTTGTCTTGCTATCATAAAATGTAGGTTTTTTAAATTCGCTAAGTCTAACAAGCCCTCTAACTTGGCACTTTTCATTTATAATCTGTTCGTTTATAACTTCTGCGTCACTTAAATATATTGGTTCAAAATTTTCACCATCGTTTCTTACTGTGTAATAGTCATAAGTTTTACAGTTAGCAACAATATTATAATCAAATAGCCTAGAAATTTTTCCATTAGGTATGCAAACTAAAACCAAAGAAGGATATTCTGTTCTGCTAAGTTTAAAAGAATATCCTGTATCAGTATATATAATCTTTATAATATAAGTTAGTACAGGTAATCTTGAATAATCATCAA
Organism: uncultured Christensenella sp.; assembly: GCA_949296965.1. Classification (GTDB taxonomy): domain Bacteria; phylum Bacillota; class Clostridia; order Christensenellales; family UBA1242; genus UBA7862. Next base: position 2,739 of record CASFQL010000030.1, on the reverse strand, counting down.
ATGCATTTAAATTAGCTGGAATATGTATATAAGGATAGTTTTTGTTATCAAATGAATTTTGATTTTTCTCTACGCAGGTTTCTTTTAAATCTCCAGAGTTACCCTGTGTATCAATTGTCTTTATATCTATGCAGACAACAGCATCTTCCGTTCTTACACCGAAATCTGAGCTTAATGGAGATGGAAATATTCCCTTTATAAGATTATTCATTTTTATGTATAGATGATGTCGAACAACTCTTTCTGCAGGTACTTTAAGTTTGTTTTTTAAATTCCATAGTTCATCGAACTTCGTATAGTTATCACTAATTTCTTTTTCTATTAAAATTAAGTCATTTTTAAACTCGGCACTTGTTATTATGTTTTTTATAATATCAAAATATTTCTTCTCTAAATCTAAGATTTTATTTTCTATTTCACTTCTTCTAATATTATATTGTTGTTTTGCCATATACCACTCCTTAATTACAAGTAGTATAACATATTTTAAATAAAATTGCATCAAAAATTAACAATAAAATTCGATTTACATTCCTAACACTCCGCCACGAGGAGGCTGATGGACGAAATTGTCTAATTCAGCCTCTTTTTCTTTTAAAATTTTGTCTTTTTCACAAAAATGGGAGCCCATATTGTCGAGGCTCCCATTTTCATTTTCAAAATTATTTTCACTTGTTTCTTTTTTCTCAAATTTTTCTAAAATTCTTTTTGCGTAAAGTTCGTCATTGTTTATGGCAAGTTCATTCTCAGCACCCTTGCTACCTCGCATAATCACAATAATTTTATCGTTGAATAAAAGTACCTTTTTGATAAATCGGTTGAAAAATTCATTGCGTTCAAACACGTCGTCATAATCTTTGCTGGCAAACAGTGATATAAAATTTTTGACATCTTCAAAGTTTAGTGGCTTATCAAACTTGCTCTTTTCTTCGGCAATTTTAAGTTGAATATCTGCCCTGTCATTTTCAAGTTTGTAAAGCGTTTCACGAAGGGTGAGCGAAACTATGCCCTGCTCCATATTCTTCACTAAGCTATTTATTTTGTTGTTTATCTGCTTAAGTTCCTTTTCAAGGCATTTAAGCACAACGTTGTTTGAAATCTCGGAGTTGTATCTGTCCACAACCATATGCGCAATCTCTTCAATTTTGCTTGGGGTCAAAATGTATTTTTTAGTTTTGTCAATAATAAGCTGTTCAAGTTCGTGCTTGCGATAGTTTCTAAGCAGACAAAACTTGCTCTTTACCTTTTTGGTGTGGCACTTGTAGTATTTATACCTCGTTCCCATATGGCTGGAACCTGCCTCGGCAATCACACTTTCACCGCAGTATCCGCAGAAGATTTTGCCTGTTAAAAAGTATGGGTCGTATTTATCCTTTTTGTAGTTCCTTCGAAAGTACTCCATCATTCCATTCACCACTTGCCACAACTTTTCTTCAACTATCGGCGGAATTACATCAGTAAAAATCTCACCGCCAAATTTTTCAATCCCCATATATCTTTGATTGTGCAGCATCTTGGAAATCGCATTGCCGTTCCACTTTTTGCCCGTTGACGTTCTTGAACCCTGCGCATTTAAGTGGTCTGCAATTTCGGTCGCCTTCTCGCCCATTGCATATTTATTAAATGCCTGCCGAACAAACTCTGCGTGCTCTTCATCGATTATCCAACGTTTATCTTCAACTTTGTAGCCATAGGTGACCTGTCCGCCTGTGTAATAGCCCTTAATCAAACTTTCACGCACCCCACGCTTAACCTTTTGGCTAAGCTCGGCAGAATAATATTCCGCCATGCCTTCAAGCACGCTTTCCATCAAAATTCCGCTGGCGTCATCCGAAATATTTTCTCTTGCCGACAGCACGCGAACTCCATTCTTTTTAAGTTTCATTTTGTAGTTCGCACTGTCATACCTGTTCCTCGCAAACCTGTCCAGCTGATACACCAGCACATACTCAAACTCTTTTTTCTTGCTGTCCTCAATCATCTGCAAAAAAGCAGGTCTTCTGTCAGTCGTCCCTGAAAGTGCCCTGTCAATATACTCGTGAACAACCACATAATCATTTCTCTCGGCATACTCGTGGCACACTCGAAGTTGTCCTTCGATTGACTGCTCCGTTTGCCTGTCACTAGAATATCTAGCATAAATTACAATTTTCTTCATCTTTACTCCTATAATCAAATACTTTATTTTTGAGTATCTTTCATCACAAACACATACCACAAATTTTTTCATAAGTCCAACACAAATATGAAAGATTTCTAATATTTCCAGACTGCAGAAAAACCAGCGAGACAAGGCTCGGGAAATATTCCAAAGCAGGAGTTTATTTTCCATAAATGACTGTTTTGGGATATTTTACAGTTAACGCAGTAATTAAATTTGTTTGCAAATTTATGGTCGCGAAGTTTTTTTGCTGTCTGGCTTTTGATGTGAAAACACACTCCTCGGTGTTAATTTTTTTAAATCTCTCTTCTGCCTTAATCCTACCAATAATTTCTCCACCAATCTTGAAACCGCCTCAGCGTAAACCTCTTCATCAATCTCTATATTTGGTTCATTCAACACCTTTTTTGAAATTCTATCAATTACAATTGTATTATTTAAATTTTGTTCATTCATAATTATTCTCCTCATCACAATTAGAGAGGCAATGAGTTAAATAATTTTTTGTTTAAAGGTTTCATTTCTTCTTGTTTTAAATTGGGTCCCCAAAAAGTATTATCTGCTAAACTTTTTGGGTT
>CASFQL010000029.1 GCA_949296965.1 uncultured Christensenella sp. | reverse complement strand
TCCTGTAATTTGCTTTTTTAATTCACTATTTACTATTTCAAATAATTCCAACTTAAAAGAAGATTTAGTTAAAGCATTGGAGAATAAAAATAATTTTTACATTATTTGTGATTACACAATAAATAATAATTATCATATGCCGAAAGAGGAAATGGATTTTCTAAAAAGTTTAAGGAGAAAATTAAATTCTTTTCATTACAATAGCTTTGAAATTTTAGCTGGAAAAGGTATAATAATAAGTGGAAAAAGAAAATAAGTTGGAGTTTATATGATTTTAAGTGTTTCGAGGCGAACTGACATTCCTGCGTTTTATAGTGACTGGTTTTTCAAACAGTTGGACCAAGGTTTTGTTTTGGTGCCAAATCCTATTGCACACGAAAAAATTGCAAAAATCGCACTCGAACCATTAAAAATTGAAAATGTTGAAACAAACTTACTTGGTGAAAAGAAAGTTGAAACATCTGGCAATATTGAAGGTATCGTTTTTTGGACAAAGAACCCAAAACCTATGTTAGAGAAACTTAACAAATTAAGTGAATATAAATATTATTTTCTTTACACTCTCAACGCCTATCCAAAAGAGATTGAAGCAAATCTTCCACCACTTGAAGAACGAATTGAAAGTTTTAAAGTGCTTTCAAAATTTTGTCCTGTCATCTGGCGTTATGACCCAATATTAATGACGGAAGGCATAGATGAAAACTGGCATATTGAAAGATTTGAACACTTGGCGAAGGCATTAAACGGATACACCAAACATTGCAAAATCAGTTTCTTGATTGAGAGTTATAAGGGTTGTGATAAGAATTTACATAAACCAACCGAACGGCAAAAAGATAAAATTTTATCTGCCATTTCGAAAATTGCAAAAGAAAACGGAATTCAAATTGAAGCGTGTGCCGAAAATAACTATTCAAAATATGGCATTGTTCCAAGTAAGTGTATAGATGGCGAAATTTTCGAGAAGCTTTTAACCGAAAAATATAAAAATTTGGGATTTCAAGTCAAACGCAAAAACAACAAACTTGATGGACAACGCAAAAACTGCCTCTGTATGCCATCGGTGGATATAGGACAGTATGACACTTGCTTCCACGACTGCAAATATTGCTATGCAAAAAAATCTTACCAAAAGTCAATGAGAGATAAGCCTGCTGGCACTATTTACGAAAGAAAAACTGAGCTTGAATTTGAGTATAAGTAATGCTATGAAAGACTGTTAAGAGAAAAACAAACCAGAAGGAAAAGGAATAAAGATTTTGAGATGTAAAGTTTGACATCAATTTTGACATCAAATAACACATTTTTAGATAGTTTTAGATAGAATTAGACCGAAAGTGAAAATTTCACACTTTCGGTCTTTTTTATCGTCTAATTTTAATGAAAGAATATTTGATGTCAAAAAATGTAGTAAATGATGTCAAAAAATTAGTTATAAAAACATAATAAAAACCTCGATTTTATCGGGGTTTTAGTGGTAGGAATGAATGAACTCGGTGCAGGGCGGAAGCACAAACCTGCTAGAAGGGCGGGCGTAAGACGAGAGCCGACACCGACCCCCACGTTAGAGAGCAAATCAAAATAGGAAAGTTGATTTGCGAAGTGCGTTAAGGGGGTGGAGCCACCCTGATAGCAAAGTTTTAACTTTGCAGTGTTGCATTTAGCAACACAAGGTGGGGGAAAATAAAAAAAATCACTCTCAAAGAGTGATTAGTTTAGTGGTAGGAATGAGTGGACTCGAACCACCGACCCCCACCTTATCAGGATGGGGCTATAAAAGGGTAAATTTTACTATCTTAAAATCTGCTAAACTCCTTTATTTTAAAGACATTTATCATTTTATTAAAGACTAAAATTTTTACTAAAAAATTAAGTTTTATACCTATTTTTATACCTATCAAAAATTTATAAAATAATTGTGTAAAAAACTACACTAAAATTGACTAATTTATATCTTATTATAACTAAAATTTATTAACTTTTTTAATAACTTTTTAAAACTTTTAAATATTAAATTTTATTATTTTTAATTATTTTAATATAAAAATTTTTATATAAATTCAATTTTTTAACATTTATTTATTATATTTTTTATTTAATTTATTATACAAAAAATATATAATTAAGTATAAATTTTTTAGTTATGTTGACAAATAATTTTAATCATTTTATAATAAAAATTAAAAAATAAATAACTAACTAAAAATTAATTTTTCATAAATTTATAGTTATAAAGAAATAAAGAAAAAAAGAATTTGTATTTTTGTTTGTAAAGAAAATAAAAAAGAGGATAATATGGGAAATAATATAAAAAATGATTCATATATTTTAGTAGGTCCTGTTGGTGTAGGGAAAAGTATTTTATCTCACGAGTTATCTCATAAGACAAATATGCCATATATTAATACAGATGCTTTACTTCATTGTCCTAGATTTATTAAGGATATTGAAGAAAAAGAAAATAGGTATAGACAAGAAATAATTGATTTAAATAACAGAAAAGATAATAGCAAAAATTTACAAGAAATTTTTGAAATTAGAGATAGAATTAAATTTTTAGAAAATGAAATTAATGGTTGTATCTATCAAAAAGAATTGAGAACTCTTTTACCTAATTTGTGTAATTTGGAAGATTTAGGATTTAATGGACAAGTTGCAGGTTTTATAGATAAAAATTATGGTAAGGTTGCTAGCCATTTTTACATAAAACAATTTGAAAATAAATTTTTAAAAGAATTGTTAAATCAATTACCACAACCTTGCGTTATAGATATGGGTGGAGGGCTAGCCGTTTCTCTTGATGATGAATATAAACAAGTAATTGATAGTTTTATAAGTCAAGTTGAAAAGTATGATAAAACTACAAAACAAAATATGAAAAAGATGTTTAAAGATAATTTTAATTTTGACTTATTAGGTTTTGATAAAATAGAAGAGTGTTTAAAACCTTTTAAAAATGTTGTAAGTTTACAACTCCCACAAAATTATAAAGAAAATAATGCCAAAGCAAATGATGTTCTTAATGAGTATTTTATAAAATCTAACCAGTATGATAGACTTGGAAAAATAAATATTGTAGTTGAAGGTCTTGTTGTTAATAATACTTTAAATCATAAAGTAAAAGAAGATATTGTAAAAACTATACAAGAAGAATCTTTAAAACTAAAAATCCAAGACTTATCTTCCAATATGGAACTATAAAGATTAGTTTTTACACTAATCTCAAACTGTAGATATATTTGTCTACAATCTGAATCACTCCAAAAAGAATGATTAATTTAAGTGGTAGGAATGAGTGGACACGGTGCAGTGCAAAGGCACAAACCTGCTAGAAGGGCGGGCGTAAGACGAGAGCCGATACCGACCCTCACGTTAGAGAGCAAATCAAGATAGAAAAATGATTTGCGAAGTGCGTTAAGGGTGGTGCACCCTGATAGCAAAGTATAACTTTGCAGTGTTGTTTTTAACAACACAAGGTGGGGGAATAAAAAAATCACTTCATAGGAAGTGATTAATTTAAGTGGTAGGAATGAGTGGACTCGAACCACCGACCCCCACCTTATCAGGGTGGTGCTCTAACCGGCTGAGCTACATTCCTATAATTTTGTTTTAAAGACTTTACAACTGTCTATGGTGGAGATAGTCGGACTCGAACCGACGACCCTCTGCGTGCAAGGCAGATGCTCTAGCCAACTGAGCCATACCCCCATTTATTAAGACGATAATATATTATCAATATTTAAAATATTTGTCAATGAGAAAATATAAATTTTTTTAAAAAATTTTTTAAATAACTTATTAATATTTTTCTAATGGTATATTAAATTACATTTCATAATATAATGCTTCACATAGACTTAACAATAAGAATATTATATTAGAATTCTTATATTTTAGTAAAAAATAGAAAATGGTTAACCATTTTAAAATTAGTATAATAAAATTAAGTGAAAACTGAAGTAAAGCCTGAAAAAATAAAAAGTTGCTTTTTATTAAAAAAGTGGAGAATCAAATGTTTTTTAAAAACGATTAATTAGTTTTATTATTGAAAATTTTATTTGTAAATATCAATAAAATGTCAACTTAAAATATGACAAGAACTTTTAATATATTTCTTATAAAAGATTATTATAAATATAATTTTTAAGATTAAATATTACAGTTAATTAATTGTTTTTTCACAGATATAAATTGTTTTAAACAAAAACTAAACTTATATAAAATAAAATTTTAAAATTTGAATTTATATGATTAATATAAAGAAAAAAGTGGTTTTACAAATAAAAAAAATAAGAAAAAAATTTTTTAAAAAAATGTTGACAAGTAGAATAAAATATCATATAATCTGAGTGCTAATATATGGTGGCGTAGCTTAGCTGGTTAGAGCATTCGGTTCATACCCGAAAGGTCGCAGGTTCGAATCTTGCCGCCACTACCAAGTTAATATGGTCCCGTGGTCAAGCGGTTAAGACATCGCCCTTTCACGGCGGTAACATGGGTTCGATTCCCGTCGGGATCACCAAATAACAATATATTGTGTATTAATATATTTTAACATACAATATTTTGTATTTAGAAGATTGATTTTTTCAATCTTCTTTTTTTTGAGTAGAATTTGAGTAAAAAACTTAAATTAAGTTTGATATAAATAAATTTGATATAAAATTAAATATTATGCATTTTTTAAAAAAATTTAAACTTTTATTTTAATTTTTATAAAATATGTTTTACTTTAACTTTTTATAAAAAAATTTTATTTTAATATTTGTTAAAATGTTTTTTTATTTTTAAAACTAATTTAAAAAATTTTTTTTTATTATTTTAATTTTTATTTTGTTTTGTTAATTTATAAATTTATTGATTTATTTTTAATTAATGTATTTATATTATTTATTTTTTCGCTATTTATTAAAATTTTATTTATTGCAACTATTTTACTAGTATTTTTTATTTATACTTATATACTATATATTTTTATTTTTTTTATTTTTTTTAATTTTACTTACATATCTATATTATTTATATTGGTTTAAAATTAAAAAAAGATTGAGTTAAATTCAATCTTTTAATAAAAAAATTATTTATGTATTGTTAAATTAGCCCATTAAACCATTTGCCTGTCTAAACATATCTTCGACAACAATATCATAGATTTCGCCAAGAGTCGAACAATATTCTAAGACTTTCCAAGGTTCATTGGTATGAAAATGAATTTTTATAAGTTCGCTATCACCAACGACTAAAAGGCAGTCGCCAACTAGTTTTGTATTAAAGTATTCTTTGATTGCATCTTCATCTAAATTTTTGCCATCAATAAGAAGTTGTGTATCATATCTATAATTCAACTCTTCATTTTCCATATCTTCCATAAAAAACTCCTTAAACATAAAAAAACTATAATATATATTACATTATTTATTCATTTTAGTCAAACAAAATAACTTGCAAAAAATTAATTAATATGCTTTAATTATTTAGAGGAAAGAAAATGCTTGAACTAAAAAACATTTGCTATGTAGTTAAAGATAGCAATAAAGATATAGAAATTTTAAAAGACATTTCACTTGTGGTGAATGATAAAGATTTGGTGATTATTACAGGCCCTAATGGAAGTGGTAAATCAACACTTGCCAAAATTATAATGGGAATTCTTTCTCCAACAAGTGGTAAAATTATTTATAACGGACAAGACATTACAAAAATGAATTTAACACAAAGGGCAAAAATAGGGTTTGGTTTTGCATTCCAACAGCCAACTACATTTAAGGGGCTGACTGTAAAAGATTTGCTCGATATTGCTAGTAGGGAAGAAAACAATATTTCAACAAGTTGTGATTATCTAAGTAAAGTAGGTCTTTGTGCTAGGGAGTATATTAATAGGGAAGTAAACTCTAAGTTATCTGGCGGAGAACTTAAAAGGATAGAACTTGCTCTTTTACTTGCAAAAAACAGTAATGTAAATATTTGTGATGAACCTGAGGCTGGAATTGACCTTTGGAGTTTTGACGCACTAGTCAAACTTTTTTTAGAAGAAAATAAAACTTTTATTGTTATAAGTCACCAAAAAAGACTTATTGAAATTGCTAGTAAGGTCGTTATTTTAAGGAAAGGAAAAGTTGAAAAAATAGGTAGTTATAATGAGTTAAAGAGTGATTTAACAAATTCTATTTGTGAAAGGTTGGAAGAAAAAAATAATGGAAATTGAAGATAAAAATTTGTTAGGCATAATATCAGACTTGCATCAAATTCCTCAGGTTGGAGTTTTTAATATTAGACAAAATGGTAAAACCCTTGCAAGGGGTGTGGATAAAGAAGTTAATATTGAAAGTAAAGAAAATGGCAAAGGTATTGATATTTATGTTAAAGAAAACACTATAAATAAGAGTATTCATATTCCTGTTTTAGTTACTGAGAGCGGGCTTAATGATAAGGTCTATAATGACTTTTATATAAAAGATAATTGTGATATCTTAATTGTCGCTGGTTGTGGTATACATAACGACGGGGATAAAGACTCTTCTCATAATGGAATTCATTCCTTTTTTATAGGTAATAATTGCAAGGTTAAATATGTTGAAAAACATTTTGCTCTGGGTAAAGGGAAATCTAAAAAGATTTTAAACCCTGTTACAAAAATTGAAGTTGGCAAAAATAGTATCGTAGAAATGGAAACTGTCCAAATAGGTGGAGTAACAAAAAGCACGAGAAAAACATTTGCTAGCGTTAAAGAGAATTCTTCATTAATTATTAAAGAAAAAATTCTAACAGAAAATAGAGAGAGTGCAAAAACAGAATTTAAAGTTGTCCTACTAGGAGAAAATTCAAAAGTTGATGTTGTTTCTAGGTCAGTTGCAAAAGGCAGAAGTAGGCAAGATTTTGTTTCAAGTGTAATAGGTAAAACGGTTTGTTTTGGACATGTTGAGTGTGATGGCATTTTAAGTGATAATGCTAAAATTTCTTCACTACCTAAAATTGTTGCATTTAGTCCAAATGCTACTCTGATCCACGAGGCCGCAATTGGTAAAATTTCACAAGAGCAACAAGAAAAGTTGATGAGTATGGGACTTACAAAAGAAGAAGCAGAAAATGTTATTATTAAAGGATTTTTAAATTAAATTTTATAAAATTATTTTAATAGATTGATTAAGATTGGGAAAACTTTTATAAAAAATTCTTTACATTTATAAAATTTATGTTAATTATTTTTAATAATTTTATGAAGATAAAAAAGGTTAAAGTTTGAATATTTTTAGGAGTAAATTAATGGACATAAAAAGAGAAGTTTTAGACGAACTTTGTAAGTTAGATTTGAAACTAGATATAAAAAAATATAGAGATTTGTTTGTATTTTCATCTGATAGCAAAAACGGAGATGTTTGCTTGCCTTGTTTTACGCTTGCAAAAGAATTAAAAACTTCGCCATTAAAAATTGCACAAGATTTAGCAAGTAATATTAATTCAAATTTGTTGGATAATGGGGTAATTTTAAAAAGTGAAGCAGTAAATGGATATCTCAATATTTTTGTAGTAAAATCTTTAATTGTAAAAAATGTTTTAAAAGAAATTTTTGAAAAAAAACAAAGTTTTGGTTCTTCAGGGGAGTTTGAGGGTAAAACAGTTGTCCTTGATTATTCGAGTGTTAATCTTGCTAAATATATGCATATAGGGCATTTAAAGACAACTATTATAGGACTTGTCCTTAAAAATGTTTATCAAAATTTGGGATATAAAACAATTTCAATTAATTATGTAGGCGACTATGGGACTCCTTTTGGAAAAATGATTGTTGCTTATAATAAATGGGGAAATAAACAAGATGTAGAAAGCAGGGGAGTTGATGCTATACAAGATTTGTATGTAAAATTTAATCAAGAGGCTGAAAAAGATGAAAGTTTAAACGAGGAAGCAAGGTTTTGGTTTAAAAAAATTGAAAGTGGTGACAAAAAGGCAAAAGAACTTTCTAGTTATATAATTGAACTTTGTCGTGGTGAAGTTGAAAGACTTTGTAACGAATTGGGGGTTAAATTTGACAGTTGGAGAGGCGAGGGGTATTACTCAAATAAAATGCAACCTGTTATTGACGAACTTAGTAGAAAAGGACTATTAAAAGAAAGTCAAGGGGCAAAAGTTGTTGATTTAAGCGAGTATGGCCTTGGGGTTTGCTTAATTCAAAAAAGCGACGGGACAAGTTTATATGCTACCCGTGATTTAGCGGCAGTCCAGGATAGATATGATAATTATAAATTTGATAAGGCTCTTTATATAACAGATATTGCTCAAAAACTTCATTTTGCTCAGTGGTTTAAAATTTGCGAACTACTTGAAAAACCATATGCAAATAATTTATTTCACATTTCATATGGAAGATATTCACTCCCAACAGGTAAGATTTCTAGTAGACTTGGTAAACAGGCTCTCTTAAAAGACTTGATTTCGGCTGGAATTGAAAAAAGTAAGGAAATTATGTTACAACGCGGAACAAAAGGAAATGATTGTGATGAGATTTCAAAAAAGGTGGCTATTGGCGCAATTTCTTTTGAGGCAATAAAAAATGAGAAAATAAAAGATACTATTTTTGATATTGACGCATCTCTTAACTTTGATGGCGAAACTTCTCCTTATATGCAGTATACATACGCAAGATGTTGTAGTATTTTAGAAAAAGCGGGCAAGAAAATAGATATTGATAAAATTAATTTTGAAAATATTGATAATATGAATGGATATGAAATAGTTAAACTTCTTAATAAATTTCCACAAACTATTTTTGATGTTTATGAAAAAAGTGAGCCTTGTCTTTTAGTTAGATTGCTAATGGATATATCAAGTGAATTTAATAAATTTTATACAAATAATAGAATTATAGATAATCAAAAAGTCAATATGCAAAATTTGAGCATAGTAAATGCTGTAAAAATTGTTTTAGAAAATGGTTTTCAATTAGTAAATATTCCAGCCATAAAAAAGATGTAATAGAAATTTATTATAAGTATGATTTTTAAAAAGACAAAAATAAAAATTCACTAGTAAGTTTAGTGAATTTTTATTTTACTTATAAGTGTTTTAACCTATTTGAATTTTTAAATTTTTATTCTTTAAATACTGTATTTTTAATAAAAGTTAATTTTTTAATATTTTGTTATTTTTTAAAAATTTATTTTAGTTAAGATGAAAATTATTTTGTTAAATTTAATTTGTAGTTAATGTCAGCCATTTTATCTGTTGTTACATATCCAGCAGGTGCTTTTATTAAATCTGGGAGTCTATTTACGATACTTGCGCAAGTCATTTCAACTGTCGCAGGACGGTTAATTACAACTGTTGTAGTAGGCTCACCCTCAATAGTCCATTCATTTTGGTCAAATTCATCAGGTCCATAAACTTTGCCAATACATTCTGTTTCAAGTGTAATACCTTCTTTTGTAGTTGTTGTAACAACAGCGCTCATTCCTGTTGCGTGTCCTTTTTTGATTGTCATATTAAGAGTTGATGATTTTAAATCTTTTTTATAAGTTTGTGGGACACATTTTTGAGTTTGGCTAACAACAGTAAGTCCTAATTTTTCGCATAACCAACCATTGACTGTCCACATATATGATGGAGAATAGTTGCCTGATTTAATGAGTTTTTGTCTTTCTTCATCAGAAATTCTATCAACTGACGCAATTTTTTCATCAAACTCTTGTAGAGTTAAGCCAGAACCGTGAACTTCTGCAAGAGCAATGCCATAGTCTTCAACATTATAAGATGATTTTCCCTTAATTTTTGTTATTTTATGTGTTGTTCCGCAAAGAACAGAAATTAAACTACCCCAAGAAGTGTCTTGGTAACCACTACCTGTTAAAGTGCAGTTATGTTCTTTGGCTATCTTATCAAGTTCCTTTGTTATTTTTGGGGAAGAGTTCATAGGGAAGAATGCTTCTTCACAAGTTGAAATTGCATTAACTCCACATTTTGCACAAATTTTCATAACATCATAGATATCTTTAATCAAACTCATTGTTGTTATGATAGCAACATCTGGTTTGTGTTTTTTAAGTGAATTTTCAAGGTTAGCAACATCTTCAATAACTACTCCTTTGTTTTCACTTTTTGTAAGATATGAAATATCCTTTCCAATAACACCTTTATTAACATCGTAGGCACAAACAATTTCTCCGCCCTTTTCAAATACATACCTCATTGTGTAGACTGACATTTTACCACAACCTATTTGGGCTACTCTAATTTTTTTACTCATAAATTTTCTCCTTATTAAAAATTATTTACTGTAACTACAAAATTAAACACTAAAATAATTTTGTTTTACTGAGAGTTATTATATCATTTTTAATATAAAAAAATAAAATGTTTAGACTAGATTTTTCGTAAAATCATAAAATATTTTATAATTGTTAGAAATAAAAGAAGATTAAAGCATCTTAATTATTTTTAAAAAAATAAAAGGAACTAAAATAGTCCCTTGTAAGTTAATTGAATGATTGCAATTAATTTCTTAGATATTCAAATAGATTAAGTAATTTATGATATAACTAATTCATAAAAATTAGATTTTTATTGTAAAAGAATTTTAATTTAAAAAAAGTATTAATTTCCACCTTTATTTTTTTGTATTTTTCTCTTTATTTTCATCTTCTTTTAGTCTTTCCATAGTCTTTTTAAGTCCAACTATTCCGTTTATTGGTAAGGTAAAACAAAGTCCGTCGCTTTCAGGTATTGAACTTGTCTTTTTGTTAATTAACTTCATAATTTTTGCTTTTTGATGAGATTGAACTATTGTGAAAACAATTTCTTTTTCAGATTGCAAAGTTATGCCTAAGATTGTATTTTCTTCATTTTTATATGTGCCTCTACCATATATTATTGTTCCGCCTGTTGCACCACCTTCTCTTGATGCTTCGACAACTTTATCACTGTATCCTTTTTTTACAATAGTTACTATTAATTCAAAAATTTTTAACATTTTTCTTTTTCCTTTTAATTTATTCTTTATACTTGGTAACTAAAACCCATTTTTTCAACTAAACTATACATTGCACTCTTTATTGGAATTGTCATTGCTATCCCAGAATTTTTGCTATCAAGTTGTAATTTGTCATTAAGTAGCCTCAATATCTCTTTTGAATGTTTTAATTTAATTAATGAAAAAATTACTTGTTTTTCTCCCATATCAAGCCCAAAATAATCTGCGACTTTACTATCTGCTGTGCCTTTACCAAAACATAATATTTGTAAACTTATATCAAGGTCATTTAAGAGTTTTATTGCCCTTTCGCCTTTGTCTTTATTTACTATAACAATTAAAAGTTCAATTATTGGTGGCTTTTGAGATTGTTTATTCATTATTTATATGCTCCTTTTGATTTAGTGTAATCAAAGTCAATTACTGCATTATTTAAATTTTTATTTTCTTTGTATTTTTTTGTATAATCAAAATCAATAATGTAATCATTTTTAAATTGTATTTTTGTATAAAATCTATTGATTTTTATGAGTTTAAGTTTGTAAATAAATCCTAATAATTGCATTGTAAAAATTGGAAAACAAGCAATTAAGGCAATTGTTCCAAACCCAGAATTTTCAGGGCTAGAAAGTCCTGTTATAAACGGAAGAATAAATGAAACTGCCATTGTGCCCGTTGCAATTCCTCCAGAGTCGAAGGCAACTGATGTGAAAATAGTCGTATTAAAGAAGGCAAGCACAAGTGAAATAGTATAGAAAGGGACAAAAATATAAAGAATATTAAAAGGATATAATGCTCTTATAACGGCGACTGTTACAGCAAGTGCTACACCAAGGGAAACACAAATCATAATTATAGATTTTTTTAATGCGCCGTTTGTTATATCTTCTACTTGTTTTTTAAGAACATGCAGTGAGGGCTCTGCAATAATCGCAAATGCTCCAATGATAAATCCTATTATTATTGCAAGCCAATTATTGTTTAATGCGGATAAATTTTCGCCAATAAGTTGACCTATTTTAAGATATCCACATTCAACACCTGTTAAGAAGAGAACTATGCCTAAATAAGTAAATAAAAATCCTAAAAACATTCTAGTAACTTTTGTTTTTGGGTATTTAAAGAAAGAAATTTGAAAAATTATAAATAATACAATTATCGGTAAGATAATTATTGCTACTTGATAAAAACAATGCCCTAGTGATGAAAATATTTCTTGTGCTATTCCTATAACAGCATTAGTCTCTTCAACTGTTGAAGTGTTTGTAGTCTTTAAAAATAAACTGAGTATCATTACTGAAATTATAGGACCAACAGATGAAAGGGCAATTAATCCAAAGTTGGTATCTTCGCCGTTTTTTGATTTCCTATTTGCAGATAAGCCAAGCCCAAAGGCAATTAAAAAAGGAACGGATATTGAACCTGTGGTAACTCCACCAGCGTCATATATTACAGGGACAAATTCTTGCGGAACAAAAAAAGCAAGAATGAATACTATTAAGTAAGATATGAGTAATAATATTGATAGTTTTATGTTAAAAAAAATTCTAAGTATCCCTAACACAAGCGAAAAACCAACGCCAAGTGAAACGGCGGATATAAAGATATATATTGAACTCATATTTGAAAATTCTGCAACTTGGGTTGCTAGTATTGTTATGTCAGGCTCTGCAAATGTTATTATAAATCCTATCACTAAACTCGTTAACAAAACAATAAAAAGATTTTTACACTTTGATAATGTGGAACCTACGCCATCTCCAAATTCAATCATTGCTGAGTCTGCTCCAAGAGTAAATAGCGCTGTTCCAAAAATTAAAAACACTGCACTTATTAAGAGTTTTATTATATTGTCCATTGTTGTTGGTGCAAATAAAAATATAATCGCAAAGATTACAACTGTTATTGGAAATATTGAGTTAAATGAGTCTTTTAATTTGAGATAAAATTCTTTTGATGACATTTTTTAACCTTTTTCAAGTAAATGTTATATTTTAATTTTTTTGATGTCAACAAAATTTGACTATTTTCCTATTGTTATAGTTTAATTTGTATGAGTAATATCATTAATTATTAACACAAAAACTATATTAGTAATAACAGGGGAACTATGTGCCAAAAGTTTCACTTTTGAGTGAAATTTTAAAAAATAAAATTTCACGGTAAAAATTTTTGCTTTTAGCAAAATTTTTACGCACATAGTTCCGTTATTTCGTAGTAATATAGTTGTAAACAAAATTAATAATTTTCCGTATTAATTTGACAATTTGTATTTGAAGAATATAATATATTTTATTATTAGTTTTCATAAAGGTAGGTAGAGTATGGATTACCAAAAAATTGAAGCAAAGTGGCAAGATATTTGGAATAAAGAAAAAGTATTTAAAGCCATTGATTTTGATAAGCGTCCAAAATTTTATGGGCTTATAGAATTTCCTTATCCATCAGGGGTTGGGTTACATATTGGTCATGTTAAGGCATTTTCTTCAATGGAAGTTATTTCAAGGATGAAAAGACTTCAAGGTTATAATGTTTTGTTTCCAATAGGTTGGGACGCTTTTGGTTTGCCAACTGAAAATTATGCAATAAAGAATAATATCCCTCCAAGAATAGCAACTGACAATAATATTAAAAACATTAAAAAGCAATTACACAGGGTAGGGTTTTCATTTGATTGGGATAGAGAGATTGATACAACAGATGAAAATTACTATAAGTGGACGCAGTGGATATTTTGTCAATTATATAAAAAGGGGTTAGCATATAAAAGCAAAGCCCTTGTTAACTATTGTCCTAACTGTGATGTAATTTTGTCTAACGAAGAAAGTCAAGGTGGAATATGTGATAGATGTTCTTCTCAAGTTGTTCAAAAAGAAAAAGAAGTTTGGTTTTTAAAAATTCGTGATTATGCAAAAAGACTACTTGATGGGCTTGATAAAGTTGATTTTCCTGAAAGAGTTAAAGAAGAACAAAGACACTGGATAGGAATGTCTTCGGGGGCGAAAGTCGAATTTGATGTTGTTATAGATAACAAGGTTTGTGATAAACTTTTGATATATACTACAAGATGTGATACTTTATTTGGTGTAACATTTATGGTTGTAGCACCAGAGCACCCAATAATTGAAAAATATAAAAACAAAATTAAGAATATTGATGAGATTAAGGCATATCAACAAGAAACTAAGAAAAAGAGTGAGTTTGATAGAGTTCAAGTTAATAAAGACAAGACAGGGGTTTTAGTAAAGGGGATAAGTGCAAAAAATCCTCTAAATGGTGAAGAAGTTCCTATTTATATTGCCGATTATGTTATGATGGGTTATGGAACAGGTGCAATTATGGCAGTTCCTGCCCACGATACAAGAGATTATGAATTTGCAAAAAAATTTAATATAACAATTAGACCTGTTATTAAGGGCGGAGATATAGAAAAAGAGGCTTATACAGATATAAATGACGGGGTTATGATTAACTCAGATTTCTTAAATGGTCTTTCTGTTGAAAAAGCAAAAGAGAAAATGGTAAATTATTTGACAGAAAATAAGATAGGAAGTCCAAAAGTTAATTTTCAAATGAAAGATTGGGCGTTTAATAGACAAAGGTATTGGGGAGAGCCTTTTCCTATAATATACTGTCCAAAATGCGGAACAGTTCTTGTTCCAGAGAAAGATTTGCCTGTAAAGTTGCCAGATTTAAAAGAATTCAAGCCTTCTAAAAATGGAGAGTCGCCACTTGCTCAGGTAAAAGATTGGGTTAATTGCACTTGTCCAAAGTGTGGTGGAAAAGCAAAGAGAGAAACGGACACTATGCCACAATGGGCTGGTTCTAGTTGGTATTTTTTAAGATACACAGACCCAAATAATGATAAAGAGTTTGCTAGCCCTGAAAAATTAAAATATTGGGGACCTGTTGATTGGTATAATGGCGGAATGGAACATGTTACTAGACACTTAATATATTCAAGGTTTTGGAATATGGTCTTGTATGATTGCGGAGTTGTTCCTTTTGAAGAACCTTACAAAAAGCGTTCTACACAGGGATTAGTTCTAGGAGAAGACGGCAATAAGATGAGTAAAAGTCTTGGCAATGTTGTTGACTTTATGGAAATTATTGACGAATACGGCGCAGATGTTTTAAGACTATATATCTTGTTTATGGCAGATTACGAGAGTGCTGCTCCTTGGTCAAATGCTAATATAAATGGGTGTAAGAGATTTTTGGAAAGAATTGAAAGAATGGAGAGTTTAGTTGATAATTTTGATGGCGTTCATACTGAACATATATCAATTCTAAACGACATAATTTCAAAGGTTTCTTTTGATATTAATAACTTAAAATTCAATACCGCAATTTCTTCACTTATGACTTTTGTTAACAATATTTACCAAGATAAGTATATTTCAAAGGTTGAATTTACAGAATTTTTACAGTTACTTTATCCATTTGCTCCACATTTTAGCGAGGAAATGAATGAAAGACTTGGAAATAAAACTTATATATATAAATCAGTTTGGCCAAGTGTAAGAGAAGATAACTCAGTTAAATTTATAAACTTGCCTGTTCAAGTCAATGGAAAGATGAGAGAACTTATTAAGGTTAAAGAAAATTCGCTACAAGAAGAAGTCTTGGAACTTATTAAACAAAATGACAAGTTATTTAGTTACATTGAAAGTGGTATTAAAAAAGTTATTTTTGTTAAAAACAAAATTATTAACATTATTGTTTAGTTTAGAGGTTTAAAGTGGAATACGAACTTTTAAGTCCTGCGGGAAATATGGAAAAATTAAAAACCGCAATTCATTTTGGGGCTGACGCCGTTTATTTTAGTGGTAAGGAATTTGGGCTTAGAGCATATGCAAATAATTTTACTAACGAAGAAATTGCTGTTGCTGTTAAATATTGCCACGAACACAATGTAAAAGCATATGTTACAGTAAATATTGTTGCTCATAATAAAGATTTTGATAACCTTGCTGACTATTTGCGTGTTTTACAAAATGCAAAAGTTGATGGTGTTATTGTATCAGATTTAGGAGTAGCACAGTTTGTTAAAGAATATGCTCCAAATGTCGAACTACATATAAGCACTCAGGCTAATGTTACTAATAAATATACTGCAAAACTTTATGCTGATTTTGGTGCAAAAAGAATTGTTCTTGCCCGTGAGTTAGCACTTAGTGAAATTAAAGAAATAAGAGATTTTTTACCAAAAGATGTTAAACTCGAAGCATTTGTGCACGGGGCAATGTGTATTAGTTATTCGGGTAGATGTTTACTTAGTAATTATCTCTCAAATAGAAGTAGTAATAGGGGTGAATGTATACAGGCTTGCAGGTGGAAGTATACAATTAACGAATATTCAAGGGATAACGAGAAACTTGAAATTGAAGAAGATAAGCGCGGAACTTATATCTTAAATAGTAAAGACCTTAATATGATACAACATTTAAAAGAGTTAATTGATGCGGGAGTAACTAGTTTTAAAATAGAAGGAAGAATGAAGACTGCTTATTATGTAGCAACGGTTGTTAATGCTTATAAAAGAGCTTTTGATATGCTTGAAAAAACAGATGTAGATAATTGTCCTGCCGAACTTGTAAAAGAGTTAGATAAGGCAAGTAATAGGGGATATACAACGGGCTTTTATTTTAAGGATAAAAAGAAGGAAGAGTCTGAGTGTTTAATTACTTCCGAGCCAAAACAAACTCACGATTTTATTGCACTTGTTGTTGAAGATAGTTTAAACGGACTTGTTTGTGTCGAAATGAGAAACAGGTTTAAAGTTGGCTCTATTTTAGAAGTTTTATCTCCAACTGATACATTTAATAAAAAGATTGTTGTAAGTAAGATTTATAATTCTAAAATGGAAGAAATATTTGATGTAAAAAATGTCCAAGAAAGAGTTTATATTGCAACAGATTTGCCTTTAATCAAAGGGGATATTCTAAGAATGGAAGTCGCAGAATAATTTGATAAATTTTTTAAAATTTTTAATTTAGACTTAAAATATTTTAAAATGTTTTTGTTTTTACCTTAAATGTGTTAGTATAATATTATTAGGGGGAATTTTTAAATGGAAAAAGCAAAGAAAATTTTATTAATTTCATCACTTTCCTGTTTGGGAGTAACTTGTTTACTTTTAATTTTAGCAATATTTCAGGTTAAAGTGTTTGAAGGGTTTTTATTAAGATTGCTTTTAGTATGTGCTTGTCTTTCGCTAAGTTGTGGTTTTTTAGTTAATGAGTTGTCTTTAATTAAGCGTAATAGCAAATTGGGTTATGCTAGTATGTCGTTGTTATTACTTTCAACGGTGTTTGCTCTCATCATCTTTTGTTCTAATTTGCTTAATGTAGATAGTGTGTTTAATAAAATAACTATTGTTATAAGTTTATTTAGTATTTTCTTTATGATTATTGTTTCATTTTACACTAAAATGGGGAAGAATTTGCTGTGGTTACAAATTATAACTTATGTTGCTATTTTATTAACGGATATTTTGCTTTCTTGCCTTTTTGTTGGAATACAAATTATGAAAGTTTCTGGTATGAGTGAAATATTTTGGATACTTTGCATTGTCTCAGTTTGTTTGCTAGTGTCCCTTGGAATACTTAGTTCAAAAAAGACTTTTGATAATATAAAGAGCGGGGATAATTTTGTTACAATTTCAAAAGAAGAATACGAAAATCTTTTAAAAGAAAATGAAGATTTAAAAAGACAACTTGGTTTAAATCAAGGTAATAATGCAAAAAAATAATGTTTGTTTAATTGTTAAGACTATTTTAGATAGTTAATAAAATAAAAAGTTTAATAAAATAATTAAATTTTAATTAAACGATATTTTAATAAATTTGTTAAATAATTAGTTTAAAAAAAATAAAACAATACAAGATAATTTTTGTATTGTTTTTTATTTTTTATTTATCAATAAAAAAAACATATCAAAAGTGATATGTTTTTAGTTTAATAGTTTTTTTTAACTAATCTAAGCGGCAGGTGAAACACCAATGTAATTAACAATAGTATCTCTAACACCTGGAAAAAATGTAAATATTACAATAGCGGCACAAATAATTAAGAAAATCAATCTAACTAAATCAGATTTTGTTCCCCAAACAGCACTAAGTCCAACAATAATCATAAGAGCCATTGGAGCATACATACCTATATATGTTATAATGTCAGCAACAACACCTTCTGTTGGTAGAAATGGATAATAATTTTCTACAATCAAAAGGGCATATCTTATAATCATTATAACTGCAATAAGTTGACCTAGTTTGCTTAATAATGTCTTAATACCATTTTCTTCTTCCATTAAAATTCTCCCTCCATAATTCTTCTTTATAATATCATTTTATTTAGTTATTAGCAAATAATTTAGCGAATATTAATTTTTTTTGTGCAAAATTATGTAAAATATTTGTAAAAAAAATTTTTTTAAGTAAAATAAAAACATAAAAAGGAAGTTTATTATGGATAGTTGTGTTTTTTGTAAAATCTTAAATAAAGAATTGCCTTGTTATAAAATTTACGAAGATGATGTTGTGCTTGCTTTTTTAGATATTGCAGGTAAAGATTATGGGCATACACTTGTTATTCCAAAGGCTCATTGTAAAAATTGTTTAGACTGTGATGACAATCTTTTAAAAGAAGTTATAGTTAGAGTAAAGAAGATTGCAAAGCATTTTGTTGAAGATTGTGATTTTAAGGGGGCAGTTATTTTAAATGCTAATAATAAAGAAGCAGACCAAACTGTTTTCCATTTGCATTTTCATATTGTTCCAAAGGGTGATAAGTTTAATATGCCTGCAAATGCTCCCTTTGAAGAACAGCAAAAGAGATTGAAGTTGTAAGTTGAATTTTTAGATTTTACTGAAATCTTAAAAAACTAAACACCTAAATAATTGATTATATATATTTAATGAATAAAAATCCAAAAATGTTTTTTGAAAAAAATTTTAAATTATTAATTAGGTATTTAATTTTATATACAAGTTTAAAAAAGTTTAAAAGGCTTTTATTTTATGTAGATAGTTTAATATTAAATGACAATTAAAAGAACTTTAAATATGAATAGTTTTTAAATATGAATAGTTTTTTTTGTTTTATCAAAAAATTTATTAAATATTTTTAGACTATTTTATTAATAAATTTTAGCAATTAGATAAAAAGTTAATAGTAAATTAATATTTATAGGACTTTATTTTTAATAAAATAAATTATAAAATTGCTTATTCAACAAATTTTGACAATAAAGTAAAGAGTTTGTAATTTTTACAGGCTCTTTTTTTGTTAAACTTTATGTCGAGGTTTATAATATGGAAAAAATAGAAAGAAAAGAAGTTTTTGAAATAAAAAAAGATAGTATTCTAAAAATTTTTGTTTACATATTTGATTTTTTACTTATGTTTTTGTTTTATAACGCAAATATTATGGGAAGTTTTAATCCTACTTTTTATGGATTTTTTCTTGCTTTAATGTTTTTAAACAAAAACTTTTTTTATTTATCTCTTTCGTTTGTTCTTGCGGTTATGATATCTAATCAACCAACTTCAATGATAATTTTTAGTATAGTTTGTGCAACTATTTCAAGTATAATTTCCATTGTGCATAGAAAATTAAAAAAGAAAATGCCAACTTATCTTACTGTATGTTATTCACTTTTGATTGGGCTGCCTTATATTTATTTAACTTTTAGTAATTTATCAGCAATTTATGTTTTAATAGTAAATGTTCTTTTAAATTCTTTGTTTATGCTTTGCTGTTTAAACTTTTTTAATAACTTAAAAAATAGAAAGTTTAATTTGAACTTAAATGTAGACGAAATTGTTTGTGGGTGCTTACTTGTGGCTTTCTTGTTTTGTGGACTAAATAACTTAAATTTTTATGCGTTTGATATTGTAAAGTTATTTGGTTTTGCTCTTATTTTACTTTCAACTGCCGTTTTGCCAAATGGCTTTGGGGTGATTTTATCAATTGTTGCGGGGTTTGGGGCTTTTATATGTTCTAATACACCAGAATACATAACTTTATTTAGTGTGTGCGCTGTATTTGCCTATATCTTTAAAAATCAAAACAAAATATATTCAGTTTTATCAATTTTACTTATTGATATTTGCCTAAATTTACTGCTTAACCTATTTGGGACTGTTAGTGTTTTTACTTTTCTTTCAACAATTTGTGCGTGCATTTTTTATTTAATCTTACCAAAAAGTCTTATTATTAAGTTAAAATCAACTTTGTTCTTATCAAAAGAAAATGAAAGTTTAAAAAACATTTTAAATCAAAATAAACTCCAAACTAGTAAAAAACTTTTATACACCGCAGAAGTTTTTTATGAGATGGATAAAAGTTTTAGAAATTTGGTTAAAGGTCAACTTGATGCAAAAAGTGCAAAAACAATGATTTGCGGAGAGTTGATAAGAGAAAATTGTGAAAATTGTCCTAATAAGTCAAGGTGTTTAAAAGGTTTTAACACAGAACTTAGAAAAGTGTTTGAAAACTTAATTAATGCTGGTTTTGAAAAAGGTAAAATAACATTACTTGATTTTCCTTCATATTTGACAACAAGATGTATTAAACTAAATAAAATTGTTAACAGTTTGAATGCGTTGTTAAATGATTACAAAAAATATGCAAAGGTAAATTTAGATTTGGATAGTTCAAAACTTTTGATTGCTGACCAACTAAAAGGGATTTCAAATATTTTAATAGAACTATCAAACGAAGCAAGTCAAACAGTTAATGTCGACCACCATTTTGAGAAAAAAATTAGAGAAAATTTAGTTTATAATGATATCGTTCCTAGCGAGGTTGTGTGCTTTGAAAAAGACGAAAAGACTGTCGTTGTTTCTATGATTATAAGGAATATTGATTTTGATAACGAAAAAATTACAAAAGTAATAAATTCTGTTTGTAATACAAATATGGTATTAGACCAAATTTTGCCAAATGCAAACAATAATCTTACTTATGTTTCTTATAAAACTGCTCCCACTTATGACATCGCGGTAGGAGTAGCAAAAACTCCAAAAGGTGGTAATGAAAGTAGCGGGGATACTCATTCAATGATAAAACTACCTAGCGGGAAATTTATGCTAGCACTGTGTGATGGTATGGGCTCAGGTGAAGTCGCAAATAAAAAAAGCGAAACTTCAATTAATTTGATTGAGAATTTTTATAAGGCTGGGTTTGATGACGAAACAATTTTATCTAGTGTTAATAAACTACTTAATCTCACAAGCGAAAATGTTTTCTCAGCACTTGATATAAGTGTTGTTGACTTAAAAAGTGGTGAAGTTGATTTTATAAAACAAGGGGGAACGGTGGGTTATATTAAACAAGGAGAAAATGTAACAAAAATTGAGAGCAGTAGTTTGCCTCTTGGAATACTTGAAAGCGTAAAGCCAAAAGTAACTAAAACTGTTTTGTCTCCTGATGATTTAGTAGTTATGCTAAGTGATGGGGTTGTAGACGCGTTTGGTGAAGATAAATTAGCAGAATATTTAAAATATCTTCCATCTAAAAGCCCGCAAGAACTTGCTGACACTATTTTAAGTAAAGCAAAAAGAGTTCAAAAAAATTATCCACAAGATGATATGACCGTTCTTGTTGGAAAAATATTTTATAATTGTGCTTAAAAATAATTAATTTCAAAAATAACTAATTTAAAATAACCATTTTGAAAATATTTCTTTATTTTAAAAAGTTTAGTTAAAAAAATTAAATTGTTGTTATTAATTATATAAATTTATTGCAAAAAGTGGACTAATTTATATTTTTTTTCTTAATTTAGCCTACTTTTTTATTTAATTAAGATTTTTGTTACATTTTACTATTGAAATTATTAAAATTTTAATATATAATCTTCATACTATGGATATGGAACAAAAAATTTTAGAATTTATTAAAGAGAAAAAAATGGTAAATGCGGGAGATACTGTTGGAGTTGCTGTAAGTGGTGGGGCAGATTCTATGTGTTTACTTAATGTTTTAAATAACATAAAAGAAGATTTAGATATCTCTATTGTCGCAATCACTATTGACCATATGTTAAGGGGTGAAAATTCTTTGGGAGATGCTAACTTTGTAAAAGATTGGTGTAGAGAAAAAAGAATTTTATGTTGGAAGTTTTCTGTTGATGCTGGTAAACTTGCTCAAAGCAAAAATGTTGGTATAGAAGAAGGTGCTAGACTTGCTAGATATGGAGTTTTTGATAGATTGCTAGAAGAAAGAGTTGATAAAATTGCTCTTGCTCATCATATTTCTGACCAAGCAGAGACAATTCTTATGAATATTATTCGTGGGGCTGGCTTAAATGGTGCTAGCGGAATGGACGAAGTTAGTTGTGGTCATTACATTAGACCTTTTTTAGATGTTACAAAGGAAGAAATTTTAAAGTATTGTGCTGTTAATGAAATAAAGTATGTCGAAGACGAAACTAATTTTAATACTATATACAATAGAAATTTTATAAGAAATGTTATTTTGCCACAATTAAAACAAAGGTGGGAAGGAGTTGAACAAAATTTAGTTAATTTTAGTAAAACTTGCAAAGAAGATAACGAGTTTATATTAAGTCATGTAAGTTGTAATGGTGTTATTTTAAATGATAATAGTGTTAAAATTCCATTATTTTACTTCCATTATGAACCTAGTATTATAAATAGAATTATTTTTGATAGTTTAGCAAAGATTAATGTAGTTAGAGATATTGAGAGAAAACACATTGAACTTATTAAGTCTTTATCAGAAAGTGAAAATGGGAAAAAAATCAATTTGCCAAATAATTTAGTTGCTATTAAAGAATATGATTATTTATGTTTAGTAAAAGAAGAAAAGAAAGAACCTATTATACAGGAATATCCTTTTAAGGTGGGAAAACTTAATTTCGCAGATTTGTATGAAATCACAACGAAGAAAACTACTGACTTAAAATTAGATAGTTCTTATCAATTAATTGATAAAGATAAAATTCCAAGCACTGCGGTTTGGAGAACAAGAAAAACAGGGGATAGATTTACTAAATTTGGTGGGACTTCAAAGAGTTTAAAAAATTATTTTATAGACAAAAAGATACCAAATAGAATCAGAGATTTTATTCCTGTTCTTGCTTGTGATAATCAGATATTATGTGTTTTAGGTGTTGAAATAAGTGATAGTGTTAAGGTGGACCAAAATACAAAGAGTGCTTATATAATAAAATATAAAGATAAGACCAAATAAAAATTTACTAGTTTAATACTTCTTTATACTCTCAAAATGACATTTTTAATACAAATAAAAAATAGAGTTTTGTAATTACTAACTAAAAATAACACACTTTTTGTAATTATTCTTAATATATAAAAAGCAAATGATTTTTTAGTTTTAAGTTAAAACAAATTGTAAAAATAATGAAATTATTGTGTTGTTTTTTAAATTAATATCAAGGAAGTTTACTTATTATTATAGGTAGAGTTCCTTTTATTTTTATAGGTTTACTAGAATTAAAAGTTTTAATATATGTTTTTAACTATTATATTAACTAGTTTAACTAGTTTTTTTAAAGGTAAAGGGTAGGGTGTAAAAAATATAAAAATGATTAAAAATTTTATAGAAAGTAAAATTTTAATATAAAAAACAAAAAAAATTAAGTTATTAACAAATAAACAACTTAACTTTTTTAATAATTTACTAAATATTTATAAAAAAAGGTGTATCTTTAATCAAAAATGTGAATAAATGCATAGTTATGCACAAAAGTTATCCACTTATCCACAATTTAATCAAAAAGAGATAGGGAAAATTCTTTAATTTTCTCTATCTTATGACATATTTAGATTTATGTTTTTGTGGATAACTTTTTAATTATCGACAAAAAACTCTATAAATATACATAACAAATGTATAATTGTCAAACATTTTTGTCATATTTTTTTAATTTTTTTTGAATAAAAATTAATATTCATTTGTATATTCATTTTTATAAATATTCAATATTTTTTTAATGCTTAAACTTAATAATTTTATAGATTAATTTATAAACTTACTCCTTTTAAGAAATCTTAAAATTTGTTAAAATGTTTTTCTAATTAATAAATTTTTAATAAAAATATTTTTCAATCCTTTAATTATCAAAATTAAATTAAAAATAATATTAAAATAATTAAAAAACTTTTGCACTATTTATAAAATTTTCTTTATTTCATTTTTAGTTTAAAAAGTTATTTAGTCATAATTGTTTTTAATGGAATAATTAATTTTTCTTTAATCATACTATTTTTATGAAAAATAATTTACTTGTGAAAAATAGGATTATTGAATTAAAGAAAAGATTTTTAGACAATCCTGACATAGTTGTTAAAAATATTACTGTTAAAAGTAATAATTTATCTCTTGTGTTCATTGATGAATTAACAAACCAAGAAGATGTTAATGGCTCAATTTTGTTTCCTTTAAAACTTTATAGTAAAGATAAGATAACCTTAAATGATTTGCAAAACAATATTGTTACTTTTTCAAATGCCAAGGTGTTAAAACCTAATGAAATTGATGAAAAAATTTTAAGAGGCTTTGCTGTTTTATTTATTGATAACGAAGAAAACGCCTTGGGATTTAATACTGTTTTGTATCCACAAAGGGGAATTGAAGAACCTCCAACTTCTACTGTAATTAATGGACCACGAGAGGGCTTTACTGAAACTTTAAAAACTAATCTTTCTCTTATTAGAAAGAGACTTACTTCAAAAGATTTGAAAATAGAAGAACTTGTTGTTGGTAAAAGAACAAAGACTAGAATTAACTTACTTTATTTTAACGACATTGCAGATAAGAGAGTCGTAGAAGAAATAAAGAAAAAATTAAACATGTTTGAAATTGACGGCATTATTGACAGTTATTATATTGTTAAATTTTTAGAAGATAGGCCTAAGTCTATTTTTAGGCAAGTTGGGAATTGTGAAAAACCAGATATTGCTTGTGCAAAACTATTAGAGGGTAGGGTGGCTATTTTAGTTGATGGTTCGCCTATTTGTCTAACTGTTCCTTTTGTTATGTTTGAAGATTTTCAAAGCAGTAATGACTATTCTGCCAATAATCATAAAGTTGCCATTTTGAGAATTATAAGAGTTTTAGGGCTTTTTATTTCTATATTTTTACCTGCAATGTATATTTCACTTCAACTATATCACTATAAAGTTTTGCCTTTAAAATTTCTAGTAACTATTGTTAACACTACTCAAAATTTACCGCTTAACCCCTTTTTAGAAATAATTTTTATTATTGTCCTGTTTGACATATTATTTGAGGCAAGCGTTAGAATGCCAAAATATTTAGGTATGGCTATTTCTATCGTTGGGGCGTTGATTTTAGGGGATACCGCTGTTAAGGCTGGACTTGTTAGTCCGCCAGGAGTTATGATTGTTGCTCTTAGTGCTATTACTGTTTACATTATTCCTAATCAAAGTTCTCAAATTTCTCTACTTCGTATTCTTTTTGCTGTTATTGGAGGGACTCTTGGTTTCCACGGAATTATTTTAGGTCTTATGTTTCTAGTTTGTTATCTTTGCAATATTGATAGTTTCTTCTCTCCCTATCTTGCCCCATATGCTCCATTTGTAAAAAATGATCAAAAAGATTTTATAATTAAACAATCTCTTAATGATATGACTACTAGACCACAAAGTATTCCTAATAAAAATAAGATTAGATTTAAAAAGAAGGAGCAGAAAGATGAAAAAAGTAGTAACAGGTAGGCAATTAATTATTTTAATTACTCTTAGTGTGTTAACTTTAAAAGTTTTATTTTTGCCAAATGTTCTTGCGTCAAATATTGGTAGAGATGGGTATATATTTTTATTCTTTATGCTATTTATTGATTTCCTTGTCTTTTTGATATTTTTATATCTTATGAATAAGTTCCCCAATAAGACCTTTTTTGAAATTATTTCAAGTTTTTTTGGAACTTTTTTAGCAAGATTAATTATGTTTTTATTATTTTGTTTTTTCCTTATTAAGTGCTGGACAAGATTTGAAACGAGTTTTATTTATCTAAATGAAAATCTATACACGACATATAATTGGTATTTATTTGCTTTCCCGTTAATTGTTACCGTTGTTTTTTGCGTTTTACAGGGAATAAGGGCTTTTGCAAGACTTGCGGAGTTCTTCGTTCCCGTGATTGTGGTAGGATTTGTTATATCTCTTATTGCAGGTGCTTCAAGGGCTGATATTTCAAATGCTTTACCTATGTTAGAGAATGGTCTTGCTCCAGTTTCTTCTCTTTACTCTTACTCTATTTGGTTTGGAGATTATATATTCTTAGTTATATTTTTAGGTAAAATAAAATTTGATAGCAAATTTAATTTAAAATCTACGCTTTGGATATTGCTTGGAATTGTTCTTATTAGTGCTTTTTATTTATTTTTCTATTGTACATATAATTACAATAGTGTTTGCCATTCTAACGCAATATCAGATATTTTACAGGTAATACCTTCAAACTCTGACATAGGTTCGTTTGATTGGGTTCTAATATTAGTCTGGGATATTGCATTGTTCCTTGATTTGACTTTAAATACTTTTGTGGCTCTGTATTGTTTTAAAAAAGCGTTTTTTAATAAATTCCCGGCAATTATAACGACCTTAATTTTGTTAGCGATTTTAGTTACTAGTCTTATATTCAATTTTAACATTTATATAACTATAAGAGTTTCTCAAAATCATTTGTGGATTTTTAATGTCATTGTTCAAATTGCTTTACCTTTATTAATTTTTATTGTTGCACTGTTTAAGAGGAGGGAGAAGAATGAAGTTTCTTTGGCAAAATAAACTTTTTATAGTTCTGATAATTCTATTAATTTGTTTTTTCCCGTCTGCTATAAGTTTGCCACAGCAAAATAGGCAACAAAATATAATAACCGCAATTGGTATAGATAAAGTTGGGGAAGAATACGAAGTAAGTATTCAATATGTTATCCCTTATGGTGAAAGTAGTGAAAACTCTTTAAAAATTTCATCCGCTAAAAGTTCAAGTGTGGGAGAGGCAATAGAAAAAATCAATTTAAGTTATGGAAAAATTTCTGGGTTTGCTCATTGTAGAGCGGTTGTTTTTAACGATGAGGCGTGTAAGGAAAATTTTTCAAACACTTTAAATTATATTTCAAGGGTTAAGAATAACACTAATAACATTATTTTAATTAATACAAAGGAAAGTGCAAAAAAGGTCCTTGAACAAGTCAAAAATTTAGATAGTGAATTCTATGTTGTGCTTGGAACAAATAGCATTGCTAGCGACCAAAAACATTACCAAAATTTAAAGACTATTTCAGATTATTTTGACTCTTTTTTAGGTAAGTCAAAATGTATTAATATTAGCAACATTGATGTTAGAGAAGATAGTTCGTCCGGTGGAGGTTCTTCATCTTCGTCGTCTAGCACGGGAAGTGAAAGCGGGGCTTCTACAAGCGATTCATCTAGTGAGCCAAAAATTAACAATTCGGGCAAAAGTATTATTATTAAAAATGACAATTTGTTACTAACACTTGATGAGGAGCAAAGTGATAATTTAAATTGGTTTGATAAAAAGGTGAAAGATTTAACTTTAAAAATACAAAATTTTAGCGACGATATTTATTCTAATGCAAATCTTATTTTAGATGTTTATGATAAAAAATCAAATGTAGAAGTCTATTTTAAAGATAATATTCCGCACTATAAACTAAATGTAAAAGCAAATTTAACAATAAATCAGGTTTTGACTGATAAAATAGAAGAAGATGTTTATGAAGTTTCAAGTAGATTATTTTCCGAAAAACTAAAACAAGAAATTGTAAAGACAATTAAGGAAAATCTTACAAAAGCAGAAGAAAACTTTAAACAAAATGATTATGATGTAATAAATTGTTATGAGATGTTTTACAAATATAAAACAAAGGAATTTAATGATTATTTAAAATCTTTAAGCCCAGATGAATATTATATTGACGGTGTTGTCTTTGAATATAATGTTGATATTAAACAAACTATTTAGATATACTAAAAATTTAAAAAATAAGTTGCTATGATTATAAAATTGTTTGGTTATAATAAATAAAATTAAAATCAAGGAAAGAAAAGCCTTGATTTTTTTTTAAATATTTGCTATATTACTTTCAGAATAGTTTTTTTATAAAGATTATTCCTTCTTGCTACCTGTTCTATGGTAGCCGAATTAGACCAAAAGGAGGCAAAAAAATGAACAAATACGAAGTGCTTTACATTGTTTCCCCAGATTTGAGTGATGAGGAAAGGAACGCTGTTATTGAAAAATTTAAGACTTATATTGAGTCAAACGGCGGAAGTATTAGCGGTGTTGATAATTGGGGGTTAAAAACTCTTGCTTATCCAATTAAGTTCAAAAAAGAAGGTCACTATGTCCTTATGAATTACACCGCATCGGCAAATACAAGTATTGCTATGGGCAAACTTATGCTTATTAACGAAGGCATTTTAAGACACATTATCGTTAAAAAGTAATTTTTACATTTTGAGGAGAAAATATGAACAAAGTTATTTTGATAGGAAATTTAACAAAAGACCCAGAACTTTCTACTACTAATAGTGGTATTAATTATTGTAGGTTTACTCTTGCCGTTCCTAAGAGATTTGTTAACAATGGGGACAGAGATGCAGAGTTTATTAATATTGTTGTTTGGAGAGTTCAAGCAGACAACTGCCACAAGTATTTGAAAAAAGGTAGTAAGGCTTGTATTGTTGGTAGTTTACAAACAAGAAGTTATGATGCCCAAGATGGCACTAAAAGATATGTTACAGAAGTCGTTGCAGAAGAAGTTGAGTTCCTTAGCACTAAAAACGGAGATTCAAATTATTCAAATTCTTCAAGTGATAGCACAAGTTCTTCTTCAAATTCAAGTGATGGCTTAGAACCTATCGAAGACGATTCTCTTCCATTTTAATTAAATAAAAGGAGTTTTTATTTTATGGCTGAAATTGTTAATAAAGAAGTCAGTGAAGAAAGAGCAACTAGAAGACCTAAAAAGGTTGCTAGAAAAAAAGTTTGTATGTTTTGCGCTGATAAGAGTAAAGTTATTGACTATAAAGATGTCAATACTTTGAAAAGATTTGTTACAGAAAAAGGTAAGATTGTTCCTCGCCGTCAAACAGGCACTTGTGCTATGCACCAAAGAGAAATAACTACCGCTGTAAAAAGAGCAAGAAATATGGCTATTCTTCCTTTTAAAGGGGAATAATTTAGGTATCAAAAAAGGTCACAAAATTGTGGTCTTTTTTTTATCAATTTGCTATAATGTTTA
Source organism: uncultured Christensenella sp. (assembly GCA_949296965.1). Classification (GTDB taxonomy): domain Bacteria; phylum Bacillota; class Clostridia; order Christensenellales; family UBA1242; genus UBA7862. The sequence continues at coordinate 21,291 of CASFQL010000029.1, read as the reverse complement.
GGCAAAAAGTAAATAGTTTATGTTTTTTTGCTAATATTTAAGGAGTTTAAAGTGAAAAATAAAAAAGAAAAATATGGAGATATAATATATAACCACGATCTTGTTAAAAGAACTATGATGGCTTGCGCTTTTCCTTGTCTTATTAAACAAATTTTTAACAACGATGGTTATTACTTTGAGGGGTTTTTACCGGGGTTTGAGTTTGCTACTATAACCGATGCTGAAAGCGAAGATGAATGTGTTGAATATTTACAAGATATGCTTGATGACGAAGTCGAAGAATTGGTCGTCTTTGGTAAGAGTTTGCCTGATGTCGAAAGTGATGAGGAGTTAATAAAAAAATACCCAGATTATAAAATAGTTTACCTTGATATAAATGTTTATGCTTTACCTGATGAGTGCTCTAACGATTGTAGTCATTGTCAAGGCAATTGCTCTTTTAGTGAAGACCAACAATATGATGATTTTTATGATTATGATTGCGACGATGATTGTGGTTGCGAAGACGATTGTGGTTGCGACGATGATTGCGTTTGCGACAATGATTGCAATTGTAATGATAACTGCCACTGTGAAAGCGATTGTGATTGCTCTGAACATAAAAAATGTAGTAATAATTGTAATTGCAAAGAAAATAAAAAATAGTATTAATAAGGTGGTGTATGAATAGAATAATTGTTTTTGTGGGCCCTAGCGGAGTTGGAAAAACGGCAATTACAAATATTTTGTGCCATAAATATTCAAATTTTAAAGCAAACATTTCTTGCACAACAAGACCTAAAAGATTTAATGAGATAAATGGGCAAGATTACTTTTTTATGGGCGAAAATGAGTTTAAAGAAAAGATAGAAAACAATGAATTTATTGAACACAATTTTTATAATGGGTTTTACTATGGGACTCTTAAAAGTCAAGTTGAGGGTATCTTAAGAAATTATAATTGTATTTTGATTATTAATCCGTCTTCAATTTGCGAAGTAAAAGAACTTGAATTTTTTAAAAAACATAGAGCAATTATTTTCTTTTTAAATGCAAAAGATAAAATTTTAAAAGAAAGACTCGTCAGTAGGGGAGATAGTAAGGAAGATATAATAGAAAGAATTAAACTTGCTAAAATTGAAAGAAAGTTTGCTAATTGTTGTGATTATATAGTTAATGTTGTTGACCTGAGAAAGTCAAGCCAAGAGATATATAATTTTTTACAAAAATAACTTAATTGTTTTTGCCTTTATACATAAGATATTTAAAATTTATTTTGGTTTTAATATTACCTAATATTTAATTTTTAATATTTAGTGTTTAATGTCTAATGTTTAATAAATTGAATACGCTATAACATTTTATTTGTTTAGTATTAGTTTATTAAGATAAATTTTGTAATAAAATTATGTTAATCTTAGTTTATAAATTATAAATTAATTTTTAAGATTTACATTAGTAGTTTATTTTTTAGTTTTTAGTCTAAATGGTTTTGTATTGTTTTTATAATTTTATTTATTTGGTTTTTACTATAATAGGCGGGCTATGTGCCAAAAGTGAAACTTTTGTGTGAAGTTTTAAAAATTTAAAACTTCACGGTAAAAATTTTATTATTAAAATTTTTACTGCACATAGCCCTATTTAAGATAGTTGTATACCTAAAAAGTGTTTGATGGAATTTAACTAGTTTTTTATCAATTTGTTGTAAAAATTAATTATATAGTCTGATTATTTTTTTACATAAAATTTTTATTTTAGATAGTTTAAAAAAATTCTTTTATATTCTTTTATTAAATTTATTAAATTTATTAAATTTTTTAATTTTTCTTAAATTTGTTTTAATTTGTTTGTTATTTTAATAAAATTAAGTTTTTATAATATAAGTAAAAATTTTAGATAAAATAAGTAATTTAAGTAGTGGTGAAATATGGAAAAGAAAAAGTTAATTGTTGATTTTGATGATACAATTGTTTATTCGATTTTTTTAAGTAGAGTAAATAAGTTTTTAAAAACAAATTATTCATTTGACGATTTTGATAATTATTATATTGACGACATTGTCCCAAAAGATAAGAGTGAAAAGTTTTATAGTTCCTTTTGCGACGATGACCCATACGGAGAAATTAAAATAATTGATGGTGCAGTAGAAAGCCTTGAAAAATTAAGTAAAGAGTATGAGATATATATTTGCTCAGGCTGTGTTATGAGAGTTGCGAAGTATTCTGCTAAACTTTTTGCATATAAATACGATTTTTTAATAAAGTATTTTCCTTTTTTAAATCCTAGAAATTTTATATTTACAAATGCAAAAGATGTTGTTTGCGGAGATGTGATGATAGACGATTTACTATCTAATTTAAAAGGTAATTACAAAAAGAAAATTCTCTTTACTTCTTATCATAACAAAAATATTTCAAAAGATGAACTTGACAAATTAGGAGTTGTTAGAGCATCTTCTTGGGAAGAAGTTTGTCGCATTTTATTGTAAATGACTTGCAACAAATAAAAAAAGAAGTTAAACTATTTATTATGAAGATTTGCGGTAATGTTGAAGATATAATTTTTAAAAATGATGATAATGGTTACACTGTTCTAAATATTGATAAAGATGGAGAACTTGTTACTTGTGTTGGAAAAACTGTTAATATAAACATTGGGGAAGAAGTAGAGTTAGAAGGTAATTTTGTCAATAATTCAAAATTTGGAGAGCAGTTCTCTTTTGTTTCAATAAAACAGATAGAGCCTAAATCTATTGAGAGTATAAAAAAATATTTGTCAAGTGGACTTATTAAAGGGCTTGGCCCAATTACGGCGGAAGCAATAGTTGACAAATTTGGGGTTGACACTCTTTACATTATGGAATATGCGCCTAACAGGTTGCAGGAGGTTAGGGGTATTAGTATTAAAAAGGCACTTAATATTGGCGAAAACTTTAACGAAATAAAGAAAATGCAGAATGCGGTTATCTTTCTACAACAATATGATATTTCCACTAATCTTTCAGTTAAAATCTTTAATTTTTACAAGGAAAAAACTATTGATATTGTATCTACTAATCCTTATCAATTATCACTTGATATAGATGGCGTCGGGTTTTTATCAGCGGATAGAATTGCTGTTAAAATGGGTATTCCGCTTAATTCTGAATTTAGAGTGAGGGCGGGCATTTTGCATATTTTAAAAGAAAATAGTGAAAAGTTTGGACATACTTATTTACCAAAAGACGAACTTTTTTCTTTACTTGTTATGCTTCTTGGGTTAGAGCAGAACGAATTATCTACTTTATTTGAAGAAGAGTTAGAAAGGCTCTTGTTAAGCAGTTTTATCAAGGTTTTTGAGTATAAAGATAGACAATGCGTTTGTATGAGTAAGTTTTATTATATGGAAAGTTTTATTGCAAATAAACTTACTATGATGAATTTATCTGAAATAGATGTTAGTGTGGATATTGACAGCGAGATTAATGAGTATGAAAGAATTAACAAAATTGTATTACACGAAAATCAAAAAGAGGCAATTAAGCAGGCTATTTTAGGTAAAGTTACAATTATTACAGGTGGTCCTGGAACGGGGAAAACGACTATTGTAAAATGTATTTTGAAAATTGCACAAAATTTTACTAAAAAAATCTTTTTGCTTGCTCCAACAGGCAGAGCCTCAAAAAGATTGAGTGAAGCCTGTAATCATAAGGCAAGCACTATTCATAGGGCATTGGAAGTTAGTTTTAAAGAGGGAGATTATCCCGTTTTTAATTATAATGAAAAGAATAAACTAGAAGCAGATGTAGTAATTGTCGATGAAGTTTCAATGGTAGATGTAACTTTGTTTAATAGTTTGTTAAAATCACTTCCTAACACTTGCAAATTAATTTTAGTCGGCGATAAGGACCAACTTCCAAGCGTTGGAGCAGGGAATGTTTTACACGATTTGATTGAAAGCAAGGTAATAACTTGCGTAAAACTTTCTCATATTTATAGGCAAGACGATAAGAGTTTAATTGTAACTAATGCTCATTTAATAAATGAAGGTAAAATGCCCGATTTGTCTAATAGAAGTAACGATTTCTTTTACGAGTGTAGGTCTGACCCTGAAAGTATGTTTGATTGCGTGGTTGACCTTGTAACCAGAAGACTTCCTAATTATACCCATTGTAATAGCGAAGATGTTCAAGTTTTGTGTGCTATGAAGTCTGGTGCGTGTGGAGTGGAAAACTTAAATAAGAGGTTGCAAGAACTTATTAATCCAAGTAGTATTAGAAAATTTGAGATTGATTTTGAAACTAGAATTGTCCGTGTTGGTGATAAGGTAATGCAAACTGTTAATAATTATGATTTAGTTTGGACTAGACGACTTGAAGATGGAAGCATTGAAGAAGGTAAGGGTGTTTTTAATGGCGACATTGGTAAAATTATTAAGATTGATTATCAAACTAACGAAACTTGTGTTTGTTTTGATGATGACAGGTTTGTAAATTATATGAAAAATCAACTTGTTGAACTCACTACTTGTTATGCTATGACTATTCATAAAAGTCAGGGAAGTGAATTTGATGTTGTCGTTATTCCTGTTGTTGCGGGCTCTAATCAAATAATTACTAGAAACTTGCTATATACAGCAGTAACAAGAGCAAAAAAGTTAGTTGTTTTAGTTGGACCTAAGAAAAATATTGCTCGTATGATTTTTAATAATTATACGACAAAAAGATATAGTATGTTAGAAGAACTTTTAAAACAACAAAAGAAAAAAGCGGATAGTATATATGGATAAAATTTGTAAACAATTATTTAAGGACTTTAAAAAAGAACTTTTTGGCGAAGAGTTTTGTTGTGTCCTTTGTTCAAATGAAAGACTGGAAAATAATCACTATTATTTGTGTGATGATTGCTACAAACAAATAAAGTTTATTGAATTTGGTTGCGAAAAATGTGGAGATGAAATAACTTCTTTTGACAGAATTTGTAACGGTTGTAAAAACACGACAAATGCTTTTGATTTTGTAATTTGCGTTTGTAAATTTGACAAAACCGCTAAAAGTCTTGTCTATAAGTTAAAGTATGGTAAGGAAAAGTATGTAGCAAAAACTATTGCTTGTTTTATGGCGGACAAATTTAGGGAAGTTTGTAGTTTAAATATTGACTATGTTTTTAGTGTTCCTGTTAGTAATGATAGAATAAAGTTAAGAGGCTTTAATCAAGCAGACTTAATTGCTTTAAAGTTTTGTGAAATTCTTAATCTAAATTATTGTAAAAATGCAATTCTTCGTATCAAAAATACCGAAACACAAACTCATTTAACCCGCGATCAAAGACGCAAAAATTTAGAAGGGGCTTTCTTCGTTGTAGATAACATTGATTTAAAAGATAAAACTGTTTTGATTGTTGATGATGTTTACACAACGGGAGCGACTATTAATGAAATTGCTAAAACTTTAAAGAACAAAGGTGCAAGTAAAGTTATTGGTATGGAGTTTTGTCATGCCTAAAAATTAGTTTTTTTGTAGTATAATACTAAATACTAAAAAATATCTTTTATTTTACAAAAAAATGTTGTAGAATACTAGTTTGTAAGGAGAAAAATTTTTATATGGGTTTATTTTCAAAAATATTTGCTTCGGATAACACTCGTCATATAAATAGATTGGAGAAAATTGCTTCTAAAATTGAAGAACTTGATGACGAGTTTTCTAAAAAGACTGATTTAGAACTTATGAAAATGACGGGAATTTTTAAAGAGCGTTTAAAAAACGGAGAAACACTTGACGATATTTTGCCAGAAGCATATGCAACAGTTAGAGAGGCTAGTAAAAGAGTTTTAAATATGAAACATTTCCATGTTCAACTGCTTGGCGGTATTTGTTTGCACCAAGGGCGTATTGCTGAGATGAGAACAGGTGAAGGTAAGACTCTTGTTGCAACTTTGCCTGCATACTTGAATGCTTTGTTGGGTAAAGGTGTTCACATTGTTACTGTCAATGAATATCTTGCAAAAAGAGATGCCGAATGGATGGGAAAGGTTCATAAATTTTTAGGACTTACTGTTGGGGTTAATCTTTCAAATATGAGTGAAAAAGAAAAGAGAGATGCCTATAATTGCGATATCACTTACTGCACAAATAACGAATTAGGCTTTGATTATTTAAGAGATAATATGGTCCAAGATATTTCTCAAAAGGTGCAACGCGGACAGCATTTTGCCATTGTTGACGAAGTGGATAGTATTTTGATTGATGAGGCTAGAACTCCACTTATTATTTCTGGTCAAGGTTTTAAGTCAAGCGAGATGTATTATACTGCTCAAAGATTTGCTAGTAGACTTACAAAGGAAGACTATGAAATTGATGAAAAACTAAAACAAATTAGACTTACTGAAAGCGGTGTTTCAAAGGCTGAAACTTTTTTCAAGGTTGACAATTTATCTGATATAAACAACATTGAACTCAATCATCATATTAACAATGCAATTAGAGCAAATTTCATAATGAAAAGAGATGATAACTATATTGTTAAAGATGGCGAAATTATAATTGTTGATGAGTTTACAGGCCGTCTTATGCCAGGAAGAAGATATAGTGAAGGACTTCATCAAGCGATTGAGGCAAAGGAAGGCGTTAAAATTAAGGACGAAAATAAAACTCTTGCAACTATAACTTTCCAAAATTATTTTAGATTATATAACAAACTTAGCGGTATGACAGGAACTGCTAAGACAGAAGAAACTGAATTTAATGGAATATATGGGCTAGATGTTGTAACTATTCCAACTAATCTTCCTATAAAAAGAAAAGATTACCCTGATATAATTTATACAACAGAACAGGGTAAATTTAGGGCGGTTGTAAATAAAATTGTTGAAATTAATAAGACGGGTAGACCTATTCTTGTTGGCACTTCAACGGTCGAAAAGAGTGAGTTGTTAAGTGCTTTACTAAAAAAAGAAGGCGTAAGGCATGTAGTTTTGAATGCTAAAAACCACGAACAAGAGTCGAATATTGTTGCTCAGGCTGGTCGAATTGGTGCCGTTACTATTGCAACTAATATGGCGGGGCGTGGAACGGATATTTTGCTTGGCGGAAATGCTAAATTTTTGACAAAAAAATATTTAATTGATAAAGGTTATAATGCTAACGAAATTGAACTTGTTAGCGATTATACTACTTCTCTTAGTGAGGAGATGAGAGAACTTAAAGAACTTTATAACAAAATTCTTAACGAAAATCAAAAAATTACTGATGAAGAAAAGCAAAAAGTTATTGATTTAGGTGGGCTTTGTATCTTAGGCACAGAAAGACACGAAAGTAGGCGTATTGACAATCAGTTAAGAGGTCGTGCAGGTAGACAGGGCGACCCTGGTTCAAGTGTTTTTTATGTTTCAATGGAAGACGATTTAATTAGAAGATTTGGCGGGGATAGAATGAAGGCTATCGCTAGGGCTTTTAGAATTGATGATGATACTCCTTTCCAAATTAAAATGCTTTCAAGGCAAATAGAAAGTGCTCAAAAGAAGATTGAAGCCCAAAATTATGCTTCAAGGAAATTTGTGTTAGAGTATGACGATGTTATGAGCAAGCAAAGGGAAATTATCTACGGAGAGAGAAACAAAGTCCTAGAAGGTGTAGATATTCATAGTGAAGTGCTTGATATGTTCCCAGATGTTGTTAGAAGGACAGTTTATAGCGTAATTGATGATGAAAAACCTTACTTTGATTGGGATTTAGACAAGTTAAACAAAGAACTTGAAGTTAAACTTTTTGAAAAAGGTAGTAATGTAGTTACAGAAGAATTTGTTGAAGACCTTGAAGCAGAAGAAGTTTATGCTAAAATTTTAGATTTAGTTTTGAAAAGATATGAAAATGTTGTAAAAGAAGCAAAAGAAATTAATTTTGATTTTTCAAGGCTTGAAAGGAATTTCCTTTTAAGAGTTGTTGATATTCTTTGGATGGAACATATTGATACTATGGAAATTTTGAAGAAAGAAATTGGTTTACAGGCTTATGGCGGTCATAATCCACTTGTAGAGTATAAAAGAGAGGGCTTTGACTTGTTTGATGAAATGATTGAAAAAATAAGGGAGTATACTTGCACTTTCTTAATTAATACCAAAGTTAAATTAGTCCCAGAACTCAAAATGCCAAAAAGACCTGTCCCTACAAAAACAAACGATAAATTCGTTCAAGCAAAGTCAAATAAAGTAGTAGGAAGAAATGACCCTTGCCCATGTGGTAGCGGTAAAAAATATAAATATTGCTGTGGAAGGTAGTTTTTTTATATTTTTTGTAATTTTTTAAAATTTGTTTCTATGACTTTTATGTTATTTTCTTTATTTTTATATATACGGTTTAAGTTTTACCCGTAGATTTAGGTAAAGTCTAAAAGATTGTGTGATTTTAACGAGTTTGATTAGTATTATGTTTATTTATAGTTTTGTTTAGATAAAATGTTTTTTACTATATTAATTAGTTTTAATTTGACAGAATATAAAAAATAAGAAAGTAAAGATGATTGTGGTTAAGAATATTTTTTGATTAACTAAATCATTTTGATAATTGTATGTAATTTAATTTATAAGAAATTAAGGTATAATAGCGAATTTATTTTTACTTTTACTTAACGACGACAAATCAAAATTGTGTGAAAAAAGCGTGGGCTTTTTAATAAAGTTTGTCAAAACTTTATAGTAAAAATTTGGTATAAATTTTTACAGCACACAATTTGTAATTTAATTTGATTAGGAGAAAAAAAGTGGTTATTGACGAGCAAAGAGAAAAATTTTTAAAATTAAAAGATAAAAGCAATTACTTAAAGGAGTGTCTTTGACAAAACTAAATTAATTGAACTTTTAGAAAAAAAGAAAGAAGAGCAAGAAAAAAGCGATTTTTATTCAAATTTAGAGTTAGTTAAAAAGAATGGTAGAGAGATAAAGGTTATTGAAGATAAACTTGAAACAATTAAAACCCTTGAAAAATATGAAAGTGATATTGAATTCTTAATTGACCTTTTAACTGAAATGGACGATGAAACTTCATTAAATGAACTTAACGAATTAATTAAAAATTTTGAAGATTATTTAGAACAAAAAACTATTGATACTCTACTAAATAATCCTTATGATGATTGCCCTGCAATTTTGTCTATTCACGCAGGGGCGGGTGGAACAGAAGCACAAGATTGGGCGGATATGCTTTTTAGAATGTATGCTAGATTTTGTGAAAAAAATAATTATTCATATGAAATTTTAGATACCGTTGAAGGAGATGAAGCGGGGATAAAAAGCATAACTTTTGTAGTTAATGGGGATAAACCCTATGGTTATTTAAAGGCAGAAAGTGGAGTTCATAGGCTTGTTAGAATTTCACCGTTTGACGCAAATAAGAGAAGGCATACTAGTTTTGCTAGCCTTGAAGTTATACCTGAAATTGAAGATGATGAAGATGTTAAAATTAACCCAGATGACATTAGAATAGATACTTATAGAAGTAGCGGGGCTGGCGGTCAACATGTAAATAAAACTGACTCGGCTATTAGAATTACTCACTTCCCAACAGGAATTGTTGTAACTTGTCAAAATGAAAGAAGTCAAATTCAAAATAGAGAAATGGCTTTTAAAATTTTAAAAAGTAAACTTATCAATTTAAAAGAACAAGAAAGACAGAAGTTGACAAATGAAATCAAAGGCGATATAAAAAAGATTGAGTGGGGTAGTCAAATTAGGTCTTATGTTTTTTGCCCGTATACTATGGTTAAAGACCATAGAACTAATTTTGAAACTTCTAATGTAAGTGCTGTTATGGACGGCGATATTAAACCTTTTATATTAGATTATTTAAAAAAGAGTTTGTAGGTGTTTATTATGTATTTTGAACAAATGCAAAAAAAAGTAGATGAACTTAAAAAGAAAAAAGATATAATAATTCTTGGGATTGAGAGTAGTTGTGATGAAACTTCGGTTGCAATTGTTAAAAACGGTAGAGAAGTTTTGTCAAATATAATTTCTACTCAAATTGATATTCATACTCGTTTTGGCGGGGTTGTCCCAGAGGTTGCTAGTAGAAATCATGTTATGGCTATAACTAATGTTTTAGACAATGCTTTAAGTAGTGCTAATTTGAAGTTAAAAGATATTGACGCTATTGCCGTTACTTATGGAGCTGGACTTATTGGAGCCCTTATGGTTGGAGTAAGTTTTGCTAAATCTTTAAGTTATTCTCTAAATATCCCACTTATTGCAGTTAATCACATTAGGGGACATATGTGTGCAAATTATATTACTCATAAAGATTTGGTTCCACCTTTTATAGGTCTGATTGTTAGTGGTGGACATACTGCAATTGTTGAAGTTGTAGATTATATTCATTTTAATTTAATAGGTAGCACCCTTGATGACGCAATAGGTGAAGCGGGGGATAAGGTAGCAAGGGTAATTGGTCTTGGTTACCCGGGGGGACCTAAAATTGATAAGTGTGCTAAACAAGGCTCATATTCAATTAAGTTTGTTAAAGACTCTTTGAAAAAAAGTTATGATAGTAGTTTTAGTGGTTTAAAAACAGCAATTATAAATTATGTTAATAAACTTAATCAAAAAAATAAAGAAATTCCTGTTAATGATATTTGTTGCTCTTTTGAAAATGAAGCATACCTGCCTTTAATTGAAAAAACTGTTAGGGCTTGTAAGGAAAAGGGCTATGATAAAATTTGTGTGGCGGGTGGAGTTTCTGCTAATAGTTTTCTAAGAGATAATTTGAAAAAATCTGGAGATAAAGAAAATATTAAAGTTTACTTCCCAGATTTTAGTCTTTGCACTGATAATGCAGCAATGATTGCAAGTATGGGTTACTTTAATCTTTTAAATGGTGTTGGGTTAAGTGATATTAACCTTGATGCAGTTTCAAATATTCCGCTTTAATTAGTGATTTTTAGTTTCTTTTTATCAATTTGTTTGTATAAAATTATTTTAGTGAGATTTGTGGGCTTTGTGACAAAAGTGAAACTTTTGTGTGAAGTTTTAAGTTTAAAACTTCACTGTAAAAATTTTAAAAAAATTTTTACGCACAAAGCCCGCAAAATAGATAGTTGCACTAGTATATATAAATTTTATTTACTAACCTAGATTGTAAAAATTTTAGCAAAATAATAACTATATACTTTAATATAGTTTTATTTTAACAATACTTAATAAAATATCTTTTAAGTCTAATGCTCTTATTTTATGTAAGAGTATTTTTTTTGTATAATAATAAAATATTCTAAAATTTTATTTAAGTTAATATACTTTAATATAATTTGAGATATTTTATGGTAGTAGTTTTAAAGAAAAAATATATTATTTGTGTTGTTGTTTTCTTATTTGTTGTTTTATCAAGTATTTTTATTGCAAGACAATATAAAACGGAATATGTTTATCTTGTCCCAAATAGTGAATATTTAGTTGTAGTTGATGCTGGACATGGTGGAATTGATGGAGGGTGCGTTGGTAAATCAACGGGAGTATATGAAAGCGATTTAAATTTAAAGTATGCTTATAATCTAGCAAAACAACTTTCTAATATGAATATTTCCGTTGTTTTAACAAGGACTGACGAAAATGGACTTTATGAAAAGGGTGTTTCAAATTTGAAAAGAAGTGATATGTTAAAACGCAAAACTATCATTGAACAAAATTCGCCTGACCTTGTTATTTCAATACATATGAATAGTTTCCCTTTAAGAAGTTGTAAAGGTGCTCAGGTTTTTTATAAAAGTGGAAATGAAGAAGGCAAAAATCTTGCCCAAGATATCCAAAGTCAAATGTATGGTAACATTGACAATGCAAAATCTCAGGCTAAGGTAGGAGATTATTACATAGTTAATTGCACGGATATCCCATCTGCTCTTGTTGAATGTGGCTTTTTAAGTAATGAAAATGAAGAAAGATTGTTACAACAAGAAGATTATCAAAATAAAATCTGTTATGCTATCTCTTGCGGGATAATTAAGTATCTAAATGAAAATAAACCTATTAATAATTAATTTTAAACTTAAAAGATTATATTTGCTAATTTATATTGTAGGTTATTAAGGACAGACTATGTGCTGTGAAAATTTTATTAAAAATTTTCACTGTGCAATTTTAAATAAAATTGCACGCAAAAGTTTCACTTTTGAGCACATAGCCTGTTTTATTTCTAACAACTTTTTTAATAATGAAAATTTTCTCTAATTTGTGTTTTAATAAAAAAATAAAAAACATAGTAAAATATCTCTCACTATGTTTTGTAAATTAAATATTTAGGTTAAATTCTATTAATATTATTTGATTATTTAATTAACATTTTATTTTTTAATTAATAATATTCTCAATTATTTTATCTTATTTGTTTTTTATTAATTTATTAGTGATTACTTAATCATTAATTATTTTACTTTTTTTATCTATACTTTATTTATTGATTTTTTTAATTTCTTAAAACTAATTAAATGCTAGTTTAATTATCATTTTTATATATGTTTTAGAATTAAAAAATAATATATATTTAATAATTAATGATTTAAATTTGTAAAGTAAGTTGATAATTTTTCTAATATTTGACTAACTGTAAAGTTGCAAGTAAAGCCTGCTTCTTTTTTATGCCCGCCACCACCTAAAAGACTTGCTAATTTATCTGCTATTTCACAATTATTTGTCATTATTTTGCCTGTTATAAAATTTTTTTCTTTTAAGACAATAAATACAAAAATATCTAAATATTCAAGTCGTCTTAAATCTTCGGCAACTTTTTTTGTAAGGGAATTAAGGTCTAAGTCTTTAAAAGGGGGAATACTCTTATCAACTATTACATATTTAAAAAATCTATTTTCCTGTATTTTAGAGCATAACTCTCCAACTGCTTGAAGTTCACTTTTACTTCTTTTCCAAAGGGTTTGTTGATTAAGATAGAAGTAATTTACTCCTTTATTTATTAGTTTCTGTGCTATAAAAAGGGTTTTATTAGTAAGTCTTCTTGTAAAACAATTTGTATCTGTCATAATTCCTAAATATATATTTTGGCACAAGTTTTTATCTTCTAATAATTTTTTATTAGAAATGTAAATTATGTTATATATTATTTCACAAGTGCTACTTATTTTAGGCTTTGAAAAAACATAGTTTGCCTTTGTTGCGTTTCCCATATGGTGGTCTATATTAATTGTTAAACTTGCGTTGTTAAACTCTTTATCAAATTGACCTAGACGACTGATTTCATTTAAGTCTAATATAATAAGGCAATAATTTTTTGCATTTACTTCATTTTTGATAAATTTTAAATCATCTTTGTTAAATACAATATTCTCATCTTCTTTTTTTAGTAGAACATTGACGCTCTTATTAAGAGAATTGAGATAAGTTGCAAGAGCAAGGCAAGATGATATTGAGTCAAAATCAGGGTTTTTATGCCCTGTTATATATATGGGTAAATTAATCTCATTTAATACTTTTATAATTTGTTTATAATTCATAATCATTTCCTATCATTGTTAATTCTAGCGGGAAGGTGTCTATTTCTTTTGATTGTATTAATTGCTCTCTAAGAACGGTGCTAGACATTGTTTTTTCATTTTCTCTTTTTGTGGTTGTTAAGAATATTTTTGGGTATTTTTTTCTTATAAAATTTAGTTCATCAATAGAACTCTTTGGCTTACTATCAAATTTTGTAATCCAATCAGAGCCAAGATAAATTGCAACTCTGCCACCATTTTTGATTACTTCTTTTGCTTTATCTAAAAATTCTCTTGGTGGGAGCATATCAGTGTCTGTTAAAAATACTTTATAAACACCTCTAACACCACTAACAACTTTTAATCTATCATTTTCGTCATTAATAGGGAACTTATTTTTTATCCTTTTTGAATATTCGTCAGTTTTTATACCTATATACAAGTTTTCTGTTTCTGCTTTTGCCATATTTAAGTGTTCAAGGTGCCCCGGGTGAAAACCATCAAAAACTCCACTAATATATCCTATATCATACTTTTTTTTCTCAGGTTCATCTAATTGAAGTGGACCTATGTCATTTTCTATTTTTACATTTGTTCCGTTTATTACAGAACTTGAAGTTATCCCTTTGAAATTTATAAGTTGGCTTGCCCTTTGATTTTCATTAAATACTGTGTCGTGTCCTAAAAATGCTGAACTAATTTTATCATCTATAACTCCTACATAAACTTGTTTGTATATATCCCCAAGTTCTTTAAACAAAGTAATGTGCTCAGGTTTTAGCATATCAAATATTCCTGTTATTACACACGAGCCGTGTCTATATTTACCAGAAATTTTTTCTCTTATTTCTTTATAATTGCTATATGAAGTTTTTAACAATCTATCAACTGTTTGATTTACTAGTTGAGTGGTATAATATGATGGATTTTCTTTTGAGATTTTGTCATATAGATATTCATAAACTTTTTTAACTTGCGAAGTTGATATTTGCATATTTAGATTTTTTTTATGAAATATCGAGTCTTTTATAAAGGCATCTCTATTCTGCAAAAGGTAAAAGTTTACACCATATAAACACCTTGCTTCATTAAAAATATTAGCATATTTATTATAGACGGCAAAATTTCTTGTAAAAATTTCTTTTATATCATCTTCGATTGCCTTTATTTGAGTTTGGGTTAAATTGTCTTTATTTAATCTTAGATAAGCAAAAGTTTCAAAATATGGGAACATTTTATCTGCTATAAAATATCTTAAATCTTTATCTTCAATTTGTCCCGTTTTATAAACTGAGTCGTGAGTTGCCATATGGGCAATGTATTGAGCTTTTGTTTTTACTTGAATTTCTATTGGAATTTGGTCAATCATCAAATTTGCTTTTGTTGTTTTATAACTATCATTTGTTTGATAACTTCGTCCCTGTGGATCTTGGAAAACATAAGTGTCTTTAAGGTGTTGAGATTTTCTATTGCTTACTTTTCTATAATCTGTAATAAAATTTTCAACATAAGGATTTTTAAGTTTGGAAAAATGCTCTTTTATATAGTTTAAAATATAATCAACTTGATAATTGTTATCTACTACTACCATTAAACCGAATAAATCTTTTATTGCGTTCCATTTCTCTTGGTATTTTCCGTCTTTGTTTTCTGTGAATTTTTTTAAAGCAGAGATAGGACCTTTGACTCTTTCTTCTATAAACATTGAAGTTATACCAAGGTTTTCAATTTGGGCTTTAATTGATGCTATTTGTGCTTGGAATTCATCGTCATTTTCAATTTTATATAATTTGTTTAGTAATTGTTTTGCAGTTTCTTCGTTAATCATTTTTATCCTTTTTAAATGTTATTTTTTGTTTCAATTAATTTTACCATTAAACTATTTTTTACTTTATCTTGATATTGGCTTATTATTTTGTTTGCTTTTATCAAAATATTTGATTTGTTGTCATTTTTATTTGCTTTTTCAATCTCTAATATCGTTAAGGCTAGTTGAATTTTGCCAAGGTAGGCAAGAGAACCTAAAAAAACTCTCTTATAGTCATTTTGATTATTTGCTTGTTGTAAAATGTTTACTCCTTTTACTACAATTTTAGATAAATTAAGAGAAGACAATTTTTCATAATCTAAAAACTCATTTCCAGTTAAATAATAAATTATTGCTGTTTTTAATACAACATTTTCATAAGTAGCACCATAATCTATTAATATTTCATTTAGGCGAGTTAAATCTTTTTTAATTTGCAATGATTTTTCACTACTTACATTTTCTTCAACTAATCTCATTACGCTTCTTAAAAAAGAGTCGTAGTCATTTAGTAAAGGTAATAAAAAATCATCATTAATGTAGTCTTTATCTGTTAAAAATTCTTGTATTTTAATTTCTTTCATATAGTAATATTATAATAAATTTATTATTAAAGTCAATAGTCGTTGAGTTTTAATAAATTTTATGTCAATAGTTGTTGAGTTTTAATAAATTTTAAGTTATTTTTATATATGAAAGTTTAAGTTTTGTAAAATTTTCTAAATTAAAATTAAAAATTAAAGTAAAAAGTTTAGTTAAAGTTAATCAAGTTTTGTTTTAAAAATTTTTATTGCTAAAAGGTTAGTAATTTATATTGGTTTGAACTTATAAAAAATATTGAATAAACTTAAAAAACAATGTATGATTTATTTTTTAAAGATTAATTTTACTCTTTTCTTTTAATTATTTTTGTGATATACTTTTTTTATGATAGAAAAGATTTGTTTTGAAAGCATAACTAATAAAAATCAAATTTTAAACTTAAATCCTATTAGTCTTGCTTTTTTAGGTGATGCAGTGTGGTCGGTTGTGATTAGAGAATTTTTTTGTTCAAACTCCACTTTTAAGAGTAATGAACTTCATAAATTATCTACAAAATTTGTTAAAGCAAGTTATCAAGCAAGTTTACTTGATAGGCTTAATGATAAGTTAAGTGAAGAAGAACAACAAATTGCAAAAAGAGCAAGAAATGCAAGATTAAATACAATTCCTAAAAATTCTAATCTTAGCGATTATAAAAAGGCGACAAGTTTTGAGGCAATTTTAGGGTATAACTATTTGATGCAAGATTTTGATAGAATTAAATTTTTTTATAATTTTATTTTGGTAGAATTAAAACAAGTTTTGCAGGAGAAAAGAAAATGATTATAAGTGGTAAAAATAGCGTTTATGAAGCATTAAATTCAGGCAGGACGGTTATAAAGGTTTTGATTTCATCTTCAATTCATAGCGAATTTAGTCAAAAAATAATTAACCTATGCAAAGAAAAAAATGTTAGATTTGATTTTGCTCAAAAAAAACAACTTGACAAATTGTCTTCTCATCATCAGGGATTTGTTTGCTATGTTACAGATTTTAAGTATTCAACTGTTGATGAAATTTTGCAGAATAAAAAGCAAGACGACAATTTTATTGTTTTGTTAGATGGCATACAGGACCCTCATAATTTTGGTAGCATTATAAGGGCTTGCGAATGTGCGGGAGTTGATGGAATAATTATTGAAAATAGAAGAAGTTGTGATGTAAATGAAACTGTTTATAAAACAAGTTGTGGGGCTATTAATTATGTCAAAATTGCAAAGGTAACAAACATCAACGATGTTATAAAATATTTACAAAAAAACAATGTTTGGGTTTATTGTGCCGAAGCAGGTGGAGAAAGTTTATATAAAACAAACTTAAAAGGAAATATTGCGATTGTTATGGGAAGTGAAGGTTTTGGTGTAGGAACTCTTACTAAAAAAATTTGCGACCAAATTATATCTTTACCACTTAATGGAAGTATAAACTCTTTAAATGTTTCAAATGCAACAACTGCAATAATTTATGAGGCTTTAAGACAAAGACAAATAAATTAAATTTTGGGGGATTTTTGATGGACGAAAGAGAATTGATTTTAAGAGCAAAGAGTGGAGATGAAAAGGCAATCAATGAACTTATGAATACTTACAAAACTCTCGTAAAATCTATTTGTAGAAAATATTTTTTAATAAATTTAGAAGAAAGCGATTTAATTCAAGAAGGTATGATTGGTTTATTTAATGCTTATAGAAGTTATGATGTTGATAGTCATATTTCTTTTTCAAACTATGCTAGCATTTGCATTAAAAGACAAATTCAATCTGCTTTCATAAAAAACAATAGACAAAAGAATCAAATGCTAAATACTTATTTTTCAATCAACAACCAAGGTAAAATTTTGCTTTCTCTAAAACAGGAAGAAAACCAGGATGAAGATAATGGTTTTTATCTAGTGTCAAATGTTCTTTCGCCAGAAGAAAGTATGATTTTAAGAGAAAAATTTGGCGAATTGGCGTTTAGAATTGACAAAGAATTGAGTAGTTTTGAAAAGCAAGTTTTAAAAAACTATTTAAGTGGCTTAAATTATATTGAAATATCTACAATTTTGAAAAAGAGTCCAAAAAGTATTGACAATGCTTTAAGTAGGATTAAAATTAAATTAAGATTTCTAAAAGGAGATAAATAGTTGCACTTAGCACTTTATAGGAAATTTAGACCAAAGATTTTTGATGAAGTTATAGGACAAGACCATATTGTTAGGGCTTTAAAGAATCAAGTTATAACAGGTCAAGTTGGACACGCATATCTATTTACAGGCACTCGTGGGACGGGTAAAACTACTTGTGCTAAGATTTTTGCTAAGGCAATTAATTGCCTTTCTCCTGTTGATGGCTCGCCTTGTTTAAAGTGTGAATCTTGTAAGGCACTTGATGAATTAAATAGTGTTGATATATTAGAGATTGATGCCGCTTCAAATAATGGGGTGGACGAAATAAGAGCACTTAGAGAAAAAGTTAAATATCCACCTATTAATGGTAAATATAAAGTTTTTATTATTGATGAAGTTCATATGTTAACAGATAGTGCTTTTAATGCTTTACTAAAAACACTTGAAGAACCTCCAAAACACGCCGTGTTTATACTTGCAACAACAGAAGCATACAAGTTGCCTGCGACGATTTTGTCAAGGTGTATGAGATTTGATTTTAGACTTGTTTCAAAAGAACTTTTAAAAGAGCATATAAAAAATGTATTTAATGCTATTGGGGTTAAATATGACGAGAAATCTATTGATGCTATTGCTTCGAGCGGAGAGGGAAGTGTAAGAGATACCCTTTCTGTTGCAGACTCTGTTGTCGCTTTTTGTTCAAATTTAGTTACCTACGATAAAGTTGTGGATATTTTAGGTAGCAATGACATTGATAGTGTATTAGATTTGACAGATAAAATTATTGATAAGGATATAGGCGGAGTCCTTACTACTATTGATAATTTGTGTAAAATTGGTAAAAATTTAATTGCCCTTGGTAAAGAACTTTCCGTTCATTTTAAAGACCTTTTAGTTATAAAAAATTGTGATAACGCAAAAGACATATTAGGTTTTTCAAAAGAAACTTTTAACAGATATTTTAATCAAGCCCAAAAAACAAGTGGCGAACAACTTTTAAGTTTTATGGAAAAGTTTTGCGGTATTGAAAGTGAACTTAAATACGCTCTTTCTCCTAGAACTTTGATTGAACTTACTTGTTTAGAATGTGCTAGTTATGATACTTTAAAAAAAAACTAATTAATGAAGATTTAGTTTGCGAAAATAAAGACTTTTTAGCCAATTTTGATAAAGAAAAAAAAATTTTAGACAATTTTAATTCGTTTGAAGAGGTGCCAGAAAATATTTTAATTTACAATAAAATAGATAAAGTCCCTTTAAAAAATAATGGACAAGGAAATAATTTAGAAGTAAAAGACACCGCAATTTTAAGCCTAGAAGAGATTTTGAAAAATCCTAAAAAACTATGGGGACAATTTATTTTGCATTTAAGAAATAATAACCTTATGACACTTCATACTGCTTGCGGGGAAATTAGAGAGTTTTCTTTTAATAATTTTACCTTAAAAGCGGTAGTTTACGAAAAATATTTGTATGATATTTTGACAAAAGAAGAAAATTTTAGCAAAATTGCTTTGGAACTTAAAAGAATTAATGATAAAATAAACATTGAGTTTGTGTTAAAAGAAAAAGGCAATGATAAAGTTTCAAATAATATCAAAATATTAAAAGATTTGTTTGGCGATGAAATTTGTTTTATATAGTTGACATAAATTAATTTGTAGTAGTCATAAAATTAAAAAAGGAGATTAATATGGCAGGATATAATAGATTTGGTGGTTTCGGTGGCGGTATGAATATGCAAAATATGATTAAGCAGGCTCAGAAAATGCAAGCCGAAATGGAAAAAAAGAATGAAGAACTTGCAAACACAGAAGTTGTTGGGGCAAGTGGCGGAAATATGGTCGAAGTTGTTATGACAGGTAAAAAAGAAATTAAGGCTGTTAGAATTAAAAAAGAGGCCGTTGACCCAGACGATGTTGAAATGTTAGAAGATTTAATAATGGCTGCAATTAAAGATGCTCAAAATAAAGCCCAAGAGTTAAGTAAAGATACTTTGGGTGCTTTTAGTGGTATGTAAAGATTTTTTAAATAGTCAATATAAAACTTATTTTATTATAAACTTTTTTAGTTTAATATATTGCTTGTGGTTTATATGACTGTGAGTGAAATTTTAAAAAGTTCTCTTTTTTAGAAGAAAATTTAAAAAGTGATTAATAAGATATTGAAATTTTATTAAATAAAATTTATAGATTAAATAGAAAAATATTTTGATAAAATAAAGGGAGAAACTATTTAAAATCTTATTATAAGAATTAATTTTTGTTTTTTGTCATAATAATAAATTAAAGATGGTGATGCCATCTTTTTTTTGTTTCAATTTTATTTGTTTTTTCATATAAGTTAATGTTAAAAGGTGGGGTATGGAAGAGTTTTTAAATAGTGAAAATTTTAAACAAATGGCAAGAGAATATCAAAAAAAATACAATTCTATCTCTGTTTTAAAAAGTGTTTGCATTGATAAAAAACATATAATTTCCTTAATAACAAATTTGCATAGGTTAGTTTTTATAATAGATAAGGGCTTTGCTAAAAATGCTAAACTAAATGAAATTTTTAAGAAATGCAATCTTTTAAATAATAAAATAAAAGATTTGGAAAGTTACTTTGATATTAATATTCAACAAAATGATGTAAAACAGGGATTAAAGTTTAATTATAAATGCCTTTATAATCTTATATTAGAAATATTTGGGGAGTTGTTTTTTATTGAAAAAACTGAAAAAATTGAAATTATAGAAGAAACTTTTGAACTTTTTTATGACCTAATAAATTTGATTTTTAGTATGATTTAGGTGGAAAAATACGACACACGGGGACAAGTGTTCGTAATAATTTAAAAAAACTTTAAAATTTTTTGTTTTTTTTGAAAAAAGGTGTTGACACTAAATTTTTATTATGATATTCTCGTCATGTCGCTAAGGAAAAGTGCGACGCGGTCCATTAAAATTTAATAGTTAAGGTTTATACAAAATTCTTCGAAAATTTCGAGAATTTTAATCAAGCAAAACTTTAAACAGTCAGTAATGAATGTTTTGAGCAAGATGCTTTATTTATTTGATAATACAGTCTTTTGACTTTATTATACCATTTAATTAGAGTTCGATTCTGGCTCAGGACGAACGCTGGCGGCGTGCTTAATACATGCAAGTCGAACGGGATTTGTTTGTTGCACAAAGCATTTTGGGTTTTCTCAATGTGTTTTGTGCAACGAATAAGTCTAGTGGCGGACGGGTGAGTAACGCGTGAATAATCTACCTTTCACAGGGGGACAACAGATAGAAATATCTGCTAATACAGCATAAGACCACAATTTGGCATCAAGTAGTGGTAAAAGATTTATTTCGGTGAGAGATGAGTTCGCGTAT
>CASFQL010000028.1 GCA_949296965.1 uncultured Christensenella sp. | reverse complement strand
TTCTCTTGGAGCAACCATTAAAGAATATCCTTCTTGCCACATATAGTCAGTTAATTTTTTTGTGAATTTAGATTTCACTTCTTCAATTTCATTCTTGCTTAAATTTTCAGTAAAATCTAAATCGATATCAACAGAAAGTCTGGGAAGTTCTATAGCTGTTAGGTTAATTGCTGTTCCACCTTTAAGTGCAAGCTTTCCTTTAAAAACATCATCTGTATTTAAAAACTTTAATATTTCAGCAAGTCTTAAAACCTTTTCTAAATTATCTTTTATAAAGTTTGTCTTTGTTGCTAATTCTGCCAAGTATTGTTTTGAATAGTTCATTAATATCCTCCATTAATGCGAGATTTTAGATTTTTAGGTACGATTAATTTCCAATTTTCGTTTAGTTCTGTTTCCTTAAATTCATATTGTATAAGATAATTAACCTTTTTACCTATATGAATTTTACATTCTTTAAAAAAATTATCTGAAAATTCAAATTGATTATTATAAAGTTCTAATAAATACCCAACTTTTTGATATAAAACCATCTTATTAATATCTAACAAAATTTCTAATATTTTCTTTTCATTAAGGTATTTAATTTGCTCAAGAGCATTTAATATTTCTTCGATACCCCCAGCTAAATTGATATTATCAATACAATCAACTATTGTCTTTTCAAGCGATGAAACTTTAATGCCTTCATTGATTATATTATTAACAAACTTAATATTCTTTGCGGATTTAAAAATAAATTCGTTATCATTAAATACAAAATTATTAAACCTTGTTAAACTTCCAACAAAAACATTACTAAAAACTTGATTTGCAATTCCATAATATTCCAAAGCTGAATGATAGCAAATAAAAGAACTTTCTGAAATCTTACTAGCAACTTCAAATTTCGTTGAATAAATATCATTAATTGATGGATCAACTAAAGCATAAAGATTGTTACGAACTTTCTTGTATATATTTGATTTTAATTTTAAAGCAATCCAGTTTGAATATTGCTTTTCGTTTTCAAACTTATCTATTACATCTTTTTTTGTTATAAGTTTTGGCAAAATTTCCATAATATACCTCTTATTTTTATTACCAATAATAGCACAAAAAACTTATAATATCAAGTATTTTGAGCAATTTTTGGTATTCCTCTAAAATAAATTTAAAAAGTATTATATAGTTTTAAGCAGTTTAAAAATACTAAAATTTAGCAAAAATATAGGCGTAGGTGTATATAGGTGCACAAGTTTTAAAATTTTTTGCACCTATTATAAAAAATACTAGCATTTTTGCTAGTATTTATAAGGGATTTATCAGCATAGAGCACAAGTTTTGGTAAAAATATTTTTAAATTGGTAAGGAAGAGGTAGACGGATCGTAACCGTTCATCAGCTCCACTTAAAACCCTTTATTTATAAGGGTTTTTTTGATGTTCGGATATCAATTTGTTGTCAATTTGGTTTATCAAAAAGAACGCAAATTTACAACGAAAATAGAAAGTTTTTGATAAAAAATCTTGTTTTTTAAAAAGTCATCTAAAACTATCTAAAATTATCTAAAATTAACGCATTTGTTGTCAAATTCAATAAAAATTCACCAGCTTAGCTGGTGGTTTTTCATATAACGGGTAAAACCCTATTTCAAAGGCTGCACGAAATCGTGCGTAGCCTAACTATGCCTTATTGTGAATCTTGTTATTTTTTAAATGGGTCTATTTTCTCATATATTGTCATTTGCTCCATCTCTTTATCTTCTTTCAACTGATTCGCAATATATTCAGCTATCGCCTTCTTGTTCTTTCCTACAGTATCTACGTAATACCCACGACACCAGAATTCTCTATTCCTGTATTTGAATTTCATGTTTGCATACTTTTGGTATATGAGTATACTGCTCTTTCCTTTCAAATATCCCACGAACCCACTCACGCTCAATTTTGGTGATATTGAAACCAACATATGCACATGATTTGGACACACTTCGGCTTCTATTATTTCAACTTCTTTCCATTCGCACAAACTCCTTAGAATTGCTCCTATCTCCAATCGCTTTTATCCAAAGAATATCTTTCTCCTATACTTTGGTGCAAACACTATGTGGTATTTGCAATTCCAAGTCGTATGTGCTAAACTATTTATGTTTACTGATTTTAACATTTTTTCTCCTTTTGTGTTTTTTTATTTTGTTAGGCTACAAACCAAAGTTTAACACAAAAGGAGAAATTTTGTTCATCGGTAAACCTAAAACGAACCCCCAGACTATCTGGGGGTTTTATTTATACAAAAAAGTCAATCTATGATAGATTGACTTTTAATTTTTTAGTTATTTAGTTTTTAATCAACCAATATAAATTTAACCGGAACAATCAATTCCATTAGGGTTTCTTGTGTTGCACCTTCTGCACACACATAAATTGTTGCAACAAGTGTCCCATCACCCTGATCAACAAAATTTAATGTTAATTCTGTTTCTAAATTTTCACTTGTTGGTCCAGTTAACGTTGGTGCTTCATCTATTTGATAATCTGTTGTAAATTGATAACTTAAATCATTAAATACTCTTGACCATTTAACTATTGCTGTAAAAGTGTTCTCTTCATTAGTAATTCCAAGTTGACTTCTAGTTACATTAATTACTGGTCCAATGTCACCAATTTGGAAATCTCCTAAATCAATGTTCTCCACATTCCCATCACTAACTTC
>CASFQL010000027.1 GCA_949296965.1 uncultured Christensenella sp. | reverse complement strand
TTTTAATTATACATACAAAACCCAAAATGGTGAAGAAACTACAATTGCTCAAATTTCTCCTCAATCGTTTTATAAAAAATATTCGTCTATAAATTTAGATGATTTTGTATTAATTGGAAATGTTCCTATGAAAAATTTTCCATTCTATACAAAATTTAGGAAAGCATGTTCAGGCAATGTTGAAGGTAAAAGTTTTATTGAGTTCATAAACCTTCCCCAAAAGGAATTTACCAATTTAATTGTTTCGCAATTAAAAAGTAATATTCCTGTATGTTTTGCTTGCGAAAATAAAAAATATAGAAATAAAGAAAGCACCATACTTGACACAAGACTTTTTAAATATGAAGAACTTCTTGGCATTAAGGATATGAACAAAAAGCAGGCTTTGGAGAGTTTTGATATAACGCTGAAACATTGGATGACTTTTAAAGGCTGTCAAATTGAAGATGGGAAAATAATAAGATGGAAAGTGGAAGATAGTGCTGGAGAAGAGCAAAGAACACATGGTTATTATATTATGAATAATAATTTTTTTGAAAAATGTGTTTTTCAAGCATGGATAAACAAGAAATTTTTAAAAAAAGAACATTTAAAAATATTGAACAAAAAGCCAATTCTATTTGGCTATGATGAACCTATTTAATTTTAACTTTTTATTAAAAATCTATTATAATTATGCTATAATTTAAAAAATTAAATTTTTTTTAAATAAGATAAATTAAATAATTCTACCAGAACTACTAAAAAAATACATTTGTTTTTTGGTCAAAATTTGATAAAATAAATTAATAATTGTAATAAACCAATAACAAAGGTGATTACAATGGAAATAAAAAAATTAAAAAAAATTTTATGATATATAAAAAGTTTTATATGACAAAAAATTTTAAATCGAGACCAGTATACCTTTAAAAATAAATATTTGAGATATTAAAATAATAAATTAAAAAATCTATAATTAATCACAATACAACCCTAAAATTTTACAAAAAATTAACAATATGGGAGATAAAAATATATGAATATTGTATTATATTTGTTTTTAATTGCAATAGGAATAGCAAGTATTATTTGTGGAATTATTGCAAGAAATAAGATAAACGAATGCCAAAGTAAAGAAGAAAAAGGATTAGTAAAAGCAAAATGGCAGTTAATATGTGGATTATTAGGGTTGGCGTGCATGATATTCGCAGGAATTCTTATTTTTACAATATTTTAATTAAAAAGAGATAAAATTAACTTAATATTTTACTCTGGATATATAATACCTTAAAAGATCTTTCTAAAAAATTATACAATTCTACAATATGAAATTAATAACTCACCTATCAAAAATGTTAACAAAATAAAATATAACTTCTCAAATAATAAAAGTACCAAAACGTAAAACTATGACAATTATTTGAAAAATTTTTTAATATAATAAAAGTAAACCTTAAATCAATAATCCTTAATATGTTTTTGGTTAATAATTAATAAATAATAATTTATTAGTCTTTTATGAAAATTAAAAAAAACCACTTAAAGTGGTTTTTTTAATATTTTTACTCGGCTAACAATTTACCAATTTAACACAAGCTTAAATCACTTGATATCCAAGATTTGCGTATGCCTTTGCGAGGGCATCAATTTCTCCGTAGTCTCTATTGCCAAAAAGCACGCCCGAATAACGAGAAACTTGCTCCTTGTAAACGTTCATTAAAGCATCAAAATTGTAGGTTTCCTCTGTGGCTATCTCATCTTTATAAATGTTTATTGACTGATTTGTTCTAATGTCGCAACCAAATAGATGCATATCACTAACGTCATCTATCGTAATGTCTGTTAAATTTGTCTTTGATGTGTTCGCAGTAAACGATGAATAACTGTAAATTTGATTTGCATATTGATCCATGTAAAGCTGTTGAATTGTAAAACCTTCTTGATAGCTTTTATTGACCATTCCTTTGTCTGTTAATATATTCATAACATAAGTGTTGTCCTGAACAGGTTGAATGTCTACAATTATTGTAACTGTAATATCTGAATCAAAATCGTGTATTGAGATAAATGCACAATTTGCACCAAACTCATAATAAAATCCCATATTTCCCGTGTATTGCGTTGCATCCATCTTGTAAGTTGCTGTGGAATAATAAAATTCTTTTTCTTGTACATCCGTGTTTAACAATGCATATTTAGTAAAAAATATATAAGCTTTAATCAAATCATCATATCCGTTATAATCAATCACATCTTCTTCATATGGCTGCACATTTGATGTGGCCTTTGCCGTAGAATTTTCTTTTTCAATCCATCCTGCGCCATAACTAAAATTATCTAAAACCTCTACCACTGCCTCTTTTGTTACCGCTGAAGTAGAGCCGTCGCCTTTAACATTTTTGCCAATAAAATAGCCACCCACTCCAGCTCCTGCTATCAAAATTAAAATAAATATACCTAATAATACTTTCTTCATTTTCCCTCCGTTGGCATCATAATAACATATTAAAATAAAAAAGTCAATAGCAAAAATTAAATTTCAAATTTTGAATTACAATAATGGCATCGCCATACGCCACCTTCTTGTTGCATGTTGGCCCCGCAATTTGGGCACTTGTTTTCAAACACTCGTTTTTTCGACGCTTCTTTATTGTTGGCTGTTAACGTAGAGCCGTCAAAC
>CASFQL010000026.1 GCA_949296965.1 uncultured Christensenella sp. | reverse complement strand
TGGAGATTTATAATATTTTTCTGGATCTGCCTTTTGATAAAATCTAAAAAAAGCATTGTAAATTTTATGGGCATATTGACAAGCCAATCCATAACCTGTCGCCTGCACCCATATAAATGCTTTGTTTTTGCAAAATTCATGCAAAAGGTCAACTACCTTAACTTCGGCACCCATTTTTTCTAGTTGCTCTTTAACTGCATTTGCCGCCGAGTTATGACCATTGCCAGCAGTAACAGTAAATATCAAAAACTTCTTCATTTCCTCTCTCTTCTAAGCGTAATAGCAACAATTATATATTCTATATATTTTTGTTAATTTTTTAATCGTTTGTTATCACACGCATGTTAAAACTTGCCTCATCTTAAATTATAGTCAAACCAACCCGCAAACATATCTTGTCAACTTTTATGCTTGCATAAATTATTTTACATTTTTTAATAAACCTTTGCAAATGATTATGCGCTTTTTTTAAAATTGGGTATAATAATAATGGTTTTTAAATCAATCAGTTATGCGTTGAATAAAACGCAGGAAGCTGGCGCGAACTTGTTCGCACCCACAAAAAACGCAAGTTTTTTGTAGTTTTGCGATACGCAAAACTGCTTCCTGCGGTAGAGAAAAAACGCGGTAGAGAAAAAACAAGGAGTGCAAATGAAAAAAGCTTTTGACAATGAGAAATATTTAAAACTTCAACAAAAACATATCCAAGAAAGAATCAAGATGTTTGGCGGTAAACTTTATCTAGAACTTGGAGGCAAACTATTTGACGATTTGCACGCTTCAAGGGTTTTACCAGGGTTTGACCCAGGCGTAAAGATAAAACTTCTTGAAAAAATGAAAGATAATGTTGAAATAATCATGTGCATTTCCGCCAACCATATTGAAAAAAACAAAATTCGAGCTGATTTAGGATTAAGCTATGATGATGAAGTTTTAAGACTTATTGACAAATTTAGGCAACTCGGGCTATTGGTTTCTTCAATAGTAATCACACTGTTTAAAGGGCAGTCTTCTGCGATTAAATTTGCACAGTTATTAAGAAACCGTGGTGAAAAAGTGTATTTTCACAAGTACACAAAAGGCTATCCTAATGATATAGACGTCATCGTTTCTGATGAAGGATATGGAGCAAACGACTACATAGAAACCTCTCGCCCACTTGTTATAGTAACAGCGCCAGGGCCATCAAGTGGAAAGCTTGCAACATGTTTAAGCCAATTATACCACGAGCATAAACGTGGAATAAAAGCTGGCTACGCAAAATATGAAACCTTCCCTATCTGGAATATTCCACTTAAGCATCCTGTTAATGTTGCATATGAGGCCGCGACGGCAGATATAAAAGACGTCAATATGATAGACCCATACCACTTTAATCATTATGGAAAGCTGGCAGTCAATTACAACCGCGATATAGAAGTTTTCCCAGTATTAAAAAATATACTAAAAAAGATACTAAGAAAAGACGTTTATTATTCTCCTACTGATATGGGCGTAAATATGGCAGGCTACGCCATCGTTGACGATAAGACAGCTCAAGAGGCAAGCTTACGCGAGATATTGAGAAGATACTATTCCTATGCCTGCGCCTACAAAAAAGGTCAAACTTCATACGATGCTATAGACCGTATGAAAATGATTTTAAATGAACTTGAATTATCCCCTAACGATTTAGATATAGCAAAAGCCGCAAAAAAAGCAAGTAAAGAATCTGGTAAGCCTTGCGTGGCCATAAAACTGAGAGACGAAAAAATAGTGGTCGGAAAATCAAAAGAAATTATTTCTGCTCCTGGAGCTGCAGTATTAAACGCATTAAAAACCATTGCAAAGATTGAAGATATTCCGCTAATTAGCGATGAAATTCTTCTGCCAATATTAAAACTGAAGACTGAAGTTTTAAAGTCAACAAGTTCTCACCTCTCACTCGACGATGTGCTTATAGCACTTTCAATAATGGCAATAAAGTCAAACTATGCAAAGAGATGTTTAGAAGCAATTCCACAATTAAAAACTTGCGAAGCACATTCAACCTTTATTCTACAACCAGCAGATGAAAGTACATTGAAAAAATTAGGGATTTATTTGTCAAGCGAACCTCAATTTTTAAACAACAATCTATTTGAAAATTAAAAAAAAGTTAAAAAAATGATTGACAAATTTAAACATAATCATGTATAATATTACTGCAACTGTTAAAGACAGCAACAATAATAACTGTCAATTTAACCGAGAGTTGCTAAACTCGTTAAAACAAACCATATAGAGATGTAGCTCAGCCGGTTAGAGCACCACCCTGATAAGGTGGGGGTCGGTGGTTCGAGTCCACTCATCTCTACCACTAAAGCCTCGATAATCTCGGGGTTTTTATTTAGGAACGCAAGAAAACACGAAAGTGTTTTCTTTTGATTTTATAACGAATTTTTTGACATCGTTTAATGCGTTTTTTGACATCAAATATTTTTCTATTAAATTTTACCAATAAAAAAGACCGAAAGTGTGAAATTTTTACTTTCGGTCTAATTCTATCTAAAACTATATAAAAATGTGTTATTTGATGTCAAAATTGATGTCGAACTTTACATATAAATTTTTTTATTTTATTTATACATATTTTTCTTTTAAAAGTTTTTCATAGCATTACTTGTACTCAAATTCAAGCT
This sequence comes from uncultured Christensenella sp., assembly GCA_949296965.1. Taxonomy (GTDB): domain Bacteria; phylum Bacillota; class Clostridia; order Christensenellales; family UBA1242; genus UBA7862. The sequence goes on along the minus strand of CASFQL010000026.1, from coordinate 9,536 downwards.
CGGTTTTCCTTTCGTAAATAGTGCCGACAGATTTATCTCTCATTGACTTTTGAGAAGATTTTTTTGCATAACAATATCTGCAGTCGTGAAAGCAAGTGTCATACTGCCCTATGTCAACCGACGGCATACAAAGGCAATTTTTGCGTTGCCCATCAAGTTTTTTATTTTTGCGTTTGACTTGAAGACTCAAATCTTTATATTTTTCAGTTAAAAGTTTCTCGAAAATTTCTCCATCTATGCACTTACTTGGAACAATGCCATATTTTGAGTAGTCATTTTCGGCACACGCCTCAATTTGAATTCCATTTTCTTTGGAAATTTTAGAAATGGCAGACAAAATTTTGTCTTTTTGCTGTTCATTTGGTTTATGCAAATTTTTATCACAGCCCTTATAACTTTCAATCAAAAAACTAATTTTGCAATGTTTGGTATATCCCTTTAATTCCTTTGCCAAATATTCAAACTTTTCAATATGCCAACTTTCGTCAATTCCATCAATGATAAGAATTGGGTCATATCTCCAAATAACAGGACAAAATTTTGAAAGGATTTTGAAACTTTCAATTCTCTCTTCAAGCAGTGGAAGATTTGCTTCGATTTCTTTTGGATATGCGTTGAGAGTGTAAAGAAAATAATATTTAAATTCTCTTAATTTGTCAAGTTTCTCTAACATAGGTTTTGGATTCTTTGTCCAAAAAACGATTCCTTCGATATTGCCTGCCGTTTCAACTTTCTTTTCTCCGAGTAAATTTGTTTCAACATTTTCAATTTTTAATGGTTTTAGCTCTATTTTGGCAATTTTATCGCGAGCAATAGGATTTGGCACCAAAACAAAACCTTGGTCCAACTGCTTAAAAAACCAATCACTATAAAACGCAGGGATGTCGGTTCGTCTAGAAACACTTAAAATCATATTTCATCCTTTTTGTTTATTAAATTATTATTGCAAGGAGCAATATGCTTGCTTGCAAGGGCATTTGCGACGCTGTCCAAAAATAATGAGTGGAAGTCACACATTTTGTGTGAGTTTCTAAACTAAATGCGTTAGTATTTTCTTCCACTCATTATTATACCTTTTCCATCTAAAATTTCAAAACTATTATAATTAAAAGAATTTAATTTTCTCCTTAAACTTTTTAGAAAATCCATTTCTTCTTTTGGCATGTGATAATTATTATTTATTGTGTAATCACAAATAATGTAAAAATTATTTTTATTCTCCAATGCTTTAACTAAATCTTCTTTTAAGTTGGAATTATTTGAAATAGTAAATAGTGAATTAAAAAAACAAATTACAGGATTTTCTTTTACAACATTTAATAAAAACATGCCATCATCATAACTAATTGTTTTAGGTAATTTGGGCGTAAAATTTTTATAAGCATTTGTCTTTTTAATTACCCAATCGCCTTCATCTATACCATAATAATTAAAATTGTTTCCAAAAATTTCATTTGCTCCAATGTAATCAAATCCAAGTCCACAACCAAAAGAAAAGATATTTAATTTATTGTTTGTTGTTAATCTTTTAAGCGAATTAAAACTCTCTTTATTTTTCTCATAATTCACTTCGGCATAATCTTTTAAATAATTTAGATTTGAGCACAAGTTTCCATAATCTAAATGTCCTTGGCAGTCTTTTTTACAATTTTCACATCTTGGGAATTTATAACCATTCCATAAACTTTCAAATTTCATAATTTTCTCCTTTTAATGCAAAAGGTTGAGAAACCCTAAGTTTCTCAACCTCTTTTTCATTCTATCATAGAATTATTGAAAGTCAACACTTATATGCCAACTTTTACATCTCAAAATCTCTATTTCTTTTCCGTCTGGCTTGCTTCTCTTTAAGTAGTCTTTCAAGTTCGTCGTCAAGTTCATCATCTTCCATATCTTTTGGACTTGTTTTACTTTCTTCAGCTTTGAAATTTTTATTTATAACATCCGTTGCTTTTTGAAAGTAAGATTTGTCAACTGAGTTATATGTTGTAATTGTTGTTTTGACATCTTTATGACCGAGAAGTGATTGAATAACTTTTGGGTTTTGGTCGGCTTCAATTTATAAATTGTTCTTGCACTTGCATTTTAAAAGAAACAGCTACCATAACGCCTATTATCCCAAATCCCGCATGGCATTTTCAAAATTCTTTATAAAGTGCTTTTTCAATTCTTAGTTTGCAATATTTTTCATCTACACATATATTACAAAGTTCGGCCTTTTTGAAGTTGTGGTAAGATATATTGTTTTCTTCTCCTAACAAAACTTTAATTACCATAAATTTCTTATAGCAAACGTATCCTATAATAATTCAGAATTTTTAATAAAATTCTTAAACATGGCAACTTCACCTTTTAAAAATTAAGAATGATTATATTTGATTTTGTTAAAAAATATGTTATATTATATTTAATTATAAAATTTAATTAAAGGAATTAAATTTAAAAATGCAGAAGAATGAACTTATTTATAAACGCAAAGCATTTGATAATAAAAATTTTGAAATCACTTTTCAAGCAACCGATGACATTTTAAAACAAGCAATAAAGCTTGATAAAACTGTTTTTAGTAAAAGAGATGTAGGAAATTTTGAAACTTGCAAAGCAATGCTAAAAAAAAATAATGATATGTATACTTTTTTGTTATATAACAATAAGTGTGTGGGTTATGTAAATTTTATTAGAATAACTGATGAAGCTTTTCAAAAATTTTTAGCAGGAAAAATGAAAGATTTTGAATTGACAGCACAAGATGTCCTACCTTTTTCTAAAAACGAAAAAAATAAATGTTTACTTACTTCAATTGTTATTGCAAAAAGTCATAGAGATTCTTCAGCTATTATAAAACTTAATGAGGGCTTTTATGAACATTTAAATGTTTTAAAAAAACGTGGAATAACTATAGATGAAGTTGTTATTGACTGCGTTAGTATTGATGGTATTAAATATGTAATTGAAAATATGGGAGTGAAATATGTTTGCGACTCATTTCATGGAAAAATATATCATACTTATGGCATTTATAACAAACATAAACCACCAGAGATAGATTTAGAAATGATTAACAACGACAATTTAAAAGTTACAAGTTTAATTCAATATGAAATTTTTAATAATAATTGGTGTGGATACTGTGATTTGTTGAAAGAAGTGGAAGATAGACAAAAGCACCCTAACAAATCGTTGCCTATCACTTATTTAATTAAATATAAAAACAAACCAATTGGAATTATTGGTTTATACGAATTGAAAAATTACAAAAATACTATTTGGTTAAATTGGTTTGGAATTTTGCCTGAATATAGAAATAGAGGGTTCGGAACACATGCATTATTTAAAATAATAGAAATTGCAAGAAAACACAATCGAAAAGAATTTCGATTAGTAACTTATAAGAATTGGAATTATCAAGCACAAAAGATTTATCAAAAAACAATGCAATTAAGTGAATACTACAAAAATAAGAATGATTGGCAATATGCCATTGAAAATGGCATCCCAATGATATTTTCTACAAGTTTGTTTGATAAGACTATAACCAAGTGGAACAACAAATTTGTTGATCTTTTATCTGATGAAATCTTACATAAAAAAAGCATAAAAAAATTAAAAAAAGATGGACTAATATAAATTTAATTTTACAGCTCCTCTCCCATAAAATAAAGTACGGGAAACAAAAAATCCTGAGCGATTATATTGTTTTCAAATCACAACATACTAATACAAAATGATGTAGAGAATGTTTGCACAAATCGCATCATATTTAAAAGAATCATATTTTTGACACAAGCAAACAAAATTATATTGCTCAGATTATTATAGCTTTGATTCAAGATAATTTATAATTAAAAGGAGAGAAAAAATAAAAAAAATAAGTAAATTGATACAAAAAATGAGAATTTTTATTAACCAAAATAAATGGTGTTGTTAAAGAACTAAATCTTTTAGAAAAACCAACAACATGCATATAATTCAAGCCTATTAACTATTAATTTAAACAATTTCTTTTAAAGTATTAAAAATTAAATGTTAAAAATATTATTGATATTAGCAAAATATGACACCTTAATAGAAAAATGAAACTTCGATACAAATTTATTTTTAAATTATTGCAAAAATAATTGTTTTTAAAAGACAAATACTGAGCATTCTTTTTTCTAGTTTGACAGCTTTTATTCTGTTATACTACATGAAATTACTTCATTTTTTTATACAAAAATTTCTTCTAATTTATTTCAACACAGAAAAATTAACCATTTAAGTTCTTTTTATTAAAACTAAATTCAGTATTGACATCTGCCTTTATATGTGATACAATATCCCAAACAGAAGGAGACGATACATAAATGAAAAATATTAGAAAAAAAATTTTAAAATCTTTAACGATTGTTACTATCACACTATCTTTGGCAACACTGACCGGCTGTGGCAATAGAAACGTTTTCGATGAATATGGAGACAGTGTTAATACATTTAGATACGTTACAATTGAAGAGAATGGCCAAAGTGTGTTGCACCGAATAAAAACCTGGGCAGATTCTGAATCAGAGTCTGCTACATTTAGGACAGAATGTTGCAATAATTATATTTGGACATCTGCAAACAATTCGGTTTTTTATCAAAATAAACCAGAAGAGTACGCCTACAGCCGTGAATGTTGTGCTGAAAGGTAAGAACCGCATTATGCAAAATAAGAGCAAATTTTGCTCTTATTTTTTATCTCGCAATCGCTATATTCCTTCAAATTACGCAAGCTTTGCTTATAAACAAAACTTGATAGCGATTTATCATTTAAAATACAACACATAAAAATATTAATTCATAAATATTTAGATAACTACCATTTAACTGTTGTAGATATCCTTAAAATTGGTCGCAAATGATTTTCTGATTAAAAAACATTAAAAAATATGCCGACGGCAAAGACATTTTGGATATCAATCTAATTTTATCCTAAACTGTCTAAAGCTGATATTTTGCAACAATTTGCATTAGTAGACTTATAACAACCCTATCAAACACTAGCCAAATTTTGACATTTCTTTTTCTGTGGACAATATTGAAATTTATCTATAATTAAAATCACAAACTATATATTGCCCGTCACTACCATCTCTAAAGATTATATTATCTCTTAAAATCCAAATGTAGTAACCCGCAGCCAATTTTGGCAACCTTCTTTCTAGGTTATAATATTCTGGACAATCTACTTGTGTTTTAATCTTTTCTTTAATCCGCTTATTTTGTTTTTAAAGATCAAAAACGTGCCTATTGTTATAGAATATTGACATTAATTAGTATTTATAGTACACTGTTTAATGAATTATAAATATTTAGTGCTCTAAATTAAAAAATCTTTTATTGGGGTGTAAAATGAACGATTACAATATATTTAATAATATAAAATCAAACAGTATGGATTTTGAAAGTTTTGTTAAGTTATTTTTAAACAATGGTTTTGTTTTAGAGAAAGCTTTGCGTACTCCAAAACCTTCCGTATCAAATCAATATGTTTCAAATCAAGACAAACAAGAATTTCAAAATGGTCTCCATAAGCAAATTGAAGTATTTAAAGAAATAGCAAGAAAAAACGGCTTAAAGAAACACGGATGTATTATAACCGAGAACGGTTCTTACTTTCTTCCTAGATATCTACAAGAAAAAGACAAAAAATTAAAAGACTCTGACTTTGTTCGTATATATGTTGGATTACACCCTAGTCGCATGTTTGAATTTTTTTCGATGCTAGATGATTTATTATCTCCAGAAAATTTCAGTTATCATTATAAATTTTACGCAATAGATGATTCTATAGCAGACAGAGCAATTATTTACTCGGAAAACGATGGCCTTTTCAAAATTTTAGCAGCAATAGAGGCAATAGAGGAATCAAAACCTTATCTCTTCCAAGGCGCTGTGGACAAATATTTCACTACAAGGGTTTGTAAAGGAATAGGTGTGTCTGGCAATTTAGGTATGTCGTTCACAGATAGCTTCGCATTAATGTTATCTGAATTTTTCAGATTAATAATGCAGGATTATAACTTTGATAAAAACAAACAGACTGATAATATCATAAATGAAATAACTCTTATGCATATAGAAAATTTATCTAAAGATTCTATTCAATTGGGCCCAGGTGTCGATGAAAATATTTTATATAAAAATATTGACAACTTATTAAAACAGGTAAGAGAAGTAATTTATATAAATTTTGATAAAATAAAAAATGGGGGAAGCTACCACCCTATTTTGAATAGAGGTTTTACACTTCAAAAAGAAAAAAATGTTGTAATTTATGGCTTAAATATGGTAAATACTTTTATAAAAATATTGCCTATATATCAACAAAACGAAATAACAAATAAATTAACTGATTATAGCCTATTTTTAAAACTAATGCCTCAAATTATTAAAAATCTTAATCGCTCATATTTAGAAGAATTGTCAAGATACAATGTTTGTTACACAAAAACTCAATTTGAAACATTAAAACATTGTTTTAAAAATTATCTTGAAGAAGAAGAACTAGCATCCAAAAAATATTTGGATCCTTTAAAATTTCAAAAAAATTAATTTTGTTTAATATTTTACCTTAAACTAAAGATTGTATAATACCAAAAAAAATACTTGTACCTACTCCCCAAAAGTATTCGTGAAATTTCTTTTTTACACAAATTTTGCAAAATTTCATTGTCTAATGTCAAGATCGTATTTTTAAGAATCCGAATATATGTGTGGCAATTTGAAAAAATTTTAATTTTTATTCTCCTTCCTATTTAATTCTATTTATAATCAAATCTTCAACAATCAAATGCTTATTATTAAAAACATTTTCATAGATAACTTCCGCCAAGTCCTTCGCCGGCATAAACGTTGCCTGCTTTTCTTTTGAGACATAATCTCTGCTGTTTTTGTAAAAATTCGTATTTATTCCGCCTGGATAAATACCATATATTTGAACTTTTGTTCCATTATAACAAGATTTTAAACTTTCCGTATATCCACGTTCTGCCCATTTTGTTGCACAATAAACACTTTCTTGTTTATTCCCACGAAGTGCAGCCGATGACATAATGTTTATAATTTTTCCACCAGTCTTATCCATAACTTTTAAAGTATTGGCAGATAAAAGAATCATTCCTTTTAAACCCTCAAAACATAAATCCACATCTTGCAAAGTATATTCCATCGGAAACTTGAAAACGGGCGAACCGGCGCAGTTGAACAATGCGAATATATCTCCAATTTTGCTAATTTCTTTAATGGATGAAATCAGAAACTTTTCATTCGCAACATTTCCGTAAAAAGATTTATAGTTTGCAGAAAACTTATTTTCCATATCATTTAAAGCCTTTCTGTCCTTGTCGATATTGCAAACAAAATAACCATTTCTATGCAAAATTTTAACTAACTCCAACCCCAAACCGTTCGCTCCGCCACTTACTATTGCAATATTTTTTTTCATGCCCAAATCTCCTCATTAAAAATTATAATATAAATTATGAAATTTTACATAATCATTTATCAATTACATTTTAAAACCTTTCTGGCTCTTCCATTTTTCTCTTTTCTTTAAAATGTTTTAGAACCAATAAATAATATCCTGTTTAAATGAATGATAATTACATTATTGCCTATATTAAATTAATCGTTAAAAAATAGACCTTAAGTAAAATAAATCGCTTTTGATCTATACTAATAAGACTTTATTCATTTGTTATTCTATAATCATACATAATAATTTATCGTAATTCTAAGTTTGGAACATTTTGCTTATCTGCAAAATCAAATGGGTTAATACTTTTTATTGCATGCCTAACATCTGCTATTTGAGCAACATTTTTTCTTTCAATTGTCTGTGAAAGCTTAGCCCCAGTTCCTATTTTTGTTATGTTAACTACGTTATAACCCAGCAAATCATTAAAATACGTTTCAATATCTTTAATATAACCAAGAATATTTTCTATCGCATAATTTTTTATCGATATTTCCGTTAATTTTTCTTCTGACTTTGAACTTAAATCGGAACAGTTCCTAAATTTCCTTTGCACTTCTTTAGCTTCTTTGTCAGTCATATCTATTATATCGCCATTTATGTATTCCGCAAAATTTAAAAAACATTCATCAGGGCGTGTATCTAATAACATCTCTGCGAATTGTTTAATACTAAATTCCGAAACTCTCCTTAACCGTTTTGTTACTGTTGTATGTTCTAAAATTTTTACATCTTCACTTGATAAATTACATCTTTTGCATACTTCTTCCCAAGATATTTCTTTCGCCCCTTCAAAATCACCGGTATATATGTAGCCTGCTTTACTATTATTATTTATCCTAATTGGGTACGGTCTAAAAACGCAATATTTTCTTACGTGCGAGCTTAAATCAGTGGCATGAATATCTTTTAATGCTTGCGCAGGAGAACAATCTCTTGAAGTTGTATTTGGATAATTTGCACTATTATTTAAGCCCAGAGCATCGCCCTGTGAGAGCTCAACAAGAATGTTTTCACTTCCATCAAAGGGTGATAAAGCATTGTAAATCATAGGAAAAAATGTTTTGGAGTTTACAATTTTAATAAACCCCTCTTTTTCTAATTTTAAAAATCTCTCATCATTACAAACTAATGAATTTTTTCGCATAATTTTATCAACAAGTGCAGCACCTGCCCCGCTAAAAGTGCTTCCCGATTTAATTGAATCAATCTCCTCTTGTTTATGCTTATCTAAAATGACAGCAGCTGTGTCGGCTATATGAATTTTCCTCCCATCAAGCAAATCCTTATAAGTTTCAATCTCATAAACTAATCTATCATAATCTATTACGGCGCTCTCTCCAATTACAAGATAAGGTATATGTTTATTTACAAAACCAATAGGAATATGTTTTGTTATTATTTTTCTTCCATCATCAAAAACAAAACTGTGCCCTGCATTTGGTGCATTATTATTCACACAAACTTGAATATTTAATTTCGGGTTTAATGCTAATTCGCCACAAAACTTACCCTTTCCACAAGAGCCCCACATTCCATCATAAACTATATGAATAATACCATTATACTTTTCTTTCATGTCGTTATTATATAATACATTTATGAATATGTCAATATGTATATTAAATTTAATATTAATATTTTAATTCGTAAATTGTTTTTTTTTATACTTTTTTTACTTTCAAATTGCTCAAAATATAAATCGAACATACCCTCTTAAGTAATTATTTAATAAATCATGTATTGACAAAAAAAATATGACATGTTACAATATAAAGCAAGATAATAAGATTTCATATACACTGTCTAGTAATATCTTATTAAAAAAATTTAACAATTGGAGTGGTGAAATATGAAAATAGAAAAAGAATATATTAAATTAATTAACAATTCAATCTACGATTATACAAACCAATTTATTGGCGAAGAAAACAGATCGTTCTTTCAAAAGCCATTAAAAGAATTTTGCAAAAGGCAAGTTGAAAAATTTGACTCGCCAGATCAAGATAAACATGGATGTTGTTTAAATTTTTCTTTATAC
>CASFQL010000025.1 GCA_949296965.1 uncultured Christensenella sp. | reverse complement strand
ATAATCATAATAACTTTTATCAAGTGAATTCTTTTCTTGAAAAACGGTGTTATAAAATTTAATTTCAATATTCAAAGACTTGTCTAAATTTTCAACTCTTTTCTTCCAATCGTTTTTTAAAGTTGTGGTCGGAACCATTATAAGAACGTTATGTATTTCATTTTTCTTCGCAAGGTCTTTAATGTCTTCAATAACAATTTGTGACTTCCCTGTTCCTGTTGGAATGACAATAAGGGCAGTGTTTATGCCTTCTTGTCGTGATTTATGTAAATCATCAAGTATTTGCTCTTGGTGTTCATATAATTTAAACTTTCTTTCTTGCTTAACTATTACTGAATTTATAAAGGTTTCCTTATCTCCAAGATAAGTTTTTATATTGTCAATCGCTTGTTCTTTAAAAGTTAAATTTTGTATTGAAAAACGAAAAGCTTTAAAACCATATAAATTTAGTGTGTTTTGTTTTTCAAGTTGCCTATCATAAGCTTTGTTTCCAATAATGCATGGGTGATGATAATGCACACCATTTTCTTCAATCGCGTAATTGCCGTTTTTAGTTTCAATAACATAGTCAACAAAAGCATTCCTTCCGTTTGCTAACGAAACAGAATATTCTTTCTTTAAATATTCGGTAGCATTGTCACCATAAGTGTCAACAAACAAGTCTTCAAAAGTTTTTTCTAGTGGAGTGTTTTCGGTATGGGCGACATCAAAAGAACCACCATCATCTTTAACTTCAATATCTTCGACAGTCTTACATAACCATTCTTTGATTTTATTATAGCAACTGTCATCAATATAGTTAAATCTATAAAGTTTTTGAAATTCTGACATATACTTGTTTTGCATTTCACAATATTTTGAATAGTCAAAGATTGTTTCTTTATCGGTCTCGCATATGTTATCATCAACTATAACGCATATATCATCTTTTTTCAATACGAAAGAATGATGGGTATCATCATAAAAATACTCATCAACAAATTTTAAACCAAGATTTTCTAACTTCTCTTTATTTATCATCTTTTTCGCTTACACTTTCAAGAAAAATCTTCTTTTTGAAAGCACCTCTTTTGTTAACTTTTGCTTTTCTTATTTTCTCAAATTCATCGTAAGAAACTTTTTTAACATCAAGAATTGCTCTTAACACTTCTTCTAAATCTGCAAGTTCTTCAACATCACCACTTTCTAAATACTCTTTTAACTCTTCTTGCATTTTAGTATTAAGAGCTTTCAAATACTCATCATCTTCCATAATTCTTGTGACGCTAGTTTTACCATTATCCCCAGCAATTATCTCTGGAATTTTATCTCTAACTAACTTATTATAAATTTTCATAGTTAACCTCATTAAAAATATTATAACATATATTTTAATAAATTCATGAAAATAAATGCAATTTTTTATTTTATGTGTTATAATTAAATTGTTGAAAATTTGTCACAAAGACTATCAATTTTAACATTTTTCTGTTATTATAAATATAAGGAGAAATTATTATGAAAGAAATAAATAGACAAATTGTTATTTTTGGAAATTTTAGAGCAATTGATTTTGATATTGTATCAAAGATTTCCGATATTGTAAAAAAATATGATCTATCTTTAGATGCAGCTCCAGATTATATTTCTAATAATGGATTAAATGGTATTGTGCAATTCAATAATATTAATATTTTACAACAATTACCATTGGTAGCGTCTACTTCTAGACCCGTTTTAACAACAAAAGATAAAAAATTCTCTATTTTCTTCGGTTCAAAAAGGTTACATATTGAAGAAAATGACGAAAGTATATCATCTTATGAAACATTTTTACAAAAAGCAGAAGATATTATTTCTTCAATTTTAACTGTATATACAGATATAACAATCAATAGATTGGCAATCAATGGGAAAATTTTATTAGAAGAAGTTGATAGAATGGATGAAGTTTATCATAACACTTTCAAACCAGCTGAAATATATGGTGATAATTCAGAAGAATTCTCTTTTAGAATAAATACAAAAATTTATAGTGATGCATTACAATCATCTATAAACAAAATTATATCATATAATAGGACTAGTGAAATTTTATCTAATAACACAACTAAACCTATAATGATTATTGATTATGACTATAATACAGTAATTGATGAAACAAAAAAATATTCATTTAATGGACTAAAAACTTTAATTAAAGAAGGGGTTGAATTTAAGTCAAAAATTATAAAGGAGTTATAAAATGTCAGAAAAAAACAAGATTACAAATACAAGCTTATTAGCCATCCCTTTATTTTTTGCTTGTCTATTTGGAAGCACTTCTACAATTAATACAAATATTGTAAATCTTCAAAATACAACAGCATATTATGAAATGCTGAATACAAATCGTAATAATGCCAATAATATGAGCATAAGTATGGATATGATAAATGATAATGATATTTTAACACAGCGCTCAATAAAAACATTAGTTAATTGCATAAACGAAGAACCTGCTGATTTAGGAACCGAAGTGTCATATCTCGAATATTATAAAACCTTAAGAAATAAAGATGATTATTTTAGTATTTTTAATGTCCTAATAAATGAATATCCTGTAAAATTTACAAATTCGTTAATTAATATTCTTTCCCAAGTTGATTTTCAAGATTTAAATGAATTTGAAAAAACTTTTGTTATTGATAATTTAACTGCTACAAATCTATCAACACAAGAATATGCTTTAAATACATTAAGTTTGTGGGACATTTCTGAAATTATTCCTAAAATTTGCAACACCAAATTTAAAAACAAATTTCTACAGAGAAGATTTGATAATATTATCTCTTTTTATAAAAGGGTGTAACATAATATGAATTATTTAGTAAGAATGATTGAAATTTCAAATTGGTGTGATAATGAGGGTGAAATTATTTTGCCAGAAAATGTTAATAGTGTTAGTTCTGACGGAATAACAAGAGATTTAAAGTCTGATGGCAATACAATTTCGTTATGGGAAATTAAGTCATTAGAAGAACTTAAAGAAGTAGCCGTTTCTCTTTTAACTAGTAAAAATCAACCTCAAAATTTATTTATTGTTGCAATTCCCAAAAGTAGCGTAGAAGAATGTTTAGAACTTGAAAACAATAATGCAGCTGAAACCGCTTTTAAAAAATTTAAAAATAGACACTATGATTTGTTAGATATGAATTTAGAAAAATTAAAAACATTTGCTGAAATAATATTGCGTGCTATGCAGAATGAAAATAATGTTTATGATTTTATATATATTAATGGTAAAGATTTTATTAAGGAACTAATAAATAGTGGTGAAATTGTTTTTGACGAATTAAAAGGAAAATTAAAAAAAGAATTTAATTAATATCAAGTTGTTTACATTGTTTAGTTCAATCAGAATAGTGTTGGCTCCGCCAACAAAATTTATAAGGAAAGTTTTTAATGGTTTTTAAATAGAAAGACCGTCATTTATTAAGTAGAAAAGTATGATAAATATAAATTTTAAAACAGATAATGATTTTTTAGCAAAATTAGTTCTATCTATGAACAAAGTCCCTGTTGATTTAGCCAACTACTTATGGGTTAAATACCAAGATTCTTATTCATATATACATAGGCATTTTGGTTCAAAGGAATTTGATGATAACAAAGTTGATGATAATTTGTTGACTGAATTAAAGGAACACGAATTTTTTAAACAAATTAGCGAAGAAGGAGAACAAAATTTACAAAGAATAAAAATTTTGTGGGAAGAAAAAAAAGATGAGATAAACTCCTTTTTAAAGAACATTTTAAAAAAGGAATTTAATCTAACCACAAACGCTATAATAGTTGCTCCTAGATTATGTATAGGCTGTAACACTGGCAACAATAATTTTATTTGGGGACATATAGACGGTATCGAAAATGGCAATTACGACTTAGTTTATCTTATACATGAGTCTTTACATTCTTATTTTCCAAACAACGAAATAACCCATGCTATAATAGAAAATATTGCTGATTTTGAGTTGTCTTATTATCTGAATAAAAATAAAATCATCTCCAAAGGTCATAAATCACTTATTAATTTACATAAAAAAATCTTTCCCTATTGGTGTCTATATTTGAATAAAGGAATTGATTATATAAAAAAATATTTAGAAGACGACTCTACTTATGATTTTGAAAAACTAGAAAAATATCAATCCAAAATAGTGAAAATGAACATAGATGATTTTGTAATGTTTTTAGAAAGTTTAGAACTAGATAAAGATTTGATTTATAGTATAAATACAAAGGAATAAGCACTGCTTGTATCAATCGTTGGGAGAAAAATTTAAGAATTCCAAACATTGACAGCATTATCATTCTTTGCAAGTTCTTTAATTGTTCTGCTGATTATTTAATAGGTTTGGAAAATTAAAAATAAAAAATTTTTGTTTAGTTTTATAAAAAATTATTTATATCTTCATATAGGACTTGAAAATCACAAAAAACTTTATAAAATTTAGAATTTAAAATATACTTTGACATAAATTTAAAGGAACAAGTAATAATTTAAAATAAAGTATTAATTGTAATAATATATTTTAGAAAAGTATATCTTTAATAATCTATCTTTAATAATTTAATGTTAAGTTTATACTATTATTTTTTTATCTTAAAAAATAATATCTGCTATTAAAATTTAATTCAATTAAATTTTAATTCAGAAGTTAATACTTTGCAAATAATTTTAATTTTTCGTCGTTAGATAGAATTAAGAATAAATTTCTTTTTTAACATACAAGAATATAAATTAAAATACTTTTAATTAAAAAATCACAAAAAAATAATCAAAAATATCCTTGCCTTATGCAAGGATATTTTTTTATAAATATAAAAGAATTGAAAAACTTAGCATAATCTTCTAGGCATTTAAAAAGATAGTTATTTGTTTGACATCACTTGCTGCATAGGAAACACTTAGAGAATATGTCAATTTAATTTCAATACTTTCCCCTACTTGTAATACATTACTTTCATTCAATGTTTCATAACTATCTGTTTCTGTATTCTTATATTGTAAATCCCAAGTTCCATATTTGCTACTTAGGTTACTAAATAAACTAAGAATAGAAGTATTTTCTTGTATTGTAATTTCTCCGCTTACATTGTTATCTATGGTAACATTTTCGTTTTGACTATTTTGTAATCGAGCATAATGATTAACTACACTATCTGTATAATTAATAATTAATTTATTGATACTATCAACTACCTTTTCATAGACAATATTTTTATAATCGTCGCTAGTTTGAACTGAAATTCTATAACAATAATAAGACTGGCTATCACTTGAAAAATCTAAGTTATTTAATTTAACAACTATTACTTTGTTATTTTCATTGTCTTGTTCTGCAAAAGAGATTTCAGGGTTGCCAGAATGTGTTACATTAGAGAAAACTTGGTTTATACCTTTTCCATAACTTTCAATTCTCTCAAAAGTTACAATTTTACTTGCTTGTGCTTGACTATCTAAACTGTTTTTATCAATTTCAAAAGTAAGTTCTATTGCCCCGTTTTCATCAACGGAAACTTGATGAAATGATGGATAAAATTCAGTGTCATTTTGCTCTATCTTTACAACAAATGGGATATTTTCACCCAAATCTTCTTGGCCATTATAATAACCACTTACCCACTCATAATTTACATTATCTAGTATTCTAAATTCCAAATTATATTCGCCTATTTGTTTGTTATCAATTTGAATAGTTAGATAATAATCTGAAAATGCATTTTTAACAACAACTAATTTTACTTTGCCTTCATATCCATAATTTGTTAACTTTGTAAGTTGACTATCTACCTTTAAATAAACATCAACATTACTATTTAAGTCTAAATCATAAAGTCTTATTGAATTAATATAATCTTCATAACCATTTACATCGTAAAAACTCTCATCATTTAAAGTAACATCAAGGTCAAAAGTCATATCATTATAGTTAATCTTTTGGCAACTAAATTCTTTATTTTGTATCAAACTTCCACTTTCAAAAAAAGTTTTTGATAATTCAATTTCGCCCTTTTGAATTGTTAAAGAAGCCTGCTTTGTGATATTTATTTCAAAGTTATTTTGGTAGCTTTCATATAAAGAAAAATTAACTTCGGTATTAATCTCATTTTGATTGTTAAAATTGACAGACTGATTTTTTTCTACCCAACCGTTTAAACTAAGGGAAACTAACTCTTCTGGGTAATTTGTATTATATGCATAGAGAGCGCCTTCAACAGTTGGTGTAATACTTGAAAGCAAAACTTCATCAAACTCACTACCATCAAATTTATAAGAAGCCGTAACATTGAAATTGTCAAAAGCATTAAGAACACTTTTTTCTACATTAACTTCATATGGGCTAGTAAATTGTTCTTTATAATTGCCCTCATATGGCACAAGTGCTAGAATATACCAACTCCCAGCAGGAACCCTACTATAAATATTATGGAACTCTTGTGGCAAAATATATAAATCATCAAGTGCATTAGGATTTTCTGTAATTAAACTATCATAATAATTTTTATCTACATAATAATATGTAGGAGTTTGACTGCCAGTGTAAGCGCTTATTGTAACATTATCTAAATTAGGCATTGCTAAATATTCCCACTCGGTAGCAAGATTTGAGATTTGATAATCTGCTTTACCTTGCATAATAGAAAAATATACTTCGACATAATTTTCTTCTTTTCCATCATAAGAATATTTTAAACTATAAAAACCAACATCAAAAATTTCAGGCAACTCTGTTAAAGCCTCGCTGTCCTTTTGAACCTCAAAAAGAGAAATTTTACTGTCATTATTTTTTACATTAATTGTGGAACCATCAGTAAATTTTACTTCAAAAGAAATTTTATCTAAATCCTCTTTTACAGGTTGTATAGAACTTGAAGTATATTCATAAGAGCCCAAATTTAGGCTAGTGCTTTTTTCACCACCTAAAACCACACTAAAAGTGCTTATGCTTTTTTCTCCGCAAGCGGTAATCAAAAACAAGCAAGGCACTAAAAGTGCAAATACAAAAATAAAACTTAAAAATTTTTTCTTCATACTTTTCTCCTTTAAGTTATATATGAAACAAGGAAAAATTCTGATTAAAGAAATATATAACTATAATTAGTATATATAAAAAGACATAAAAAATCAAACTTTTAAGCAATTTTTTAAAGATTATTTAATTAAGTAATTAGGCGTTGTATCTTGGATAGAGTTTTTACATTTACTTAAAAAATCTGCTTCCTTTTTTATATCTCTATCTAAAAAATCTATAATTCCATTTATATTGTCCTTAATCATAGAAAATTTTTCTTGGTGTTTTTCTCTTAAAAGTTTAAAATCTTTAACAATATACTCATTTCTCGTTTTTAATTTTGATTGAAAACTCTCTACATCTTCTAAACTAATAAATTTTTTATATGGCAAGAAACTTCCATTATGAACTTTTATAACTCCTAATTTGTCTGTTTTTTCAAATGTTATTGTAGTTTGTTTATCTTTGCTATTTGAATTGGAAGTTTTTCTATTTTCAATAAAAGATAGCAATGCTACTCCACTTGTTTTCTCTCTAAAATTTTCAGTATTTATATCAAGTAAAATACTGCTAACATCGTCCTTAACTTGTAATGAAATACTATTTAGTGCAAAATAATGGTCATCAAAAATAAAATCACATGAATAAATTTTCCCACCATTTTTAACAACTACACTTTCTCCATTATTTATACTTTCAATTATCTCCATTGGTATATCTTTAAAAATATTTCTAATTATGTTTTCTCCTATGCTTGATAAAGATGCCAAATTTAGAGCATAGTTTAATCTTTCGTCTTTAAAAGTTATTCCATATTTTTCCAACATATAATTATCCATTTTTTTACCCCTTGAAACATAAACTATTTAAACTTTTATTAAAATATGTTTAAAATTAAATAAAATTCATTGGTTATCATTTTTTTACAATAAAATATAGTTTAATTTATTTTTCGACAAATTAGATTTGTCTATTAACACATTTGAAAATATCTTATTAATTTACAAATAAAAATTTAATTTACTAAAATCTAAAATATATTTAAAATTTAAATAAATTTTTATGTCATTTTTCTTACATTTTTTAACCCGTAAAATGCTAGCATAGTTTAATTTTTATGTCAATATTAAAAATAATTTTTTATTAAAATAAATTAATCATTTTCTTGTGTTTTTACATTTAAAAATTCTATTTGATTACTTCTAGCCATATACATAAAAAGTAAAAAACATATTTTTACAAAAAGTTGCTATTGATTTTTATTTAAGTTTGTAGTAGACTACTACGGTAGGAGTTAAAAATGAAAAAAGTAGAAATTAATCATTTTGCTAGATTTTATTATTCATGTTCTAAGTTAGGGATTGAAAGAAAAGGTTCTCCATTTGAAATTGAAACAAGAGATATAGGTAAAATAACTTTTGATAAGGACGCTATTGGGATTGAGATATATGACAATATATCTTCACAAGTCGTTTGTAAAAACCAACTAATTGATTTAGTTGCTCAAAAGACTAATAAATGTTATTTTTACATAGGTAAATTCATTCCTTTAAAAGATTTGCTTAAAGATAAGAAATATACTGATGTTGTTAAAAATGTCATTAATGAAAAAGGACTTGGAATTTGTCTATTAAAAGATAATTCTTCATTTGTTGTTAAAGATAGTGGTGATGTTCATAGAATTTTAGACCCTGAAACTTTAACTTACCAAGAACAAGACAATGAGAAAGAAGAATTTTTTAAAAACTTTTAACTATATTATAGAACGGAACTATGTGCGTAAAAATTTTTTTTAAAAATTTTTACTGTGAAGTTTTTAACTTCACCCAAAAGTGAAACTTTTGGCACATAGTTCCATTTTTATTAGTTTACCGTTTCTAAATATATAAAAAACTAAAATAATTTTTCACAAAAATTGATAACCTATTTTAAACAAAATAATTAAAAATAAGAAATTAATCAACTAAAAAACTTTATTAATATGAACACCCGACCACATAAATTAAACATATTAATAAAGTTTTATTTTATTTATTTTTCTTTTCCCTAGGTTTTACAAAAGACCAAACAACAAGACCAAATTGGACAGGTATACCTGCAAAGAAAATCAACCAAAGTTTATATTCTAAAAACTGAAAAAATAGACATACTAAAAAACTCCAAGTAAGGACGGAAAGTATAATGAATTTATACATATATTTACCCCAAACTTCGTTAAATAAAAGCAAAACAAGGCAACAAATTGGGATAGCCCAAATAAAAACAGTCCAATAACTTTTATTAAAGAAAGTTTGTCCATAGATAAAAATAATTGTGGCAACAAACCAGATGGCAGAAATCATAAGTAGCATAGAACTAATCTTATTAACTTTTTGTAATCTCTCATCTTTTTCAACACTTTCCTTAGTATGTTCTTTAAAAAAATATTCAATAGGAACATTATAAATCTCAGCAATTTTTTCTAATGTATCTATGCTAGGCGAAGCCTCATTAATCTCCCACCTAGAAATAGTATTGTCAGAGTATTGTAATTTACAAGCGACTTCGCTTTGAGTTAAATTATTCTTTTTTCGTAAACTAATCAAGTTTTCCGCAACAATCTGTGAAATATTTTTCATAAACGCCTCATAAGTATTTTAACAAATAAAAATAGTTAAATCAAATAAAAAACACTAAACAGAAATTGTTGTGTCAACAAAGTTTAGTGTTATATTCTTAATTTTTTACAACTTTTTTTCACATTATTTTTATTGTAAAAAAGACTTTATAAGAATAATTTTTCTTAAAATATAAATATTTTAACTACTACTATAAAAGTAATTTATCCATTTATATCACAGTTTTATTACTTATAATAAGAATAGTTTTGTCCATTTATAATAAATAAACTTTTAATTATAAGAAAAATAGTTTGTCTAATTATAATAAAACTAATTTATCTACTTTTATGATAATAAAAACAGTTTGTTTAATTGTATAAAAATAATAAAAAACATAATAAAAAATTTTGACTTAAATTATAATGAAAATAAAAGCAAAATAAAAATATGATTAGAAAAAAACATAATTAAGTAGATACAAACTAATTTAATTTCTTATTTAAATTAAATTTCTCTTGCTTCTATAATTCCCTCTTTAAAGCCACAAGGTTGAAGACATTTAAAATCAGGGAAAGTGCACCTTGAACCTTTTGTATAAAGTTTTAATTTTTCTGCATAAGGGTGATTTTTTCTTTCTAATTCTTTGACATATTCTTTTAGAGTTTGATTTGTGACATCATTAATTTCAAGTTGAGCAAAAGTGCATTTTCTTTCTTTCATTTTTAAAATAAAATTGTCTAGCGTTCCAAGTTCATTAATTTGGACAAGCATACCTTGTGGAAAAACTGAGGCTTGTTCACGGCAATCATTTAGCCATTCTTGTGTCAATTCATTATCATTTCTAATGATTTTAGGCAAATAAAATTCATCTTTATCTAAAAGTTTCATTGAATACCATAAAGTTCTATGCCTTTGTGCTTGTGCTAGTTCTGCAAAACTTGCTTTATAGGTTGTAGAATAAGCATTACCATATTCTTTAACTAATGGAGAAAAATCAAACAAACTAAGTCTTCTATTTTTTTCATCTGCATTAAGTTCCATATCAATAAGCCCCGTTGCTTTGTCAAGCGCCAAACAAAAGTCCTTTATGTAAGGTTTTAAAGCAATTCTAAACTTATCATCAGTTTGAGTGTTATATTCGTGTTGCAAGAAATGATAAATTTTATTAAGTTGGCCATAAGGAACAGTATATAGCATCGAAGTTGGTGTAAAAACAGAAATCAAGTATCTAGCATTTTCTTGTGCTAACTTATTTATCTTTGACTTTGTAAAAAACTCTGGATATTTCTCGCCATATTTATCATAAATTCTACTTCTAAAAATTTCTACCCATTTGTCATACAAAATTTGTTCGTTTGGCTTTAATACCATTTTTGTATACCTAGCAGACTTTTCACTAGTATTATACATTTTTTCGTTATTTAAAATCATAGCAAGTGCCTTTGGTATATCTTCTAAATACAAATTAATTGAAGCATGGTCATATACGCTTAAATGTCTTCCGCCTTTTGTTTGTCTTATTCTTGCATCAGTTTTTCTCTGTTCTTCATTAAGTAAAGTATCAATATCACTTGGCATATAGCAAATTCCCGCAGCCTTACCGCTAAAATTATCAAATTCTTCTTTTACTTTTTCTCTTGGTTGAGTTGTAACTGTCCTTGCTAAAATTTTAATATTCATCTCTTGTTCTCCTTTACAAACCTTATTATACCAAAACGATATTAATTTTTCAATACTTAAAAATAATTTTATTTGTCTTTTTAAAAATGATTTTGTTTTCATCTATTAATATGATTTTAACTATTCTTGTAAATAAAAACCTAAAATTACAAACATTGACTTTTAAATAGTTTTAACTTATAATTTTATTATAAAGAGATAAAATCATAATAACTAAAACAAGTTAAAACTTTCACAATGCTATCTAATCTATAAAACAAAATAGCATAATATAAAAATAAAAATTAAAAGTAAAAACAAATAAAAAGGTAAAAAGTAAAAAAAAGTAAAAATAAAAAATAAACGCAAAAAATTAAAGAAAAAAATAATTCTTTTAAAAGGACAGTATATGAAAACTCCCTTAACTCTTATAAGAGAAAATATAAATAATATTAACTATCTTTGTAATGAGCAAAATCTAAAAAATATAAAAGAAACTGTTAAAATTTGTCTTGAAAAATTAGACAATTATTTTAATAAAAATAATGTTTATAATGAAATAGATTTTGAACCCATAACATCAAAAATACTATCTAAAAAATTTCAAATAGCCATAAACGATGAAAAATATAAAAATTTTGTAAGCGACTTTAACCCAGGACTTTTTTTTAATTTAGTTAATGATGTATGTCTTATAATGCTTTCTGAAAAATTTTTGGATAAAGGCAGACTAAGTCAATCAATTTTTGCTCACGAATTTATACACTTTCTTAAACTTGGAACAAGAAGAAAAAGAGTAAAAGAAAACAACAGAATTTATGATATTTATCTACCCGAGATAAAAAACGGAAGAATAAAAGACGGCTTTAAGTTTGATACCCAAACAAAAAAAATTACTTACCTAAAAACAGACAAAATATTGGCAAGTCATTTTTTTGATGAAGGATACACTGAACTTTTAACTAAGACAGTATTTGGGGAATTTGAGAGTTATTTGTCATACACTCCGCAAACAACTATTATTAAACTATTAAACGATTTAAGTGGTAAAAAAGAAAAAAATTTTGTGGACTTTTTAAAAGGCGAAGCCCAAAGTCAATTAAATTTTTGGGGCGAAGATATTTTAAACCAAATTGCTATACTGTGCCAAGATTTTCAAGAAGAATACGAGCAAAATAAAGGACTTGGAATTGACTATCTAGCAAACGAAAAATATCAAAAAATACTTGATTTTATTTGTTTAACCGCATTAGAAAAAATTTATTCAAACCCAGAAGAATTTTCTTTAAAGAGAATGATTGATATTACTTCAACAATATTAAAAGTAGTAAGAAATCCAATTTATACAAACTCTAATATGCAATATGACTTTTACTATAAAAATGAAGTAGATGAAGTTTTTAAAAAATACGCAGAAAATTTATTTAAAGACGACCACAAGAACATTAATAACTTTATAAATAAATTACACCAAATATCAAACGATGTTTATTTAAAAGATACAAAGTATTTCTCTATTCAAACTTCCCACAAAAATTTTGAGTTTAAAAAGACTAAAAGCAATAAATTAGCAATGAGTTATAAGGGTTGTGGCTTTGTTGTGCTCGATTTTTCTTTAAAACCATATACTAAAAGTGCAAACCAAAACCTATCAAGTAGGTATTCGGCAGACTTTATCCAAATAGACAAACACTTATGGAAAATTACTATAAAAGATAATAAAGATAACACTAGCGAAGAAATCAAATTAGGTTATGACATTGATAAAAATCTTTATTATATAGATAATAATTTAAGTAAAGAATACTTAGATTTTTCAGCAAATGATAAATTCTTAAAAAATAGAATAAAAAACAATTTTGAAGAAGTTGAAAAACTAAAAGAAACTGCACAAAATAAAAGTTTTACAGATAGCAAAACTCAGTAAATAATAAAACTTCAATTTGAAAATTTAAAAATAATAAAATCTAAAAAATAAATCAAAATTAAAAAGACTTAAAAAATTAAAATGTAAAAATACTTAAATTAATTTATAAAAATATAAAAATTAAAATGTAAAGATACAAAAAATTAATAAAAATTTATTATTTTTACAATTTGATGTTTTTAAAATAAAATGTTAAACCTCTCTTAAAGCAACGACAGGGTCTTTTTTTGCAGCAATCTTTGAAGGTATAAGTCCTGCAATATATGTTAACACTACTGAAATAACGACTAAAATAATTGCCCCAACTATTGGTAAATTTGCCAAGCCTGAGATATCTGTAAACGATTTTAGAATAATATTTATAGGTATTGTAATAAGTCCCGCAACAAGAATTCCAAACAAGCCGCTAAGAAGTCCAATAATAAAACTTTCTGCTGTAAAAACTCTCTTTACATCTCGTTTAGAAGCCCCAACACTACGAAGAACACCAATTTCCTTAGTTCTTTCAAGCACTGAAATATAAGTGATAATTCCAATCATAATAGAACTAACAACAAGCGAAACTCCAACAAAGGCAATTAAAACATAAGTTATTGCTGAAATAATAGTAGAAATTGTATTCATCATTACACCAACAGTGTCGGTATAAGAAATAACTTTTTCTTCTTCGCCATTTTCTCTAACCAACTCATTATAATTTGATATAAAACTTGAAATGTTTTCTTTTGCTTCAAAATCAATAGGATAAATATTGATAGATGAAGGAGAACTCTCATCAACATAGCCTAAAACAGATAAAATATTTAATCTTTCCATTTCATTTGAAAAATCTTGGCCCGTAAGCAAGTTTTTATTTGAAACTTTTTGAAGGCTCATAAGTTGAGTATGATTTGACTTGTCAATAAGATAAGAAGTCAACGCATTAGTATAAACAATATTAGTATTTAAACTATAAGCACTTACATTTTCTTTTTCTCTTATAATTCCCGTTACTTTTACTTCAATACCAGAAGAATAAATGCTGTCAATATTTGTATCATACAAATCTTTATTTTCAGGTTTTCTAATATCAACATAAACTCCATCTTTTTCGACATAAAAATCACTTTCAGGAATAATCTTATAAGTCATACCAATGATTTCATTATATTCAAAGGTTTGATTTTGACTCTGAGCATCTTTACCTTTAACATAATTATCAACAAGTGTGTATAAATTATCTTGGTTAAGTAATCCCAACCCGTAAAGTGTATAATCACTAATTTGATTGTTTTTATCAATTACAACATTAACTTCATTATATTCTTTTGCCCACCTGCTATTTTCACCAACAAGTTCGTATTGCGAATTAAGAAGACTCTCATTATCAATCATTTCTGACCAAAAAGCACTCGAAAAGAATGAGAATTCACTCGTAAAAACACTTTCTAACAACTTAAATTTTGCATTGTTTTCCATTTCAGGATTATCAGTTTTGTATTTACTAATAGCATCACTAAAAACACTTGTAGAGTTTGCGTTAATAAGTCCATTTTCAGAACTATCATAGTAGGCGTTAACAAACAAATTACTATAAGTATATTGTATTGCACTAGAATATTTTTTTATTTCATCTTGCCCATCATTTTCAATGTAAGATTTAAAAGATTTAAGGTCATTAGTCATTGAAGATGCATTGAATTTTGAAAGCATTTCAACAAGTTCTTCCTTTGTATACACTTTTCCATCTTGCCCCTTAATTTCCCCATTAGAAGACATAAACATTTCCATAATTGAAGCAAGATTATAGTTTGTATTGCTAATTGTAACGGGATAAGTTGAAAGTGTATCTTGCTGAGTTTTATTTACATAGGTTGAAAAACCACTAGAAATAGCAAGGACGAGAGCAATTCCAATAATTCCTATGGAGCCAGCAAAAGTAACAAGAGCGGTCCTACCCTTTTTAGTTAAAAGATTTTTAAAACTAAGTGAAAGGGCGGTAAAGAAAGACATTCTTTTCTTTTTATTTTTCTTTTTTAATTCACTTTTTGAAAGGTCTTCATCACTACTAACACTTAACAATTTATCTTCTTTTTGACTAATATCGCTAAAAGGATTTGAGTCGCCTGTAACTTCCCCATCAAGCAAACTGACAATCCTTGAAGAATATTCCATAGCCAGATTACTATTATGAGTTACCATTATAATAAGTTTATCATTAGAAATTTCTTTTAGTAAGTTCATAATTTGAACGCTTGATTTAGTGTCAAGCGCTCCCGTTGGTTCGTCTGCTAAAATAATCTCTGGGTCATTAACAAGCGCACGAGCAATTGCAACCCTTTGCATTTGACCGCCAGAAAGTTGACTTGGCTTGTTGTGCAACTTATCTTTTAACCCCACCCGAGTCAAAACCTTTATTGCTCGCTTTTTACTTTCCTCTTTTGAAATGCCAGAGAGAGTGAGAGCAAGTTGGACATTTTCAAGGACTGTCAAGTGCGGTATTAAATTGTAACTTTGAAAAACAAATCCGACAGAGTGATTTCTATATGTATCCCAATCTTTATCTTTATATTCTTTTGTTGAAACACCATTGATAATAAGGTCGCCAGATGAATATTTGTCAAGTCCTCCTATAATATTTAACATTGTTGTCTTCCCACAGCCAGAAGGTCCTAATATTGAAACAAACTCGTTTTTCCTAAACTCTAAATTGATTTTTTTCAAAGCGACAGTTTTAATTTCTCCACTTTGATAAGTTTTATTAATGTTTACTAATTTTAGCATTTTTAAACACCTCGAATACTAAGTATTTTATCATAGAAAAAATAATTTGATAAACAAAAAATTAATTTAACACTTTTAATTTTTTTATGAATTTAAACAAAAATTATTCACAAAATAAAAACATTTAAGTTCTATTTGAAAGATAAAATAATAATTGTTTTTTATGCAATATTTTTAGATTAATAAAAAATTTTAAATTCTATCTTAATTTATACAAAAAATAGTAAAAAATAGAGAAATTATTTAAAAAAATTAAAGAAAAATAATAAAAATAAAATAAAATAAAAATATTAAACTATATTATTAAAAAAATAAAAAATTTTAAATTCTTTTATTAAAATAATTACTCTTAGTTGAAATAAGTATTTCAAATAAATTACTACTCATAAAGTAATAAATTTCATATAAATTATTATTAACATTACAAATAATTTACATAGATAGGTTTCAAAATTTTTTTAAAAATTGCTTCCTAAATTGATAAACTTTTTTTTAATTTTTTTTGCAAAAAGCATTGCCTTATTTGCTCCGCTAGATATTTTATTTTTTACATAAAAGAGAACGAATTCACTTTTTTTAATCATTTCACAATTTCTATAATAAAGTCTAGTTAGGTAAAAATCATAATCAAGTTCCAAATAAATAATATCTTCATATTTTTTTCCATTTATTTTAAAATTTCCATTATTTATTAAAAATCTCTTATCATTTAAACAAAAAACTCTTTTTAAATTTTTATACTTAATTTTTAACATAGATACAATGTCATAACATAGACTATCAAACATACTAAATCCACCAAAATAAAATGTATTTATGTTTTCATTTAAAATTAAACTTTCTATAATTGTTTTTAAAGCAATTTTTAATTTGCTAGTTATTTCTATTTCTCTATGTCCAAAAAAAGAACAAATTTTACTATTATCCATATTTATATAAGTGCAGTCCACTTTCCTTAGATAATACATAAGTTATTTTATAATGTCAAATATAAGTGCAGTATACTTTACTTATAAATAAATATTATTTGGAAAAAATTTATACATAGGAAGAAATTATGAATATAAATAAGTCTTTTGCATTAAGGGTATCTAATTTGTTACTAGAGCGAAAAATGTCGAAATATAAATTAGAAAAAGAAAGTGGCTTAACTCACTCTGCTTTAAGATATATTTTTAATGAAGTCAATAACGATGTAAAACTATCCACCGTGGTCAAAATATGTTCAGCACTCGACATTACTCTCGACGAGTTTTTTAATGATAAAGTTTTTAAAATAGATAATTTAGATATAAACTAGTCAATCTAAAAATGATAAAAATTTATTTTCTTATTAATTACTAATAATATTTATTTGTATGTAATTTACTTAATCTATATCTTTTTAATCTATATTTTCTAAAATTTTATACTTTTTTTATATAATTTTCTTAGTATTTTATTAAATAAAAAAGACTTGTTATATTTGAAATAACCAAATAACAAGTCTTTTTTTATCTAAAATTTACATTTTATAAGTAGTTTTAATTCCAGGCCCCATTGTAGAAGCAAGAGTAATGCTTTTTAAATAAGTTCCTTTACTTGCAGCAGGTTTTGCTTTAACAATAGCACTCATCAAAGCATCAAAGTTTTCATATAACTTTTCAGCCCCAAAACTGACCTTTCCTATTGGACAATGAACGATGTTATTTTTATCAAGTCTATATTCAACTTTACCAGCCTTAATATCGTTAATAGCCTTTTTAATATCAGTTGTAACTGTTCCACTCTTTGGGTTAGGCATAAGTCCCTTTGGTCCCAAAATTTTAGCAACACGGCCAACAAATCCCATCATATCAGGGGTTGTTATACAAACATCAAAATCTAGCCAACCACCTTGAATTTTTGCAATAATTTCTTCTGCTCCAACGATATCAGCACCATTTTTAGTTGCCTCATCAGCCTTGTCGCCCTTTGCAATAACAAGAACTTTCTTAGTCTTACCTGTTCCTGCTGGAAGAACAACGGTCCCTCTAACCTGTTGGTCAGCATTTCTACCATCAACACCCAACTTAATATGAAGTTCTACACTTTCATCAAATTTTGCTTTTGCAGTGCTAATAACTAAATTAATAGCGTCCTTTGGTTCATAAGTTGTAGCCTTATCAACAAGGGCACTAACTTCTTTATATCTCTTACCTTTATTCATCTCATGCCCTCCTAGTCAATAACCTCAACACCCATACTTCTTGCAGCACCAGCAATCATTGACATAGCACTTTCAATACTAGAAGCGTTCAAATCAGGCATTTTTGTCTCTGCAATTTCCCTAATTTGAGCCTTGGTGATTTTTGCGACTTTTGTTTTGTTAGGAACAGCACTTGCTTTATCAAGTCCACAAGCCTTTTTAATTAGAACTGCTGCTGGTGGAGTTTTGAGAACCATACTAAAAGACCTGTCCTCATAAATCGTAACAACAACAGGAATAACTAAACCTGCCTTGTCTGCTGTCTTATCATTAAATTCTTTTGTAAATCCAGCCAAGTTAATTCCGTGTGGTCCAAGAGTAGAGCCTACTGGTGGTCCAGGGGTTGCTTTGGCTGCTGGCAATTGCAATTTAACAATAGCCTTAACCTTTTTTTCTGCCATAATTTCCTCCTAATTGGCATTGTGGTTTTTTCGAGTGCATAGAAAATTTACACTCTCCCACGGTTGTAAAAAACTTCACAACTTAATAACTATATAAAACTATAAAAGTTATTAACAAATTAAATTTTCCTTATTTGAGAAAAGTCCAAATCAACAGAAGTTTCTCTACCAAACATCTCAATAAGAGCCTTACATTTTTGAGAACCAGCCTCAACACTTACAACTGTCCCAACAAAACCATTTAAAGGCCCGTCAACGACTTCAATCTTATCATTAGGTTTAATATCAACATTAACCACAACTTTTTCAAGGTGAAGTTTTCTAATTTCATCTTCTGTCAAAGGAAGTGGCCTACCTTTTGGGCCAGCAAAACCCGTAATCCCACGAGTTCTAGTAATGTTATGCCACAAATCGTCCCCATACTTCATTTTGACTAAAATATAGGTTGGCATAAGTTTTCTACTAACTAATTTTTTCTTACCATTTTTTTCTTCAACAGTTTCTTCCATTGGAATAACAATGTCAAAAATTCTATCTTCCAAATTATATTTTTTAATAACAACTTCAAGGTTATTTTTTGCAACCTGCTCATAACCAGAATAAGTGTGCAAAACATACCATTTTGTTTCTATTTCTTCCATCAAAAACCTCGCAAAGTATAATCTAACCTATAAACAAACTAAATAATTTACCAAGTCCAAAGTCAATACCAAATAAAACAATGGTAAATAAAATAACTACTAGCAAAACGACACCTGTCTTTTTAACAACAATAGAAAAAGAAGGCCAAGTAACTTTCTTCAACTCGCCCCAAGCGTCTTTCAAGCGTCTAAACAAACCAGGCTTTTTATCTTTTTTAGGCTTATCCTTTTTTTGTTTATCAACTTTCTTTTGACTATCAACTTTCTTTTGATTATTATCGTTTGATTTTACAACATTTTCATCTTCTGCAACATTTGCATTTTTAGCCATTTAAAAACTCCTTTAACGATAAACTTAGATAAAAATTACTTAGTTTCTTTATGTTCAGTATGTTTTTTGCAAAATTTGCAGTATTTTTTCATTGCAATTCTATCTGGATCATTTTTCTTATTCTTGTAAGTGTCATAATTTCTTTGTTTACATTCACTACAAGCAAGTGTAATTCTGTCTCTCATAATAATTACCTTTTCTCAAAAAATTAACACCCCAAAAAAAGAGTGTTATTATCTTTTACCACATATAAAAGCATTTGTCAATATTTTTTAAACAAATTTTATTAGTTA
Source organism: uncultured Christensenella sp. (assembly GCA_949296965.1). Taxonomy (GTDB): domain Bacteria; phylum Bacillota; class Clostridia; order Christensenellales; family UBA1242; genus UBA7862. The sequence goes on along the minus strand of CASFQL010000025.1, from coordinate 11,469 downwards.
TAAAGTATATATATTGCACAAAAAAATATATGTCACCTATGTTTTAATCTATATTTTATATTTAAAAAATGTTGCGACATTTGTTTATAAAAAATGTATCTTAACTTACCATTTTTTAAACTATCATAAAGGCACTTTATTTTTATAATAATGTTTATTTTGTTTATTTATTTTTTATATTTACTTATTTTTTATTCATATTGCTAATTTCAATAATATTAAGCCCTTAATTATATTTTTTGTAGAATATAAGTAGAATATAATTAGTAAAAATAAAAAACTTGTTACTACTTTGTTATTAAATTTACTATTAAACCCGTTATTAAATTTATTAAACTTGTTATTAAATTTATTAAACTTGTTATTAAATTTATTAAACTTGTTATTAAATTTATTAAACTTGTTATTAAATTTATTAAACTTGTTATTAAGTTTGTTAATAAGATTGCAATAAAAAATTTTTAAGATTTTTTAAGCATAAGGCTAATTTTAATAATCTAATCATAAATTTAACTAGTCAAATAATAAATTTAATAAGTCAAATTATAAACATAAAACTTCTATAAAATCTCTATCTAAAATAACAACTAATTCTATATAGTTTTTGTAAATAAAAAAGAAGCAAAAATTTGCTTCTAATTTAATTTTATTTTTCAAATGTTATATCGCCTTGATTATCTTTACTTTGCTCTTCTTGTTCAGCAATTCTACTTTTATTTTGCTCATAAAACAAATTTGTTGCGTCATTTAAAAAGTCTGAGCCCAAACTACTTGTTTTATTAGTTTCTAGGTTAAATAAAAGATATTTTGAAAACCCTATTTCTTTTTCTCTTTTAAGGATATAAGTTGAAATAACTTCGCTAAACTCTGGGTATGTCCTTTGGATATAATACCATCTAGGGTCGACCGCAGGTTTATAGTAAATTAAGTCATTTGGATTAGATTTATCAAATTCAAGTGGTCTGCCAAATCTCAAAATACCTTTAAAATCTTCCTCATTGCCAGCATCATACTCTTTACTAAAAATGTTAGGGACGGTAATAAAACTTTCTTGGAAGCCATTATTTAAAATTTTAGTTCCGACAGTTTTATCTTTCTTTCTTCCTACTTGAACAGGATTAGTATCTATAACTTTAAAAAATGTAAAATTCATTTTATGTGATGACTTATCATAATTTTCTAAAATTTTTTGTAAAGGTTCGTTTGCTCTAATAATATTTTTAACAGAAAATCTTCCTATATTAATTAAAATTAAGTTATCTGCAATAGCATTAAATTTTTCTGCATTTGGAAAATCCTTTTCGCTAAATTTAACACCATCAGAAACTAATGTTGCTACACCAAATCTATCATACTGCATTTTTTCTCTCCTTAGCCCAATAATAACACAATACTAGAAGTTTGTAAATACCCAAATTTTAAATTTCTTTTTCAAATAAAATATTCATATAATACATTACCTTTGAAACTATCTTCCAAGTGTTTCTCCCTCAATCTCCATATTAGTTTTTATTGTTGTTTCTTCCTCACTAAATTCTGTATCGACAATTACCAATTGACTTGTTGGAGTTGCACTAGTTTTTTTCTCTGCTTGTTTTGAAAATTGTTCGCTAATCTGATTTTTTTTCAAAGGATTTTCATTTGTTTTATTTTCTACTTTATCCACCCCTATGCCATTACTCGAACTCTTTTCTTTTGTTGGCAAGATAATATTATTTAATGGATTAAAATCTTTCTTTTTATTAGGTTGTTCATAAATTGGTGGTTCTTTTCTAGGAATATTTACAGGGGCTTGTGCCGTTTCATTTTTACTTTTATTATCAATAACACTTCTAGCAACTCCACCAGCAAACATAAATTTAATAAGTTCGCCAAGAGACAATTTTTCTTCATTTAAAGCATTTTCTTCTTTTGTTTTGTTGCCATTTATTTTCTTCTTTTTCTTGTCTTCTTTTTCCTCTTTCTTATCTTTTTTGTCGTCTTTCTTCTTGTCGTCCTTTTTTTCTTTCTTGTCTTCTTTTTTCTCTTTCTTTTCGTCTTTCTTCTTGCCATCATTTTTAGCGGACTTATTTGAAGATTTATTTGTTTGGGACTTACTAGATGCTTTCTTTTTAACAACTGTCTTTTTATTTGAATTTACGCTTACTTTTGCAGGGGTTACCTTTTTTACTTCACCATCTTTTTTAGCCTGAGCATCGTCTTGTTTCTTATCTTTATCCTGTTCTTTTGATTTATCTTCTTCTGACTTCTGCTTATTAAGAGATTGTTTCAAAATAGGTTTTTCAAGTTTTTTGGCTACTTTTTTGTTACTCTTTTTTGACAAAATATCATTAAACTCTAAAATTACATCTTCCTGTTCTTCTTCTTTAATAGATTTATCTTTTTCATAATCTTTATCTATTGCTTTTGTTACAACTTTTGAAACAAATTCCCTATCAATATCTTTTGACGACTCGTTTATGTATTTATCAATATTAACATTTCTGGCGTCCATTAAGTTACGATAAATCTCATAAGTCTTAGGGTTTTGTTTATCTTCCTTAGTGGTAACAAAATCAATACTAGAAAGCAATACTTCATTAACGGCTTTATAATATTCATTAGGGTTAGAGATATCAAATATCTTTTGTCTATCGTTTATTCTAATTGAAAAATCATTCAAAATTCTTTGCCCATATTCTCCACTTTCTTTAAGCAAATCAATCATATAATTAAAGGCAAACTTTTCATCGTAAATTGTCTTTTTATTAATTTCCCTTGAAAGTAAAGTTAAATAAACTTTTCTAGTTAAAATATTAATCACATCAGAGTTGTGTCTTTTAAATTCTTTATAATCATCTTCATCAATAAATATGTGATAACTTTTTAAAATGACACTTGTTGAAATTTCATTTTTATTGATAGGAAAATTATCAATGATTTCTTCATAAACTTCAACATATTCACCCGCTTCTCTACTTACATTTTCTACAAGAAAAAGTGTAACATCTTTTTGAGTAATGATAAGTTTAAAATAAAGGTTATTAAATAAAGGAATACCGCTAATAAGTTCAAAAAGTTCATACTCTGGTTTAATTTTTGTCTTTACTACTAATTTGGGCATATTGATTAATTCGTATTTAATTTCAGGGATAATTATGTAGTTACCAAATTTGTCATAACTACCAAGCCTAGAATTGTCAATGATATCTCTATTTTGCTCTTTCTTACAACTTTGAATGGAAGCAGAGTCATAAAGATCTTCCCCATTTTGCCTTATGTAAACTTCACTCCCCGAAAAATTATTATTTAAAGGTTGTCCATTAAACAAATTTGAATTTTTGCTATCACTTTCAAAATCTTTATTATCCCAAAATTTTTCTTCTGCCATAATTATTACTCCTTATAAAGTAATTAAACTAAACATTCAAACTTTCTAGTTTTCTTCTTTGGTCATCAAGTTGAAGTTCTGTCAAAAGTTCGTCAATATTACCATTCATAAAATCTAAAAGATTGTAAGCAGTGTAATTAATTCTATGGTCTGTAATTCTCCCTTGTGGGAAGTTATATGTTCTAATTCTCTCGCTTCTATCTCCCGTTCCAACCTGAGATTTTCTAAAATCAGCATACTCTTTATTTTTTTGTCCTTGATAATAGTCGTAGAGTTTTGCCTGCAAAATCATCATTGCCTTTTCTCTATTTTTAAGTTGACTTCTCTCGTCTTGGCAACTGACAACAATACCCGTTGGGATATGTGTAATTCTGATAGCAGAGTCAGTTTTATTAACATGTTGCCCGCCAGCGCCACTACTCCTATAAGTGTCAATCCTTAGGTCCTTATCTTCAATATCAAAATCAACCTGTTCAAGTTCTGGTAAAACTGCAACAGTTGCCGTTGAAGTATGGACTCTGCCCTGACTTTCTGTTTCTGGAACTCTTTGGACTCTATGAGCACCACTCTCGTATTTTAACTTAGAATATACTCCATTACCCGAAATTTTAAATATTATTTCTTTTATTCCACCAAGTTCAATTTCATTTTGACTTAAAATCTCAACTTTGTATCTATGCTTTTCTGCATACATCATATAAAGTCTAGCAAGTTCACCCGCAAACAACGCAGCCTCATCTCCACCTGCACCGGCACGGATTTCAATAATAACATTTTTGTCATCGTTTTCGTCCTTTGGTAAAAGCAAAATTTTAAGTTCTTCTTCTAAGACTTCTCTTTTCTTTTTGTTTTCCTTTATCTCTTCGTCCAAGAGTTGCAACATTTCTTCGTCTTTTTCAGTCTTTAACATTTCTTCTGCCGAACTTAAATTGTTTACACAAGTTTTGAGTTCATTATATTTATCGACAATAGGAGTCAACTCGCTATGCTCTTTAACAAGTTTTTGCCAAGTTTTGTTGTCGGCAATAACATTTGCATCTCCAATTTTTTTTGTTAATTCCTTATATTTTTCAACAATACTATCTAGTTTTTCAATCATAAATCATTCCTTTTCGCCACAATAATTCTATCACAATTTGAATAATCTTTAAAGCATTTTGTTACAAAACCATTTTTTGTAAAAATATCCTGCACACTCATACCTTGGTCGTAACCTATTTCTAAAAAGACTTTGCCGTTTTTAGTTAAATAATTTTTACATTCAAGGGCTATTCTTCTATAAAAATCTAGCCCGTCTTTCCCACCATTTAAGGATATAATCGGGTCAAAATTTTTAACACCAACGCTAAGTTTTTTACAGTCTTCGCTCTTTATATATGGTGGATTACAAATTATTGTATCAAATTTACAATTTTTTTTCAACCCACTAAATAAATCACTTAAAACAAATTTAACTTTTCTAGTAATATTTAACAATTTTTTATTTTTTTTAGCCACACTTAAAGCGTGTTTATCAATGTCAATTAAAGTTATTTTTGTATCATCTTTTAAAATTTTTGCAATCGTTAGCCCAATACAGCCACTCCCACAACACAAATCTAAAATATTTTCACTCTCATTGTGGGCTTGCAAAAATTTTTCTACAAGCAATTCAGTTTCTTTTCTTGGTGCCAAAACAAAATCATTTATATAAAACTCAAAACCATAAAAATTTTGTTTTTTAAAAATCTTATTTAAAGGCTTGCCATTTAATCTTTTTTTTAAAACATTTTTGATTTTTTTTATCTGACTAGTTAAAAATTCTTCTTTTAGAAAAAGTTCTTCTTTTGTCAGTTTTAAAGCATATTCTACAAGAAGATATTCTTCAAAAGGAGAATAATCTTCGCAATTTTTTAAACAATTTTTTATAGAAAATAAAACATCTCTTTTTTTTAAACTTTTAACCTTCATTTTATTTTTTCCAAAAACTCTCTTATGTCTTCATAGACTTCATTTTTTATTTTTTCATTTAAAATCTCGTGCCTTGCCCCAGAATACAATTTGACATATGCATCAAGTCCTAATTTTTTATAAAAATTATACAATTTCGTAACAGACTTACCCATACTTCCAACAGGGTCGTCATTTCCTGCAATAATAAAGATAGGCTTTGTCTTATCAATTTTTAAAAGGTTTTTCTTTTTATAAATCTTACTAAATGCACCAAAAAAATCAACATAAAATTTAGCACTAAAAGACTTGCCACAAAACTTATCGGCATAGTATTTTTCTGCTTCTTCTTTAACTGAATTAAGCCAAACGCCTTCTTTAAACTTTTTGTTATATCCACCAAAATTTATTTTTTCTATCAACTTAGCATTAGCATCTTTACCTTTAAAAGCCTTAGTAAGTTTTGCAATAAGTAGTCCTAATTTGACATCAACTCTCCCTTTCATTAATGCACTTCCGCAAATTATTGCCTTATCATAAATATTTGAATTTTGAATATAGGCCTGAGTTAAAAACGAGCCATAACTATGACCAAAAACAAAGAGTGGAAGATTATATTCTTCTTTAAGTTTTTTAGAAATAAAAAGTTCGTCCTTTAAAGTGTCAAAAAACAAATTTTCGCCATCATACTTTCCAATTTTACTCTCATCAGGGGCAGTTTCCCCGTGGGCTCTATGGTCATCAGCAAAAACAATATATCCTACTGAATTTAGATATTTTGCAAAGTTCTCGTATCTTCCAGCATATTCAGCCATACCGTGAATTATTTGGACAACACCCTTTGGTTTATCAACTTCATCCCACTTATAGTAGTGAATTTTTGTTTTGTCAAAACTTTCAAAAAATCCTTGCATTTTATTTTCCCCTTTTATTGATTTGCGTAATAATTCTTAAAAACAAATATCTTTTCATAAAAAACAACTAACTTTTCATAAAAAACAACTAACTTCTTATGTTGTAACAATAATTTTTAATTATTAATTTTAATTTCCCCCATATTTTTCAAAATTGTTTTTAACCTTCAATATTTTTTAAAATAATTAAAAAATAAAGAAAATTACATTTTATTTTTTTCTTAAACACTTTTTTACAGCACTATGCCACCCGTTTAGGTAGGGCTTCATTTCATCAACACTTATATTTGGAACATAAGTTTTAATAGGTTCTATCAAACTTTTAATTTCTCTCAAACTTTCATATGCTTTTGTCGCAAGCCCTGTCATATAAATAGCCCCCATACAAGTCGACTCCATATTGCATTTTTTAAGAGTTGTATTTGAAACATTTGCTTGAAATTGCATCAAAAAATCATTTTGACTAGCCCCGCCATCAACTCTAAGTTCTCTAATTTTTAACTTACCTTCTTTTTCAACTGTCTTTAAAACATCATTAGTTGAATAGGCCATACTCTCTAAAACCGCCCTTGAAATATGTCTTTTATCGCTTGCTCTTGTTAGCCCTGTAATTGTAGCCCTAGCACCCATATCCCAATAAGGTGTTCCAAGCCCTGTAAAAGCGGGAACGAGATAAACCCCCTCGTTATCATCAAGTTGAGTAGCAAATTCGGTTAATTCTTGCGGACTAGTTGCTATGCTTAAATTATCAATCGCCCAATCTACAACACTGCCCGCATTAAAAACACTTCCTTCAAGGGCATAGCAAACTCTTTTGCCTACTTTATAGGCAACTGTTGTAAGCAAACCGTGTCTACTCTTTACCTTATCACTTGAAGTATTTACAAGCATAAAACACCCCGTGCCGTAAGTATTTTTAGCCATTTTCTTATCAAAGCACCCTTGTCCAAATAGAGAACTCTGTTGGTCGCCAATTAAACCTGCGACTACCACTTCTTGCCCTAAAAGGTCAGTTGTGCCAACTATTTCATCATTAGAAACAATGTTAGGCAAAACCTTCCTTGGAATGTCAAACAATTTTAATAAATCATTATCCCAATCAAGTGTAGTGATATTAAAAAGCATTGTTCTACAAGCATTTGTTACATCACTTACAAAAGACCTACCATTAGTAAGTTTAAAGACTAGAAAACTTTCAATTGTCCCAAGGCAAAGCCTATCTTCTTTTAAAGCATCGCTAACAGCCTTAACATTATCAATAAGCCATCTCATTTTTGTTGCAGAAAAATAAGCGTCAGGTATAAGACCTGTCTTGTTGTGAATTAATTTTGCCTTGCTACTCTTTTTTAGTTTTTCGCAAACCTTTGAAGTCCTTCTACACTGCCAAACAATAGCATTATAAAGGGGCTCGCCTGTGAATTTATCCCAAGCAACAGTAGTTTCTCTTTGATTAGTAATACCTATCCCATAAATATCTTTTGGGTCAATGCCTTCGCAAACTTTTAAAATACAATTTCTAATCTTTTGCCAAATTTCGTTAGGCGAATGTTCCACCCAAGCAGGTTTAGGAAAAAATTGTTTAAAGGGTTGTTTTTCGACTTTAAAAAACTTTTCTTTTTCTTTATCATATAAAATTGCCCTAACAGAAGTTGTCCCCGCATCTATTGTCAAAATATATTTCATAACACACCCCTAACTTTCTACTTTTACCAATTTTAACATTTTTTTTAGTTTAATCAAAACACTTTTAATCATTTGACTTTTAAGTTTTCAAATATTATCCTTAAACTGTATTAAAACTAAAATCATTTGCTAACTTATTTGCTAAAATTGCTTGATAAATTATTTACTAAAATCACATGCTAACTTAAAACCTAGAAAATCAAATAAGGAGAAAAATATGCTTAACACAACAGTTGCAATTTTTGGAGCAGGAATTATAGGTTCTTGCATTTTTGATGATTTAACTTTAAGTGGTGTAGATTGTGTTTTAATTGACAAACAAGAAGATGTTTCGCTTGGTGCAACTAAGGCAAATAGCGGAATTATTCACGCAGGATATGACTGCAAAGAAAACACCTTAAAAGCAAAATTTAATGTCCTTGGAAATAAAATGTTCCCAAGTATTGCAAAAAGGATTGGCGAAAAACTTAATCCTTGTGGCTCGCTAGTTGTTGGGGACAAAAATAGTTATAATGCCCTTAACACTTTACTTAAAAGAGGTCTTCATAACGGAGTAAAAAATCTAAAAATTTTGAAAAGAGAAGAACTTTTAAAATTAGAACCAAATCTAAATAAAAAAATTGCTTACGGACTTTATGCAAAAGACGCAAAAATTATTTCTCCTTATAAATTTTGCATAGCACTTTGCGAAGAAGGAATTATAAACGGCGGAAAACTAAAATTAAATTATCTAGCAACTTCAATAAAAAAAGAGAATGATAACTTTATAATTTCAAATGGAAAAGAAAAAATATGCGCAAAATACATAATTAATGCTTGTGCGGAAGGCGTAAATGAAATTGCTAGCCTTGTAGGAGAAGACAAAATTGAATTAGAATTTGTAAAAGGCGAATACATTTTGCTTGATAATAGTGAACAAAATCTTGTTTCAAGGCCGATTTTCCCACTTCCTACTCATATGGGTAAAGGTATAATTTGTGCCCCTACCGTTAGCAAAAATATTTTCCTAGGACCTAGTGCTGTTCCTGTAAAAGAGTTTGACACATCTTTTTCTTATGAGAGTTTAGATGTCATAAAAAGTCAAGTTAGCCAAAATATAGACAACATTAACTTCAAAAAAACAATCAAGTTGTATGCCGGTATTAGAGTAAAACACGACGACGATTTTTTAATTGAATACGGAAAGAAAAATGAAAACTATATATTGATTGCAGGAATATGTTCCCCAGGTTTGTCAAGTGCCCCTGCAATTAGTAAGTTTGTTATAGATATGCTAAAAGAAAAAGGGTTAAAGACTAAAAAAATAAAAGCAAAGAAAAGAAAACCATATACAAACACTAAGTCAATGTCAAAACAAGGTCTAAATAAACTAATTAAGAAAAACGGAGACTATGGAGAAATAGTTTGCTCTTGTGAGAAAGTAACAAAGGGCGAAATTTTAGAAGTTTTAAATGGTCCTATTTCCCCACTAACAACTGACGGAGTAAAAAGGCGACTGAGAGTTACAATGGGAAGATGCCAAGGCTCGTTTTGCTATCCTAAACTACTAAAAATTATGGCAAATTTTTACAAGACTAAGGAAGAGCATATTAAGTTTAAAGGGAGTGCTAGTTTAGTTGTGGGAGATATAAAGGAGGGTGGAATTTATGAACAAAATTAAAACTCTTTTATTTGATGTTGCTATAATTGGCGGTGGAAGTGCTGGGCTTGCTAGTGCATTAAAGGTTGCAGAAAAAAAATTAAAAGTTGTAATTATTGAAAGAGACGACCGCTTGGGCGGTATCTTAAATCAGTGTATTCACAATGGATTTGGACTTAACTACTTTAAAGAAGAACTAACTGGACCAGAATATGCAAAAAGGTTTAGTGATAAAGTTTTAAAATCAAATATAACAACCCTTTTACAAACAAATGTATTAAATATTTGCAAAAAAGAAAATAGTTTTATATTAGATGTTATCAATAGAGAAAATTTTTTCAATATTTGCGCTAAGTCCGTCATTTTTGCAACAGGTTGTAGAGAAAGACCTGCTGGGGCAATTTCTCTATGCTCAAATAGACCGGCAGGAATAATTAGTGCAGGAAGCGCTCAAAAAATTGTCAACTTGCACGGCAAAATGATTGGGAAAAATATAGTAATTGTTGGAAGTGGCGACATAGGGCTAATTATGGCTAGAAGACTAAGATTTGAAGGTGCAAACATAATAGGCGTATACGAAATTATGCCTTACCCATCAGGGCTAAAAAGAAATATTGTTCAATGCCTTGAAGATTATAAAATACCACTTCATTTATCAAAAACAGTTGTCGAAGTAGTTGGAAAAGAAAGAGTAGAGGGTATTTATGTAGCACCTGTAAATAAAGATTTTTCTTATGACCTTTCAAAAAAAGAGTTTGTTAAGTGCGATACTGTCGTCCTAAGTATTGGACTTGTCCCATCGGTAGAATTAGGCGAAAGTATTGGAATAAAACAAAATTCTGTTACAGGTGGAGCAATTGTTGACGAATACTTACAAACAAGTGTTGAAGGTGTTTTCTCTTGCGGAAATAGTTTGCACGTGCACGACATAGTTGACAATGTTTCAAAAGAAGCAGAAAGGGCGGGCGAAAATTGTGCAAAGTATGTAAACAATTTGTTAAAACTTTCTAATAAAGTAGAAATTAAAAATGGCTTTGGCTTGCGATATGTAAATCCATCATTCCTTTTTGACAATAAAGAAGGGCTGTTAAACTTGAATTTTAGAGTTAGTGGCATTTTTAGAGATGCTCAAATTGTTGTGAAACAAGGTAGAAAGGAAATAAAAAGATTAAAAAAGAAAATCTTACTACCTGCAGAAATGGAAACGGTTATTATAAATAAAAAAGATTTAAACTCATTGCCTTTGCATATTTTTGTTGAAAAATCAGAGCAAAAAAATGAAGATGAAAAATAATTTTTATATAGTTAATTTTTAATAATTTTAGCAATTTAAGATAGTTAAATTCGATAATTTTAGCAATTTAAGATAGTCAATTTTTAATAGTCTTAGCATTAACAAATAAAAAATTTTTACCTAAAACATAAAAGGAGTAAAATATGGAGTTAACTTGCATAATGTGCCCTGTTGGTTGCACCCTAGAAATAAAAAAAGTTGGAAAAAATGTTACAGTTACGGGAAATGGTTGCCCTCGTGGAGAAGAATACGGAAAAAAGGAGGTAACTAAGCCAGAAAGAATTGTTACTACACTAAAAAAATATAAAAATGGAACTATTTGTTTAAAAACAGATAAGCCAATTCCAAAAAAATTAGTTGACAAGTGTTTAAAAACTATCAAAGACTCTCCCTGCCCTAAAAAAGCAAAAGTTGGTGAAATATATATAAAAAATATTTTAGACACAACTAGCAATATTGTAATAACATCTGTAAACGAATAAATTTTTTAATAAAAAACTTCATTTTTTACTTATTTTGTATTTCAAAACAAAAAAAGTTATTAACAAAGTTTTATAAATTGTTAATAACTTTTTATTTTATTTCACTTTTTATTTTACATATTTTTACATATATTTTAAATTTTTTATTTATTTTAATT
>CASFQL010000024.1 GCA_949296965.1 uncultured Christensenella sp. | reverse complement strand
CTGAAAACCAGCGACTAAAAGAAGAAAATCAATATTACAAGGCTGAGATTGAATACTTAAAAAAATTAGATGCCTTAGTTCGTGCGGAAGAGCAAAAGAAAAACAAAAAGCATTAGTTGTTTCTGAATTAAGGCAAAATTATCCGCTAAATATTCTTTTAGATATTTCGAAGTTATCAAGAAGCGCTTTCTACTATCATTTAAAACAATTTAGCAATGTAGATAAGTATGAAATTGAAAAGAAAGAGATTTTAAAGATATTTGAGCAAAATAAAGGTAGATATGGTTATCGTAGAATACTAATAGATTTAAGAAATTTAGGTTACAAAATCAATCACAAAACCGTGTTAAAACTAATGAAATATCTAAATATTCAAGGTAAACAAAGAAAAAGCAAATACAAGTCCTACAAAGGCGAAGTTGGTAAAATTGCTCCCAATATTTTAAATAGAGATTTTGTAGCAAATGCTCCATTTCAAAAGTTAACAACAGATGTAACAGAATTTGCTGTATGTGATGAGAAAGTTTATCTATCTCCAATTCTAGATATGTATAACAATGAGATAATTTCTTATTCAATTTCAACCAGTCCTAATTTTAATCAAACAAGAGAAATGCTAAATGGATTGATACATAAACTACCAACCAATGTTCACCCCATACTACATTCAGACCAAGGCTGGCAATATCAAATGAAAGAATACCAAAGAATATTAAAAGAGAATAATATACAACAAAGTATGTCAAGAAAAGGAAATTGTTTAGATAATAGCGTAATGGAAAATTTCTTTGGAAGACTTAAAATAGAAATGTTTTATGGAGAAAAATTAGAAAGTGTTAACACTTTCATTGACAAATTAAAAGAATATATATATTATTACAATAACGAGAGAATAAACTTAAGATTAAAAATGAGTCCGGTAAAATACCGAACTCAAAATCAAATTATTTAATTAAATTTTTGTCCAACTTTTGGGGTGCACCCCAAATTCTCAGTCTTTTTTATTCAATTTTTTCAAAAATTTTTAGACAATTTTTTAGACAGTGGCAATTTTTAAGTAAAATTTGATGTTTTTATGTAATGTGAAATATTAAAATTTTACAAGCAAAAATGACATTCTTTAGACACTTTTTACAAAATTTTTAGACAATTTTAAGTAAAAATTAGTTATGTAAAAATAAGAAAATCCCTTATAAAATAAGGGATTTGAGTGGTGGACCAGCAGGGACTCGAACCCTGGACCCATTGATTAAGAGTCAATTGCTCTACCAACTGAGCTACTGGTCCATATTTATAGTTTTATGTCTTTTCGGACCCTTCGATTAAGAGTCAGTTGCTCTACCAACTGAGCTAAGAGTCCATGTCGTCAATTTATCCTACTTTTATAATTTAAAATTAACTAAATGTTTATAATAAGTTGAATAGTTATTTTATTATCTAAATTATAATTACTAACTATCTGAACAATCTAATTGACTTCTATATTTTAGCAAAAAGACGAATGTCTGTCAATACTTTTTGAATATTTATTAAAAAAATGTCAAAATTTAATACCCCCGTCATTATTAAAAATTAAAAAACGGCAGTTTCAATTGTAAATACTGCCATTTTTATTTTCTTAGTTAATTTATTGAAATAATAATCCAACCGAAACAATATTTGATAATATTAATGAAAAATTGTATTAATATTAAAGCATTGGCGTAAACAATTTTAAGATAGCGCATATCATTCTAATAAGAGCATTTTGTTTGAAATTCTTCATATTTTTGCTATTGCTAAACATACGCTCAAAATCTCTTTTCATATCCATTAAACTATCTGTGTTGTACATTAAAACTCCGCATTCATAATGATGCAGTAGACTTCTATAATCAAAATTTATTGTACCAAGAACAGCAAGCATATCATCACACAATACTTGTTTTGAATGTACAAAACCTTTAGAAAATTCAAAAATTTTTACACCACTAGCCTGCAAAGTTTTATAACTAAATCGCGTAATAGCAAATATTATTTTTTTGTCTGGTATATGTGGAGTAATAATTCTAACATCTACTCCACGTTTACTAGCAGTGCATAGAGCATTAGTAAGTTTATTGTCGATAATCAAATATGGGGTCGTAATCCAAACATATCTTTCTGCTTGATTTATCATATTAAGGTACACATTTTCTGAAATATAGGCGGGGTAAGCATAACTTGGACCATCTCCAAACGGGCAAACTAACCCTTTTCCCTCTGTTTTAATGCTTGCATAATCTGGGAGTAAATTTGCAATATTTTCAACTAATTGTGCCTGCCCATCATAAATGTGTAAGAACATGAACAAGAGCGATTGAACACCTTCACCCCTAAGTTTAAGTCCTGTATCTTTCCAATATCCAAACTTTTGTTTAATATTAACATATTCATCTGCAATATTCAATCCGCTAATAAATCCAACTTTCCCATCAACAACTGTAATTTTTCTATGATCCCTATTATTGTGGAAAGCAGATAGAATTGGTACAAACGAATTAAATCGCACGCATTTTATGCCTTGTTTATTTAATTTTTTTGTGTAATTGCTCGGAAGTTTTCGTATAGTTCCCATATCATCGTAAATAAGGCGGACTTCAACCCCTTCTTTAACTTTATCTAACAAAATATTCAGTATTTTATTCCACATTTCACCGCGTTCAATGATAAAATACTCCATGAATATATATTTCTCAGCGCCATTTAACTCTTTTATTAATTCTTCAAAAAATATTTCACCTGTTTTCAAATATTTTGTGTCAGTATTTGAATATGTTTTCATATTTGAGATGTTGTATAAATATTCAAATTGCCCATAATATTTGCCTAAAATTTCCTTTAATTTCTTATCTTCAAAATCGTATTTTACTTGATATTTTACTATATTTTCTTTCGCTTTTTCGTAATATTTTTTATATTTTACAGGCGGACTATGGCGAACAAAAATAAGGTATATTACAAGCCCAAAGATTGGAAATATTAAAACAACAATCGCCCATGTTAATTTACCTTCTACAATCATGTTGCAATTGATCAAGTATATTAACAAAATCAATGCAAAAATATTTATTGTAATCTCTACCCAACTATACACCTTTCCAAATATATCGGGGTAAAAGTAACTAAGCATGAAAGGAAGACAAATAGAAAAAGCGATTTGCAGAATCAATGCAACTGCAACTAAAGTAAATCTATTAAAAATTAATTTTAATAATCGCTTCATTTGTTATTCTAATAATTTATGTAATTTCAATTGAAAATATCAAATAATTATTTACTAATACAAGAAGTTCTAAATATCTACTTTGTATTTAAAATAATAGTCTTTCAATATACCTTTATAATCATCTTTCCATGGTTTGTTTCTACCAAGATAATGAATAATTTTGTTGTTATTTTCAACCCAATCAAGATTAATTCTGTGTTTTGGCCTGCGCATGTTGTAAAATGTAATATATCTATCACTAAGATTGTAAATCTTTGGATCAATTAGACGCACTCTATCGCCAAAAAATTTAAAAATCACATCTTGATCATACAAACACATTCTCCAACCATTTCTTCTAATGAATTTAAAAATTTCGTTCATGTCGATCAGTGTCCTTAATTCTTTTATATTCATCATCATGACACCTGTGTTGATATAAAAATGATTTTTATCTACAGTTAATCGAATACGATTAAACCATTGCATGAATGATCGAATTTGCGTGCACGCAATAAATAAATTACCTTCAAAATTCATGTTGTATAATTCGTCAATGTTATTATGTACAATCAAATCACTATCAAGATACAATATCCTATCAACACTTTCTGGAAGCATAACAGGCGCAAAAATTCGATAATAAATTTCATACGGATAACGCTTCACAGTTGGCGCCCCT
This sequence comes from uncultured Christensenella sp., assembly GCA_949296965.1. GTDB lineage: Bacteria > Bacillota > Clostridia > Christensenellales > UBA1242 > UBA7862. Next base: position 1,493 of record CASFQL010000024.1, on the reverse strand, counting down.
TTAAACAATGAATTATCCATCTCTATATATATAGGGTTGATATTCGCTCTAACTTTTGATAAAATTAACGCTTTATCTTCATCAGTCAAATTGCTATGCATAACATAGACATCAAACATACTTTCTTTGTTGTTTAGCGACAACGAATTTATCATTGTCAAAAAATGACAAATGTATCCTTTATTTATATTTACTAAAATATTTTTTTTTAGATTTTTATCGATTATAGTAAAATCTTCTCCCATATTATCTCCTAAACAAAAAATTTTATAAAATTTTCAATTTAATATGATTGTACGAAAAATAATGGTCTAAGTCAAGTGATATAATATTTTTGCAAATATTATCATTATTTTTGTTGCAAAATTTAAACGATGTGATATAATAAACATATTAATCAATGGGGTATCGCCAAGCGGTAAGGCACTGGTCTCTGAATCCAGCATTCGGTAGTTCGAATCTACCTACCCCAGCCAACCTGTTATTTTAATATTTATTGATAAAAATAAAATTAAATTTAAATTTTAAAGATTTATATAATGTTGTAAATCTAAATATCAATTTTATAATTAAAGATAAAGAAATATTCATTCTGGATATAAAAAAATGCTAGCAAAACGCTAGCACTTTTTAATTTGCTATATTGTGATAAGTCTGAACTTCAACTTTATTAGTTACATTTTCAGTTGTTATATTATCAACTTTATTTTCAATACTAGCAACATCTTCATTTTGGATAATACCGTCATTATCTACAATAGAACTACCATTATCGCTTATGTCGTTTTCAATTGCAACTTTTATATTCCCTTCCGTATTATTTGCAGATTCTATTTCAATTGATTCTGCTTGTATAATATTTTTGCTTAATTCATCAATCTTATCCAACAAATCCGATTTTATTTTTTCTATAAGAACTTCGAAATCATTTTTACCAGTGTCAGTATTAGTCTCATTTTCCGAGTCAATGGGAATAATATTTTCATTCTTATTGTCCATCGACTCATCATGTGTATTCTCGTTTGAAACATTTACTGAATTTTCTAAAGTATTAGATTCAGATAAAACTAGTTCATTATTAGCATCATTATTTATTTCAGTAGTTGCTACTTCACCGCTATTTTCGCACGAACTATTTAAAGTTGTTTCACTAGCTGATTTTGTAGGATCGCTTATTATACCTATAACGACAAGCAACCCTAAAACAGCTGTCGCAATTTCATTAACATAAGCAAGATCAAATTGAAAATCAAAAGCCTGAAAGATCAGTAAAACTGCGCTGACAATAGATATCCAAAAGTTATAATTTGTTAGTCTATTTTTCCATTTCATTTTAACTCCTTTACATTTTTAAAACTATCTAATATTAAAAATTCTTTAAAGGATTGCAAATATTGAAAATATAGATTAAATGATTTTATTAATTTTGTATCAATATATTTTTTATTAAATTTATAGAAAATTTTATTATTTTTTATAAAAATTTTTAATTT
>CASFQL010000023.1 GCA_949296965.1 uncultured Christensenella sp. | reverse complement strand
TTCAAATTTACTTTAAATTGACCAGTTTTTCTTATTTCTTCAATATATTGTTTAAATCCTTGTTCGGTTTCAAGTTGTAGATTATAAAATTCTTCTGTGTCTTTAAATTCTTTATCATTGCAAAGATAAGTACGATAATTTAAGAAAATTGTATCAAGTCTGCCATTGATAGCAGCAGGGCTTATTCCAAGCTTCTCGGCTATATCTTTTTGTTTAACACCAGTCATATAGTCAAGCAAAATTTCTCTATCTTCTTGTGACAATTTATAAATATTCCTATATAAAACTTTAGTGTTGATTTTCTTCTGCCATTCATCTTCAGCAGAAACAGAGTAGTGCCCATGATTTGCGATAACATTTTCTATATCTTGACCAGTTTTCTGTTCAATCTGTGAAAAACTAACTTCGTGTCGTCTTATTTTTCTGTCTTTGCTTTCTTCCTTTATTTCTTTTTCACTCATAATATTACCTTTATAATTTTAAATTGTTTATATAGAATTATTACAAGAAATAATTATTTCCACAAACAATCGATAGTTATAATGGTTGCTGGCATTCCAACAATTTGGACATCAAATTTTAAGCTTGGAACTACCATTGTTTCTGCGTTATGTATTCTAAAACTAAACTGCCATCCACAATCCATATAAAGTTCTAATGTGTTTGTGCTATTAGGTTTAAAATCTAAGCTTACAATTCTTGTTGGTAATTCTGCAACAGGAATGAATATTTTAGGTTTTATTGTTCTAGTTGATTGATTTAATGTTCCATGCATATTGTATGATTGTATTCTAGTTATCTTCTTTGCATCTATACTAATCACTTTATAAAAATCAAACTCACCCAATAAGTATTCAACCATTTTCTTTGGAATCGTTTTATCTTCTTTACAAGAATTTAAGATTTCGTTTTTAAAAGCTGTTAGCAATGGAACATAAACTTGTTTATCTTTTGATGAAAGTTCATTCCATTTGGTTTTTTGCTGTTTTAAATTTTCAAGCATTGTAAAAATAGGTTTAACTTCATTCCAATATGTTGGTGAGCAAGGAACATTAAACCACTTTTTTCCAAAGTCCAAATTCTTTGCTAATCTGCTATGTTTTACGGCAAAATGATTATGTTTTATACTTAGACCTATTTGCCATTCAATATTCGTACGGGATATAACAATGTCTCTAACATCTCCTTCTTTGCCTTCACTATCGGTTTGTATTTTTAATGTTAATAAATCATTGTCATTTTCTAAAATCATTGGTTCCATTTCAAAAATTGTAGATACAACAGCATTTGCACTTTCAATCAATAATGTTTTTAACTCACTATTTATCAAATTCCAAGCATGCTCATCAGCCATCAAAGCTGAATTTTTTATTATCTCAGATTTACGATATTTATTTATTTCGTTGTTTAAAGTGTTTATGCAGATATACTCGTAAGCTCTACCTTGATTATTGCTTTGAATACTCATAATTTACTCCTTATCTTCTAAAACTTTTTTAATCGCTAACGCAATTTCATATGCCAAATTAACAGGGACAGCATTACCAATCATTTTGTAAGCGTTATCAACTTTATTGTAAATAAATTTAAAGTTATCAGGAAAACCTTGAATTCTTGCGACTTCTCTAATAGACATTCTTCTATAAAGATATTCTTTACCACTTTCAAACTCACATCTATTCAACCCAACTTTAATCATTTTAGGAGCTTGTGGATGAATTTGACACTGTCTTCCAGAAGCTTGTACAGTAAATGCTTGTTCATTCCATGATTTCACTCTATTTCTGCTCATAAACATAGGGGAATATGCACCAACAAAATATTCATTATTATTTACTGCTTTTGGATTATGATAGTTTTTATCTTCAGCTGGAACAGCTGAGTCTTTTAAATCCCATAATATTTCACGTAATGTAATTTTCTTATTATCATCTTTTGTTGAACCTTCTGGAAATTTAAAGTCAATCTTTAGGTCGTTCCTAAATCCAATATAAAAGACTCTTTTCCTTTCTTCTGCAACGCCATAATCTTTTGCATTTACCAATGTCAAAGACACATCATAGCCACAATCTTTAAAAAGTTTAATAAAGTTATCAACTGCTTCTTTATGTTTTTTTGATAGCATTCCACTTACATTTTCAGCTAAAAAGAATTTTGGTTTTAAAATTTTTAGTAATCGTATATATTCAAAAAATAATTGACCACGACTATCATTTATTCCTCTCATTGCTCCTGCTTCAGACCAAGATTGGCAAGGTGGTCCACCAATAATGCCATCTATATCTTTTGGTAAATCTTCTTCTTTTATATTTTTTATATCACACTCTAATAGTTGTGTCTTTGGATGATTGACCTTAAATGTTTCCCAAATTGTTGGGTCAAACTCATTTGCTACTGGTATTTCAAATCCTGCCTTTTCAAACCCTAAATCTAATCCGCCACAACCACTAAATAAACTCAAAATTTTCATAAATATTTCCCTTTAATATGATATAAGTGCATTATACCATAAATTTAACAAATTTGCATCGCTTAATATTAAAAATTTTATTTTTTATCCCAAATACCATATCCCCAAATATAATTTGCCATGTTGTAAGCATTATTAATTGCTTTTTGAGTTAATAAACAAATTTTCTTTGGTCTATCAAATTGGTCAATAATTCCTGTTTCTTTCAATTTTTTATATACATTAATTCTATTAGGGACATTAAATGTCCATAAATGTAATTGATGAATTTCGTTTACCAAAATATAAAAATCTTGTAAGTTTTGTTGTGCTTCATAAAAATTTAATCCAGCTTCAACCAAAACTGCAAGTTCCTTTTTCTTATCTTCAGATAAACCCCTAAGTTCCTTTATATCATAAACGACTTGCCTTGGCTTCATCAAATTACCAGTTGCGTATCCTTCTTTGTGGTCAACATATTTTGTTTTATTTATCTCATCTTCATATACACTATCCACTTTATTAATAAGTCTAAACAATACCTTATCATGGGGGAAATAATCAATAGTAATTTCATCTGGCAAACTGTTCCTGCATTCAACATATACAGAGTTTAATTGTCTTTTCATTTCGTTGATTAATTGTTTAAAAGATTGATAATAAGTGCTTCTATAGTCTTCATCTATATGAGCTGAATTTTTATCTCTTTCGTAATAAATCTGTTTAATGTGCTCTCTATGTTCTTTCCATTCTGTTCTATATTTATGTTCTTTAGAATTTTCTATTTTATTTTTATCCAAAAAAGCATCAACTACAACACAACAATTTATGTAAAAGTGGTCTCTAATCCTGTCAACATATTCTTTCCTTAACGGCATTGGAATTTTAAATAAATTTTCATCAATGTACATCATACTATCAATATCTTTTTTCGCATAAATAAAGTGCTTTGCAGATTCCCATTCAGTCATAACTTTTCTCCTTTATTGTACATAATTATACAGTAAATTCCTAATTTTACATAACTAATACAACTAAAAGATTGTTTTTTATTTATTATAGACGAGAAAAGTTTCATATCGTTTTAGGCAGTTCAAGAGCAATCAAGTTTAGTAAAAACATCACATTTGCTGTCAATTGCTGTCATTTTAAATTATCAAAAGACAGCAAATATTTTTTTATATCGCTAAACCCCTTTATTTTCCTAATGTTTTAATGTATAGAGCACACACTTTATTTTACTAGAACCCGACCTTGGTAAGGTGGAGATCACGGGTTCGAGCCCCGTCATCAGCTCCATAAACAAAAATCGCTAAAAACCTTATAAATAAAGGGATTAAGCGATTTTTTCTTTTCAATTTTAGAGAGCACTATCCTTTTCAAAAAATGCAATAGGTGTTAATTTTAACTGTTGTAGGTGTTAACTTTTTGTATAAAAAAAAGACCGAAAATTGAAAATCTCAACTTTCGGTCTAAAACTCTCAAAAACTGCCTAAAACTGCTCCCGTAGGTGTCAGTAGGTGTCAATTCATTTATTCACAAAACATAAAACCAGCAAATGATACTTCATTCCATATTTCTTTTAATAGTTTGCCGTTTATGTTTGCATTATTCTCAAATTCTTCTCTTGTTTTATATTCTTGCTGAAAATCTTTAGAACAAAATACAATATCACAATCTTCATTACTTTTAGAATTTTTATTGGCTCTTAAAAACACTTCATACACTTCATTATTATATTCAAAAAGCATTTCACTATAAAAATATAAACCATTAACAAATTCATCAAATGTTGCTTTAAATGGCAATCCTTTTTTATATTGTTTTCTTGCAGTTGTTGGAGTAACAAGCATAGGATAACTTATCCCTACTTTCTTTTCTAATTCTTCCTCATTTTTACTAAATTTCCAACCGCAATTTTTACATTCGCCATTACCATATTGATCTTGCATTGCAACATGACCACATATTGAACATTTAACTAATTGGTCTTTTACATAAGGATCATCATACTTGAAATACTTAAAGTTATTTTCATTTAATCCCGAAACATTTCTGTTTAATTTTTTCCATTTAAATTGAACCAAATCTTTCCAATTTAAATCTTTTGTCCATTCATAAGTTGTTGGCAAAAATTCTTTTATATTCCCTTTCATTGATTTAAAAGGCTCATCATAGCATAAAACCATACTTGGTTTGATTCGTTTTAGCATTTCATTATAACCTAGAATAAACTCTTCTTCGCAATTTTCTCTATAATAAGTGCATACAGCAACAATTGAACCTTCTTCAATTCCATCAAAACAAAAATCAAAACTTCTTTCATCTCCCCAAGATACTGTTGGAATAACTTTTAGTCCTTTTGACTGCCAGTAAGCACCACACCATCTATTTTTAAAAACACTTTCAATTTGAAGAGCAAGTGGCATATTTGTAAATATGCTAAAGTCTGGGCTAAGTAAACAAAAATATTGACTCAACTTTTCTAATTCTTCTTCCGCATTTTCGTAAACTTTCTCAAATTTCCAATCATAAGTAAAGAAATGAATTGTTTTATTTCTATTGTCATCATCATTTTTTTTAGCATTTACATAACTTAAAAATTCAATTTTATCAATATTAATATTTTGCTTTTTAATTATAGGAAATTCATATTTCCCAGCTGATTTATTTTGGTATAAAAATTCATTTCTAACAAGTTCTTGCTTTTTCTTTTGTTTTTCTATTTCATAATCACTTAACTGTTTTGTCATTTCTTCTCCTTTTAAAAATAAAGATTATAATTTGGATCTAAATTCTCAGGATTTCTCTCTGGATATCCTTTCTCCCAACTCCAATTATGATCATGTGGAAACTCATGATTATTGTGTGCATTTTGATGGTTATAATCTCTATTTCTTGTAACTCTTCCATTTGAATCAAACCATCTGCTTTGCACTTTTTCTCCGTTCACATACAAATCATATCTTGAATTTGGTTTCGCTCCACTTGTTGGCAAGTCACCACGTCTGCCATCTACTCGTTCTATTGTTCTATTGGGAACTCCCCCTGAACCCATTATAACACCTCCATATTTATTTTGCTTTCTTTTTTGCTAAGTTTTTTCTTGTAAAACTGCAAAAGGTTGAAGAAAAATTTGTTTCTCCAACCTTCTAATTAGATTTTATCATAAGATTTTTTAAAATCAATACTTATATGCCACTTTTTTACATCTCCATATCTTCTTCTTTCTTGCGTTTTCTCTCTTTTCGTTCTTCAAGTAATTGCATAAGCAAATCGTCATACTCTTCATCGGTCATTCTTGAAATCAAATCTTCTTTTCGGCTTTCTATGTCTTCCTTTCTTTTTTGGTCGTCCAAATACATTTGCACTTCTTTAATCTTTTCGTTAAGTTTCTCGGTAGTGTTTCGTATATATTCACTATCAACTGAGTTATACACCGTGATTGTAGTTTTTACGTCTCTATGCCCAAGCAGTTGTTGAATTACTTTTGGGTTCTCATTCATTTCAAAAAGCATATTTGAAAAAGTGTGCCTAAGCCCGTGAAAATGAATATTATATTTATTCAAGTTATGACGCCTAATAAATCTATCAAAAATCATTCTGCAACCAGAGTATGACCTAACACTTCCATCGTCTTTCGCAAAAATAAAAGATGTTGGAGCTGTGAGCTCAGCCGTAACATTTTGATTTGTTCTTTCTCGAATAGTTTGTTTTTCTTTCCATTCTTTCAATGTATTCACAACAATATCTGTGATTGGCACTTCTCTAACACTGCAGGTCGTTTTTGTGTCTCCAATAACCGTAACCCTAGAAAGAATTTTCCCATTGCTGTCAAACTTTGGAATTTGCGTTACACTTCGTTCAATTTTTAAAGTCTTTTCTTCAAAATTAACATTCTTCCATTGCAAAGCGAGTGCTTCACCTATTCTTAGTCCAGCAAACAGAAGCACATAACATAAAGGCTTTAAAAAATTGCTTTCATCTTCGTTTAGTGCTTTGAGAAAAATTCTTCTGGATTCTGGTGTTAAAGCTTTGTATCTTTCTTTGCCACTATAAACTCTCCTATCCTTTACCTTTACTAAAACTTTTCTTGTTGGATTATCTTGAACCCACTTGTTATCAATTGCATATTCAAAAAATTGTGAGATTAAATGTTTATTTTTCTTTACAACATTTAAACTATAATCGGCATCAATCATTTTATTGAAAACTTGTTGGACAACAAATGTGTCGATTTCATAAATTTTCATTTTGCCAATTATTGGCTCAATATGCAAACGATAATTGCGAATAATACCTTCAAATGTTCGTGGAGTTACAGCACTCTTTTTAAACACTAAAAGCCACTCTGACATAAGTTCTCCAAAAGTTTTTTTCTCCATTACTTCATAAGAATTGCTTTTTAATCTCCCAGAAATATCGCTTAACTTTTTTGCTACTTCAGTTTGATTTCTACCATAAACAGTCTTTTTTATTTGTTTGCCATTCTCATCATAACCTATCGTAACAGCACCAGTCCATCTGCCATCTTTTCTTTGATAAATTGTTCCTTCACCATTTGCTCTACGATATTTCGTTATAACTTTGTTTTTGGGTAATGCCTTGCTGTCTTTTATAATTTTACTTCTAGCCATTATCCACCTCACTTTGCGCATTGTTGAGAGTTAGCCAAGTCACAAAATTGAGCACGCTTACAACTTGTCTTTTGCCGACTTTTGTTGTTGGAAAGTTTTTACTTCTCATAAGAGAACGAACATTATCTCTGCCAAGTCCAGTGATTTTGACAAGGTCTTCACAGTCTAAAAAATCTTTACCATATTTCAAAGAAATTCTATTTACTTCATTTTGTATTAAGTCGTTTATATTGATGTTTGTATTATTCATTTGTCCTCCTAACAAATTAAAATTTCTTTCTATTTCAAATTAAATTTTTATATTATGTTTTATATTTTTTAATTTCTATTTTTTATTTTTAAACTGTGATTTTAATCACTAAACATCGAAAATGGGTATCCCATTTCTCGAAAAGATAGGAAGTAGTTTTGAGTCAAAAATGTAACATGGTAAAAAGGCTTATTTTATAAGGCTTTTTGTTGTTTAATAAAACCACCAGACTATCTGGTGGTTTTATTAAACAAAAAAGCATAGAATAAATCTATGCAAGAAAATTTATAAGAAAGTTAAATATTAAAGTTAAAAAATCTGCAACAATGAGCGAAAAAAATCCAATATAAATGTTCAAAATTTTACAAAAAGTCTTTACAAGTTAAAAAATTAACAATGTAATTAGCATAAATACAAATTGAGTCAAAATTTATTTAGTAAATCTTTTCATTAATTGAATGACTTGTTTTTTTACTTCTTTAACGGCTTTTTCTTTTTGAGTAACAATTTTATAAATCATACCAGCGATTTCGACCATTTCATTTTCTTTCATTCCAAGAGTTGTAACGGCAGGAGTTCCAAGTCTAAGACCGCTAGTGATAGTAGGGCTTAATTTTTCGTTAGGGATAGAATTTTTATTAGTAGTAATGTTAGCCATATGTAGCAAATCTGAAATATGTTTACCCGTTTCATTAAAAGGAGTCAAATCTACTAAAATAAGATGGTTATCACTTCCCCCCGAAACGAGTCTAAACCCATACTTTTTAAGTTGATCGCTAAGAGCCTTGCAGTTTTTCAAAACCTGAGATTGATATTGTTTAAACTCTGGCGAGAAAGCCTCTTTAAGCATTACGGCCTTACCTGCTATAATGTGTTCAAGCGGACCACCCTGAGTCCCCGGGAAAACTGCGCTATCAATTTTTTTAGCAAGTTCATTTTTGCATAAAATCATACCCCCGCGTGGACCCCTTAGAGTTTTATGAGTAGTTGTGGTAACGACATCAGCAACTTCACAAGGATTAGGATGAAGTCCCGCAGCGACGAGTCCTGCAATATGAGCCATATCTACCATAAGATAAGCGCCAACGCTATCTGCGATTTGTCTAAACCTTTTAAAATCAATAATACGAGGATAAGCACTAGCCCCTGCGACAATTAGTTTAGGCTTAAACTCTTTTGCAAGTTGTTCAACTTGGTCATAGTCGATAAGTTCTGTATTGCTATCAAGTCCGTAAGAAATGGAGTTAAACATTTTCCCCGAAACATTAACCTTTGTGCCGTGAGTCAAATGTCCGCCTGCTGGCAAGGACATACCAAGAACAGTGTCCCCCGGCTTCAACAAAGCGGAAAAAACTGCGAAATTTGCATTAGCGCCCGAGTGAGGTTGGACATTAGCGTGTTCGGCATTAAATAGTTTTTTTGCTCTTTCAATAGCGAGGGACTCAATCTCGTCAACATTTTCGCACCCACAATAGTATCTTTTTTGTGGATAACCCTCGGCATATTTATTTGTAAGAACACTAGAAACGGACTCTCTAACGGCTAAACTGACAAAATTTTCACTAGCAATTAATTCGATATGTTGTTTTTGTCGTTTTTCTTCTTTTTTAATAAGTTTGTAAACTTCAAAGTCAGTATTTTTGAGTTCTTTATAATTCATAAAACACCTCCAAAAAATAGATAAAAACTAAAATCACTTAAAAACTAAATTTATTAAGAGCAAGTTTAAAAGTATTTTCCATAAGACAAGCGACCGTCAAAGGTCCAACACCGCCTGGGACAGGACTAATAAAGGAACAAATATCCTTAACATTGTCAAAATCGACATCACCGCACAATTTGCCATCAATTCTATTAATACCAACATCGACAACAACTGCATTAGGCTTGACAAAATCTTTTGTAATAAATTTAGGCTTGCCAATAGCAACGACCAAAATATCAGCCTGACGAGTTAAACTAGATAAATTACTAGTCTTACTATGACAAAGAGTAACTGTCGCGTTCCTTTGCTCAAATAAACAAGCGACGCTCTTGCCAACTAATAAACTTCTACCGACCACAACGACATGCTTACCTTGAATAGAAATGTTGTTAAAATCAAGTAGTTTAATAATACCGCTAGCAGTGCAAGGAGCAAAGGAAGAATTGCCCGAAAACAACCTACCCAAATTGAAATTAGTCAAACAGTCAACATCTTTTTTAGGCGAAATTTTATTTAAAGCACGAGTGGCGTCCAAATGATTAGGTAGTGGCAACTGCAAAAGAATGGCAGAAACAGAACTGTCATTATTCAGTCTTTCAATAACATTTTCAAGTTCAAATTGAGAAACATCACTACTTAGCCTAGTAATATGAGAAGAAAAACCACAATAATCACACGCTTTCTGCTTAGACTTTACATAAGTTTCGCTAGCAGGATTACCTTCAACAATAATACATTCTAATAAAGGCTTAAAATTAGCAAAACAATTTGCAATATTTTCTCTAACTTGATTTTTAAGTAAAAGAGCCAAACTTTTTCCATCTAACAAATTCATACAAATATATTTTACAACATAGATAGCAAATTATCAAACAATTTATTCATTTTAAATTAATTTAATAAAATAGGACTTTTCAATTAATAAAATAGAAAGTCCCAAATTCTGAATTTTACAAAAAGTTGATAAAATACGGAACTATGTGCCAAAAGTGAAACTTTTGTAGGCGGAGTTTTTAAAAACTCCGCCCCCTAGAAATCTCTCCGCGATTTCTAGGTGCACATAGTTCCCCTATTCTCCCGCCCCACCGACAGAAATTTAATACCTAAAAACCCCGCTAAAATTTTTGCCTTTTTAAAATTATTGTGTTAGTATAATATTAATTGCTAGAAAGAAGATAATATATAATATAAAAACAAAAGCAAAAGGGGAAAATTAATGAATAACAATATACTTGTAAAGAAAAAAGATAATACAATGTTAAATATATTCATTTGTATGTGTTTTATTGCATTTGTTGTTTTTGAACTTATATATAGCATAATAAACGAGAGCAGAAAAGCAAATGAAAGCAGTTATTCGCAAAGTATAGGAGCAAGCATCTGGGGTGGATACACAATGGACGACAACGACATAGGACTGTCCCTAAACTTTGATAAAACAAATGAGAATACAAAAATTGAAGAAAATGAACAAACAGGAGAAGTAATATCAATATTAGGACAGGATAATGAATTTACAAGAATAAGCACGAGATTGACTCCATATTTAACTAGCGAGAAAGAATTAACCTTATATGTTTTTGTAAAAAATATAGGAGATAGATACATAATACCTACGACCTCACTATTTTCAAATAGTCAGACAAGTAGTTATGAAATAGTTGAAACAAAAAAATATACATTCGACACAAGTTCCCCAGCGAGCATAGACCCATACAAAATCAAAACTTCGTCAAACTCAATGTCCTACCTAAACAAAATAGCGGACAACCTAAATAAAGGCGAGGAGTTTTTAGATAATTCTTCACTAGATGTAAATGATGTATATTTGCAAGTTTACACAATACAGTTGCAAGATAGTAAACAAGAGTTAGTTAGTAACGACTTAACATTAAGTGTAAATTTTGCACCAGATATAGATTATGAAGCGGACAATGTTTTAACAGTATACCAACAGTTAAATAGTTCAAGGTCGGCTTGGACAAAATACGGATACAATAGCACACTTAACGCAAGTGCCACAAAAATAGAAAACAGTTCTTTATCTAGCCTAGCCCAACAGTTGACAAATGCAGGGACAAACAATGTAGTCACAAGCGTAAGCGACGATTACATAAATACAGTAGTTTATAAAGACATAGACCTTGTTAACATAGACATAGCAACGGGAGAGCCAATAGGCAAATTTTCTGACCTAAACTATAACTTTGAATGGTATGGTGGCAGAGTAACACTCCCATCTGGGACAAGGTTAGCAAGCGGAAGACAACTTACAGCCTCAGAAACATTTACGGTAGATGTTTATACATACTACCCAACATTTTATATAAGAAGATGGGTAGTGGGCGATTATCAATACATAAGTGTGAGTGATAAATATTTTGCGGGCTCTGTTAAAATAGACAACTTCTACACAGCAACTTTTGAAAGCACAATGTTTAGTCCAAAATATAATGAAGATGGAACAGTCGCAAAGGACGCAAACGGTTCTGTTGCCTATGAAGTTTCTTATAACTCAAACGGAATAATACCAAGGAGTTATGTATATGACTACACCCCAATCACAAACGGTTCTGTAAATCATTTGTTGACCTACTACCTATACGAAAATAATAGCGGACTAAGTGCAACGACTTCTACAACCCAAGCAAATATGCTACTTTGGGCAAGCAACTTAACAAAGGCGTGGGAAAGTGCAGGCATGACAAGCGCCAGCGGATATCTTCCAAATGCTACCCTAGCCCAAGGCGAAAATTATGTTGCATTTATCTATAATTGGTTATACCTAGTAAAATATGCAAATAACAATGCTCAATCACAAGTTGGTTATGGTAACACCTATACATATTCGCTATATATAAATAGCAACAACGGCGTAACAATAACAACTTTAAGCGGTAAAACTTTCCTAACAGTTGACAAAAACGAAGCAGGCGAAGTTACAAATTCTTCAAGGGTTTATTACGAAGCAGAAAAAGGTGGCGCCGTCATAGGTTGTTATAACTCAAATGATAGTTATATGAACCAAGCAAAAATGTCCTATGGCTATCAATATACAAGTTATACAGATAACCGTTCTAATAACTCCATATCTAAAAAAGGTCTTTATGCAAATCAATTTTTAGTCTATAACACAGGCTCAAAGAGAGTATTGCTTGACGGTTATGTTGGTAGCGACAGATACACTTCGGTATTTTGTCTAGGTCAGTGCAATGCGTGGGGCAATGTTTGGACTTGGGTGTTTGGCAATGTTGTTAATGGAATGGAAGTTTCTCCAAGCACTTATACAATTCAACTCTACACTTCTTTTGAAGATTATAATTATACAACAAAAAATTGGTATACTTCTTCTTCCAAGAGTTCTTATGAAACATTAGTAACTTCTCCTTATAATTATACTCAAATGTCTTATAACTTACCAACTACTGCTGGAACATATAACTACTTAGGGACAAGTAAAATCACAGGTGGTAACGGTTTGCAAAGTTTAATAGGTGTTCAAACTGCTTCAAGTTCAGCAGGTGGCGGACTAAGTGATTATTATTATGTAAACACTAATCTATCTCTTTACGCAACGACCTATTCGTTTGGTCTTCTTCGTGGCGGTAGTGCGGGTTACTCATCTAGTGCTGGGCCTTTCCTTTACCATGTGAATAGCAACATTACTGGTACGAGTTCTGATATCGGGTTTCGCCTTTCCCTGGGCGTCTGATAGGGGTTTAAGGGGGAAAACCTTCCCCCTACTCACGCACTCACAAGTTGAGTGTAGTGGCGACCCCGCCACGATAACACGAAACGCAGTGAGTGCCCTAGGCGCGTAAGCGCCTCGCGATATTTTTTACCCCCAAAATAAACTAAATATTAATAACTAAATGGCTAATAACTAATTAATTAGATGATTAATAATTAAATAAATAATCAATAATTAAATAAATAATAACTAAATGATTAAATAATTATGAACTAAACAATTAAATAACTACTAGAACTTTTATTCTAATAACCTATGAAAATTATTTATTTCAATTACTATTATTTTTGTTTTAACGACCTATTGTTTTTATTTTAATAGCCTATCAAATTTTTGTTTTAACGACCTATTAGAAAAAATCTATATCTTGTAAAAAATTGGTTATGTCTACTATCAGGGCGATTTTGTGCCAAAAGTTTCACTTTTGTATGAAGTCCAAGGACTTCATTGTAAAAATTTTATTCTAAAATTTTTACCGCACAAAATCGCCCTTTTATTTTTTATCGTCCTTTTATTTTTTTAGAGTAATTAGTCAACTTCATTTTAATTTATTGTCAATCTCATTGTAACTTATATTATAGTTTGTTTTACAAAAATACACTAACCTTTAAATCATATTAAATAAAATTGTAACTACAAGAAAAATTATACAAATAGATTTTTAATAAAAATACAAAATTATAACTTCTTTTTTATAAAAAATTTAAAAATTTCAATATTTTTATCCATTTTGGCAAAATTTTTCTATAAATTTTACTAATTTATATCCATTTTAGTGAATTTTTTTTAAAAACTTCAATTTTTTAGTAGCAAAATTTTCTTTTTTTATGTATAATCAAATTGTTATTGAAAATAATCAATAACAAAAATGCTTTTTAAATACTTTTTCTAAAAACTCATAATTTTACAAAAGGACTTTTTTTATGCGGAGAGTTGGCTTCTTGTATGAAAAAATTTGCGACAGGGCATTACTCGAATTAGCACTAAAAATGGCTTCTCGTGGAAAAAAGAAAAGGCGTGATGTTCAACGAGTTTTAAAAGACAAGGACAGTAAATTAGACATTTTAGAGAGAATTTTAAAAGACGAGAGTTATCACCCTGTTAAGTATGCAAAGAAAACTCTTATCGACAAAGGGACGGCAAAAGTAAGAGAGATTTTTATTCCGCGGTTTTTCCCTGACCAGATTATCCAGTGGGCATTAATATTAGTCTTAAAACCGATTTTTTTTCGTGGAATATACGCATTTAGTTGTGCTTCTATTGATGGTCGTGGCGGTAGTTATGGCATTAGGTATATGAAAAAGTGGCTAGAAAGGGATAGAAAGTATACGAAATATTGTCTACAAGTTGATATTAAAAAATTTTATCCTAGTGTTGACCAAGATATTTTACTTGATAAGTTTAGAAAGGTTATAAAATGCAACAAAACTATTGCCCTAATTGAAAAAATTGTTCGTTCGGTTGATAGCGGTCTACCTATCGGCAATGTAACAAGTCAGTGGTTTGCAAACTTTTATTTACAAGAATTTGACCATTATGTAAAAGAGCAACTTCACATACCTTACTACATTAGGTATATGGACGATATGGTTTTTCTCTCTTCTAATAAAAGGACTTTGCTGTTAAATGAAAGTTTAATGGAAGATTATTTAAAAAAGCAAAAGTTAAACTTGAAACAAAATTGGAAATTATTTAAAGTCGGCGAAGACAAGTCTGGTCGACCTATTGACTTTTTAGGTTACAAGTTTTACAGAACATTTATGTCATTGCGTAGAAAAACTTTTTTGCGTGCTAAAAGAAGAATTAAAAAGGCTTACAAAAAGCCAAGGCTTTCTATTTTAGATGCGCAAGCAATTGTCAGTTATATGGCAAGAATAAAGGTTGCTAGTGGCAATAAAATTTACAAATTTTATGTTAAGCCTTATTTTAATATTGGCTGGTGTAGAAAGAAAATAAGTTTATTTGCTAAATCTCAAATTCTAAATTCTTCTATTCAACTTCCACTAGCAAGTGCTAATTAATTTGGGGATAATTCTTGTGCGTGCGTGCCTGTTTTCTCGTTTGGTCTTCTTCGTGGCGGTAATGTTAACAACAGTAGTAATGCTGGGCCTTTCAATTACAATGTGAATAATACCCTCACAACGACTAATGTTAATATCGGGTTTCGCCTTTCCCTTACTTGTATGGGGATAATTCTTGTGCGTGCGGTAACTTTTTACTTTTAGTATTTGGTCTTCTTCGTGGCGGTAATGTAAGTAATAGCACTAATGCTGGGCCTTTCTACTTCCGTGTAGACAATACTATTGGTAATGCGAATTCTAATTTCGGGTTTCGCCTTTCCCTTGCTTTTAATAATTTGGGGATAATTCTTGTGCTAGTTTCTCGGTTTTAGTGGTCTTCTTCGTGGCGGTAATGCGGGTAACACATCTAGTGCTGGGCCTTTCAATTACAATGTGAATAACAACATTACTAATACGAGTTCTAATATCGGGTTTCGCCTTTCCCTTATAATCTTGCTAATTTGGGGATAAAACTAATTTGTGCTAGCAATAGTTTCATTCGTTTGGTCTTCTTCGTGGCGGTGGTGTTGGCTACAGTAGTATTGCTGGGCCTTTCCTTTACAGTGTGGATAGTACCCTCACAACGACTAGTGTTGCTATCGGGTTTCGCCTTTCCCTTACTTATAGCAATATTTAATTGTTATTACAAGTTTTATTCCTTAGTGTATCTAAAAATTTATCGTTTGCCGTCGGTTTAGTAAGAGATTGAAAGACCGACAGATATTGTAAGGGAAGAATTATTGTAAGTCACAAATTTATTAAATATTTTAGTAACATAAAATAATAAAAAAATAATTATTTGAATAATTTAAATTAAATTAGAAATTAGATATAAACTACTAAATATCTAAAATCTATAAAATTAACTTATATATTTTAGTGTTATTATAAATTTAAAATAATATAATAAATTTATTTAATTTAAAAACAATAGAGTATTTTTTACAACAAAAAAGTTAAAGGATAGTCAAATTCAAATTTTAAAATAAAAAAAATTATAAAATAAAATATGTAAGATTTTTATCGTAAAAAAAGATTATGTAAAAAACACATAATCTTTTTTTATTTTACTTAATAAATTTGATAAACTAAAATTTTCATAATGATAATCTATATTTTCAAATATGCTAGATAAAAAATGTCCTTAAAGTCTTCTTTTAATTCTTGTTTGCTAGGAAAGAATGGGAATTGCAATTCTCCACTTGCTAATTTTCTTGCAAACTTCTTTGTTGTATCTAGTAAACTATTTTTGCATATTTCAAAATTAATACTAACTATATCTTTATTTGTCAATCCCGGTATAAATCCCCAATATGTGCTTTGATTATTTTTAACTTTTTTTCTAATTACCATAGGAATTTTGATTTTATCTACATTAAAATTATTATTTATTTCTAACATATTATTTCCCCTACCTTTCAAAAGAAGTTTCTTCATTTAATAAATTTTCGGCAATTTTTGATTTTATATTCTCTTCTTTTGCCTTTTGTTTTAAAAAACCTTTATCGGACAAAATCTCATCATCTGTTTTTTTCTGTTCATTTATTTTAGTCAATTCTTTTTGACTTTCGTTATTAGCGTCTTTCTTTTTTTCTTGTTGGGCTTTGTTAGATTTTTCAACCTGACTGCTTTGTTTTAACAAATTCTCTTTTTTACTATCTTGTTTAGTCTTATTTACTTGCTTCTTCAAGGTCACTGGCTTTGTTTTCTCATCTTGTTGTGGAATATCTGCTAACCCACATTGCATAATAAAGTCATCTATTAATGTTCTATCGTTATTAACACAATCTACCGTTTGACTGATAGAAAAATTTAACGATGGCTTCAAATTACTATGTGCTTTATTTCCTATCAATTCTTCAAGTTCAATTAAGTTAGGTATCTTTCTTGTATCAAAATCTCCACCAACTAGCATAGAAATATTCCCTTTGCTATAAATATTAGTTAAGTGGCTATTAATGTCTTCAAATTTCATATTTCTAATATAATCCCATACTTTATCTTCATCAATCAATTGTTCCCCACTTAACAACTTTGAATAATTATCCCAAGCACTTGCCGAGTCACTTGTTTTAATACTTTGTTTTAATACGCAAAGTTCTTTTTTTGCCTTTTCAAAAGACTCTTTTGGAATTCCTTGGGTTCCAATCTTTTTTATCAAACTACAAACCGTTCTTATTGTTTTATTTAATTTCGCACCATTTGTAATTAATTCAAAGTTTTTTAACTTAGTTGTTTCAAGGTCAATATTATGCAAGCCATACTGGTAGACTAGTTGCGAGTCTGTCCTTAATTGTTTGTAAAGTATCCCCGATAAACCGTTCATCATTCTTTCTTCAATTATGTCATAAGCGATCTCTTTTTCTGGGTCAACAGCAAGTGAAAATCTTTCTCTCAATATCAAATTTAACTCAACATTACTTGATTTAGAAGGGGCTCCAATAAGAACATTTTGAGAGTTATATGCTTGTGGGAGAGTGTAATCAACGACAAAACTTTCATCGCGTGCAGAAGATAATTTTGGGAAGATATATTTTTCGCACAAAGTATTAACATCTTTAAAAGGTTTATTTGTTACAACCGAAATCATTAAGTTATCTAAATTAAAATATTTTTCGACATATTGTTTTAAATCATTTGGGGTTATGTTTTTTAAAGTTTCAACTGAGCCTACAAGTTGAGAATCATATAAATTTTCATTCGCATGAATATTTAAAAGTTTTTTCAAATACATTGTAAACAAACGCTTATCATGCCTAGTTATTTTTTTATTATATATGTCAATCTCGTGCCTTATAACTTCAATTTCTTTATTTATTTGCTCTTGTGTAAACTTCTTGTTAACTAAAATTCTCATAATGCTTTTAATTGCTGGAACAATATTTTCTTCCGTGCTTGAAAAAGCAGCACATACACTATCCATTGTTGTAAACGCATTTATATCTAAACAATAGTTATTTAACCTGTTAATTGCAGTTTTTTTACTATCATCCTCACTAATTTCCCTGAAAAATAAATGTTCTAACAAGTGAGCGAGCCCAGCCTTATCGTCTTTTTTTGCGACCTTTTTTGGTAACATATCATCAATACCACTTGCGTCTTGTTCATTATCAAGTTGCGAACCAGAGCGAAAACCAATTACGAATGTGTATCCATCAAAACTATTGTCTTTTTCATATATAAGAGTTGCCCCGTTATTATAATCTGCAATTTTTTGCTTAATCATATTCTTTTCTCCAAACTTTCTTGTGTGATAATATTTTATCATAAAGTTTTTTATCTTTCAATACCCATTTTTACAAAAAAATATGCCCTTATATGTAAAACTACAAATGTTTGATAAAAATTTTAACATATTTTTAAACTTAAAACTTCATAAATATTACCAACATCAACAAAATCTTCATCTGTTAAAATTTATAAGATAAAAATTAAAACAAATTAAGACAAAATATTAATTTATTATCATAATAAAATTAAAAAATTAGAGAATATATTTGTTTTTATTTAAAAAATAAATTTGTAAAAATCATTTTAATTAAAAAATGAAAAGGGTTTATAAAATTAATAAATCCCCTTTTGTTTTACTTCATAAAATTTAATTATCCTTAAACAAAATTAATAAAATGGCTATGCAGATTTTTATGCTATTCTATAAAAATAATCAATCTTATAAAAACGCTTTTTATTTTTTTATAAATAGGTTTTAATTAAAGATTAATTACTTTAACAAATTTTATTTTTCTTAAAAAACTCACTTGTAGAAAGTAGTCCCGTTCTATTTATTCTTTTTAGTGAAGATAAAACGGTGCAATTTCCTTTTTCTACTTTATTTATCCCCTCACAGCAAGTTAGAAAAGCCTTAAAGCCAAGTCCTTTTAAAATTTGTTCACTATCAGCACTATATCTGCCAAATGGATAGGCAAACACTTGTGTCCTAAATCCACAATTTTCAAATAATTTTTGTTCTAACTTCATTACATCTCTTGTTAAATTATTTTTATATTCATCGTAACTTTCATTATACAACTTCTCTATTCCCCACCTTGACTTATGGGAATGCATATTATAAGTATGATTACCTATTTCAAAATAACCTGAGTCGTGCAATATTTTTATTTCTTTCCAAGTAACATACGAATAATTTGGATTATCAGTATCTTTATTATTTATAGATAAATCACTATAAGAACCAATAACATTTAAGTTGGCTTTGAAATTATGTTTTTTTATTATAGGGTAAGCGTAAAAATAATTGTTATAATGCCCATCATCAAAAGATAAAACAACGCATTTTTCAGGCAATTCACAAACTCCACAGCAATATGCAATTATATCACTAATAAAGATTGCTTCATATCCTAATTTTTCTAAATACTTTATATCGCTTTCAAATGTGCTAGGGGAAATTATGTAATTACTTTTTTTAGACTTTAAAATCGAATGATACATAATTATTGGTATCATTCTAATATTTTTACTTTCTTCATTTTTTGCTAAACAAAGAAAATTGTTAAAATTATTTATAATAAAAAAACAAATAAAAAAAATTGAAAAAAAGATAAAAAGAAAAAATTTTTTCATATAATTAATTTGTTCACTTTAATAAAAAATATTAAATTCTTAAAAATAAAACTATGCACCAAAATAAATTTGGTGCATAGTTTTATTAATTTTCTATATTGATTATTAAAATTTTACAATCTTTTAAACTTATCATCTTATTTTTTTGTAAGATTTATGTAATTTTTATTTTTCTTTCTTTTCTTTTTTCTCTTTTTTTTCTTTTTGTTCTTTCTTTTCTTTCTTCTTTTTCTTAAAGAGTGCTGTCAAGTCTACTTGTTCTAAGTCAAAAGTTTTCTTTTCTTGTCTAATCTTTTCTATTCTTTTTGGTATCCCTTTGCCTGATATAGGCATAATTACTTTATCTTTTCTTTCTCTAATTTCAAGTTGATTATATGGAATTGAAATATTATTTCTCTTAAATTCATCATAGATAAGTTCCAATACATCATAGTAAATACTCCAATAATCTTCGCAATCGCACCAACATCTAGCAACAAAATCAATGCTGCTTGAACCAAGAGAAATTAACCTGCACATAGGGGCTGGATCTAATAAAACTTTACCGTTACTATACATGCAATCATTGACAATCTTCTTTACCTTTTCGACATCAGTCTCATATGCTACTGAAAGACGCCATTCAATTCTTCTTGTTTTACAACTGTTGTAATCTACAACGGGGTTATTAATCATAGTCGAATTAGGAATTGTTATTCTCTTATTATCTGCGGTTATAATTGTAGTGTATAAAAAATTTATTTTAATAACTGTTCCTTCTTGCCCGTCAACAGAAATATAATCTCCCTTTTCAAACATTTTTGACGAAACGACAACAACACCATTTGCTGCATTAGCAATTATTCCTTGCAGTGCAAGTCCAACTGCAAGAAGTAATGCACTTAAAGCGGTAAGAATACCTGTGATTTGTATGCCTATTATAGAAAGTAAGGCTAAAATTAAGCATAAATACAATACAGTTTTTAAAATACCTAATGAAAAACCTAAGGCTATTTTTTCCATTTTTGTTCTATTTAAGATTCTTCTAATAATATTTAAAAAGATTTTTATTAAAATTATACCAAAAAACAAAACTGCAAAAAATAAAATAATGTTCCAAACATTTGCCTTAAAAAAAGAAACGATATCATTCCAAAGTTTTGACCAATCCATTTTTTTCTCCTAATCTTTATTAAATTCTAAGTTTCTTAACTAACATTTTTTTGTTTCTTAAAATTAAATCACTTTAAAAGTTATCAAAGTTTAATATACTTAATGAAGACAGAAATCATTATGAATAATATTTCTCTTTTAAAGTTTGAGCCTTATTGTTTAAAATAGAAAATTTTTCATAAAAATCTTTATAACATTTTTCTTTTTTTATAATTTTTGCAAGCAATTCTTTATTATCTCTATCTTTGTTGTATTCATTTCTTAACAATTCCATTTCTTTATTAAGATTAGCATATTCTTTTTGAAGATTGTCCATTTCTTGCAAAATGTCAACATATTCTTTTAAAAATTTATTATCCATTTATTTTTCTCTTCCTTCCCAAACAATATATTGGCTTTCCCTACTATTGCCAATAAAATCATCTTTTTGTTTATTATAACGACTAAAATCAATATTGTCATATAAAATTAACGATTTTATATCATTTGTTTCAATTTGTTTTCCTAAATCATTATCTTGCATACCAACAGTAATGATTTTTATAGGATTATCTTTATTTTCCTTATTGTATTTCTCAGCAAAAGAATAAACTGCGGCCTTGAATTTCAAATATATAATTTCCTTATCTTTCTTCTTCATTTTTTCATTGACTTCTACATTATTACAAACTCCATATCCTTGCTCCCTATTAAGATATAAAGTAGATTTTGCTATAATTTCACCTTTATTGTTTTTAATCACCAAAGTTTGAAAATCAGGGTGAACAATACTAGCATACATTAAGCCATAACCCATTCCGTTAAGGTGGGAGCAACAATTACAAAGTTTTCCTAAAATAAAGTTTATAGGAGAAGATTTACTAAGCCACTCAAAAGTAAATTTTTTACTAGCAAGGTCAGTAAGAGTATTTAGAGTATTTTTATTTAATGTAAAAATATTTTCATATAGAGCATCTATATTTAATAAACTTTCATCTTCAATTTTATCTTGCAAAATATTATCTGGGACATTGTTTTCTTGTTTTTCTTTCATAATCTCTACGGCACACATAAAATCACTTTGATTATTGAAATAAGGAGAAATTGTCTGTGCTATATCCCTATTTGCTTTGGTTACACCAAAAAACTTATTTTCTTTAAAATAATTATAAAATTTTTCGACGGTTGGAGATAGTTGTCTTTGCCTGCCCTTATTAGAAGTATTTGTATCTTGAACTTTTTCAAAATAACCAAAAATTTTGCTTATAAAACTACAATCGTTCTGACTAATTTGCAATATTTCATTAAAATTTTGTTTGTTTAAAATAAAAGCGGTTAATTCACTGTTAAATTCTCGTAAACTTATGCCGTCCAACTTACTACAAAATTCCTTCAAATCTAAGCCCTTTAATATTAAATCTTTCAATGTTTCGCCAACAAACTGAGCATAATCAAAAAGTTTTATATTTTGTTTACCATTTTTTTCTTGTTTCATATATAAAGGAGATAAGAAACCACCTAAATTATAATAAAATTTAATAAAATTAATTTTTTCTTCTCTTGTTAAACTTGAGAGATTGAACTGTTTATAAAATTTTAAGTTTTTATCCTTTACAAATTTAGAAAAATCTTCTTTACTTAAAAATGAATACAAAATATTATTTAATTCCATACTTTCTTCTTTTGTAAAATCTTTTAATAACTGCTCTTTATCATCAAAATTTGTTATAAGCATTTTAATTAAACTTCTTGGTTTATCTGTTAAATCTATTTGTATAAAATCTTCACTTTTAAATTTAGAGTTTGTAAGAATTAACTCATCACCTTTACCTATTAAATAAGAAAAATTTTCAAATAAAAAAGCATTTCTTTCTACTTTTTCTAATTTTTTTGGCAATATGACTTGGTCTATTAAATTACAATCTTTAAACGCCCCCTCTTCTATAATTTTTAAAGAAGGTGGAAAAGAAACCTTTGATAAATTATAACACCCCTTAAAAGCGTCTTTTGATATGTGTGTTAAATTTTTAGATAAAACCACACTTTTTAAATTGATTAAGTTTAAAAAAGCATATTTAGAAATTCTTGTTACATTGTCTGGGACACTAATCTCAAAATTGACAATATCTTGTTCATTTACTTTAATTAATTCATTATTTATAATTTGCATATCTAACCTAATAATAGGATAACTTTCAAACAAAATCTTGTCAAATACAAAAACATTTATTAATATAAAAAAATTTGATAGATTATAACACCTACCAAATTTTTATAAATATTAAAAGTTAATAAAACAAAAATTTTTTAAGCAAGTCAAAATATTTACTATATTATTTTTCTTGTGAAAGCCCTTTCAAAGTATTAATCTTTTTAATTTGCTTTTCTTCATTTTTTTCTCTTGTTTCAAGTTCCATTCTTCTTGCTTTTCTTGCTCTTTCTCTTGCCCTTTCTGCAATCTCCATAGCATTTAATGCCTCTTCTTCTTTTTTCATTAGATTTCTTTCAGCCCTTAAAACAGCTTCTTTGCGATGGCTTTCGGTTGTAATTTCATTAATTATTTTATGAATTAAATTTTCAAGCACAGGAATGTTTTTTTCTAATTTTTTATTTTCTAAAATGAGTCCCTTTACTTTATTTTCCAATTTCTGTCTTAAATTATTATATATCTCTAACTTAACATTTAAAGCAACATCTTTTTCAACAAATAAACCTTGCTCAATATCCTTTTTTAGATAGTCAATATTCTCTTTTAATTCACTTAACATATCTAAAATTAGTGCTTTTTGGGCTTCTATTTCTGAAATTCTTTTTCTACTTGCATCTAATCTTTTTCTTGCAATTTCATAAATTTTATCTCTATCATAAACAATATTTATTTCAATTTGACTATTTTCCATTTCTTTTTCTCCTAATTATGATTGAATTATATAACATAGACTAAAAAATTTCAATAGGCAAAATTCACATAAAAATTTTTTATAACAATTTAATTTTTTAAAAAAATTAAAAAATACTAAAATAAAAAACAATTTAAAGTTAAAGAATTTCAAAAATAATTAAATAAAAATTCTACAAATAACATTAGCGTTTCCCATTAGTTTCAAAATAATGGACTGATATAAAATATTTTTCTTAACTTCTTTAAATTAAATTTTTATAAAGAAATAAAAATAAAAATATATTTTAAATCATTTTACACTTTCTCTAATTTTTTTTATTATATATATTGTATTCAATCTCATTAAAAGGAAAAATAAAAGTGGAAGAATTAAAATTAAAAAACTTAGTTGACTTAAATCAAACACTAGCAAAAACTTACATAGAAAAATATGAATATCCTTGGGAAGTTTTACCACTAATAAAAGAAACTATTTTACAAATTTCTAAAAGCCTAGACAAAAATGAATATGAAGAAATAAAAGAAAATGTATTTGTCCACAAAACTGCAAAAATTGCAAATAGTGCTTTAATTAATGGGCCTTGCATTATTGGAGCAAACACAGAAGTTAGGCATTGTGCATTTATTCGTGGTAGTGCTTTAATTGGTGAAAATTGCGTCATTGGAAATTCTGTTGAAGTAAAAAATGCAATAATTTTTAACAACTCTCAGGTTCCACATTTTAATTATGTTGGCGATAGTATATTAGGAAACAAAGCCCATATGGGAGCAGGTTCAATTACTTCAAATGTAAAAAGCGATAAAACTCTTGTAAGTATCTCTCGTGGAATAAAAAACAAAATTGATACAAATCTAAAAAAATTTGGGGCAATTCTTGGGGATAATGTTGAAATCGGGTGCAACACTGTTTTAAATCCTGGGACAATTATAGGTAAATGCACTAATGTTTATCCAACAAGTTCTTTAAGGGGATATTATCCACCATACCATATTGTTAAGAGTTGCGATGAAATTATAAAAAAAATTTAAGGAGATAAAAATGGGAAAATATTTTGGAACAGACGGGTTTAGAGGAGAAAGTAACAAAACTCTTCTTGCCGAACATGCTTATAAAATAGGAAGATACTTAGGCTGGTATTTAAATGAACATAAAGAAAAAAATAACAATGAAAGACCACGAGTTTTAATAGGTAAAGATACAAGGCGCTCTAGTTATATGTTTGAATATATGATAGCATCTGGGATAATTTCATCTGGTGCAGACGCATACATTCTTCATGTAACGACAACTCCATCAGTTGCTTATCTAGTTAAGGCTGACAAATTTGACTGCGGAGTTATGATTTCTGCTAGCCATAATAAATTTTACGACAATGGGATAAAGTTAATAAACAATTTTGGCGAAAAAATGCCAGAAGATTTTATTTTGCCACTTGAAGATTATTTAGATAATAATTTAGTCGTAAACAATGCAAGAATACAAGAATTACCATATGCAACAAGAGAAAATATAGGCAAAATTGTAGACTACATAGCAGGCAGAAATAGGTATATTGGGTATTTAATTTCGCTTGGGAAATATTCATTTAGAAATAAAAAAGTAGGACTTGATTGTGCTAATGGAAGTGCTTGGAGCATTGCAAAAGCAGTTTTTGATGCAATAGGTGCGACAACTTATGTAATAAACGCAGAACCAAATGGACTTAATATTAACGAGAATTGCGGTTCAACTCATATTGAAAATTTACAAAAATATGTAATTGAAAATAACCTTGATGTTGGATTCGCTTACGACGGGGACGCGGATAGATGCTTTTGTGTAGATGAAAAAGGAAATATAATTGATGGCGATAGTATTTTGTATATCTGCGGGAAATATATGAAAGAAGAAAAGGAATTGGAAAAAAATACTGTCGTTACAACTATAATTTCAAATTATGGTTTGTATAAGGCTTTTGATAAACTTGGAATTAAATATGAACAAACAAATGTCGGCGATAAGTATGTTTATGAATGTATGAACAAGAATAATTATACCTTAGGCGGTGAACAATCTGGTCATATAATCTTTTCAAAATATGCTTCAACCGGAGATGGTCTTTTAACTAGTTTAAAAATAATGGAAGTTATGCTAGCACGAGAACTTCCTCTTAGTAAACTTGTTGAAGGCTTTGAAAGATACCCTCAACTTACAATAAATGTTAAGGTAAAAAATAAAGAAAATATTTTAAAAAATAAAAATGTTTTAAAAAGCATTGACGATGCTCAAAGTAAATTAAATAACGAAGGTCGCGTTCTTGTTAGACCTTCTGGGACTGAACCTGTCGTTAGAGTTATGGTTGAAGCAAAAGAACAAAAAATATGCGAAACATTGGCAAATTTAATAGTTGAGGAAATAAAAAATAACGACATTTAATTTGTGTTTTAAAATTTAGATAAAAGAGTTATTACTTTTACCTAAAAGTGCAATTTTAAAAATTTATGCTTATTAAGTGATATTAAGTTTATTTATTATAACTTATAATAAATTTTTAATAAAAATATTATAAAATTTACTTCTATAATACAAAACAATTTTTTAACTAGCAGAATAAAAGGAGACTCCATAGAGATAACAAAGTTCCCTTTTTTATATCAATTTAAAAAAAATAATTCAGTCTTTTTGTTTTTAAACTATATAATATATTAATAAATATGTTTTAATTAATAATAGTAATTTTTTTTTATTTTAACCTATTAATTTTTTAAAGTTTACTAAACTCTTAGTTAATTTAATGGTAATTAATTATATTACACGGCTTTGCAGTCCTGCTTAACTAAGCAGGTAAAATATTTCATATTTTACAAGAATTTGCTTTTAGGCAAATTCTCACTGCAAAGCCATAATTTTTAACCCCCTTAAAGCAATAAAATTTAACAAAAATAAAACTATTAAAATAAGATAATAAAAAATACTTGATAAAAATACTTAATAAAAAAAGGAAATTTTTATGTGTGGAATTGTAGGATATATTGGAAATAAAAATGCTTGTAAAATATTATTAGAAGGGCTTTCAAGGCTAGAATATAGAGGATATGACTCAGCAGGAATAGCCCTAAGAGAAAAAGAAAAATTTAATATTATAAAAGCCAAAGGTAAACTAGAAAATTTAATAAAAAAAATTGGTAATATAGATGAAATAAAAAGTAATTGTGGAATAGGTCATACTAGATGGGCTACACACGGAAAGCCAAGCGAAAACAATGCTCATCCACATAATAGCCAAGATGGGAACATCGTAGTTGTTCACAATGGAATAATAGAAAATTACCTAGAAATAAAAACAAATCTCATAAAAAAAGGATATAAATTTTACTCTCAAACAGACACCGAAGTTATTGCAAAATTACTTGACTATTATTTAAAAGAAAGCAACAACGACATTTTGGAAGCCATAAATAAATTTATGTTAAGAGTAACAGGTTCATATGCCCTAGCGATTATGATTAAGAGTAGAAAAAGTGAAATTTATGTTGCAAAAAAAGATAGTCCTCTTATCATAGGA
This sequence comes from uncultured Christensenella sp., assembly GCA_949296965.1. GTDB lineage: Bacteria > Bacillota > Clostridia > Christensenellales > UBA1242 > UBA7862. The sequence goes on along the minus strand of CASFQL010000023.1, from coordinate 54,015 downwards.
GTAAATAAAGACGAAACTTTTATTGCTTCAGATGTTCCCGCAATACTTAAACATACAAGAAATGTTTATTACCTAGAAAACAACGAAATGGCTAAAATAATTGCTGGGAAAGTTATATTTTACAACTCATACAAAACCCAAATACAAAAAGAACTTTGTCATATCTCAATGAGTTTATCAAGTGCAGAGAAAAACGGATATGAACATTTTATGTTAAAAGAAATACACGAGCAACCTTTGTCTGTAAAATCAACCATAAATAGTTATTTAAAAGAGAATAAAATACAATTTGCGTGTTTAAACGAAAGCAAAATAAAAGGATATGATAACATTTTAATTTTAGGGTGTGGCTCCGCCTATCATGTAGGAGTATGTTTAAAATATGTATTTGAGAAATTATGTCAAATACCTGTTCAAGTTGACTATGCATCAGAATTTAGATATAGGGAAAGCATTTTATCAAAAAATACATTAGTTATAGTAATTAGTCAGTCTGGCGAAACAGCAGACAGTCTTGCTGGAATTAAATTAGCAAAATTAAAAAATGTTGATACCCTTGGAATAATAAATGTAGTTGGCTCGTCAATAGCAAGAGAAGTAGATTATGTTTTATATACATATGCAGGACCGGAAATATCAGTTGCCACAACAAAAGCATATAGTGCACAACTAGTATTAGGATATATGCTTGCAATAAAATTTGCGACTGTAAGAAAAAAAATCAATGAAGAACAATACCAAACCCTTATAAAACAAATAAAAGAACTTCCTTATCAGATAGAGCAAATTCTAAAAGACGAAAAAAATATACAACATCTTTCATCTCAATTTATAAACACAAAAGACATTTTTTTAATAGGCAGAAACATTGACTATGCAATAGTTCTTGAAGGTAGTTTAAAAATGAAAGAAGTTAGTTATATTCACACCGAAGCATATCCCGCAGGCGAGTTGAAACACGGAACAATAAGTTTAATTGAAAAAGACACTCTTGTGATAGGTAGTTTAACACAAGAAAATGTTATTGATAAAACTTTTAGCAATATGCTAGAAACAAAAAGTAGAGGGGCAAAACTACTTGCTATTACATCAAACGAAATTGACTGCAATATATGCGATTACACAATAAAAATTCCAAAAACTAACGACTTATTTGCAACAAGTCTTGCAATAATACCCCTACAAATTATGAGTTATTACCTAAGTGTATTAAAAGGAAACGATGTTGATAAACCAAGAAACTTAGCAAAAAGTGTAACAGTTGAATAATTTATAAAAAGAAAATTTCTTAGTTTTTCACTATAAAATTTTACAATTATATAATAGTTAAAATTATATTTATTTTATTAAATTTTTAAAACAATACAATAACAAAATCTCATAAAATAAACAAGAAACCTTTATAAACTCAATAAAACAACAAATAGAAAAAATTATTAAAAAAAAAGAAAAGCCAAAACAATAAAAAATAAAGTAAATATATAATTAAAAATTTAATAAAATGGCTCAAAAAAAAGTAATAAATAAACAATAATTATTAAAATATAAAAAAATTTATAAATAATTAATAACTATTAGTTAAAAACTCCTAAATAATTAGTTGTTTATTAATAAAAAAAGGAAATGAGAGATAACGAGTATGTTTGCTCAAACCATTTCCTTTTTTTTGTTAAAAATTATTTAATTAATCTGTTAAAATAAACACAATAGGCATAAATCCCCTGCCTTGCGACAATTCTTCTTGTGTTGTTCCACTTTCTATAAAGTAAAATATTCCAAGGTTAGTTTCATTATCAAATTGTAATGAAAGTTTAACCATATTATCATTCTCGTCAGTTGGAGCATAAATTGTAGGTAATTGTTGCGTTTCATAACCGTAATCAGTAAGCGAAATTTGATATGAGCAGTCTTCATATCTTTTATTCCATTTTACTACAAAATCAACTGAATTTTCCCCTTCTTCAATTCCAAGTTGTTGTCTTGTTACATTAATAACTAAACCCCCTGTTGGATTTATTGTAAAATCTCCAAAATCTAAACTTGACTCCATTTCAAACTGCAAAGAACAAGTAAAGTCTTCTTCATTATATAATCCGTCTTTATTTGTGTCAAAAATAAAATCCAAAGGATAAATTTTCTCAGGTTCTACATCATAGATAATATAAAAATCAATATCCATTCCTTCTTGATCTTCTGGCGTAATAACTCTTAATTGAGAGTATTCCTTTCCTGCACTTCCTGTAACACTTCCGTCCTGGTCTGTAAAAATATCAAGTTGTAAATTTTCTAAATTTGTTACTTTTGTTATTCCATCTGCAAGATAAAGACTATCTGCATAAATAGTTTGGATATCAACAACAATACTTGTTGTATCTTGTTCGTCCCTTTCTGGTAAATATGCTTTTACAATAATCTTTTGTTCCGCCATATCATAACTAACATCTACATTACCTGATGGGACTCCATACTCATTGTTTTTAAGGCCAAACTCATAGTTTTTATAAGTTAAGATAAAAATTGTAGTATCTACCGTAATATTTATTGTTATTTCTCTTATAACTTTACCACTAGAAGAAACTATTTTTAAAACATAAGTTCCATTACTTTCAACATTTAGATATGAATCAGTTGAATATAATTCTCCATCTTTATAAAACATAACTTCTTGGTTATAATCGTCTTTATCGACATTAATATAACAATTAAATTTTGCATTAATATTTAGGATATTATTTTGAATTTGCTGAGTTATATCAGTGTTTGAATTGTCATTGTCCGAGAATTTAATTTTTACCGATACATTATCAGTTACCTTGTCAAAAGTCAAAATATATGCTCTAAATACTTTCTCTCCACTTGAAGTTGATAGTTTATATTCAAGGTAAGCATAGTTATAATTAGTTGATAGTTTTATTTCTTTACTTAATACACTAACTCCGGCTTTTGTTGTAATGATAATATCTTGCTCAGTTACATTAACTAAATTTACCATACTAGATGAACCAAAAGAATAAGTAAGATTGTCATTAAAGTCAATAGGATATTGATTTTGGATATTTATTTTTATATCTTCTACATATTCACTTGCAAAACTTGGCAAATATTCGACAACCATAGTAAACAAATATTTATACTCAACATTATTAATGTAAACACTGTAAACGGCATTTAAGACATTTTGTCCTTCTACTAACGAGTAAGTTGACTTATTATTAAAAGTAAGTGATTGATTGGATAAATAATTAGAAGTTTCAAAAGATGATTTAGATAATGTATTTTCTTGTGTAACTAATAAGATATAATCTCTTTCTTGGCTATTTAATTGTTGTTGCTCTAAAAAGAAATAATGATTATAATCAAAACCTATATCATATTCAGTAATAACTTCATTATCTCTATAAACTTTTATTGTATAAATTCCACTCTTTTGCTCTAAAAGTGAAGTTACATCTTTGCCCTGCTCATTGAATATTTTAAAAGTGCAGTCTTCATATCCTTCTTTATATTCAAGTGTAAAATCAGTAATAAAACCATTAATACCGTGTCTACTAATTCCATTGTTTTCATCTACAAGTATATTTACATTTTCTATATTATTTATACCAACATCTTCAAACATAATTTTGTTAATTGCATTGAACTTAACAAAAGTTATATATAATACAGTTGGAGCGGAATTACCATCTTCTACGGAAATACTAATAAAAGAACCAAGTTGCTCTTTTGTAAGGGTTATAGTAGGTTGTAAAATGTAAGTCTTGCTAGAACTCTTTTCAGTATAATAATACAATTTATATTGATTAACTATATTTTCATCTATTGTTATCACAAAGTTTTCTTCGTTTTCTGCTAAATCATATCTTATGTATGAAGTTAATTTAGTTAATAATAAATCTTTATTATTAACATTTACACTTTCAAATAAAACTGAACTAAATGACAAACTATCAAAAGTATACATATTTTTCTTATCATAAAATTCAATTGATAAATTTGTATCTAAACTTCTAATGGTGTAGTTATAACTACCTGTAATTGGAGAACTATTCCCGTTATTTAATTTAATTCTAACATCAACTAAATCATTAAACTCTGCATTGATATCAAATGAAATAGTGGAATTTAATTCAAGTGCTTTATATTCTCTTAATTCTTTTAACGAGATTGATTTATTATCAATTTTTATATTTGTTATAAAACTGTCATCACAAATAAGGGGAACGCTAAAAATAACTTCTGCATCTCTATAAACTTTTATTGTTATATCACTAGTTACATTAAAATTTGCATAATCTACATAAAGGTCGCTAAATTTTGAATATATAACAACTTGAACATTTTCGCCATATTTTACTACATTATTACTTAAAAATTCTTCGTAACTTAACTGCATTGACTCGCCAATTATAATTTTTTCAATAGGATTAACATCTATGTTTGTTAATATTGTTTTATTAAAAACAATTACTTGATTATTATCTTTAACTATAATCTCATAACCTGCTTGACTATAACTAAAAGTAAAACTATTAACACTTTCCCCATTAATTGTTATTGAATAATTTTCATATAACTCAAATTCCATTGTTGAATTATAATCTACTTTCTCTAATTGATTTAATTCTTGACTTGAAATCTCTTGCCCGTCTAGCAAAATTTTTGAAAATGGTGTAGAAACAATTTCCCAATTATAAACCTTATCTTCACTTCCACCTGTAATCCATTCATAATTTTGCTTATCTTTAATGCTTAAAGTAAACGAATATTGCGCGACTTCTGTTCCTTGTAAATCTCCTACAAGTTGGAAAATTTCTTGGTCATAGTTAAAAGTTAATGTTAGATTTTCACCTGTATGTAGCAACTTTGAGTTATTAAGAATAGGTGCTGAAATTTGTTTTTTATTAATATTAAAAGATTGTGCCTGACTACTAACACCATAATAATTATCTGCTTCTTCTACCACACCTTTAATATAATATGTTCCAGCGTTAGTTGGAATAAATGAAGAATACTCTCCGTCAAGTGTTGAAGAATAAACATACTCAATTTGCCCAAATCTAGCATTTAATCCACTTGGAGAATTTGGTAAATCGCCATATGTCCAATCTTCAATTAAAATACTACCTAAAATTTCATTTGTTGCTTTTTTAATCTCCCAATTTAGTGGTTGTAGGTTATTATTTATTAATTCATATATGTCGTTATCAAATATTAAACTAAATGTTGCAATGTAATTGTCTGCGTCTATTTTTACATTGTTTTCATATGTAGCAAAAACTTCATTAGGTAAATTAGTAAGTGCAACACTCTTTTCTTCTCCGTCATAGGTAAAAGCCGAAACATAATTCCACTTTACATTTGCCATATCAAGTTGAACCTTTGTTATGTTAAATTCAACTTCATTACTTTCAACTCTGAGATAATTTTGACTCTCTTCAACTACTGCCTTTACTAAGTATAAACCTATCTCACTTGGAACTTCACTTGTAAAACTTTCTTCTCCTACTTTTTTATACAAGTAAATAATGTTTCCATATAAAGCACTTAAACCCATTGGTTGATTTGCTTGTTCATTAAATTTCCAGTCTTCAATGGTAAGTGTTCCGCTTAAAATATTTTCGGCTTTTTCAATCTCCCAATTTAGTGGTTGTAGGTTATTATTTATTAATTCATATATGTCGTTATCAAATATTAAACTAAATGTTGCAATGTAATTGTCTGCGTCTATTTTTACATTGTTTTCATATGTAGCCAAAACTTCATTAGGTAAATTAATAAGTTCAACACTCTTTTCTTTTCCGTCATAGGTAAAAGCCGAAACATAACTCCACTTTACATTTGCCATATCAAGTTGAATTTTATTTACTAATATTTCAACAGGTATATCTCTTACAGTGTTATAATTTTGTTGGTCTTGTGGAACATATGTTAAGAGAAAAGTATTTGTCCCTGCATTTCCAACAGAAGTGTCCAAACTATCTTGAAAATAAAAGCCTTGTGGCAATATTATGTCATTAAGAGTTTGTCCATATGTTGCAACAAGTGAATTAGGAACAATGTAAGTAGGATTTGTTTTTCTAACAAGAAGTCTAAGACTAACGGCAGAATAATCTTTGTATGTAACAGAAAATTCATATCCACTTGTTTCGTTTACTACCAATTCTTGCGGTAAGCCTTCAATAGAATAACCATCTTGTCCATAAGTCAAAACCTTTTGACTATTATCCTTAAAGAGTAATTTAACAGTAATTAAATTATCCCAATCAAGTTGTTGGTCGTATTCAACTTCAACCGTGTTATTTTGTTGAGTAACAACTTTATCATTAACAAAAACAGTTAAAGTTCCTTTATCTTGTTCATTGCAAGAACAACCAGAAAGAATTACAACACAAGGAAAAATAATTGATAAAACTAAAAGAATAATGAAGAATGACTTTTTCATAACTACCTCCAATAGATAAAATTAAGGTAAATACCTTAATAACTATGAATAGTATATCACATAAAAAAAGAAAAAACAAAAAAATAAGGCACAATTAAATTTATTATGTGGTATAAAAACTATTGACTATAAACGGGCTATGTGCGGCAAAAATTTCACATAGCGAAATTTTTGCTGAGAAGTTTTAAAAACTTCTCACAAAAAGCCTGTGGCTTTTTAGCACATAGCCCGCCTTCCATAATAAAAGTCATTAAAATAAAAATAAAAAAAGCACCAAACTACAAAATGAAAAAACTAAATTATTTTTCTATTATCTTTCATTTTGAGTCAAGTGCAACTTAAAACAATAAAAACTTTTACAACTCAATAAATTTTCTATTTTTTATAAAATCATTAATTTGTTTGCTTTCATTTGGCATATTATTTTTATCAAAGAAAGCCCTAGTGTAAATTTTACTAAGTTCAACACCATTTTGGTCGTAGGCATTGACATTCATCATTTGTCCCATAAAAGCAGTCATCATTTGCATAAAGAAAATCAATGCTCCCATATTTTCTTCATTTATATTATCTAAATAAATTGTGTAGTTAGGTCTATTTAAAGAAGTAAGCGAAAACTGTGTAGAATAAAATTCCGCATTAAACAAATCAAATAGAGAGATATCATTTAAGTGTTTAGCAAACTTAAAATTTGGCCTTAATTTAGTATCGTTTAAACATTTATCAACTTTTAAAAACATAAAAACTTTGTCTTTTGGTCCCTCGCTATATAATTGCAATTGACTATGTTGGTCAGTTACTCCAAGTGCTTTTATAGGATTTTGTCCCGCAAAGACTTCACTCCCATCTAAATCAAACTTTTTTCCTAAACTCTCAGCCCACAACTGAGCAAAATATTCACTAGCAAATCTAAGCCTATCACTATATGGCATAATAACAAGATTTGTAAAACCTTTTTTAAGACATTTATAATTAATAGTAGCACAGAGATATGCTAAATTAGTTTCATCTAACTTTTTAGAATTTTCTCTTACTAAATTTGCTCCATACAATAATTTTTTAATATCTAACCCCATAATAGCACAAGGGACCAAGCCAACATTTGACAAAACACTAAATCTTCCCCCAACTCCCTGTGGAATTGTGAAAACATTTATATTATTTGATATGGCAAAAGTATACAATTCATTATCCTTTGTTGTAGTTACAAAAACATTTTCACATACTTTTATTTTTTTCTTAATTAATAAATTTAAAATAATTGACATCTGAGCAAGTGTTTCACTAGTTTTGCCAGACTTTGTAATTACATTAAAAATTGTTTTTTTTAAATCAAGCGTAGAAATAAAGGACAAAAAACTATCTGAGTCAATATTGTCGCAAACAAAGGTTTTAATTTTATTTTGTTTATTAATCGAACTAAAAAAGGCATCATTAATCATTTTGATACCAAGGGCACTTCCGCCTATTCCTAAAACTACCAAATTTTTAAACTTTTTTCTAACCATAGTTGCATAATTTTCAATCTCTAAAATTTTATCATCATCCAAGTTAGTAAGGTCCAACCAATCAAGCATATTGCTTGCTTTTTTTTGAAAAATATTGTTAACATATTTTTTTTGATTAATTTTGTTGATTTTAATAAAAAAATTATTTTCTTTATTTAAAACACCTGATAATTCAATTTTCATAATATAACTCCAAAAACACACTAAACTTATCCACTTTATTTTAGATTTCGTGGATAAGTTTTAAAAAATTTAATTTGTAAGAACTAAATAATCTCCACTATTTAGGTTAACACCGCCTGATAACTTTTGCTTAGTAAAATAATTTTTCATAGGTGTATCTAAAATAAATTCAAAATTAGAATTAGAGAGATTTATGACAACTATGATTTTTTCCTTACCTTTCTGTCTTTTATAGGCAATGACAGAATTTTTAGCATAAAGTAAAATAAATTCGCCACCATCAAAGACTTTTTTTGACCTTAACTCTCCTAACAAAATATACCACGACAACAAGTCTTTGTCTTCCTTTCCCCAAGGATAAGTCTGCCTACAAAAAGGGTCCTTCGTTCCTTCAAGTCCCACTTCATCTCCATAAAAAATAGTTGGTATTCCCATAACAGTAAATTGCATAAGACTAGCAATTTTTAGAAGTTCTTTTCCCTTTTTTCTTTCTTCACATGACAAAAAATACTGCTCATTTACATTGATTTTAGATAAATCTTCAACACCCAAATAAGTTATTGCCCTTAAAGTGTCATGCGTATCTAAAATGTTCATTAAATTATTTTGAATTTCGCTTGGATATTGGTCAAGTATGAAAGAAATTGTATTTACAAAAGTATCGACACTCCCATATTTAACAAATTCTAAAATGCCGTCCTTTAAAGGATAATTTGTTACACTGTCAAGCAACTTTCCAGAAAAATATTCTTTTCTTTGTCCATACGAAATTTTTTGAGAAGCATCTTCCCAAACTTCGCCAACAATAATAGCCTTACTATCAACTTTTTTAACTACACTAGAAATAGCCTTTAAGAATTTATTAGAAAGTTCGTCCGCAACATCTAATCTAAATCCAGCAAGTCCTAGTTTCATATATTTTTGAATGACGCCTTTATCGCCGGTAATAAAATCAAAAAAAGACGAATTTTCATTTGTTTGAGGTAAAGTTTTAATTCCCCACCAACAACTATAACTATCTGGGAAGTCATAAAAATCATACCACGAAAAATATTTAGAGTCTTTGCTTTGATAAGCCCCAACCGAATTATATCTTCCAAGTTTGTTAAAATAAACACTATCACTTCCCGTATGATTAAAGACGCCGTCAATAATTATTTTTATACCATAATCTTTTGCCTTTACTATAAGTTCTTCTAAATCATTAAAATCCCCAAACATACTATCAACTTTTAAGTAGTCTGCAACATTGTATTTATGACTACTATTTGCTTCAAAGATTGGAGACAAATAAATAGTTCTTACATTGAGTTTTTTTAAATACTCTAACTTACTTGTCACACCCTTTAAATTTCCACCGTAGCAATTAATGTTAACTCTTTCATTATTTTGATTATATTCTTTCATAACAGGATAAGCCCAATCATCTACTAAATTTAACCCAGCCCGTGCCTTAACCTTTCCAACCTTATTAAATCTATCTACAAAAATATGATAAATTGCACCACTATTAAAATTAGAACTGATTTGAGATTTTTTATCATAAACAAATTGTAAATAATCGCTTAAATCACTCTCACAACTGCAATCAAGGTTATCAAGCCTTCTTAAATTATAGTTGCCCGTTTTAGTCTTAACTTCAAAATGATACCAAAAATGGCCACTACTTTTAAATGAAATTTCACAACTCAAATGAACATATCTTTCATCTATTAAATCAGTTTGCATTTTATAATATTTGTCTTGTTGGTAATCTTTATGCACGACAAAAAAAGCGTCTAAAAAATTTAAAGACTTGCTAACTTTCAATTTATAAGTAACTTTACTATTTTTGTAGCAACTGCCCATGGGGTGCTTGTCTACAAGCGGATTAAAAACAAATTCTTTCATAATCTTCCTTATAAAACTAAAATTTTAACTCTTTTACAACAATCATTTTTTTATTTGCTTATTTTGTTTATTTTTATTAAATAGCATTAAATTTTATAAAATTTCTAATTATTTTTAACTGATTTTAATCTTTTTTTATTATTTTTCTGTTTTTATGCTTTTTATATTTTTAGATTTTTTTATTATTTTTAAATTTATTTCTTATTTAAAACATCTATAAATTAAAAATATCTCTAAAAATTTTCTAAACTTTTACACTCTTTAAATTCCAAATATTTTTAGCATATTCTTCAATACATCTATCAGTTGCAAAAAAGCCAGACTTAGCAATATTGAGCAAACTCATTTTATTCCAAAGCAGTTGGTCCTTATATGTTTTATCCATTTTATAATATGCTTCAAGGTAACTATCAAAGTCAATTAAGCACATATAAGGGTCAGGTCTATCGCCCTTAGTTAAATAATTTGCAATATCTTCAAAACTTTCTCCGTCAAAACCTTTTTTAAGCATATCAATAATTTTTCTTACTCTTGGGTTATTGTTGTATATATCCATAGGTTTGTAACCTTTTTTCCATTCGTTATCAACTTCATTACTACTTAGCCCAAAAATAAACATATTATCACGCCCAACACACTGACTCATCTCAACATTTGCTCCGTCAAAAGTTCCAAGAGTTAATGCTCCGTTAATCATAAACTTCATATTACTTGTTCCGCTTGCCTCTTTACCAGCAAGACTAATCTGCTCGCTAACTTCACTAGCAGGAATAATTTTTTCTGCAAGGCTAACATTGTAATTTTCTAAAAAGACAACTCTTAATTTGCTTGCAACTTCTGGGTGTTTATCAATATCTTGCTGTAACTTACAAATAAGTTTAATAATTCTTTTTGCCATATAGTATTTTGATGCAGATTTACCACCAAAAAAGAAAACTTGTGGAGTAACATCAAGTTGTGGATTTTCTAGCAAATTTGAATATAAGTAAATAATTTTTAAAACATTAAGCAATTGTCGTTTATACTCGTGTATCCTCTTAATATGGACATCAAATCGCATACTTGGATTAACTATAACATTTTGAGTTCGCCTGATATATTCACAAAATTCCTTTTTATTGTTTTGCTTAATCTTATATAAAGAATTTAGCATAGATTTGTCATCTTCATATTTTGCAAACTTTTCAAGTTCGCGCGCTTTTGTGTAAAAGCCGTGTCCTATACATTGTTCAAGTAATTCAGTAAGTTGCTCATTAGATTGACAAAGCCACCTACGGTGAGCCATACCATTAGTAACATTAGTAAACTTATCTGGGTAAAGCCTTGAAAAGTCATAAAACAAATCGTTTTTAATAATCTCACTATGCAACTTGCTAACACCGTTTACCCTTTTGCTTCCAATAACGGATAAGTTAGCCATTCTAACTTGATTTTGACTAACAATAGACATTTTTTCAATTTTTGCTAGGTCAAACTCACTACTATGATTATCAATCAAATCTTTTGTAAATCTTTTATTAATCTCTAAAACAATTTGATAAATTCTAGGCAAAATAGATTTAAAGAGAGTTTCGTCCCACTTTTCAAGCGCTTCCATTAAAACAGTATGATTAGTGTAATTGATTGTTTGTTTTACAATTTCCCAAGCGTCTTCCCAAGCCCAACCAAAGTCGTCAAGCAAAATTCTCATAAGTTCTGGTATAGAAAGAGCAGGATGAGTATCATTAATATGAATACTAACTAACTCTGGCAACCTTTTTAAATCATTAGTTCTCTTGTAGTGAGAATAGACAATATTTTGAAGTGCGGACGAAACAAGAAAATATTGTTGTTTAAGCCTTAGTATTTTACCTTCATAATGGTCGTCAGCAGGATACAAAACTTTTGAAATCATTTCAATCTCGCTTGCTTCTGCAACTGCTTTTACATAAGCCCCTTGACTAAAACTATTTAAGTCAAATTTGTTAATACTTTTTGCTTCCCAAAGTCTTAAAACAGCAACTCCATCGCTATCATAACCACTAATAATAAGGTCATATGGTATTGCCTGAACCTCAGTGTAATTACTGTAAATAGGGACAAGTTTTCCATCTACATAACTATCTGTAACAGTTCCACCAAACTTAACAATAACCGACTTTTCTTGCCTTTTTTGTAACCACAAATCTCCCGTCGTTCTCCAACTATCAGTAAGTTCAATTTGCTCACCATCTACAATTTTTTGCTTAAATAGTCCGTATTCATATAAAATACTATGTCCCACACTAGGATAACTTAGAGTTGCAAGGCTATCCATAAAACACGAAGCAAGTCTACCAAGTCCGCCATTACCAAGAGCAGGGTCATCTTCGACTTCATAAACTCTTTCAATGTCAATATCATTATCCTTTAAAATATCAGTAAAAGTTTGGTCAAGCCTTAAATTAAAAAGGTTATTTTTTAAATTTCTGCCAAGCAAGAATTCCATACATAAATAGTGAACTCTTTTTTCTTGTTTTTTCATAACAACATAGTGAAAATCTTCTCTTTTTTCTAACAACATATCGTGGACAAGAAGTGTTAGAGCCTTATAAACATCTCTAACACTTGCTTCTTTCAAACTTATTTCACAGTATTTATTTAAGTATTCTTCTAGTAATTTCAAAGCCTTTTGTTCTGTCATAATTAAAAAATAACTCCTTAAACAAGAGATTTATATAAGTCAACATATTTAAGAGCCGACTTACTCCAACTAAAATCTTGGGACATAACGGTCTTTACTTGCAGAGCCCAAAGTTTTTTATTTTTATAGTCATTTAAAGCCCTACAAATTTGGTTATAGAAATCATTTGGATTGTAATAAGTAAAAGTGTAACCATTTCCGCCACCGACGCACCCAAAATCTTTTATTGTATCTTTTAAGCCACCCACTTCCCTTACTATTGGTATAGAGCCATACCTGCTAGCAATCATTTGACTAATTCCACAAGGCTCTATTTTGCTAGGCATAAGGAAGATATCACTTGCAGCATATGCCTTTCTAGCCAAATCGCCATAATATCTATCAACTAAGGCACGGACTTTGTTTGGATATCTTTTTTGAAGTGAATTAAAGTAGTTAACATACCACTCATCGCCCGTTCCTACAACAATGAGTTGAACATTCTTCTTTAAGATATCGTCAAGGACTTTTGTTAGTAGCCCTATTCCTTTATGAGAAACAAGTCTACTTACTATTGAAATTAAAGGAATATTTTCATTTTGCTCTAAGCCAAAATCTTTTTGAAGTCCAAGTTTATTCTTTGCTTTTCCTTCTTTAAAAGAATTGATGTCGTAATTAGCATAAATAATTTTGTCCGTTCTAGGATTATAAAAATCATAATCTATTCCATTTAAAATACCACTTAACTTATACTCATTTCGAGTAATAATATAGTTAAGTCCACCACTACAATAATATTCTTTTAGATTGTCACAATAACTGTCGCTAACGGTGGTGAATTTATCACTAAACTGAATGGCACCTTTTGCTAGGTTAATATCCCCATTATATTCAACAAAATTTTTAAACTTATAGTCAATGCCAAAAAGGTCATTTAAGTTTTCCATTCCATAAACGCCTTGATACTCGACATTGTGAATTGTGTAAACATTCTTAATATTATAATATCTCAAATCTGACCAGTTACCTGTTTTAATATATGTGGAAACAAGAGCAGATTGCCAATCGTTACAATGGATAATATCAGGCATAAAATTCATACAAGGCAGCCCTTCTACAATAGACTTGCAGAAAAAGGCAAACCTTTCGCCGTCATCATAAAAGCCATAAGGCTTTTCTCTTTTAAAATATCTTTCGTTATCTATAAAATAGTAAATTACGCCATCTACAACTAATTTAAAAATACCACAATACTCTTGTCGCCAAGCAAGATGAGTAGTAAACCACCCAATAAACTCTAACGAATTAGAATATGTTTCCTTTATATTAGCATAAAGTGGTAAAACAACTCTAATATCAACCTTACCCGTCTTTGCAATTTCCTTTGGTAAACTACCTGCAACATCTCCAAGTCCTCCCGTTGCAACAAAAGGCTGGCACTCGCTTGCCACATATAAAACTTTTATTTTTTGTTTTTCGACAACCTTATTTTCTTTACCTAAATTGTCATTAATTTGATAAACTTTTTCCCCATTTATCAAAAGTTTTTTGTTGTTATCTTTTACGATATTATCAACATTTTCATTTACATTTGTGGATAAAACAGTTTTACTAGCCTTATTTTCACTTTCTTTTTCAACTTGTTTTACCTGTTCTACTTTGTCTATGTTGTCTTTTAAACTGTCTACTTTTTTAGTTTTATTAACCTTTTTTAGACTTTCCTTTGTAACTAACTTTGAACTCCTCTTAGCATTTGTTTTTTTATCTTTTTTAAGGTTAGGCGATTGTTCTGCTTTTTTAGAAGCACTCTCATTTTCTACTTTGCTTTCGGCTTTATTTTCTACTTTGCTTTCGGCATTAATTTCTTTATTTTCTTTACTTTCTTTTGTAGTTTTTTCTTTGTCTTCTTTTTTCTCTTTATTAGTATTAACTACCTTTTTTTCAAAACTCTTAGGGCTACTCTTTTTGCTAGTTAAATTACTCTTTTCTTCCTTAGTAACTTTACTATCTTTTATAGGTTCAACTTTTTGATTTTGAGTAGTTAAAGTAGGGGCTTTTTTTACTATTTTCTTTTCTTCCGCTTTCTTAGAAATTTTATTTTCCTTTTTAATAGGTTTTTCATTTGATGAAATTTTTTCTTTACTACTTACTTTTTTAGTAGTATTTTTTTCTTTACTTTCATTTTTACTTAATTTAAGAGAACTATTTTTACTCTCTTTTTTTAAAGTTTTTGACTTTTCATCATTAACTTTAACGGGTTTTGAAGTGCTTTTTTTAGTTTGTTTTAATTCTTCTTTAATTTTTAACTCATTTGTATTTTTTTTCATAATTTAACCTAACCTTATTATATTATTTTTTCTTTTTAAAAAAACTCCACTAAGAGCAGGAATTTTTATAGTAATCTTATAATTTCTGCCATTGTAACTAGTTTTTTCTGCTTTTACAAAGCCATTTTTTATCCCCCTACCACCAAACTCTTTGTCGTCGGTATTAAAAACTTCTTCATACTCACTTGCGTCAACACCAAAAGAATAATTAAATTGGTCATTGGGAGAAAAATTAACCGCATAAATAAGTTCTCCACCTTCTTTATCCATACGCTTAAAGACAAGAACATTTTGATTGTTGTCATTAGCGACCAACCACTCAAAACCACCCCACGAAAAATCATCTTGGTAAAGTTCTTTATTTTCAAGGTAAAACAAATTGAGTTGTTTAACAAATTTATGCATATTGTTATGCGTTTCAAAATCAAGTAGACAAAAATCAATTCCCGCCATATAATCCCACTCTTTAAACTGAGCAAATTCCGTGCCCATAAAAGTTAATTTTTTGCCGGGGTGAGCAAACATATATGATAAGAATGCTCTCATAAGTTTAAATTTGTCGTAATATTCTCCAAACATTTTATTAAGTAAAGAGCATTTACCGTGAACAACTTCATCGTGCGAAATAGGTAAAATAAAATTTTCACTAAACGCATAAAACATAGAAAAAGTTAATTTGTTATGAATTTTTGACCTAAAATAAGAGTCAGTTTTTATGTATTCCAGCGAGTCGTTCATCCAACCAATGTTCCACTTAAAATTAAAGCCAAGTCCACCAATGTTTGTAGGCTTTGTAACAAGTGGCCAAGCGGTGCTTTCTTCTGCAATCATTAAAATATTTGGGAACTCTTTAAAGAGTGCAACATTTAGACTTTGCAAAAAAGCAATCGCTTCTAAATTTTTATTTTCTCCATTTTGATTAGGTAACCACTCGTTAGGTTTTTTGTCATAATCAAGGTAAAGCATTGAAGCAACTGCATCAACTCTAAGTCCGTCAATATGATATTCTTTAACAAACATCATCGCACTAGAAATTAAAAAACATTGAACTTCGTTTCTCCCATAATCAAATCGTCTAGTGCCCCAAGTTTTATGTTCTTTTCTATCCCAACCTTGATTTTCATATAAACAAGTCCCATCAAATTCAATAAGTCCGTAATCATCTTTTGGAAAATGTGCAGGGACCCAATCTAAAATAACACCAATACCATTTTGATGACATTTATCAACAAAATACATAAAATCTTTTGGCTCTCCAAACCTTGAAGTTGGAGCAAAATATCCCGTTACTTGATATCCCCACGAACCATCAAAAGGATATTCGGTAAGTGGCATTATTTCAATGTGAGTATACCCCATACTTACAACATAAGGAATTAACTCGTCAGCAAGCATTCTATATGTATAATACGAACAATCACTTTGTTTTTTCCACGAGCCAAAATTGACTTCGTAAATATTCATAGGACTCTCATAATTATTTTTATTTTTTCTATAATCTAAATAAGTTTTATCCCCCCACTCATAACCTTTGATATCATAAATAATTGAAGCCGTTCTTCCGTTTGTTTCTTGCATAAATCCGTAAGGGTCAGCCTTTAATCTTGCATAATTATTTTTATCAACAATCTCAAATTTATATTTTTGGAACTCTTTAACTCCTTCAATAAAAACTTCCCAAACACCCTGTTGACTTATTTTCTGCATTGGATTTAAAGTATTATTCCAATTATTAAAATCACCAACAACATTTATTTTAAGAGCATTTGGTGCCCAAATTCTAAAAACATATCCCTTTTTAGAATTCCTAAATGCCTTATGCGCCCCTAAAAACTCATAAGCACAATAATATGTTCCTTGATGAAATAAATACAATTCTTTTTCATTCTTTTTAACCATCAACCGACCTCACTTTTCACTTGTTAAAATAAACATTTTTTTAAAAATCGATTATCTATACTAAAACAAAAATCATTTTAAACTTAACCTGCAACACTAAAATATTTTTAAATTAAACTACTACACAAATACACAAAAATTTTTTATAAATTAACTATCAAACTAACAACTTTTTAAAAATTAACTACGACATAAATAACTTTTTAAAAATTAATCTTTTTTGTAAAACAAAAGCCCTTTTAGTTTCTAACCTTATTACCTTTAAACAAATTATAATAAAACAAAAACCTTTTAAAATTCATAAAAAATATTTTTTGTAGATACAAATTAAGTAAGTTAAAAACTTTCAAAATTACTTAATAAGATTAATTTTACAAATTAGTAATTATTATAATTCTTAGACTAAATCATTTAATTAACAAAAACAAAAACTTCAAATATTTGCTATCTTTCTCAAAATCAAAAATGTTATGCTACAAAAATTTCTATTTACAATTAAGTAATATATACTTTTTAATTCTTAACTTAAAATCTAATAAAACTAAAACATAAAAGGCTATAAAAATTTTAATTAATTTCTACCATACAAATTAGCATAATATTTAAATTTTTCACACAAATTAGTATCTAACCCAGATTTAAGTTGCCACTTCCAATTCCCTTTTGCAACACCAGGAACATTCATTCTGCAATCTGAACCTAATTTAAGAATATCTTGGACTGTAAAAATAACTGTATCGGCACTACTTTTATAAAGGGCTAAAATAGCATTATCTACAACTACATCGTTTCCATATTCAAGTGGCATATTAAAATATCTTTTAAAACGATTAATTTTATCCCAATTGCCTTCATTTAAAAGTCCCATAAAAGTATTATTATCGTGCGTTCCAATATAAGCAACGCAATTTTTTTCATAATTATGAGGTTTGTAGGCATTATCATAATCGTCATCAAAAGCAAATTGCAAAACTTTAACTCCGGACAAATTAAATTCTTCCTTTAACTTAATAACATCATCAGTAACTATTCCAAGGTCTTCGGCAACTATTTTACAAGAGCATTTACTTGTAAGTGCTTTTAATAACTCTTTATCTGCGCCTTTAATCCACTTACCTTTCTTTGCAGTCTTACTGTTAGGTAAAATTGCCCAATACCTAGAAAAAGCAACAAAGTGGTCAATCCTAACAATGTCAAAGAGTTGTGAGAGTTTTTTAAATCTATTTACAAAAAAATTATAGTTATGCTTTTTTAAGTAATCGTAATCGTAAATAGGGTCGCCCCAAAGTTGACCTTCACTATTAAAATAATCAGGTGGAACGCCAGAAACAAGTTTAGGTTTACCATCTTCAAGTAACCAACATTGTTTATTTGCCCATACATCACTACTATCAAAGCAGGTATAAAATGGAATATCTCCAAAAATCTCAATACCATTTTCATTAGCATATTTTTTAATTTTGTTCCATTCTAGGTCAAGTAGATATTGAATTAAAATTATGTTATCAATGCCTTTTTTATTTTCCTTAATAAAATTATCCATCGCAATTTTTTCTCTATTTTTAAACTCTTTTGGAAAATCATACCAAGGACAAGCATATTTTTTCTTTAACAAAATAAATAATGCATAATCTTGTAACCAATAATTATTTTTTTTAATGAAATCACTCAAATCATATTTATTCTTACACTTTTCACAAACAAGAGTTAAAGCGTCATCAAAAACTTTTGCATATTCTTCCAAATCATTACAGCAATTTAAGTTAAATGAATTTAATTCCTCAATAGTTAAAAACTCACTTAAATCAAGGAAAATAGGATTTATAGCAAAAGAAGAATATGCACTATATGGCGAAGCCCCAAGCGACGAATGAGTAAAAGGAAGGACTTGCCAAATTGAAAATCCGCCTTTTTTTAAAAAATCAATAAACTCATAACACTCTTTTGAAAATTTACCCCACCCATAGTTATCTGGCAATGAAGTAATATGTAGTAATAAACCACTTTTTCTAATATTTTTTTTCATTTTCTACCTACTAAAATTTAACTATTTGTTTAACAACACAATCAAATCCTACAGAATCTAAAAAATGTTTTTTACTAAAAGTTTGAAAAAGAACATAATAAAAAAACACTACTTAAGAGATATCTGTATTTAGTTTGTTCATTATTTATTAATTAATTTAATTAATTTAATAAATAATTTTTATAAATAACTAGTAAATATCTAAAGTTAATTAACTTCAAGCCAAAATTTAATCTAAGTATAATGTTAACATATTTTTACAAAATACAACAAATAATTTTTAATAATTTTTTAATATTTATTTTTATAATTTTTTATTTATTAATTTAAGTTTTTTTTAGACATCTTTTTCAAACTATCTTTTTTAGAATTTTTATTAAAAATTTTTTAAAGAAGATAGTTTAAAAAAAAATTATATAAAAATAAATTTAAAAAATATAAAAAAATAATTTTTATATAAATGAAGTCCGTATATAAAATTAACAAAAATTTTTCAAAATAAAATAAACTAAAATTTTACTATATTGCAAAATTATAAATGCAAATTTCTCTAGTAAAAAATTAATTTTTATAAGTTATAAAATGTTTTAACAAAAACACATAAAAACCCCAAATTTTATAAAATCATATTTTAGACCAAATCTTCATATATTTATAAATAATTAATTTTTAAAAAGGTGAATTATGGCAATAAAAAAATTAAATTATCAAAATTTAGTAAATAATGCAAAAGAAATAAAATATTCTCTAAATAAAAGTCTTTTTTGTGCGGTCGTTAAATCAAATGCTTACGGCCACGATTTAAAAAGAGTTAGTTTAGCAATCGAAAAGTATGTAGATTATTATTGTGTAATTGATAATAAAGAAGCACTAGACCTTAGAAACTATACTCAAAAACCCATTCTTGTTCTTGGCAAATTAAGTGAAAACAATTTACAAAAAGCTATTGATTTAGGGATTGAATTTTGTGTTAGCAAAAGCCAAGAAATAGATATTCTTCAATCAAAGGTGGGTGAAAAGAAAATTCACATAGCACTCAATAGCGGTATGAATAGATTGGGAGTAAATACCCAAGAAGAATTTGATTTATTAGTGGAAAAGATACAGAATTTACAAGATATAAAAATAGTTGGAGTGTTTAGCCACATTAGCGACACCAAAAACAAAAAAAGAACTCTAAAACAATATGAAAAGTTTAAAGAAATAATGGGAAACTATAAAAATCAATGTTTAAAACATTTTTGCTCGTCTAACTTTTTTAATTATCCAAAATTAAAACTAGATATGTGTAGAGTTGGAATTGCCCTTTATGGTTATAGTAGGGAACTAAAACCTGTTATGGAAATATCTTCAAATGTAATTGAGATAAAAAGAATTAAGAAGGGTGAATTTATTGGATACCAAAGTAAACATAGAGCAAATAAAGATATGACTATTGCAATTTTAGATATTGGATATGCTGACGGACTTCCAAGAAAATGGGCAAAAAAAGGTTATGTTATAATTAACAATACATATTGTAAAATTGTTGCTGAAATTTGTATGAATATGACAATTGTTGATATCACAGATATTCATTGTGAGATAAACGATAAAGCTATAATAATAGGTAGCGATAAAGATAAAAGTATTACTGCTCAAAATATTGCAAAAGCAACAAAAACTATTCCCTATGAAATTCTAACTAATTTTAATATTTTAGAAGTTTACGACGAGTAAAAGATAATCTTTTTAATTTTAGCAATTCAAAATATTAACAAAAAAAGAAACTTTATTTTATTAAAGTTTCAATTTTTTTGTTTTAAATAATTTAGTTCTTAGTCATAATTAAAATTAAGCACAATTTATTTAGTTATTATTTTAACATAAGTCATAACATTATTAAAATTGTAATTTTGATGACAAACTTCATTAAAACTTTTTTTAAATAAATATTATGATAATGAATATTGATATTCAATCCCAACTTTCAAATTATAAATTAAAAAAACATCAAGCATAGTTATAAAAAACAAATATTAAAAATTATTAAGCATTTAATGGACAATTAAAAACTTTGTTAAAAGTATTTTTAGACAAAGCACATTCTAGTCCTTGAATTTGAATGTCAATTCCCGCTCTTTGTTTTTTAAGTCTAGCAAGAGTATCATAGGCATCTCTAACTTTTTTTATATCATCATAGAATAAAGACTCTTTTGCATAATCCCAAAAATATTCAGCAAGATAAGATTTATCATTTTGCCAAGGTTTTTCGCCAAGAGCATAGTGAATAATATTTGGACTTTCGCAAGCAATGTCTTGCAAAGGAGTTCTGTTCCAATTGATAGGTAGATATTTAATTTTACCTTGGCACAAAAAGTTGATGTATGCTTGGTCAGGGTCTATAACATCAAAATTATAAGTGTTAATCAAATCAATAAATCTTTCTTCTATTTGGAGTTCTCTAAGTTTAGCAAGGTCCATAATCATAATACCAGCATTAATATAATTTTTGCTATCTATACCTATTGCCTCTTTTGTATAATGGCTAAAAACAGGAGAGTGTAATATAAATTGTTCAACAACGCCACCAATAGCATTATCGTCCAAGTCAGTGAAATAGAGTTTAGAAATATCTCCAAGCACGACAATATCGCAATCTAAATACAAAATTTTATCATACTCGGTAAAGAGATTTTGAATAAACAATCTATAATATGTTGCAAGCCCAAAATGATAAATATTTTTTAGTTGATATTTAATATCTCCTATTGCGTGAGTAATATCTACAAAATTGATGATAAAATTTTCGTCTTCTAAACTTCTAATTTTATCAACCTTTTCCCTGTCAAGTCCTGTGTTTAAAATTACAATTCTATACTTGTAATCTCTTGAAGCGTTTTTTATTAAAGACCTAATAGCAACATCTAAATATTGCATATAGTTATCATCTGTTGAAAAGAAAATTGGTATCTCATTTAAACTTTTATGTCCTGAAAAATTTGTCATAAGTTTTCCCCTTTTTAAAAGTATATCAAATTATCTCAAAGTAATGACAAATTTTCAAGTCGAAAAGGGGTAAAGTTCTCTCAACTTAATTTTGCAAAATGAGAATTTAATTTTTCGACTCTCATAATTTGAGAATTTATGATAAACTTCCCTATTTTAAAGGAGTTTATAAAAATATAAAATCTTTTTTTTATTTAATAATTTTAAAACTAAAAACAAAATTTTTTGAAAAATTATATTATTTTCACTTAAAATTTGTATATTCAAGCCTAAAAAAAACAAACTCTACTAATAGTTTACAAGATAAATATATAAAAATCATCTAATAACATCTACCACATATGGTAAAGATTTAACTTTATTAATTATGTCAAGCAATGATTGTCTATTGTTAATTAAAAATCCTATATTGATAATGCTATCGCCGTATTTAGTATTTTCTGATTTTATAAAAGTTATATTTAATTTATTCTCAGTAAATTTATTTGTTATACTTGAAAGAACACCTGTTTTATTATTTACAATAACTTTTATTAAAGCGCTAAACGAACTATCTTCGACTTTGTTTGCCCATTTTATATTTAGCAACCTATCTTGTTCAAGGTATTTTACTTCGCTACAATCTTTTCTATGAATTGTAAGTCCGTGTCCCCTTGAAATATAACCTATAATTTCATCCCCCGGAATTGGCTTGCAACAATTAGCAATTCTAGTTAAAATTGTTTCAAAGCCTTCAATATTTGCCCCCGTTTTTTTAGAAACATTAACGACCTTTGGAGTGTCTATTATAGAATTTTCTTTCTCTAAAAATAAGTTGTTTGCTTTATTTAAAATACTAGTGCTTGAAACACTTCCATATCCTATTGAAGCATACATTTCATCAAGCGAGTTAAATGCAAGTTTTTCAAGTAAAATTTTTAATTGTTTTTCATCGTTTAAAAAGGATAATGAAATACCTTTAAATTTTGATGCTTGCTCTAAAATTAATTTACCTTTCTTTATATTTTCTTCTTTCATACCGTGCTTAAAAAAGTCATTAATTTTATTTTTAGAGTGTTGCATTTTGACTATTTTAAGCCAGTCCCTTGAAGGCCCTTTTGAATTTTGAGAAGTTATTATTTCAACAATATCTCCATTCTTTAAACTTGTATTTAGCGGAACCATTTTACCATTCACTTTTGCGCCAACACACTTATTACCAACTTCACTATGAATTGTATAAGCAAAATCTATTGGAGTAGCGTTTTCAAACAATTGAATAATTTTTCCAAGAGGTGTTTGGACAAAAATATCTCCGCTATAAACATCTGTCTTTAATTGGTCTAAAACCTCCCTTGCAGAACTATTTTCTTTATTTTCAAGGATTTTTCTTATCCAAATAAGTCGTTGGTCTAAACTACTTTTTTTGGTCTTATGCTCCTTATATAAATAGTGGGCTGCTATACCGTATTCTGCGTGATTATGCATTTGAGTAGTTCTAATTTGTATTTCGAGTGGCTCTTCATTCACAATTACTGTTGTGTGCAAAGATTGATATCCGTTTGACTTTGGTCTTGCAATATAATCTTTAAATCTATTGTCAAGCGGAACATATTTTGAATGAACAATTCCCATTACAGCATAACATTCGCTAACGGTATTAACTATAACTCTAACTGCGGACAAATCATATATTTTACTTAGTGTATAGTTCTTATCTTTCAATTTGTAGTATATACTTGAAATGTGTTTAACTCTACCGTAAACTGTGCCTGAAATATTTTGCTCTTTTAACTCTTTTTTTAAGTCTTCTACTACTTGATTAACACTTTTTTCTCTAGTTAAAGCGTGTTTACTGACTTCATTTTCTAGCACTTCATACTCTTTTGGGAAAAAGTATTTTAAATTTAAGTCATTGAGTTCCGACTTTATACTAGCAAGCCCCAAACGGCCTGCAAGTGGTGAATAAACTTCTTTTATTTCAAAATGTAATTGTTTTAACTGTTCTTTTGAAATTAAGTTTGGGTTTTGTGCTAGATATAAGACTTCGCATAATTTAATAATTATAACCCTTATATCTTTGGCAATGGCAACTAGCATTGCTCTTAAATCTTCAAATTCAACCTGCTTGTCTTGGTATCTTATGCTTTCTACTTTAATAACCTGAGAGCAAAGATTAACAATATCTTCAAATTGATTAAAATTACTAGCATCAACTAAATTTTCTCTTAAAAGTCGTAATAACAAACAAGCACAAATTGTGTCGCTATCAATTAAAAAAGTATTAACAAATAATGCAATATTTTTACCCTGTTCAAACTTAATTTGCATATCCTTTGAAACAATTTGTCTTTTTAATATCTCATAAAATTCCTGTATTTTTTTAAGTCCTATTTTATCATAATTTTTACTAATCTTTGAAATAAACTCCATCTTTGATGCCCCTTTACTTTTAAAAAAATTAACTACATTAAATAGTATTACATACAAAATAGATAAAAATTTAAGTAACATCTTATCTACTTATTTAGTAAATAAAACTATGTAACAAAAATCAAATTATAAGTTGTCGTTACTTATATTTTAAAAAAGTTAAGAAATATTTTACTACATAATTTCATTATATAGTAGCATATTTTACTAGATTATACTAGTAGTTTTATTAAGTGATTTTTTACAATTTTATTTTTTATAAACTCAAACTTCTAATAAATTCATAATGGAATAATTATTATTTTTTTGCTTATAATAAATTAAAGATTATTGACATTTTTTATTTTTTTATAAATAAAATATGAATAATAATAGACATTTTTTTTAAAAACATATATAATTATCACAAAAATAGGAGGAAAGGAAATGGCAACTAAAAAAACTACTAAAAGTTCAAGTTCAAAATCGTCTAGCACTACAAGATCAAGTTCTTCTAATTCACATTGGGGTTTGAATAAAATTTCAATGTATACCATTGTAGCAATTGCCCTTTTATATGCAATTTCAATGGTCTTATCCCTTGCAGGCGTAAATGCAAAAGTTGTTAGTGCTTTACAAGGTCTTGCAACAGCAATTATGGTTATAATAGTAGCAATACTTGCTTGGAAGTATGTTAGACCAAAACAAATGGTTTGGAAAGTTCTTTATGTATTATGCCTTCTTTTAGTAATCGCTGGCGTAATCGTTCCACTTGTTGTCTAATTTGACTAAAAATCTCTAAGATTTCTCTTAGAGATTTTTTATATCTTTCATTTTTAGTTTTTTTATTGTTATTTTTATTTATTTATTTTTAATCTTTTATTTTAATTTTTATTTTAAGTATTCTCTTAATTTAACTTATAATTTTTATTTTAAATTTTTTTATTTTGTTTATAGTTTTATCTAAAAATTAAAACTTTTCAAAATATACTAATAAAATACTTAAAATAGGGTAGAAGAAAAGTAGTTTATTATATCATAAGAGATATACAATCTTCAAATAGAAATGACCTTTTTATAAATTTATTTAATTTATTAAAAAATTAAAAAATTTATTTTGAAAATATAAAAAAAATTGATAAAATAGTCATATATTTGACAAAATAAATATAAAAAGGATTAAAAATGACTTGTTATGATTTTCTGAAAAAAACTTATGATAAGAAAAAAGGTCATATTATATATTTAGGTCACTATATTTCTTTAAACAAACTTATTAAAAACATTGATGATTTTGCAATTTCTCTTATAAAACTTGGATTTAAAAAAGGAGATACCCTGACTTTATATTTACCAAATTGTCCACAAGCCCTAACCGCCTTTTATGCTTGTTCAAAAATTGGAGTGATTGCAAATATCGTTCACCCACTAACCCCACTTGAAAAATTAAAAGAAAATTTAACTCAAACTAACTCAAAAGGTTTAATGTATTATGATATTTTAATAAAGCGCCAAAAGTCATTAATTGGATTAAATCAAATTCTTATTAAATGTTCTATTACAAACTATATTGTTCTAAGAAAATTCTTCTTTTACATATACTCAAAATTCAAAACAAAATCTTGTAAAGAAGCACTAAGTTTTACAAAACTTATAAGGCACTCACAAAAAGATTATAAAGAATACGCTATTAATACTTTTCCAAATAAAAATACAATAGTTTGCACAATGCATAGTGGTGGAACAAGCGGTTGTCCAAAAATTGTTGCGCTACAAAATAAAGCATTTAACGAATTAAGTATTTCACTAGAAAAAATGTATACTAGAAAAATTAGAGGAGGTGGGAGCGAGTATGCACTAGTCTGTTTACCTTTATTCCACGCATATGGACTGGGAGTTTGTGTTCATACTTGTTTAACAAATCAATACAGTTTAATTTTAATGCCTAATTTCTGTCCTAAAAAAATTATAAAACAAATAAAGACAAGAAATGTTACTTTTTTTGCTGGCGTTCCTATAATGTTTAAAAAACTTTTAGAAAACAAAAAATTTGCAGGTAGACATTTAAAAAAATTACAAGATTTATGGTGTGGCGGAGATGTTTTGAATGAAGCATTTGTTGAGCATTTTGATATTGTTTTAAAAGAAAATAAAAGTCCTGCTAGACTACTTAGGGGCTATGGTTTAACCGAAACTTGTAGTGTTTGCAGTGTAAATACTATTGAAAATTATAGAAAAAATAGTTGTGGTAAAGCAATTCCCGGCACTAAAATTGAGATTTGGGACGAAGAAAATAATTCTTTAAAAAATTATTCTGTTGGCGAAATTGTTGTAAATTCTCCTAGTCTAATGAAATATTACATTGATGACAAGGACGGATTTGTTTTTAAGAATGAAGAAAAATGGATAAAAACGGGAGATTTGGGTTACCTTGATAAAAATGGTTTTTTGTATGTGCTGGATAGAAAAAAGCGTTCAATTAAAATTAATGCTATGAACATTTTTCCTTCTGAAATTGAAAACACCGCAAAACTTAATCAAAATGTTGACGAGGCTTGTGCAATTTTTTACCACTACGATGAGAAAACTTATGTTAAGTTATTTGTTACTTTAAAAGACAAAGAATTAAATGTAAATGTTGATAAGATAAAAAAAGATATACTTTTAAAATGTAAACAAAATTTACTAAAATACGCAGTTCCAAGAATTATAGAGGTTATAGATGAAATGCCAAGAACTAATTTTGGAAAAATTGATTATAAAAAATTTAGTGTTATTTAGGGGGAAAAATTTTGAGTGAAGATATGATTTTAGAAAATAAAAATACCTTAACAGAAAAAGATGTTACTTTAAAAAATGATGAAAGTGAAGACATACAAGAAACACAATCAAAAAGAATATTGAGTATTGATAGATTTAGAGGGTTTTGTGTGTTTTGTATGCTCATCTTTCAATTCTTAAAGAATTTTGATAACTTGGGAATATTGTCAAGGCTTGCTGACCACTCGCTTGAAAATGGAATAGTTATTTTGCCGGGTATGACACTTGCTGACATAATTGCCCCTGCTTTCATATTTGCAATAGGTTTAACTTTTACACTTTCTTTTACAAAATGGCAAAAACTTTACGGAACTAAACTTGCTATTATTCATTATTTAGAAAGGGCTTTATCAATTATTGGAGTTGGGACTTTCCTTGATTTGTGTAATAAAATGCTTGCAAATTTTAGTTCAGATTATGTATTAAATGCTTTTGACATAACTATACTTGTTTTATCAATCATAGCAATTATTGGTTTAATATTGAGAATTATTTCTTCTTTTACTAAAAACAAACTCTTTAAAATTATTGCTAATCAAATTTTTTATATTACCTTAACCCTAATGGGAATTTTAAACATAATAATAACTTCAATTGATTATGCTAACATTGTAAACGGTAATACTTTCCGTTACAGTTATTGGGTAACACTACAAGGAATTGGTTTTGCAATCTTAATCGCATTTCCTTTTGTTAAATCAAAATCGTGGGTAAAATTCTTAGGTGCTAGCGTAATTACAATTTTATTTACAATTTACCATCAAACAGGCAACAATAAACAACTATTAGATGAAATCATTCACGGTGGTGTTGTCGGTGGCTTCGGTTGGGGAACAATGTTAATATTTGATATGTTTATTGCTGACTTGTTTTTCAAAAAGAAAGAAAATGCCTTAGTTGCTTCTGCCTTATTTACAACTCTTGGGGTGTTTCTTGTTCAATGGTTAGGTGATATTTGGATGGGAAGTTGTAGCCCTACATTTATCTTAGTAGGAGTAGGATTAAGTGGTTTAATCTTTTTAATATTTACCTTATTTGACAATATTTACCACTCAAAGTTTGACCCTCTTGCGTGGTGGGGTAAAAATCCTATTATTATGTTCCTTGTAGAATTCTTCGTCCTTGGGTTGTATGGCGAATTATTATATGATAGTTTAATTGCTAATGCTTCTGTTTTCTCTGCATTAGTGCAAGGCTTATTAGCGATAGTCTTACTTACTCTCTTTGCCTATGCTCTATCAAAGAAAAAGAAATCAATTAGTTTATAAAAAATAAAAGGAGAAAAAATGAAAAATCAAACAATAGAAAATGAAAAAAAACAAGAAAAACAAGATGAGGAAATAATTGAAAATTTACAAGTTGATGAAAAACAAAACAATGATTACAAGCAAGATGCAAAACCTGCAAAAACAAAAGAAAGAATATTATCAATTGATAGATTTCGTGGACTTTGCTTTTTTGCTTTTGTATGCTCCTACATCCTTCCACTTTTTGGAGTATTTGATTTTTTAACTCCTTATGTTGAACACGATAAGAATGGTTTTCAAATTTTACCCGGGGTTTCCTTTGCCGATTTGTTTGTCCCAATGTTTATCTTTGTTATTGGACTTACAATCATAAGAAGTTTTAAGTCAAGGGAAGAAAAAGTAGGCACACGAAAAGCATATTTTCAATTAGCAACAAGATTTTTAGCATTAATTGGAATAGGTTATGCTTTTAACGGTTTTGAAAATGGTTGGGCTGATGTATTCTTTAATGATGTTGCTTTTAATAACCTAGCAATAGTAACCCAAGTTGCTGCAATATTCTTTTGGTTAGCACTTGCTGGATTAATTATTTATATTATTTCATTATTTTTCAAAAATGAAAAGTTCAAAGATATATCTAACAAAATTTTCGTTTACACTCTTGCTATTGCTGGAGTCTTGGCAATATTTTTCTTATTAGTTAGCACCGCTGAAAAAATTACAGCACCTGCACAATCAAAATTCGGCGGACACGAATGGGATACCTTACAAAACATAGGATTAGCAGGATTACTTGCTTTACCATTTATTAGATATGACAAATGGGGTAGACTTATAATTTGTGGACTTTCTTTTGTTGGGCTTACAATACTTATGCAAAACGGACTGTTCCCTCTTGCTAATACAATATTAGAAGGTGGCTTTATTGGTGCATTTAG
The DNA here is from genome assembly GCA_949296965.1 of uncultured Christensenella sp. GTDB lineage: Bacteria > Bacillota > Clostridia > Christensenellales > UBA1242 > UBA7862. The sequence continues at coordinate 24,715 of CASFQL010000023.1, read as the reverse complement.
TTGGTCAACTATTTTGCTTTTAGGTTCAATTTTTGCCGACTTAAAGGACGACAAATTATATTGGGTTTTATCTTCCTTAGGTTTACTTATTTCCGTTGTTCTAATTGTTGGATATGATTTCATCGCCGCAAAAAGAGGATGCACTCCTGTGTTTGCCCTATTTACAGCAAGTGTTGCTTCTATCATTTGGGGTGGATTTAATTTCCTTGAAAATATTAATTTCAAATTTGATTTCTTAAAAATTTGGGGAAGCAATGCAATACTTACCTATATTACAACTCTAATACTCGCATTAATTTTAGATACTTTCTTAGGAGATGTGCTTATGTCTTTATCAGTTTGGGCAACAATACCAATCGTTCTTATAATTTTTGCACTATTTACACTAATGAATTGGTTATTGGTTAGAAAATCAAAATATATTAGAATTTAATAAAAGAGCAAGTAAAAAATAAAAAAGGTAGTTTCTTAATGAACTACCCTTTTTTATTAATGTTATTAATCTTATCTAATCTTAAATTTTTTAAATTTAATTTATGATTTAAAATATCTATCTAATAACCCTTTAAATGCCTTGCCGTGCCTTGCCTCATCTCGAGCCATTTCATGAACACTATCGTGGATAGCATCAAGATTCAATTTTTTAGCAAGTGTTGCAATATCTGTTTTGTTTTTTGTTGCCTCGTTTTCTGCCATAACTCTCATTTCAAGGTTTTTCTTAGTAGATGAAGTAACTACTTCTCCAAGAAGTTCAGCAAATCTCCCGGCGTGCTCAGCCTCCTCAAATGCCGCTTTTTCAAAATACATACCTATTTCACTATATCCTTCTCTATAAGCAACTCTACTCATTGCAAGATACATACCAACTTCACTACACTCCCCATTAAAATTCATTCTAAGTCCGTCTAAAATTTCTTTTGGAGCATCTTTTACAACGCCAACAATATGCTCTGCACTCCAAGTCATTTCTTCATCTTCAACTTCTTTTAAACTTGCTCCGCATAAAGGGCACTTTTCTGGTGGGTTATCTCCGGTATAAATATATCCACAAACAGGACAAACATATTTTTTCATTTGATTTTTCTCCTTTTTTTATAAAGATATTTTATCAAAAATTTTTAATAAACTACAAATATTTTTTATTACTAAATTTAATTTGTGAAACATTTACAAATTTTTATTTACTAATCAATTGATATATTTTTAAAAAAATACTTCATTATTATATTATACATTTTATTTTTTACGACCTATTAAAAGCAATTAATTTTTTGTTTTAAAATTATCTTTTTACGGGCAACAAAAAAGAACTTTGTGCCAAAAGTTTCACTTTTGAGTGAAATTTTAAAATTTAAAATTTCACCGTAAAAATTTTATTCAATAAAATTTTTACCGCACAAAGTTCCCACCTAATCTTCAAATTGAAGTTCAATATTATTAATTAAAATCAATACTTGAAGTAACCTTGACATTGCTTCATTGATTTCTTCAAGTTGAGTAATCTTAACATAAAATTCTTTTGTATTTCTATCAAATCCGACAATCATATTTATAAGGACATTTTTTACATATTCAAAAAACTCATCTTCTTCAATATCAATTCCATTTTGGATAAGTCTATTGTAAGTTTTTGCCATATCTGTTAATATAATCGTTCCGTTATGTTCTTTTAAGCAAATAGACATATCGTCTTCTTCATAAATGTAACAGTAAAAATTGTTATTTATTAAAAGACAATTATTGTAATCACTAACCAAATAATTTTGACTTAAATATTTTTTTACTTCTTCTATCTGCATAATTCATTTTCCTCCTCAACACTTCCACTACTTAAAAGATTACTATAGTTACTAGCATTTGCATTTAGCACATTTTGAGATGACAGTGAGAAATCTCTATTTAAATGTTTTTCACTACTCAAATGAAATTTATTTTGTTTCAAATTCTCATCAAACACAGGATTCTCAATAATTTTTTGTTCTTTCACACTATAACAAGGACAGTATTTCAACCCAATTTTCTTAAGTTTTCCGTTAATCTTTTCACTAGGTGTTAAGAAAGACCCTTTTTGAAGTGAAAATTCGTTAAGAAAATCTTCTACTATATCTTGAAACTTTTCATAGTGTCTTTCTTCTCCTGTATTACCATAATTTATTGGAGTAGGATAAACATCTGCAGAAAAATTTTTCCCAAAAATTAACCTTTGCCCAAGAGTATAAACATGTCTATGACTAAAAGCAACATTTTTAGCCCTTGCCCCATTCACTTTAAACTTTCCATCGCTATCAAATTTATTTTTATGAAAACAACCTGGTTCATAGTCCCATCTCTCTACATTAAACTTTCCACTAGGCAATCCCTTATAATACACAAAAAAACCTATACTACTATTCGCATCTGGCTTTAAATAATTTCCGTTAATAGTTTTTTCTCTAATAAATTCTCCAAGTAGAATTTCACCATCAATATTAAATAGCACTTTTCTATTTTCACATATAACGCCTGGATTTTTATAAACAATAGACCAATCTTGTATTGGAATTTTCGGTGCATTTTTAATTGCTTGTAAATAGGCGTCAGAATGAATAAAAATATAATTTTCAAAACTTCTTAAACCCACTGTTGGAAACAAATCTTTTATATTTTGTTTATTAGAAATTCCATAATTATTATAATCTTCACCGAAAATTTGTCGTAAATGACTTCTATTAATATCAATTAAATATTTCCAATTTTCTTTATCTGCTAAAAAATGAAGTCTTGCTATTTCTAGGTCATATGGTTTCAACTCATTTTTATTAAAATCATGTCCAAAAAATTTTAATTTGATAATTTTATTGTTCCCTGTTTTTATACATTTAGCATAATAACTTAAAGTTTCTTTTTTAAACTTTTCATCAATAAAAACATCTCCGCTTTCATTATTTGCACTACTGCTATCTAAATCAATGAAATACCCTCTTGGTTGTTCAAGTCCATTTTTTATTCTTTCCTTTCTTTTTTCCCTTTTATCTTTAAGGACTTGCTTTTTCTTCATATTAATTAAACGATTTCTCTTTTTTCTTTCTTCTTGTTCCTTTTTGTATTCAGCAATTTCATCTTCTGTCATATCTTTTAATTTAAAATTTTTGTGCATAATTTCCTCTTTTATTATATTATATATAATTTTCGACAAAAATCAATAAAGAATATTAAAATAATCAAATTCCTAAAATTGTAAATTTTAAATCTTTTTATTTATATGTTAACAATTTTTTCAAATAGTGATAGAATAAAAAAATGGAAACAAAATTATTAAAAGCAAATGAAGAAAGTATTGATCTTGCAATAAAACTACTAAAACAGGGAGAAGTTGTTGGTGTTCCAACAGAAACAGTATATGGACTTGCGGGAGATTGTTCAAATCCTAGTGCTATAAAAAAGATATTTGAAGCAAAAGGTCGTCCTATGGACAATCCTTTGATTGTTCACATATCAAATTTAAAAATGTTAAAAGGTATTGTTTCTCAAATAAGCACTGATGCTAAAACACTTGCTCATCATTTTTGGCCGGGACCATTAACTATCATAATGCCAAAAGGAGATAAAGTTTGTAGCGAAAGTTGTGCGGGACTTGATAGCGTGGGAGTAAGAATGCCCGAAAATGAAATAGCAAGAAGAATAATTGAAAAGTCTAATGTTGCTTTTTCCGCACCAAGTGCTAATTTAAGTGGCAAACCGAGTCCAACAAATGCACAAGATGTGTTTAATGATATGAAAGGTCGAATCCCTTTAATTATTGATGGCGGAGAATGTATAAACGGAGTCGAGTCAACAGTAATATCAGTTTTAAATGACACCCCTATAATTTTAAGACCTGGGGTTATAACAAAAGAAGATATTGAGAATGTCTTACACAAACCCGTTAGCATAGCAAAAGGCGTAACTGAATTAGTTGACGATAATAAAAAGGTTCTTTCGCCTGGAATGAAATACAAACATTATTCGCCAAATGCAAAAATAGTTATAGTAAAAAGTTCGCTTGAAAAATTTGTTAAATTTGTAAATTCTAAACAAAATGAAGACGGTATTTTTGCTATGTGCTTTGATGGTGAAGAAAAAAATTTAAAGGTAAAATTTGTTACATATGGAAAATTAGAGGACGAAAAAGCCCAAGCACACAACCTTTTTTCTTGTCTAAGACATTTTGACGAATTAGGGGCTAAAATAGTTTATGCTAGATGCCCTAAAAAAGAAGGGATTTCTCTTGCTGTATACAATAGACTAATTAGGTCAGCAGGTTTTGATATTATAGAATTATAAAATAATTTTTAAAATAATAATAAAGTTAAATATACATTTATTTAAAAATGTGCAAATAAAGTAATTATTTAGTTAAAACTCTATTTTTTATAAAAAAAATTAAATTAAATATTATATTTATTTAATCATTTTTATCATTTTAATAAAATTGTAAATTAAAAATAAAATGTTTTTTAGATAACATAATAGACAATTTTTAATACAAAGTTTTTTTTATAATAATTTTTTATATCAAAAATTAGTTAAAATAAAATAGATTTTTTTAAAAATCAAATAATATGAATTATTTGCTGTTGTAATTTTGTAAAACAAAATAACAACTATTAAAATTTAACCAAGGTAAATTTTAATTCAAAAGTTAAAACTTTTGGCACAAAATTTGAATTTGTCGTCGTTAAGTAAAATTGAAAATAAATTTTCTCTTTTACCTTAACTTCCTATAATATAAATTATGTGTTGTTGTGATTTTTTATAAAATCACAACCTTTAAAATTTAAGCAAGTTAAATTTTAAATTCAAAAATTAGCATTTTTGACACATAATTTTGATTCGTCGTCGTTAAGTAAAATTGAAAATAAATTTTCCTTTTTACCTTAACTTCCTATAATATAAAATTATGTATTGATATTATTTGATAATTCTTAAACTTAAAAGGAATAAGTAAAAAGAGTAGTATTAAACTACTCTTTTTCTTTCTATGATAATTTTTCTACATTAAAACTTACATTATTAAAAGTTGTATTATTTGGCCCTTCATTTACAAGTGTTAGAACAGTTCCCGGTGAAGAATTTGTATAAAGAAAACTTGCTCCCAAGTTTGCAGTTTCACTAGTTCCAATATTTGCAGAACTTATACTTGGTTGTATTTCAGTTCCATTCTCCTTAACTGCAAGAGAGACTACCCCTGCTGTTGTAGAAGTTGCATTAGCACTATAACTTATTCTGTAAGTTCCCGTTGTATTAAGTGTAACATCAGAACTACTTCCACTATGAGTAATATCCGTTGGATCTAGGTTAGCAACATCATCTAATGTTATTGGAGCGTCATTTGCTATATCCCCTGATGAGTCTGTTGCAAAATTGGCTGCAAGTGCAGTTGCAGTTGCTCCCGTAGGTCCTGTTGGTCCCGTTGGCCCCGTTGGACCTGTTGGGCCCGTTGCTCCTTCTGCTCCTGTTGCTCCATCTGGTCCAGTAGGTCCCGTAGGTCCCAATGCACCTGTTGCGCCCGTAGGTCCCGTTGGTCCTGTTGGACCTGTATCTCCTGTTAAACCTTGTATACCCTGTATCCCTTGTGGACCTGTTGGACCTGTTGCACCCACAGCACCTGTTGCACCCGTTGGTCCCGTAGGACCTGTTGCGCCCACAGCACCTGTTGCACCTGTTGCACCTGTTGCACCCGTAGGTCCCGTTGGTCCCGTAGGACCTGTTGGCCCTGTAGCACCAGGAACACCTTGTTGACCTTGTGGACCTGTTGATCCTGTTGGGCCTGTAGGTCCCATTTCACCCGTTAATCCTGTTATGCCCCTTGCTCCCGTTAAACCTATTGGCCCTGTTGGACCCGTTGGACCTGTTGCGCCCGTTGGTCCCGTTGCCCCTGTTGGCCCACCAAATGGACCTGTTGGACCCGTTGGACCTGTTGGACCTGTTGGACCCCTTAGGTTAGGTTTAGGACATATACAGTTATCACAGCAATTACAGCAATTCATATTTACCTCCTATATGTTCATCAAAAGCATAATATGAAAAAAGAAGTAATTTTGTTATCGTTACTTCTTATTTATTAACTATATTTTTTTTAAAAGTGTTTAATAATTTTTTGTCCTGTTTATTAACTCTAAAACTGTCGTGGCATTTTGAAATTGATTTGTTAATTATAAAATTATCACAAGTGTTATTATTAAAAAAAATTAATGTTTCATCTCTCTTTTTAATAAAACATTCGCAGAGAAGCCAAGCACATATCATTTTTACATAATATTTATCAGTATTTAAATTATTTAAAATATTAAGAATTTTACTTAGATAATTTGTATTTATAAAATTAAAAAGAATTCTAAATCCAATCCTTGTTGCAAACTCTTTTTTAGAATTTATAAGTTTTTCTGCTAACAAAAAATATTTTTCTAAATCTTTATCTTTAATTTTGACTTTTATACAATCACAACTTGCCCAATTATCAACAACATTTGCATATTTTGTTAATAAAGTTTTAAAATTTTCAAAATCTTTGATTTTACAAATCAAATTACCTAAAATAATACTCTCCGTATGGTTATTTATTTTAAATAAATCTATATAAGATATATAATTACCTTTTGATATTTCAGAAACTATATATTTTATGTCTTTTACCTTAATTGCTAGGCAATCTAAGTTAGTATTTACAATCTTTTTTTCAAATTCAATTTCTTTTTCATTGCCCTTTAAACTATATAAATATTTCTCAAACTCGTCAAAGTCCTTTTCTGTCCAATTTTTTTTAACTAATTCAATCATAATTTCTCCTACAACTATATTAAAATACAGGGCTTTGTGCCAAAAGTTCCACTTTTGCGTGAAGTTTTTAACTTCACGGTAAAGATTTTACTTGATTAGTAAAATCTTTACGCCACAAAGCCCGCATAACAACAATATCTAACTTATTTTTCAATTTTTGTATTGATAAAATATGTATTCGTCAAGCAAAAATAAAAATTTTAAAAAAATATTTTTAAATTTTAAAAAAGTATGTTATATTTTAGATGAACATAAGAAGGAAGAGTTATGAATACATATTATTTTATATCAAAATCTGAGATTGTTCCAATAAACAATTTTTGTAGGGTTGAAATAACTTTATTTGATAAAAATAATAATAAAGAAAAATTCAACACAAGTTTAATGAGTAAATACAATGCCAATAAATATATGCAAGCAATTCTAAAAGGATTAAACTCAGCAGATTGGTTTGAGGTTAAATATGGAATAAATCCAACATGTTTAACTCCAATACTAGATAAAGATAAGAAAGAAATAGTTGCTCTGTCTTTTGATGGTGGAGTATTGTATAAAAACGAAGTTAGTATTTATGAGCAAGAGCGTGAGATTACACTGTAATAACTTTAATTATTTTACTATCTTTTTTTAAGTCTTAAATCATTATTTTCTATTTTAATAAGCAAAGAGTTTTCTTTATTACAAATTCTACTAAAAACTCTTTCTCCATATTTATCTCTAATTTGGTTAGGGGATAAATTTGTAGTAATTATAGTACTTTTATTCTTTACAAGACGCTCATTTATAATTAAATAAAAATATTCTTCCGTCACATTTTTAAACTTTGGTTCGCTACCAAGGTCATCAATAATTAAGACATCGCAATTTAAAACCCCATCAAGCATTGAATTTTTAGTTTCATCAAAAGTAGTATGAAATTTTAGAAATAGATTATTTAGTGCAAATGCCGAAAAGAAATTAACTAATTTATTTTGTGACATTAACTTATTACAAATGCATTCAACTAAAAAAGTTTTGCCAACACCCGTTTGCCCGCAAAGCAAAATATTTTTATATTTAGAAGAATTGTCGCACCATTTTTCTATTTTTTGATACATATTCTTAATTTTTTCACTATCATCAAATAGACTAAAATTAGAATTTTCAAAATTGTGAGATTTATCAACATTTAGTCCAATATTGTTGACAACTTGACTATTTAGTTTTTTATAAAAACACGAACAATACTTTCCATTCACAAAGCCCAAATCACTACATATTTTACAATCATATTTAGGTTTAAAGTCATCAAAAGTAAGCCCCATCTTCTTTAAAATTTTACCTGCAACTTGATTTTTTTCTTTTAATAATTCGTCTTCTTTTTTGTGGTCCATGCCTTCAAAGTCAAGTTTTGCAATCAAAAAGTTCAAATCTTTAATAGTAAGATAGACCTCTTTAAACTCTTTGTTATTTAGTGCCCTATCAAAATTATCGTTTGCTACTTTCTCATTTTTTTCTCTAATTAATTTAATTTCATTTAAAATCAAATGAGTATTATTCATAATTTTTTCCTTTTATAAATTAATCTCATCAAGGTTATCAAATAAGGCATTGACTTCCTCCTCTGTAAAATTATCACCAAAGGACTTTCCAACAAAAGATTTCTCCTTTGATTGTTTTTTAAACTGTTGGTCATTTTTAACTTGTTCAAGCATAGTATATTTTTTTTCAAACCAATTTGTCAAAATAGTATTTACATATCTCATAGAGTTTGATTTATTTTCTGCAAGAGAAACTGCAAAATCAATAATTTCATCACTAAAATTATAAGAGTAAGTCCAAGTTCTATAAAAGGACCTATCAAAACTATTGACTCTCCTATCAATTTTAAGCCTTGCCAAAATCTCTTTAATTTTACTATCCATTTGCAAAATTTCTGCTAGATAGTTATTGATTGAATTAATCGAAGTAAGACCCAACTTATGAAATTTTTGAATACTTTCGTCCATACCTTCCAAATTTCTAATTGAATTTTTAAAACAAAAGTTAGCAATTTGAATTAACGAAGCCTGATTAAAGCCTTTTGTCATCCAAGGTAGAATATAAGTTTCTATTTCATTATCAACAGATTCATAATAAACACCAAGCGCTTTATTTATTTCTCTTGCTATATTTTTTAGGTCATTTTTATTTGCCTCATATTCTTCAATCTCTGCAAAACTCATCAATTTTAATTCATAATATTTTGTTAAGTATCTATCGAGGGTTTCAAAACTATAACTTTTTGTTTTACTTGCTACTTTTTTTGCAACTAACAATAAATTATTCAAATTAAAGCCATACGAATTTATCCACTTTTGACACAACTGTTGGTGCTCAATAGAAAGGTTCCCCTTATAACTAAGCGCCTTTGCTATTTTTGAAGCATCTGATGAAATTAAGGTAAGATTTTCAATTTTTTCTTCAATTTTGCTAGCCGTTTTAACGCCTTCCTCTGCCCACACTTTTGCGACGGTTAAAATATAATTGCTATTAATGTTGTTACCTTTAATATCCGCACAATATTTTACTATCATAATGAAATCACAAGGCAAAATGTTATAATGTTCAACAAAATCTATGTATTTATAAAATTCATTTGGTGTGATTTGCCTTCCGCTTAAAATTTCTTGTAATTCTTGGACAAAAGAAGCATATTTTTTACTTTCTATCTTCTTTGTATTTTTAATATTATCTTTTGTAGGTAAATATCTTATTTCAATAGGTTCTGTATCTAAAACTTGAACAACATTTTGGTCTTGCCAATATAAAAAACAATCAATAACATCTTCTTTTGAAAGTCCTAGAACATTTTCAAAATTTTCAATAGTGTTATCGCTACCAGCACTATTTTTACATTTTAATAAACCAAATAAATAAACTTTCAAACAATTCTCAGGGGCAACTGCTATGTAATCATTTAGAAATTTCACATCAATAGTTATTGTATCAGAATTAATCTGAGAACTCGAATATTTACAAAACGCCATTTTTTCTCCTAATTTAGTATTTTGATTGTATCAAACTTTTTAGATTTTAACAATGACAATAATAGGTAAAAAAATAATTTAGCAACTTTGCACAATTTTGAGTTAACAAAAATTACCAATCTTCTTTAATATATTTATTAGGCTGTTTAACATCATCATAAAAATCATTATACTTTTGTTTAAAATTACTCTCATCATTATCAAGCAATTCATAAGGTTCGTATGCTTCGACATCTTGTTCTTGTGCTAATTTTAACAAATCGAGTTTAGTAAAAACATTTTTATCATTTTTTTCTTTTTTCAATTTATACTCCTTAAAAATTAAACCAAGGCGGATAATGCACAAATTCTTTATAGGAAAGGTAAGACAATTCTTTTTCTAAAATGTTTTTAAACTTAATTTTGTAACAAAAAAGTTTTTGATATCTTTCTTTTAGTTTTCTATTAATTTGTTTGTTCCCATATTTAGAATCTCCAAGAATTGGGTGTCCTAAAAAACTCAAATGTGCCCTTATTTGGTGAGTTTTACCTGAAAGAAGTTCACAATCAAGTACACTAGTTTGATTTGAAGATTTAATAGTGGTAAAAATTGTCGATATTGGAACATAACCCTTATCTTTTTTGCTACTTATAATAGCCCTAGACTTTGAACTATCTTTAAATAAAAAAGCATTCTCTATACTATTATTAAAATTAGTTGGACCTAAAACTTCACAAAGATATCTTTTTTCAACTAAACCTTGTTTAAAAATACTTATAAGTTTTCTTTTAATTTCATCAGATTTTGCTAAAATGATAAGACCTTGCGTATTTGTATCAAGTCTATGAACGGCCTTTGCATTAAGCAAAGTTTCCAAACTATCCTCTCCGCAACTTTTAATTTTAATAGGCTTAACTGCAATTATAATATTTTCATCTTGATAAGCAATGTCAATTTTTACTTCTTTTATATTTTCTTCTTTATAGTAAACTTCAACGACATCGCCATAGTGTAAAAAAATATTTGCCTTTACCCTTTTGCTATTTACAAGTATGTCCTTATTTTTCAACATTTTTTGAACATAAGAATAATTAAAGCCTTTATCAATCAAAAATTTGCTAATGTTAGTATCACAATTAACAATAAAATCTTTTTTTACCATACAAACATTTTACCATAATTACAGAATATTTAATATATAAATTTACAGATTTTTTTCTAAATAATTTTTGACTTCTTCGACTTCCTCCATTGTTGTAGAAGCCCCTGCCGTAAGTCCTATTAAAATATTGCTCTTTATTTTCCCTAGTGATATTAAATCTTTTACATCTTGTAAATTTTCAGCAAAAAATGAAGTTACATACAAGGAAACATTATCATAAAGTTCTTTTGTATTACTAGAATTTTTACCACCAAGGACAATCATACAATTAACTCTTTTTGCTAATTCAACACTACTATTATTTATATTTTTTTGAGCCATACAAGTCGTATTTTTATATTCAAAAATCTTATTATGCCTTGACATTTGCTCTTTTAATAAACTAATAATATCTTCTGCTTTACTCTTAGAAAAAGTAGTTTGAACAACTAAAAAATATTTATCAAAAGAATAATCAAAATTATTTATCTCATCAATTTCTTCAATAAAAATTGGATTATTACACCAACCTGCCGTTCCTTTAACTTCTGGGTGCATTACATTAGTTTTGTAACCATATTTCCCTACTAAAATGATTTTATAGCCTTCTAAATCTTTTTTCTCAACTAATTTGTTTATTGCCATAACATTTGGACAAGTGCAATCAAGGTATTCAATATTATGACTATTAAAATACTCATATGTAGACTTAGGTTCTCCGTGAGCCCTTATTATTACAAAATCGTCTTTTGTAAAATCTTTCAAATTTTCTTTTTGTTTAACACCAATCTTGGTTAACAAATTAACAGTCGTCTTGTTATGCAAAATCTCTTTAAACAAAACGACATTTTTTCTAGTTTTTGCCTCTTTGATAGCATTGTCTAATGCCCTTTTAGCCCCATAACATAAACAACAAACATTGCTTACTTCAACCTTTACACTCATTTTATCTCCCATTAATAAAAATTAGTTTATCAGTATAATGAAAATTTTTCAATCTTTTTAATTAAATTATTTATCAAATAAAGCAAAAATAAATCTCTGATTACTAAGTTAATTATTGCAAAAATAAAAAGAATATGCTAAAATAAATAGCAGAATAAATATTATTAAATATGTTTTCGTAGCTCAGCAGGATAGAGCGTCCCCCTCCTAAGGGGAAGGTCGCGCGTTCGAATCGCGCCGAGAACACCAATAACAAACGGACACTGCTCCGTTTTTTATTTTTTTTAGTTATATTTTTATTTTCTCTACTTTTCAATTTTATTTTTTGCTTTTAATTCTTTTATTTTTATTTTTTTCTTTTTTATTTTTAATTTCTAGTCTATCTATTTTTAATTTCTAGTTTTTATTTTTCTAATTTTTTAATCTTAAAATTTTTTATTTTTTTGTTTAATTTCTTCTACATAATTGTGTTTTAATTCTCTTTTTTATTTTTTAGTTATTTTTTTGTTTATTTATTTTTTGTTTTTTTAGTTATTTTTTAATTTATTTTTTAAATTATTTTTGCTTTATTTTCTTTTCTGTTTAATTTTATACTAATTAAAAAAAACTGACTAGACTATACCCAATCAGTTTTGAGGTGTTAAAATTGAATTAAAGATTGTTTGTCCTGTTGTATTAACAATTAATATTCTATTACCATAATAAGTAGACAAAATTCCATCTTCTTTATAATACCTTACTCTATATTCATAATCATAATCAGCAAATCTGCTATCATTTAAAATATAGTCACTGTCTATATTTTCAACTTGTTCTGATACTCCTACACTAAAATTAATAGGACTTTTACTAACGACTCTAAATCTTAAATCGTCGCTAACACCATTTATAGATAAATTAATATTTCTATCTCTTGCATTTATATAATCATTATCCATTAAATCATTTGTAATAGCACTAAACATAACATTTAAAGAAGAATTTTTACTATCTTCTAAAACATCTAATTTTAGTTTTCCGCTAATATTTTCCAATGTAATATTACCTTTTTCAGTAATAATTTTAACTTGTGTGGAAGCAATTTGATTTTGTGAATAAACATATTTTATTGAAATGCTTCCCGTTGTTGAAACCGCAGAAATAGAACTATTAAAGTCAACATTATTAATAGAGATTTTACCGCTAGTAGATGATACATTTGAACTGCCAACTAAACTACCAATAGATAATGAACCTGCTCCAATTCTAAAATTATTTTTATCACCACTATTATTTACTAAACTATTAATACTTACCTTATTAACAAGACTATCCCCATTACCATTTACAGAAATAATTCCATAACAAGTGTCAATATTAACCTTACTATCTTTTAATTCAAGTTTAATATTTTTTTCTTCATTTTCCTTGCCTATTTGATTAAAATTAAAAGTGCCTTTATTTGCTTCTACATCAAGGTCGGCATATAAGTTATCAATATTGATTGTAGGTCCAATTCCATCATTAGATTTAATAGTTAAAGCATTTTTTAAAGAAAAGATTGAAGATTTGTTGCTATTAGTAAAATTTAAAATTCCCCTTTTGCTTTCAAAACTAAAACTTTCTGCATAAAAAGAAGAAACATTGTCAATTCCAACACTTCCGCTTTCTGTTGAGATATAATAATTGTCTATTGTGTAATTATCTTCTGTTGATTTTAAATTTTTTAAAGTAATTTTACCATTATTACCGCAATCAAAGTGAACATTTACTGTATTAATACCATAATTAACACCTTCTACTTCTAGGTTGCCTTCAAAAGTTATTTGTCCATTTTCACAAGACGACGAGATATGATTAAACATAAAACTATAAGGCAATGAAACTTCTACAACTGAACTTGAATTAAATAGAGAACCTGATGGTTCTTCAATATAAATAACTAATGTCTTCTGTTCTCCTGTTGAATCAAAATTAATCTCTTCGTATTTTATATCAAATGAATCCCCACTGTTAACCTCTTTTACGATACCAGAATAATTACAATCATAATTAACCACAAGATTATTCGACTGACTGTTCGGTCTTAAAACAACATTACCATAATTTGCTTGTATTTTAAGGGAAGTTATATTTTGATTTACTAAATTAGTGTATTCTATCTCTTCTTTATATGTTTTATCTGCAACAACAAATTCGTAACCTAAAATTGTTGTTCCTGGGAAAAAATACAACACGCCAAAACAAATTACTACCCCAAAAAACAAAAGTAGTATAAGCACCAAGAAATATGCTAAAAATTTATTTTTTAATGCTTTTTTCATAACAACTCCTAATCTTCTATTGTTGCTTTTATCCTTCTAACGCCTGCACTGCTTGACTCTTCTTTCAAAATTTTAAAATGTTTTAACTCTCCCGTTCTTTTAGCGTGAGGTCCACCACAAATTTCCATACTTACTCCAGGAATTGTATAAACCTTAACTTTCTCACCATATTTGCTATCAAAAATTCCAACAGCACCTTTTTCTTTTGCTTGTTGCAAAGACATTTCTTCACAATTTACAGGCAAGTCTTTATTTATGACATCATTTACAAAATCTTCCAACTTTTGCTTTTCTTCATCTGTCAACTTATGGTCGCAATTAAAATCAAATCTAAGTCTTTCTGCTGTAATATTACTACCCTTTTGATAAATGTCATTGCTAATAAGTTTTTTTAGTCCAGCCTGCAAAATATGGGCAGCGGTATGAAGCCTTGTTGTCCTTATACTTGTATCGGCAAGTCCGCCTTTAAAAACTTTATCGTTGTTTGCTTTACTCTTTTCTTGGTGATTTTTAAAAGCCTCTAAATAACCATTTTCATCTACAATTAAATTTTTTTCCTTTGAAAGTTCTTTTGTAAGTTCGAGTGGAAAACCAAATGTATCATAAAGTCTAAAAGCAGTTTTCCCATTTAAAATACCATCTTTACAATATTGTGCTACTTTTTCAAACTCCTTTATTCCTTGTCCTAATGTTTTAGAAAACTTTTGACTTTCCTGTAAAATAACTTGCTCAATAAGTTCTTGCTTTTCTTTTAACTCTGGGTAAAAGTCTTTATAAATATCAACAACGACTCCAACGAGTTTAGTTAGGTCATCTCCATTAAAATTAAGTTTTCTAGCACAGTTAATTGCCCTTCTAAGCAATCTTCTCAAAACATAACCCTGCTCGACATTAAGCGGAACAACTCCATCGCTAATCATAAATACAGATGCTCTAATATGGTCAGCAATAATTCTCATATTTCTTTTTGTTTCTTCGTTAAGCAAATAAAATCTTCCACTTAGTTCTTCAATTTTCTTAATGATAGGCATAAAAAGTTCACTATCATAAACACTTTCAAGCCCGTTTGAAATATATAAAAGTCTATCAAAACCAAATCCCGTATCAACATTTTTTTGTTTATTTTGTTTTAACTCGCCGTCCTTTGAAGTCTTTACATATTCCATAAAGACATCGTTACCTATCTCAATATATTTTCCGCAGTCACAAGAAGGATTACAATCTTTGCAACATTTTGGTTTGCCTGTATCAATAAACATTTCACTGTCTGGTCCGCAAGGTCCAACCCCGCTACCTAAAATCCACCAATTATTTTTTTTAGGCAAAAAGAAAATTTTTGACTCAGGTATACCGCAATTTTTCCAAGCATTATATGACTCATCATCTCTTGGAGCACTTTCATCGCCTGCAAAAACTGTTACTGCTAAATCTTCTTTTTTAATATCCAAGTATTTTGGGCTAGTTAAAAACTCATAACTCCAAGCAATTTTTTCTTTTTTAAAATAATCTCCTAAACTCCAATTCCCCATCATTTCAAAAAAAGTGCAATGATAATCATCTCCGACATCATCAATATCTCCCGTTCTTACACATTTTTGAATGTCTACAAGCCTTTTACCACTTGGGTGCTTTTCTCCAAGAAGATACGGGACAAGTGGGTGCATACCTGCCGTTGTAAATAATACAGATGGGTCATTTTCTGGCACAAGAGAGGCAGAAGGAATGAACACATGCCCTCTTTCTTCATAAAACTTTATCCACATTTCTCTTAACTGTTTTGCTGTTAACTTTTTCATAGTATTTTCCTTTAAAATCTAAACCTTTTATAATATCTAAAAATCAATTTCTTCCATTGAAATATTTGAGTCATTATCATCTTGTGGTGGTGGAGGAGGTGGTGGAGCCATATCTTCTAAACTCTTTCTTTCGCTATTTGCTCCTATATCGACAAAAGTTGTAATTTCAGGTATCCACTTTAACTTAATTGTTGCTAGCGGACCATTTCTATGCTTTGCAATAATTAATTCACAAACATTTGGGCCATCTTCCATTTCTGCATCACTATACTTTGAAGCATTGTATATAAACATAACAATATCCGCATCTTGCTCGATAGAGCCACTTTCTCTTAAATCACTTAATACAGGTTTGTGGTCTTCTTTTCTCTTTTCAACATCACGGGATAACTGAGACAGCACAATGATTGGAACTTGCAATTCTCTTGCCGCTATCTTTAATGTTCTAGTTAAAGAACTTATTTCTTGTTGTCTATTAGCATCTTTATTAGTCTTTGCTGGGTTCATAAGTTGCAAATAGTCAATCATAATAAGGTCCAAACCATATTCCCTTTTTAACCTTCGGCATTTGCTTAAAATATTTGTTGGATTTGTTAAAGATGAGTCATCAATATAGATTTTTGCCTGAGCAAGTTTTTTATTGCCTTCCCAAAGAGCCTTCCAATCGCTTTGTTGAAGTTTACCACTCAAAGCCTTTTCCATACTTACTCCGCTTACAGAACAAAGCGTTCTTTGAGTTATTTGTTCTTTTGGCATTTCAAGCGAGAAAACGGCACAACTATATTTACCTTTCAAGGCAACATTATTTACAATATTCATAGCAAGACTTGTCTTACCAAAACCAGGTCTTGCAGCAATCAAAATCAAATCACTTTTTTGAAGACCATTAGTAACCTTATCAAGTTCACTAAATCCCGTTGGTAAACCTCTAATTGCCCCCGCATTTTTATCAATTTCCTCAAACTTATTTAATACGGTTGACAAAGTATCCCCAATAGGAACAAGATTGGAAACATCTTCCTTTTCTGCAATATCAAAAATACTCTTTTCTGCATATGCAAGAATATTCTCTTCTTCTGCTTCATAAGCCTTTTCAATAATATCTTGGCTACTTTTTATTAGTTTTCTTAAAACAGAATCTCTTTTAACTATGTCTACATAATGTTTGTAATTTACCGCACTAGGAACAATGTTAGTTAAAGTAGTAATATATTCAATACCACCTATGCTTTCAAGTAACCCCTTCCTTTCAAGTTCGTCAGTTAAAGTAACATAATCAATAGGTTTATTAGCAACATAAATATCTGTCATTGCCTCGTAAATCGTCTTATGTGAATTTGTATAAAAATCTTCTGGCTTAACAACAGTCATAATGTTTAATACGGCAGTATCGTCAAGTAAACAACAACCTAAAACAGATTGCTCGGCTTCAATACTATGTGGTATTGTTCTTGCTAGTTTTTTTGTCTTTTCGTTTTTCATAAATATCTTCCTTACCTACAAATTATGTTGCAAAATTACAAATTAGTCAAGGTAGTTTTAATAATTAATCGCTAAAAGGGTCCCTTTGTTTTTCTTTTGTGCTATTTAACCTATCTTTCTCATCTTTTTTTGTAAAGATTATAAGACATATAAATAAAGATAATAATAAAAGAGCAAGTGCAACAAAAATGTTTACAACGGTAGTATATCCTGGAATATATAGCGAAAATAAATAGCAAATTATTAATATAATTGGAGTTACTATACAAAGAGAAATAACATATCTCTTAGCATATTTTAGATATGTTTCTTTTGAATAATAAATTTGTCTATTATTTTCTATAATTTCACTTTGTTCTTTTTTTGTATTATTTTTTCTTTTTTTTGACAACTTTTTAACCACCTTTTATCTAGTCAAATTTGTTTAGAAACGAAAAACTAATATATTAAACGAACTTTGTGCCAAAAGTGAAACTTTTGAGTGAAGTTTTTATAAAACTTCACAGTAAAAATTTTAAAAAATTTTTACCGCACAAAGTTCCCTCTTTTTCCCTGCTTACCCATTTATCTCATAAAATAGTTTTTATACAACAAACTTTTTTTCTTTAATTAATTTGAAAATTTTTAAATAATTAAAATACTTTTTATTCTCAACTTTTTAATAACAAATTTATTAATTTTTGTTATTAACAAAGTCATCAATCTTTTTTAAAAGTTCAAGGGTTTTCTTCTTTTTTCTTTTTTTATTAATAAAATATATACTAAGACAAATTCCAACAATTAAAATCGCAACAATTAATGCAAGCAAATACCAAGCATAGTAATTAGCATAATTTCTCCAAACAACTATTTGACCATTAACATCGTTTTTTAAGTCCCAAGTATGAGCAAGTCCTACATTAGTTTCATATTTTTGACCAGAAGAATGTAATCTATCGTAATCGGAAATGAAAGTAAATTGAAATTGTAAAAGGCTATAATCTATTTCCGCTTCGCTACTTAAAACTTCAAAGAAAGGAGTTCCTGCACTATATGAACCATAATCTTGTAGTAAATAATATTCTTTTGAATTATAGTAAAAAGGTGCACAAGTTTGAATATACTTAGTTACAAAAAAATTATCTTCTTTTTTATAATCAATTACAGGGATAGGTGCATCTAGTAGAGTTGAATAATTATTACTATCAAATTTTACCTTTTGAGTTTCTTCATCTAACACAAACAAATCTGGGTAATAAAATAATAAGTAAGCATAAATTGACATAAAATTAATATTCAAAATAATATGTGTTGAATTTTGTGTGAGTGTAAAATCCCATACTAAAAACTGGACAACATTAATTGGAACTGAATTATAAAGAACTTCAAGGTTTGTTTGATTTGTATCAATATCTTTATCAAAAATCTCGTAAAATTTATTTTTATGAAATGTAGTTAATTGATTTTTATAGTTTGACATCAAACTTAAAATTTTAAATTTTTGTGTTTCGTCTAAATTTGACACATCAATAGTTAACATTGAATTAATCATACCAGAACTTGATTGATATGTTTGCAGATGAACACTAACTTCATTACCACTTTGTGCATTTGCTCTCAAAGGAGTTTTTAAGCAAAATGCAAAGATTGAAATTAATACAAAAAATAAGATTATAATATTTGATTTTATTTTTTTATTCTTATTATTAAAAGACACTCTAACTCCTTTTAACTATTTTATGTAACAAAACTAAACGACGATTTATGGCGGACAAAGTGCTAAGTATACTTAGCAAAAATGCGTAAAAACGCATTTTTCAAAAATTTAATTTCATTAAATTTTTCTTTGTCCGCCACCACTAAAAATAATTTTTATCTACAAAATAAATTTATAACCTAAACTAATTTTCTACCCAATATGACTTTAATATATATTTATCATAAAATTAATTATAATAAAACAAATTCCCATAAATTATTTTCTTAAACTTTTCAATATCCACATCAACACAGACCATAGCATTGTGTTCTTTTGCATTAAAATCGCAATTAATATATCCATACTCTTGCCCATCGTTTTTATGATAATCAATCTTAATAAATGCAGGTTCAACAGTAAAAATTTCTGGATTAGATAAAAAGAGTGCAGAGCAACTATCGTGGACAGCAGCCCCTAACTTTCCTACATGAAAATCATTATACTTAGAAAACATCTTGTAAAAAATTTCACCAACAGCATTAGCCCTTTTAATTTTTAATTGTTCTTCTGGCGTAAAATAAGCAATATGCCCCAACTCCATAGGGACCATAACAAGAGGAATATTAGAATTAAAAACAATTTGCATAGCCTCAGGGTCATAAGCAACATTGAACTCTCTATAAGGAATAGTTGAGCCATTCTCGTCTTTACTTCCACCCATAAAAACAATACGAGAAATCATATCTTTTGCTTCTGGGTATTTAATTAAAAGATTAGCAATATTTGTCATAGGTCCCATGCAAAGAATTGTAGTATTTCTAGCAGGGTTTTGACAAAGAAAATAATGAATAGCATCAGGGCTCTTTAAAATAAAAGGCTTTTTCTTTGGAGTTGGGAATGTAAATCCGCCCATACCTTTTGTGCCCTGCGCTTTTGAAGCATAAACGGCTTGTCTTTTAACAGGTTCTTTTGCTCCTTCAGCGACAGGAATATCCACTTTAAAAATTTCCGTTAATTTTAAAGCATTTTTAACTGTTTCTTCTATTGTTAAATTGCCGGAAACGGTTGATATTAAATTGACCTCAATATTTTCGCTTCTAACAGCATTCATAATAGCCATAGCGTCATCAATACCGGGATCGCAGTCAATAATAACATAGTAGTCTTTCATTATTTTTTCTTCTCCTTAATGGCAACTTCTTCGCTAGCCTTTTGAAGTTGTTGTTTTCTTCTTAGTTCCTCAATTCTCTTATTTTCTTCTTCCTTTGAAGGAAGCGGTTTAGTCATTCTATAAGCAATCTCATACTTACTTTCTTTTGTATAAAAAATTCTTTTACAATGTTTTTCAATTCGAGCAATAAAATCTTTAAAGACAGGCAAAGTATCCTCAGGCGAAATTAATTTAAACTGAATTATTTCAAATTTATTTTTTCTATTTGTCACCCTATTTTCAAGGTTAAGCCTTTCATTAACAATTTCAACTTTAAGTCCACCATAACCATATAATTTTCTTACAATTTGTTTAGACTTAATAATCATAATAATTCTCATTTGGTCAAATAATTTATCAGTATCAAATTGCAAATTATTTGTAAACATAGAGTTAAGTGCATTATTTAAGAAAAAGTAATGCCTAGAAAGAGAGTCAAAGATGCCAATATCTTTTTCTCTTTCGTGGCTACGCAAATTATCGCTATAAACACGAGTAGGGTCATAGTGAAATCTTTTAATTTTTAATTGAGCCTTATTTTTCATAACTCTTTTTCTAAGTAACAACTCATTTTTTTCAAGTAGCATAGCAGGGTTATCAAAATAATAATCGACCACTTTCCTTTTAAAAGGTTTATCCATAGTATAAGTAGTCATAGTTTCTAAAAGTCTAATAAGTTGAGAATAAGTTTTTTCGTCAAAAACGGTATATCTTTTTTCAATTTCAAAAATATCTAACATATAAAACTCCAATTATATTTTATTAAAATTTTAATAAAATATCAAACAAATATATAAATTAGTTTACATCAAAACATAATTTTTATTGAATAAAACTTTAAAAAAGAGAAAAAATATAAAAGAAAAGGAGAAAGAAAAATGGATTTTGAAAATTCACAAACAAAAACAAATTTAGCCCGTGCTTTTGCAGGCGAAAGTCAAGCAGGACTAAGGTATCAAATTATAGCAGAAAAAGCACTACAAGAAGGAAAAAACAATATTCAAATGCTTTTTAAAACACTTGCAAAAAACGAAGTTGCTCACGCTAAAACTTTTTGGAATTTATTAAAAAAACACACTCAAAATGTTGAGAAAAACATAGAAATAAAGGCAGGCTTTCCCTTCCAAGATGGAGAGTTAATAGATATGATAAAATTTGCTTCCAACAACGAAAAATCTGAAAATACAACAATTTATCCAAGTTTTGCAAAAATCGCAGAGGATGAAGGCTTTAAAGATATTGCAGAGAAATTTAAACTTGTAGCACTTGTTGAAAATGACCATTTTATGATACTAGACGAATTATATAATAAAATGAAAGCAAATGCACTGTTTAAAAGTTCTACTGATTATGAATGGAAATGTAGTAAATGCGGCTATACTCACTACTCAAAAGAGGCATTTAAAATTTGTCCGCTATGTGACGCAACGCAAGATTATATAGCACTTGACTTCTTATCCGCACCTAAGAAATAATTGCTAGTTTTATGCTAAAAAACAAAAGTTATTCACAATTTATCTTTAATTGTTTATAAGTCTTTTTAAAATATAAAGATTTTATAAATATTGTTTTTATTATTAAATAATTTTGAATTTTTCGTAACTTTTAATAATTTTTATAATTTTTAATATTTTTTAACTTTTCATAATTTATTTAAAATTATATAAAATTTTTGGGATAATTTGATAAAATTTTATTAAAGTAGTCTTTCAATAATCTTTTATTTTGCGATAATTTGATAAAAATTTTCCATTATTTTAAAATAGTCTTATAATAACTTTTGATAATCATTTTATAGTTTTAATTATTAATTTTAATTATATTTTTTATTAATAAAAAATTTTTAGATGCTAGTAAGTTTTAAATTGGAAAAGGGGCTTTATTTAAAAAGTCCCTTTTATTGTTATCAATAATTTTTTTATCCAAAAATTTTTACTTTATTTGTTATTTTATATTTAATTTTTTATTATTTCATTTACCACAAAACTAGTTATAACCCCTGCACAAACGAGCGGATAATAAACAACACTCCCAAGGGCTTTTTTTTCTTGTGCTTGCTCTTTTGTATAAACCACCATAACTTTTTTATTAAATCCAATCTTTTTTAATTGATTTCTAATTTTTCTTGCTAGTCCGTCATAAGAGGTTTTAAAAAGATCATCAACAATAAAATTTGGAATTTTGCTCCTATTACCTGTCCCCATCGAACAAATTAAAGGTAAGTGCTTTTCATCACAATATTTAATAATCTCAATTTTTGCATTAACATCATCAATCGCATCAATAACATAGTCAAAATTATCATTTAAGATTTCACAAATATTTTCTTTTGAAATTTTTTTGTTGATTGCCTTTACCTTACAATCGTTATTTATTATACTTGCCCTACATACTGCTTCATCGACCTTATTTTTACCAACTGACAAGGTTGTTGCAAGAAGTTGTCTATTTAGGTTTGTTATCTCAAACTTATCAAAATCGACTACTGTAATTTTTTTAACTCCAAGTCTTACAAGCATCTCAAATACATATCCACCAACTCCACCAACTCCAAGTAGCGCAATATTTGAATTTTTTAGTTTATCAAAATCATCTTTAATCACAATTTTAGTTTTATCAAAAAAGTTATCCACAAGCACATCCTTTAAATCTTAAATATTTTCTTAGTAATTGACTTTTTTGTTTTTGTTATAGGTGGGTATTTAATACCAATGTCCATTTTAACTGATTTTTGTAAAACACTTTTCTCGTGGCTAAATGAGTAAAAAGATTTTGCCCCGTGATAAGAACCAACTCCACTACTTCCAAGTCCGCCAAAAGGCAATCTTTTTTCAGTTAGGTGCATAACAACATCATTAATGCAACCGCCACCATATTGAACAAAATTTTTTATTTTATAAATAGTTTCTTTATCTTTGCCAAAATAGTATAAAGCAAGTGGAGTATTGAGCGAATTAATAATTTCAAGTTCCTTATCTAAATCATCAAAAGTAAGTATTGGCATAATTGGTCCAAAGATTTCTCCCTGCATAACTTTGTCTTCTCTTGTAATATCAATTAAAACCGTTGGCTCTAATTTATCTTTATAAACATTTCCGCCCATAAAAAGTTTTGTAGGCTCAATAAGTCCTTGAAGCCTTTCAAGCGATGTCTTATTAATTATCTTAACAAAATCTTCGCTAAGTTCCTCGCCAACATAATAAAATTTTTGAATGTATTTTTTTACACTCTCTAAAAAACTATCTTTAATAGAAGAATGAACTAAAACATAATCTGGCGCGACGCAAGTTTGTCCAGCATTTAAATATTTACCCCAAACAATTCTCTTTGCACTCAAATCTACATTTGCATCTTTATCAACAATGCAAGGGCTTTTCCCGCCCAACTCCAAAATCATAGGAGTCAAATATTTTGATTGCTTTTGCATTAATTCTTCGGCTTTGTCTTTTGAGCCCGTGTAGAAAATAAAATCAAATTTTGTATCAAATAGTTGATTTATTTCTTCTTCTTTTGTAACAACATAAATATAATCATCATCAAAAACACTAAGAATTTTTTTAATTACACTTGTAACCGATGGAGTGCTCCTTGATGGTTTTACAACAACCGTATTTCCCCCAGCAATAGCCCCAACTAATGGCATAAATGCTAATTGAAATGGATAGTTCCAAGGCGAAGCAACTAACACAATTCCATAAGGTTCATATATTTTATAACCCTTTGAAGGAAAATTTATTATACTAGTCTTAACTTTCTTTGGCTTTGCAAGTTTTTTAAGATTTTTCACCATAAAATTAATTTCATTAAAAACAAGACCAATTTCAGTAGAAATTGTATCAAATTCGCCTTTGTTCAAATCTTTTTGCATAGCAGTTATTAGTTGTTTGTAATACGCACTAATTTGCAATTTTAATCTCTTTAATTGTAAAATTCTAAAATTAACATCATAAGTCTCACGCGTATTAAAATATTTTCTTTGTTTTTCAATAATATCTAACATAGTTATTCCCTTTTAATAAAGTAATGATATCACAAAACTAATTGTTTACCAACAAAAATCAATACATTAAATTTATTAGGTTTACTATATGTAAGCCTTTTTTCTTTGCGTATTTGTAAGCCATAATTGCACCGCCATAGTTTTTATTAGGGTTTACATAGCAAATAAGGTAATCGCAATTATCTATCATTTGTTGATTACTTTTTATAATTTTTCTTTTGTAATGTTCTTCCTCTATATCATACATAATGGTTTTAACATCAAAGTATGGTATATATTTTTCATCTCCAAAAATTTTGTCGTGGTTAGTTATAGGTTCTATTATTTTAAAACTCGTTATCACTACTTCTATTTCTATATCTGTATAAATTTTT
>CASFQL010000022.1 GCA_949296965.1 uncultured Christensenella sp. | reverse complement strand
AGTTGTAAAAAACTTCATAATGTATTATAATAATGAAAGATTACAAGAAAAAATACAAGAACTTGCTCCTATTCAATTTAGGCAACAAATTCTTGCATCTCTCTCTTTTTAATTTTTAGTCCGTTTTAATCCTACGGGTTACTAATTAAGACTTTTTTATTTTATGAATTTTTCATAAAGACTATCTTAATAAAAAATATCTATTGTAAAAATTAAAAAATAATTAATTAATATAAGACTACTTAATTTAAAATTTTTAGTATAATAGAATTATCTAGTATAAGATTACTATTTTTATGTGAATATTAATATATCTATTTAGACCTATTTTAAAATATTTATTTTGTTAGACCTATTTAGTATAAAAACTAAAAAATTAATTAATTATTTTTTCTACTCAAACTAAAAATAAAAAGGAACTTTGTGCCAAAAGTTTCACTTTTGAGTGAAGTTTTTAACTTCACAGTAAAAATTTTTTTTTAAAAATTTTTACCACACAAAGTTCCCTAGACAAAAAATAATTTAACAATACACAATTATTTTTTCCTTTTTGTATTTTAAGAGAGAATATAATCAAAATAATATAATTAATCTTCTTTCAAAAAGGAGTTTATAATATCATTAATAATAATTAGATTTTTAAAAACAACAGCATGCTCAAACAATTTTAAGTTAAGTCCCGTCAACTTTTTAACTTTGTCTAATCTATAATTTAGAGTATTTCTATGCATAAAAGTTTTAGAACTTGTAACACTTGTATTAAGATTATTTTCAAAGAAAGCAAAAATTGTTTTCATAAGTTCAGCATCATTTAAAATTAATTGAATATTCTCGTGTTGAATTACTTTTTTATATGATTCATAATTTTTTTCTGAAAAACAATTTATCAAATTTTCAGGTGAAAACATACTCAAAACTTTTTGCTCTAATGTTTCGTTGTCATCAAAAGTTAAATTACATACGATTAATTTTTTTCTTCCCATTTTCTTATGTATCCTTTTAATTAATTACCTTATCAATAGCGCCATATTTTAAATAGACCATTTTATTTGATAAATTTTTTGCAATATCTTCACTACTAGTTGCAATCAAAACAACACTAGAAGATTTGATAAAATATTTTTTAATAAATTTAACTATCTCTTTTAATTGAGTTTGTGTTAATTCCTCAAAAATATTATCAATTAGAACAATTTCAAGTTCTCTAAAACTAAGTCTTGCAATAGAAACTATGTATTTTTCGTAATTTGTCAAATTACATATTTTTTCATTAATTATATTTTCAAGTTTGAAATCAATGACTACCTTGTTAATTTTTTCTTGGATTAAAGCCTCATCAACATTTCTAATTTGTAAAACATATTTTAAGTTATCATAAACAGTTTTTTTCTCAAAAAAACTTGTTTTATAAGGTAGATAACCCATAGAAACATCAATAGAATAATCAATCTTTTCAAGTGGAATTTTTTTAATGTAAACTTCCCCTCTATCTGGTTTTTCAAGCCCTGCTAAAATTCTAAGGATACAAGTCTTACCGCTATCCTTAGGACCTACTAGGCACACAACATCGCCCTTTTTTGCCTCTAAATTAATATCAGACAAAGCATAAAATTCCTTTGTATATCTTAAAAAAACATTAACTAATGATATCATATTAGATATAGTCTACATTACTTTTCAAAAAAAATAAAGC
Source organism: uncultured Christensenella sp. (assembly GCA_949296965.1). Lineage (GTDB taxonomy): Bacteria > Bacillota > Clostridia > Christensenellales > UBA1242 > UBA7862. The sequence goes on along the minus strand of CASFQL010000022.1, from coordinate 49,316 downwards.
AAAAAAATGCTTTTTTATAAAAAAATAAATGACTATTTAAAAAGTTAGTGTTATACTGAGTAAGTATTTTATTTTGACTATCAAAATATTAAGGAGATTTTATTAAATGGACTTATTTGACAAATGTAGAGATTTTACCATAGTTGACCAACTTATAAAAGAAGGAATTTATCCTTATTTTCACGCATTAGAAACAAAACAAGATACAGAAGTAGTTATGGAAGGAATAAATGAAATTATGTTAGGTTCCAATAACTATTTAGGACTTACCTGCCACCCTGATATTATAAAAGCAGGTGTAGAAGCATTAAAAACATATGGTTCCGGTTGTTCAGGTTCTAGATTCTTAAATGGGACAACTTTGTTACATTTACAACTTGAAAAAGAACTCGCAGAATTCTTAAATAAAGAAGATTGTGTTACTTTTAGCACAGGTTTTCAAACTAATCTTGGTATAATTAGCACTATTGTTGGAAGAAATGACTATATAATTGGGGATAAAGAAAATCACGCAAGCATATACGATGGTTGTAAATTAAGTTATACTAAAAAACTTTTAAGATATAACCATAGTGATATGGCTGACCTTGAAAGACAGTTACAAAGTATTCCCCTTGACGCTGGTAAACTAATTGTTACTGATGGAATTTTTAGTATGGGTGGTGACATTTGCAAACTACCAGATATTGTTAAACTTGCAAGAAAATATAATGCAAGAGTTATGGTAGATGATGCGCATGCACTTGGTGTTATTGGTAAAAACGGTCGTGGGACTGCATCTTATTTTGGTCTTGAAGATGAAGTAGATATAATTATGGGGACATTTTCAAAAAGTCTTGCTTCAATTGGTGGATATATGGTTTCGACTAAAAGTGTTTGTAATTATGTTAAACATAATTCTCGTCCTTATGTATTTTGTGCTTCAATTACGCCTGCTAGTGTTGAATGCGCAAGGGCTGCTTTAAAGATTATTAAAACTCAACCTGAAAGAATAGAAAGATTAAAAGAAATTGCAGATTATGCTAGAAAATTATTAAAAGAAAAAGGCGTTGATATTAGAGATTCTGAGGCTCCTATTATACCTATTAACACTTATACAAATGAATTAACCTTTATTGCTTGTAAAAAACTATTTGAAAAGGGTGTTTATGTAAACCCTGTCGTTTCACCTGCTGTCCCTGTTGGGCAAAGTATAATTAGAACAAGTTATATGGCTACCTTAACTAACGAACAAATAGAAAGAGCAACCACAATAATTGCAGAAGTTATGGGCGAACTTGGTCTATTAAAAAAGTAGTATTTTTATAATTTTATTTAAACAATAAAACTTATTTCAAACTTTAACTCAAAGTAGTTAAAGTTTTTTTATTAAAGTTAAATTTATTTTGATATTTCTTTTTGTCAATATTTTTAAACATTTGAATTAAATTAAATTAGATTAAATTAAGATAAAAAAACCTTATCAGTTTTTAGATAAGGTTTTTTTATAAGTTATTCAAAATATAAATAAAAACTTTAATTTTTATTATACAAAAAAAATAATTTATTTTAAATAAAATTTTTAATAGTTTTAAGTCTAAAATTATTATAAAATTTATAAAGTATGATTTTAAAATTAGTAAATTGCTTCTATTAGTCCAAGGTTACCATCGTTTCTTCTATATAAAACATTGACTTTCCCTGTTTCTCTATTCATAAATATATAGAAATTATTATCTATTGTTTCCAAGAATATCTTTGCATCTTCAACTGTAATTGGTTCTAATTCAAATTGTTTTCTTTTAACAACTTCTGGTTTCTTAAAAATAGGAAGTTCATCAAAGAACAAATAATCTTTATTTAATGAATCTCTTTTAAGTCTTGTATAAAATTTATCTCCATATTTAACAATTTGTTTTTCAACTTTTGGAAGTGCTAAATCAATATTTTCATACATATTGTCGCCCGTTACTTCTGCCCTATAAAACAAGCCTCTACTTCTTACAGTTAATTCAAGTTTACATATTGAGCCTTCCATTTTACAGTTAACCTTTGCAACTGCATCATCATTAAAGTATTTATCAAGTTTTCCAACTTTTTTTTCTATGATGTCTTTTAATTTTTCTGAAACATTATAATTTTTTGAATTAATTTCTATTTTCATATTATTTCTCCTCTTTTATGATTTTATCAAAAAAACAATTTAATGACAAATGATTTTATTTGTTTCCAATTTGAAATTTTAAGGCATTGTTTTCAACTGTCACAACAATATTATTAGAAGTTAATTTGCCTGATAATAAAGCATCTGTAAGTTGGTCTTCTATATCTGTTTGTATTAATCTCTTTAAAGGTCTTGCTCCGTATTCGGCTGATGTTCCTTTTTCAACTAGGAATTTTAAAGCACTTTCAGTGAATTTAAGATTAATATCCCTTTCTTTCAATTTTTTATTTAAGTTATTTAACATAATTTTAGCAATTTGAGTTAAGTCATCTTCTGTTAAACTGTGGAATACTGTTATCACATCAATTCTATTTAAAAACTCAGGCTTAAACTTTCTTCTAACGCTATTCATTATAGTCTCTTTCATTTGTTCATAATCAGGGTTTTCAGTTGTAAAGCCCATATTATTAAAGCCTAATTGTGCTTTATGAAGATTAAGTTCGCTAACACCGCAGTTACTTGTCATAATTATAATAGTGTTTTTAAAATTAACTGTTCTTCCATGACTATCTGTTAACCTGCCATCATCAAGGACTTGTAATAAAATATTAAAGACATCTGGGTGGGCTTTTTCAATCTCGTCAAACAAAATTACTGAGTATGGTTTTCTTCTAACTTGCTCTGTTAACTGTCCGCCATCATCATGTCCAACATATCCAGGAGGAGCCCCAATTAATTTAGAAACAGAGTAACTTTCCATATACTCACTCATATCAATTCTTATAATATTGTTCTCATCATCAAACATTGCTTCGGCAAGTGCTTTACATAATTCAGTTTTACCTACACCTGTTTGACCTAAGAATAAAAATGAACCTATTGGTTTTTTGCTGTCTTGCAGACCAACCCTTGACCTTCTAATTGCCTTTGCTACTGCACTAACTGCTTCGTCTTGTCCAACAACTCTTTTATGCAAGACTTCTTCCAATTTTAGTAATTTTTCTTTTTCAGTTTCCGTTATCTTATTTACAGGAATTCCCGTCCACCTTGAAACTACTTCCGCAATATCCTGCTCTTTTATCATTGGCTCAACTTTTGGTTTTGATAAATTATATTTATCTTGTTCCTTCTTTATTTCAGCATACATTGTGTTTAAATCATTAGCAAGTTTGGTTGATTTTTCATAGTTATGCTGAACAAGTGCTTCTTGATAGTTTCTATGAATTTCTTTAAACTTATCTTCCAAATCTTGTAATTGTTTAGGTTTAATCGTTCCGCTAACTCTTGCTCTTGAACTTGCTTCGTCTATTAAGTCGATGGCTTTATCAGGCAAACTTCTATCCATAATATACCTATCAGATAATTTTGCAGCACTTACTATTGCCTCATCAGTAATTTGAATTTTATGGAATGCTTCGTAACTATCTTTTAAGCCCCTTAAAATCAAAATAGTTTCATCAACACTTGGTGGATTAACCATAATAGGTTGAAATCTTCTTTCAAGGGCTTTATCTTTTTCAATAAACTTTCTAAATTCTTCTGTCGTAGTTGCACCAATCGTTTGTAGTTCTCCCCTTGCAAGATATGGTTTTAGCATATCACTTGGGTTGATATCTCCCTTTTCACTGCCCGCCATTGCAAGAGTATGAATTTCATCAATAAAAACAATTATATTCTTATCTTTAATAATTGTTTCAATAGCATCTTTTAGCCTTTGTTCTAGTTCTCCTCTAAATTTTGTCCCTGCCATAAGAGAACCCATATCAAGGGCAAATATAGTCTTATTTGAAAGCACATTTGGAACTCTATTTTTAACAATCGCTTGTGCTAAGCCCTCAACAACCGCAGTTTTACCTACACCTGCTTCACCAATTAAAATAGGATTATTCTTAGTCTTTCTACAAAGAATTTCAATTAACCTCTCAATCTCATTTTCTCTACCAATTACTGGGTCCATTTTGCCTTGTCTTGCCTTTAATGTTACATCATAACCAAATTCCAATAAACTTTCAGGCAATGTGCTTTTTTCATTTGGACCGCCGTCATCAACATTCTTATAATTTGAAGTTTCTTCCCCAACATTAGCATTTTTTAACTCATCAACTATTATTTCTTTTATGTTTAGTGTATCTACATTAAAATAATTATTTAAAAGTTTGTAAGCAAAGCAATCTTCGTTACTTAAAATGCCAAGCAAAAAGTGTTCGGCACTTAAAAAATTATGACCCAACTTAAAAGCATAATTTGATGCCGTTAACAAAATATTTTTGCTCCTTGGGGTTAGTTCTAACTTTTCTGGCGACAAACTTGGATTATATCCGGGTTGTCCCAATTTCTCTAATAACTTTTCCTTAGATACATTGTGTTCTCTTAAAATTTTGCAAGCAAGAGATGATGAAACACACAAAATTCCATACAAAAGATGTTCTGAGTCAATCTGATTGCCTCTTAATTTTTTTGTAATTTCTCCCGCATAATTTATCACTCTTTGTGCACTATCTGAAAATTTTATAAAATTATTCATTATCTTTCTCCTTTAATAAATTCACTAAAATATTCTTTAATATATTAGCCCTGATGTTATCTTCAATTTTTATTGGACTATTTAATGCTCTATCACTTATCGCATAACTAATTAATTTTGCTTGTTTATCACTTATAAACCCTTTATTTGTTAAATCTTCAAGTAGATAAAGTGCATCTTTAAAACAAATTGGCTTTGAAAGTATTTCATCTAATATCCTATATAAATAATTGTTATCAAAATTCTTAATTCTAACAATCTTTATATATCCTCCCCCTCCTCGCTGACTTGTTATTATAAAACCCCTGTTTAAATTAAATCGTGTGGATAAAACATAATTAATTTGACTAGGAGCACACTTAAAGTAATCAGCAAGTTCATTCCTTGACAAATTGACATCATCACCATTCCCAAGAGTGTCTAATATAAAACTCTCAATAATATCACTTACCTTTGCCATTTTATCCCCTTTTTATATTTTTGACTTTCTTTGACCTTAATATATTCCTTTTTATTTATATTGTCAACTATTTTTTAAAAAAATTTTTTAATTTATTAAAATTTATTATATCTATTGCAACTTATCTATTAAATGGGACTTTGTGCCAAAAGTTTCACTTTTGCACGGAATTTTAAATCAAAATTCCGTAGTAAAAATTTTTCAAATTTTTACTGCACAAAGTCCAAGATAGAATATAGTTTTAAACTACATAATTAACTTCTCGTAAAATATCTTTTACCATTAAGTAGAAAATAAATATTTTATTTACTTTTAAAAATTTTCTTTAATTAGTATCTTTATCTATGAGCAGATAAACATTAATATAATATATATAAAAAATTCATAGCATAACTATGAATTTTTAAAGAATTTACAACTTAATTTAATTAAAACAAACTTTCTTCCATTTCTTTATCATCAAAAGCAGGGTTTTTCTCTAATTTTGCAAGATTTAATAAAGTTTCATATAACTCTTTATTAGTTATTTTTGAATTATCTTTTTTAAGTTGTTTTTGATATTTTATAATTTTCCTAGCATCTTCTAATTTACTTACAATATCTTTTAAATTTGCCATAATATAATGAATATGGTTGCAATCAATATCATATTTTTTTGACATATTAATAAGTCTTAAAATACCTTCATAACTTGCCTTATAATCATCATCAATTGACCTAATAAACTCATTAATACTTGCGTTAAAGTAACTATTTTTAATTTTATTATTATATACTTTACTACAAATTAAACTGTCATAATCTTCTTCAATCAAATCTAACAATTTGCTTTCTGACAAATCACAACAATCAATTCTTTCTCCATTTTCAACGATATAAGTTTCACAAACTTTTTTTATAGGAGCATTTCCTCCTTTTAATTTTTTAAGGGCATATTCCCTGCTAATTTCTTGTTTAGACTTTAAAAAAACATTAATCATTTACACCTCACAATATTTATATATTACTTACAATAAATATAAATATGAAATATTGTAGAAAAATGTAAAAAATTGTGCTATTTACAATTGAATATCCTTAATGTATAAAATTTACTAATAACAAAACCCCTCTTACTATTTAAGATTGTAACATCAATATGAAAAAAGTCAGCAATAAAAAATATAAATAATAATCATATAATATACTTTTTTATCTTACGATTTAAAAATCATTTCAAAAAAAGACATTAAAGGCATAATACTTAATAACAACTAACTATTTATTCACAATAGCAATAAAATTTTATTTTAATTAGCAATAATTTTGATATTTTAAAGTTAAAAGAAATATTTTTTTAGTATAAAATGTCTATTAAATTTTGCTCTTAGATATTGCTAAAATTTTCATAAAAAAACTACTTGAATTTTAAGTTCAAGTAGTTTTATACCATTTTTAGTTAATGGTGCCGAAGGCCGGACTCGAACCGGCACGAAGTTGCCCCCGAGGGATTTTAAGTCCCTTGTGTCTACCATTCCACCACTTCGGCATATTGACACCCGCATAGTGTAATTGGTTTTGGAGGCACCACCCGGATTCGGACCGGGGATGAAGGTTTTGCAGACCTCTGCCTTACCGCTTGGCTATGGTGCCAGATATGGTGGGAACAGTAGGACTCGAACCTACGACCCCCTGCTTGTAAGGCAGGTGCTCTAACCAACTGAGCTATACTCCCATTTGGAGCGGAGGACGGGATTCGAACCCGCGACGTTCACCTTGGCAAGGTGACGCTCTACCACTGAGCCACCCCCGCATAACCAATTTGGTAAAAAAGTATTACGATATGCAATATATCAAAATAGACAGCAATAGTCAAGAAAAATTTTAACTTTTTTTAATATTTTTTAATTTTTTTTACTTTTTTAAAAATTTTCTTATTTTTAGTTACTATTATTGTTTTTCTATACTTAAAGTAGTTATATTATAGGAAGTTAAGGTAAAAAGATAAGTTTACTTATATTTTTACTTAACGACGCCAAATTCAAATTTTGTGCCAAAAGTGATAACTTTTGAATAAAGTTTGTCAAGACTTTATAGTAAATTTTTTGAAAAAAATTTACAGCACATAATTTATATTTTAGAAAATTAAAGTAAATTTCAACTTTTTATACCTTTCTTAAAAAGTAACTAATAAAATTGCTTTTATTTAAAATAATTTTATATGTAATATTTTTTTTAACAAACTTGATTATTTTTCACTCTCCTGCCTTATTCTTTTATATGAAGCAAGATAGTAAAATGTTAAGAATAATTTAAAATTAATCTTTTTAATTTTAATAAAATAGTTTAAGATTTATTTAAAAAGTTATAAAAACAAAATGCTAAAAATTATGTTCTTTTTCTTGGTATTGTTCTTTATTTTCTTCTTTTTCCTTTTGTAGTTCTAAACCTTTATAATTTAATTTTGGAATTTCAAGTTCATACATATCTTTTTTATAAATTCTACTTAAAAAATTGTCGTTAAAGGTAATTTGTTTATCAGAATAAACTAAATCGTTATAAGTATTATCATCTAATATCATTAATGAAGGTGAATAAAATATAGTATTATTTGTTTTATTTGTAACTTTTGTTAAATTATTTGGGTCATACAAAACATAACTATTTTTACCTTTAACTAACAAATATGCGTGCCCACCTCTCATAATTAAAGAAGATTGTGAACCAAGCAAATGCAAAAGGTTATGAGCAACAGTGCTTCTTTCAAAACAAACTGCAACATTCTTTCCTTTATATTCCTTTATTGAATGGTCGCCTCCCCCACTTAAAAAAGAAGAATTTAATTCTCGACGCTTCATTTCATCTCTACCGCTTCCAAAATATTCTTCAATATAATTTTGAACTAACAAAATATTTTGTCCAACATTAGAAATATTTACATTTTCTGTTTTTTTATATTCACTTATAAAATCAACATACATTTCCTTATCATCTAAATGAATAGGATTGCACATAATAGGTGATGCATAACATTCTGTTTCTGGGCTTATAAAATCATCATATTTGCTTTTAGTAATACTATCAATAAATCCACCCTTAGAAGAATTTATTTTTTCATTAACATAATTTTCTATATCTTCTTGTGTTTTTAAATTATTAAATTTTTCTTCAAATGTCATATTTTTCCCTCTTATAAATTATTACAAAAATTCAAATAACAAAATATTTTTAATCCTACTTATAATAACTATAATTTGATTAAAAAATAATTTTTTTGTTTAAAAATTTTTATTAACATCATTTTATTATTATAATTATATCATAAAAAAATAAAAAAGCAAAGGACTTATTTTACCTTTGCTTTAATTAAGAAGAAAGATTATTTTATATTGCATTTCTTCTCATTTTTGCTCCAAACAAATCTAAAATTAGTTACAATTTTCAACTGAATTATTGTTTTTCATCTTAGATGCTTTTTTTGAAGCCTTTTTTGATGACTCTCTTGCCATAATAAAAAAATCCCCCTTTTTTGTTAGATAATTAAACCTAACAATAGTATTTTTTGATAAATAAAAGAAAAAATACATTACATATTATACCAAAAACAATTACAATTTTTGTCAATTAGAATTTTACCATAAGTTGTTTTTACTCTTTCAACATCGTAAATTGTTTGCAAAGACTGTAAAACTTTTGTAAGTTTTTTATCAAAATCATTAAATAAATCTTCAATTTCAATACTAACCCCTAATATTCCTTTTGTTTTTATTAAAAAATTAACATCTTGCTCGTCTTCTTCAATAATAAATGAAACTGAGTTTTGCAATAACAAACTAAAATTTGAATTTATAATATTAACACAATTTGTAATACTATCAAAAACTAAATTATTTTCCGTCAAAAATTGTCCAACATCAAAAGCAAAACTTGATATCTCAAAAAAATCAAAAAAAGATAGTTCCCTGCCAGATTTATTTTGAAATTCAAATTTTATAAGTTCTGCTTTATCTAAATTTTCGCCTTTTTCTAATATTTTGTATTCGCTATCAAAGATAAAGTCATTCTCTAAACTTGAAATGTAAAACAACTTTTGTCTTTCTGTTGCCTTAACAAGCAATTTATTAGGAAAAAGAGATTCTATATATAATACCTTTAAATATGGATTTTTGCTTTCTAGCATATAGGTATAATCGTTGCTATTTGTAAGAAATAATGATTGTCCATAGTCAAAGTTTGTTGTGTTAATTATCTCATCTACTTTTTTTTGAGTATTGTATATCTTGTTTTGGCTAATATCAATTACTTTTGAATTTGAATTATAAAAGCAAATCTCTACACTTTTTAACTCAAACAATGCAGATGATAATGTTAACAAAAACACAAATATTAGCATTATACTAACCATTAGAACAAGTCTTCTTTTCCGCATTTAATCTAATTCCTTTATTCTCTTTTAATATCCGCACCTAGTTCATTAAAGGCATTTTCTATATGGTCGTATCCCCTGTCAATTATATGTATGTTTGAAAGAGTTGTTTGCCCTTTTGCGACCATTCCAGCAATTGTAAGAGCAGCACCCGCCCTTAAATCAGTGCAACAAACTTCTGTCCCATATAATTCTTTTACCCCACTTACAAGAGCAATTCTATCTTTTACTAGAACATTTGCTCCCATTTTAATTAACTCTGGGACATGTTTAAGTCTTGTTTCAAATAAGTTTTCAACAACTAAGCAAACTCCATTGCTTATTGTCTGTAAAACTAATGACTGTGGTTGCAAATCTGTTGGAAAACCAGGATATGGCAAAGTTTCTATTTTATTAAAACTATTTGGTCTTTTATTTGAAACCAACAAAATACTATCATCTTTTATCTCAATTTCCAAGCCCGCATCACGGAGTTTTGTTATAAGCGAGTAAATATGTTCATATTCGACATTTTTTACTAAAATCTCACCACCGCAAGTTGCACAACCTAGTAAATATGTCCCCGCTATTATTCTATCTGGCATAGGGGTGTATTCGACTGAACCTAGTTTTTCTACACCTTCAATAGTGATTGTATCTGTTCCAGCACCACTAATTTTCCCGCCCATTTTGTTTATAAAATTTTGCAAATCGACTATTTCAGGTTCTTTTGCACAATTAAAAATTCTAGTAGTTCCGTTTGCTAAAACACTAGCCATCATAATATTTTCAGTTGCACCTACACTAGGATAATCTAAATGGATATCGTTTCCTTTTAAATTCTCTGCACTACACTCAATTATTCCAAACCTTTCGCTAATCTCTACATTCAAAGATTTAAGCCCCTTTAAATGCAAATCAATAGGTCTTGCCCCAATATCGCAACCACCAGGGTAACAAACAACTGCTTTTTTAAGTCTAGCAAGTATTGGACCTAGCAAAAAAATTGACGACCTAATTTGTTTAGCAATTTCATTTGGAACGGTGTAGTTATGTATAAAACGGCAATCAATAAACAAATCATTATCTTTCTTTTCAACCTTACAACCAAGCACTTCTAATATTTCAAGCATTTTATGTATGTCTACAAAGTTTGGACAAAAGTGTAAAGTAACAACTCCACTTGAAAGCACACAACCTGCTAGTATAGCAAGATAAGAATTTTTTGCTTTTGGCACGGAAATACTGCCGTTTAATCTTTTCCCACCATTTATAATAAATTTATCCATTCTTTCTCCTAATACATATCATTTTATGGAAAAATATTTTTTTATGTGATAAAAAAATTATCTCTTAGTTTTAATTAAAGACTTTTAAATTGCTTTAATAGTAGTTAGAATAACTAATATAAGTCTTTATAAGTAATATTAATCTTAAAATGCTTTATAATGGCAAAAAAAAAATTACCATATTAAAACAACTTAGAGTTCTCTATCTTATCTAAACCAACTCAAAGTCCCTTATTCTAAATTATTTGAAGGTGCTGAGAAAATAAATCCCCTATTATCTAAAATCAATAATTTTATTGGTTTTGGAGAAGAGCCAGAATATAAACATTCATCTTATAACCTTGAAAGATGCCAGGCAATAGATGAGTTTTTTAGGGATATAAAGAAAGACGAACTTAAAAGAATTGCAAATTACTCTGGGTTAATTACTAATTCCTATGGGCAAGAAATGGACCTTAAAAATTATTTGAAGTATAGACTAGTTAAATCTTTTAAAGAAACAATAGAAAAAAACTACTTTTATGCAAAATGCGGACAATACCTAGAAAACATTAGAACCAGCCAACAAATAAAAGACTATGTCAATTTACAAGCAAAGATTTGTAGTTTAATTCAAAGAACTATACCAAGTGAAATTGAAAGTCAAATTGATGAACTAGTTAAAGATACAATTAGTAGTATGAAACAAGGTTGCGATATTGGAAGTTTAAGAATTAAATTAAAAAGTGATAAACGAAATTTATCTCTTTTTTCAGAAGAATATGAAAAATGATTTTTGATAAACAAGGATATATAGATTATTATGTTAAAATTGATTTAGACTTAGAAAAAAAATTGTTTGATGCTTTTGGCTTGAAAGCGACAATATCTTCTAAAATTACAAAAGAAAACTTAAAGCCTTATTTTGATAAACACCATATTTCTTTTGATACACCTTTTTTACATAAAGAAACAGAAGAAGAATTATTAAAGTTTAGACAAATTAATAAAACAACAGACGAACTGATTCAAATTTAAAAAATTAATTTTTTATTGTTTTTTTCTTAAAAAAATTTTTTTTAAAAAGAAAGGTTTTTTTCTTTTTGCTTGTAGTATTGTTTTCTATCATACTTGAAGTAACTAAACTATTATTATTCTGCCTATCAATATTTAATAGAACTCCTATTGCAGACATAAAAACAACTATTGACGTGCTTCCACTACTTATAAATGGAAGTGGAAGTCCAGTAGGCGGAATTAGTCCACTGACGACCGCAATATTTAAAACTGTTTGAATACATATAATACTAACTATTCCACTAGCAAGATAACAGCCAAAACGATTTTTTGCTTTGATAGCAATTTTTATCCCGCACACAATCAAAATAAAATATAGTGAAAGTAAAATTATACACCCAATAAGCCCAAATTCTTCTGCAATTACTGAGAATATAAAATCACTTTCAGAAAAAGGTAAGAACAAATATTTTTGCCTTGAATTAAATAGTCCTACTCCAAAAAGTCCACCGCTTGAAATCGAAAAGAAAGATTGAATTAGTTGGTATCCTTCCCCTTTTGGATTTTCCCAAGGGTTAATAAAGGCAAGTAGTCGAGCCATTCTATAAGGTTCCAACAGAATAAGAACGGGCACTAATATAATTAAGGGTAAAGATAATAGTAAAAAATGTTTAAATGATGCCCCACCAATAAATAACATTGCTAACATAACCATACCAATACACATTGTAATGGACATATTAGGTTCTAATATAATTAAAAGGCAAGTAAGTCCCCCTGCAAGAATTACAGGGAGTAAAACTTTTAGACTTTTTATATCCTTATGATGTTTTGATAAATAAGCACTAGCAAATAATACAAATGAAAATTTTGCAATCTCACTTGATTGAATTGTAAATCCGGGCAAACTTATCCATCTTTTTGCTCCATAATTTTCAACACCAATACCAGGTATAAAAACAAGAATTAATAAAACATAGCCAATAATTAAGGCTACTAATCCAAATTTTTTTAATTTATTATAGTCAAATCTACTCAAAAAGAACAATGCTAGTATCCCAATAAAAAAGCCTATTAATTGTTTTATTAAAAAAAAGTATGGATTATTATAATTTTTTTGTGCATAGTAATAACTCGCACTATAAACCATCAAGACTCCAAACAAGACTAAAAAAGTGCATATGCAAAGAAGAGTTATACCCGCTTTACTATTTTTAAGATTAACTTTTGTCTTCATTATAAAAATCCTTTATGTAAGTTAGAAACTTTTCTCCACGCTCCTTATAACTCTTAAATTCATCAAAACTAGCACTTGCAGGAGATAACAGTAAATTTTGATTTTCTTTTAACTCTTTGCAAGCAGAAAAAACAGCGTCACAAAGTTTTTCATAAGTTTCAATTTTAATACTTAAATTTAGCAAATTATATGAATTTAATATCTTTTCTCTTACCTGACCAACTGCATAAATTTTTATAATATTTTCTGGTAAATTTGCAAGAAGTTGACTATAATCATAACCTTTATCACTTCCACCTAAAATCAGTATAGTTTCTCCCTTAATTGAATTTACAGCCTGCAAAGTCGCATCAATGTTAGTTGCCTTACTATCATCATAAAATTTCATACTATTATGTTCAAAAACTAATTCAAGTCTATGTTTGCTTGCTTTAAAATCTTTTAGGGCAAGTTTTATATATTTGTTTCTAATCTTTAATAGTTTTGCAACAATAATAGCACACAAAACATTTTGCAAATTATGATTACCAATTAACTTGATTTGGTTTTTATTAATTATTTCTTTTTGTCTGTTATTTTTAGTAAAAAAAATCACATTACCATCAATATAAGCCCCATTTTTGTGTTTTTTGTTGCCAAAAACATAAACATTGTTCAACTTACTGCTATCTAAATTTTCATTTATAACACAAACATTTTTTCTTTTTGGACTATTAAATATCTTATATTTTAGTTTTTTATATTCTTCAAAACTGTGTCTATTTAAGTGGTCTGGTGTTATATTTAACAAACAAGAAATGTTTGGAGAAAAATTTTTTGTTCCTTCAAGTTGAAAACTACTAACTTCACAAACTAAAATATCCTTTTTTTTGTTTTTTACTACACTTGAAAGTGGAGTCCCAATATTTCCAACTTTTGAAACTCTCTTTCCCGCCCTTTTTAAAATAGAATAAATTAATTCAACAGTTGTTGTTTTTCCATTAGTTCCCGTTACTGCTACTATTTTGTTTTTTGAATATCTAAAACCTAATTCAAGTTCACTTATTACTTCTACTCCAATACTTTTTGCAAATACAAGTAAGTTGTTTTTTATACTGATTGCTGGACTAATAACAACGGTATCAATAAAATAAAAAAAATCTCTTTCTAACTTTTCTAAAATTGTTATTTTACTGTTTTTTTCAATTTTTTTTGAGAACTCATTAATAACTTCTAAATTGTCATCATAAATATAAATTTTATTTTTCTTGTCATTTAATAACTCCAAACAAGCAATACCACTTTTACCTAAACCCCAAATAAGATATCTCATAAACCACCTAACAACGCAATTACAACTGTTCCAATAAGAATAGTTATAACTATATATATGAAAACAATTTTTGTTTCATACATACCTTTGTGCTGTAAATGGTGATGAAATGGTGCCATTAAGAAAATTCTTTTCTTTGTCTTTTTAAAATAAACAACCTGAATTATTACACTAAGTGCAGATAACACAAACATAAATCCAATAATTGGTATATATAAACTTGTCCCATTAAAACAACAAACGCAAGCAATTAAAGCCCCAATTGCAAGAGAGCCCGTATCCCCCATAAAAATTTTAGCAGGATAAAAGTTAAAGACTAAAAATCCTAATAAACTTCCTACCATAGCAAGGGATATATAATTTAAGTTTTGAATATTTGATATATAACTTTCTTCAAGTTGAAATGGTGAAAAATTAAGACAAATGTTACTAATAAATACCATTACTAAAAAAAATACAATACTAACTCCACCAGCAAGTCCATCTAATCCGTCTGTAAGGTTTACGCTATTTGTTGTTGCCAAAAACACTAAAATTACAAAAGGGATAACAAACCACCCAAGATTAATTTGTATTCCACTAAATGGTATATAAAGGCTTGAAAAAATTTGATGCTTGTAAATAAAAATTGCAACAATCAAAGCAATTCCTATTTGAAAAATGATTTTTTGATATGCTCTAAGTCCAAGATTTCTCTTAAATTTTATTTTAATAAAATCATCTAAAAATCCAACTATTGCATATGCTAAAAAAACTAATAAACAAAAAACTGCTATTGTTTTATCTCCCTGTATAAAAAATAAACTAACTAAGATTGTTGGCAAAATAAAAATTACCCCACCCATAGTAGGTGTTCCTTGCTTACTCTTATGTTCGCCAACATATTCCAAAATATTTTGACCAAATTTTAGTTTGGTTGCAAATTTTATGTATATTGGAGCAAAAATTACACTTATTAAAAATGCTACTAAAAATATCCAATAATAAATCATAACTTCTCTCTTTTAAATTCTCTATATTATTATTTGTTTATTTAACTAAATTATTTTGTTTTTCTTTTGTAATTTAAAAAATAAATACTTTCATTTAATATTTATAAGAATGCTTATCCTTAAAAAATATATATTTAATTAACTACTAATTTAATACAATAATTTTAAATTATTTACGACATCTTAATTTTACAATTAAATAAAATGCTAAATTAATTATGTTAACTCAAATTAAATTACAAAAAAAGAACTATGTGCCAAAAGTTTCACTTTTGTGTGAAATTTTAAAAACTTTTAAAATTTCACTGTAAAAATTTTGATAAATTCAAAATTTTTACTGCACATAGTTCACCTTAATAATAATTAAATAAAATAATGTAATTAACTTTAAAATCTATTTATCTAATGACTAAGAAATTTATCAAACTAAATTCAAATAAAAAAAGTATTAAACTAATTAAATAAATTTTCTTAATATTTCTTCATCATTAAAGGCATATTTTACCCCTTTAATCTCCTGATATTGTTCCGCACCTTTACCAGCAATTAAAATTATATCTCCTTTTTTTGCTTTATTTATTGCAAGATTAATTGCTTTTTCTCTGTCAAGTTCAATTAAATAATTATTTAATTTCATACCCATAATAATATTTTGAGCAATTTTCTCAGGTTCTTCATCTCGGGGATTATCATTAGTAATATAAATAAAATCTGAATATATTTCAGCAATTCTTCCCATTTTTGAGCGTTTTAATCTATCTCTATTGCCACCGCAACCAAAGACAGTAATTAGAGAGTTATCTTTACTTAGGTTTTTTAAACAAAACAAAATCTTTTCTAAGCCATCAGGTGTATGAGCATAATCAATTATGGCTTTTGCCCCATTTCTAAGGGTGAAAACATTCAATCTACCATCTACATTTTTTATTTTAATTAAACTTTGTTTTATTATATCACTATCAATTTTAAAAATTTTTGCACAAATAATTGCAGAAAGTATATTATAAATATTAAAAAGACAAAAAAAATTAGTTTTTATATCTAAAATTTCATCAAAAACATTTACAATAAAGTTGCTACCACTAATATCCATATTAATATTTAATGCAAAATTTTGAGCAGGGTTATCTATTCCATATGTAAGAACTTTTGCCGAGCAAAGTTTAGTAAACATTTGTCCATATTTATCATCTATGTTAATTATACAGTTTTTACAATAGTTTTTAGTTAAAAACTTTGATTTACAAATAGCATATTTTCCCATTGTTTTAAAATAATCTAAATGGTCTTGTGTTAAATTTGTAAAAATTCCAACTTCGTATTTAAGACCTTTTATTTTCTTTAAATCAATTGCATGAGCAGAAACTTCCATTACAACATTTTTAATACCATTTTTAACAAATTCGTCAAATAAATAATATAAGTCAACAGTGTCAGGTGTAGTCATATTATTATTAATAATTTTATCTTTATAAAAGATACCATTTGTTCCAATTAAAGCCGTGTCGTTATTGTTATGGTTAAAAATTTGATAGATAAGTGATGAAGTTGTTGTCTTACCATTTGTCCCTGTAACTCCAATTAACTTTAATTTCTTTTGTGGATTTTTAAAAAAATTTTTGCATACCTTTGGCATAATATTTCTGGTATTTCTTACTAAAATTTGTGGTAAATCACAGTCAACCCACCTTTCAACAATTAAAGCAACGCACCCATTATCAATTGCTGACATAACAAAATCATGGCTATCAAAATTTACACCTTTATAACAAAAAAATAAAAATTTTTCTTTTTTTTCATTTGCCTTTTGACTTAGTGAAATTATATCCGTTTCAAGCAAACCTTTATAATCAATAATCTTTATAGATTTTATTAAATCTTTTAACTTCATTTTTCCCTCTCATTAAACTTAAATAATATTTATTCCAAATTGTTTATGAAATTTCAGTTAAAAATAATCTTCAAAATAATAATTAAAAATTTTTAATTAAAATCATAAGTGGTTCCTTTATATTTACAATCTTCTATATCATAATAAGTAATTATTTATATCTATATATTAAAATTTTTTTTAATTAGTTAAAATTATTAAATTATTAAACATAAAACTAATTAAAATTAAATAAAAAATAAATTAAAGATTTTATTAATTCAAATATTTTAAAGTAATTAATTGTGGACTATGTGCTGTGAAAATTTTATAAAATTTTCACTATGAAATTTTAATTTAAAATTTCATACAAAAGTGAAACTTTTGGCACATAGTCCACATTATTAGTTAGTCTTAATTATTATAGTTGAAGATTTTAAAATCTCTGTATTAGGTGAAGGGAATTGTTCTACAACCTTATCACCTTCTCCATCAACTTCATAATAAATTCCTAGTTTTTCTAACTCAACAAGTGCCTTTGTCAATGACAAATTCAAAAGATTTGGCGTTAAAATACTATCAACAACAACATTTTCATCTGTTTTTGGAATATTTTTATATTTTATTATCCCTTCAAACAATTCTTTTGCATAAGGTTTTGCAACAAGTCCACCATAATAGACACCGCTTGAAGGCTCGTCAACATAAATTAAAACCGCATAAAATGGTTCATCCCCTTGATTTAAAAAGCCAAAGAAACTTGAAACATATTTCCCTTGTGAAATCTTTCCATCTTCCCCATATTTTTGTGCTGTTCCTGTCTTGCCCGCAATTTTATAACCTTCAACAAAAGTCATTTCGCCTGTTTTACTTAGTGATTGTTCAAGTATATATCTCATTAATTGACTAACATCTTCGCTAACTGTTTTATTTTTCTTAGTAACAATATTTTCATAAACAACTTTATCATCTTCAAAATATGAACCTAGTAAACTTGGAACATTTAATGTTCCTCCATTTATTATTGAACAAAATGAGTTAACAAGTTGAATTTGACTAACTGCTACTGTTTGACCAAATCCAATACGAGCAAGGTCGACATTTTGGACAATGTTTTTATCTAGTAATATTCCTGCACTTTCACCGCTAACATCTACACCACTTGTTGAACCTATTCCAAACAGATTAAGATATTTATAGAATGTATCTTTACCAATTTTGAGTGCTAAGTCCATAAAACAACAGTTACAAGAATTTTGAACAGCTTCAATAAGAGTTTGACTTCCGTGTCCCGTTGTTTTCCAACACTTAATTTTTTCCCCATCAACCATTCTATATCCAGGACAGTAAAAAGTATCATCTAAATCAACAAGACCTTCACTTAGTGCAATAGCAAGTGTAAAAATTTTAAAAGTCGAACCGGGCTCATAAACATCAGTAACAGCGATGTTCTTTGATAAATCCATTAAAGCATTTACATCATCTCTTGGAACATCGTTTAAATCAAAACCTGGACTAATTGCAAGAGATATAATTTTTGAAGTTTGTGGGTCCATAACTAAAATTGAGGCTTTTTTAGGATTATGTTCCTGCATAATTTTTTCTAGTATTTGCTCTGCTAAAACTTGTATATTTATGTCAATATTTAATGAAATGTTTAGTCCATTAATAGCATCTATGTAATAATTTAAAGAATTATCAAGTGTTATTCCCCTAACATCACTCTGTGTCAGGTATTTACCGTCAGTGCCACTAATAGTATCATTATAATATTTTTCAATACCTGTTTGACCTATACTATCACTTGTTAAAAAACCAATAACTTGCGAAAGTGCTTTCCCGTATGGATAATATCTTTTAATATTTTCAGTAACATAAACTCCCTTGTAGTCCTTTTGGACAATTTTAAGAGCAGTGTCTTCGTCAATTTGTAATTTTATGAGAGTTTCAGAAACAAAAATATTGATTACTTTTTCATAAAGAGATTGATATTCAATATTTAATAATGAACTTAAATATGCAGTAACTTTTACAGGGTCTTCTACTTCTTTTGCTCTTACAAAAACATCATAACTAGTATAACTAATTGCTAAAATATTTCCGTTAGTATCAACAATTTGACCGCGTTTTGCCGTAAGCGGTAGTGTTCTAACCCACTGTTCCACTGCATGAATTTGCAAATTTTTTGATTGTGAAATCTGCAAATAAAACAATCTTGAAACTAATATACAAAAAATAAAGGCTACAATCATTAAAAATGATAGTAACCTCTTTTGTATAGAAAAAATAGAATATTCAACTTTTGGTTTAATAATTGCCTCCAAATAATTGTTTAACTCCATTAATTAATGAGTCAAACCAATTAGATGTTTGAGATAAATCGTCACTTTTGACCGTTGGATAATTCCTTATTACTAAATTGTTTCCGTTTTCAAACTCAATGTAATCATTCTCGTAATCAACATTAACTGAACTCGAAACACTGCTACTTGTTAATGCTTGTGCTTGCCCTGCGGAATATTCAAGTTTATTTATCACAAACATATTATATATAAATAATATGCAGAGCAAAGTCATAATAGAAGTAAAAGCAAAAATTAATGGTTTGTCTTTTAATTTTGATTTAATTTTTGAAGATTTTTCTTCTTTACTATGCCAGTTCATATTGTCTAAAAATTCATTAGTTTGGACTTCAAAAGAAAAAGCAACATCATCGCCTAAGTTTTGTTGGCTATGGTCATTATAATCATAGTATTTACAATCAGGCTTAGAATTTAGTGTAATTTCTTTGTCAAAATTACTCAACTCTTTTGTAGTTATCTCGTTTAAATCATAAATTTTATCAAAATTTACATCATCAACTTGTGCTACTTTCTCTTCAAGTAAAATTTCATCTCTTGACCTGCTCATATTCACACTCCTTTTTTTAAATTTATATTTATATTCTTTCCGCCACCCTTAATTTGCTAGATGAACTCCTTGAATTATTTAAAAGTTCATATTTAGATGGTGTAATTGGTTTCTTTGTTATAAGTTTTAAAGTTGCTTTATGATTACAAACACATATAGGAAATGATTTAGGACAAATACAATTAGTGCTGTTTAATGTAAAACAATTTTTAACAAGCCTATCTTCTAAAGAATGGAATGTGATTATACACAACCGTCCGCCAACATTTAAGCAATCTATCATATCGTCTAACAAATTTTTTAAGGCATCTAATTCTTTATTAACTTCAATTCTAAGAGCCTGAAAAGTTTTTTTAGCGACACTTCCGCCTTTGTGTAAGATTTTTTTTGGAACACTATCTTCAATTATTTTAACCAACTCAAATGTTGTTGTTATTGGCTTTTCTTTTCGGTGAATTAAAATGTTTTTTACTATACTTTTTGCAAAACTTTCTTCGCCATATTCATATAAAATTCTTTTTAAATCTTTCTCACTATAATTATTTACAACATAGGCAGCATCTAAACTTTGACTTGTATTCATTCTCATATCAAGTTTTGCATTTTTTGAATAACTAAAACCTCTTTTAACTTCATCAATTTGATGTGAAGAAACACCAAGGTCGGCGAGCAGTCCATCAATCTTCTCAATGTTATTTTCCTTTAATATCTTTTTTAAATTCCTAAAATCATCATTAACAAGAATAATCTTGCAATCAAAATCTTTTAATCTTTCTCTACCAACATTGATTGCATTAATATCTTTGTCAATTCCTATTAAAACGCCTCCTTTACCTAACCTTTTTGCAATCTCTAAACTATGACCAGCCCCACCAAGTGTAGCATCAACATAAATTCCATTGGGAACAATTTTTAAATTCTCTATACACTCACTTAGCATAATTGGTATGTGTTTAAATTCCATATTTTCCAAGCCCCTGCAATAAATCATCTAAGTCTTTTCCCGTATCGTTTATATAATCAAGCCACTTATCTCTTGCCCATAATTCAACTCTACTTCCAGCCCCTACAAGAACGACATCTTTATTTATTCCAGCAAAAGTTTTTAACAAACTTGGTAAAAGAAATCGTCCTTGTTTATCTTCTTTAACTTCGCACGCAGAAGAAAATAACAATCTTAAAGGTCTTTGAGCAGTGCTATCAAACATTGGCAAGTTGCTTGTTTTTTCTAAAATTGAGTCAAAATAGTTTTTAGGCAAAATAAAAATACACCCATCGTTTCCTTTGGTTAAAATAAATTCTCCGTTTAGGTCGCGTCTAAACTTATTAGGTATGCGAATTCTATTTTTTTCATCGCAAGAATATTCATATTCCCCTAAAAACATAAAGTTAACTCCTGTAACTTGATTAAAGTTTAGCACAATTTTTACCCACTTCCAACCACTTTTACCCACTTTTGTTTTGTTTTTTTAAAATTTTTAGAATTTTTGTGCAATTTGACTATTTTATTCTTCTTATTCTTCTTTTAATCCGTTATCTAAAATTGCTTTTATAAATGACTTTAAATAAAAAAACTGCTTCCAAAATAAGAATATCTTATTTGAAAACAGACACAAAATTTTTATATTTTAATAATAATGATATATTATTAATATATATTTTTTTTAAATATAATGTCACTAAATTTTTTTTAGAACTATCCTAATCTAATTTCATATTATTTTAATAACGACTATATTTGTTTAATTTCATAATTTTTTTATAACAATAAGGTAAAAAATAAAAATTACAATATTTGGGTTAACTTGTTTCTAACCATATCACAAGATGTTAAATAATAAGTTATTCCATTTTTTTGACAAACTAAATTATAAGTATTTTTAGTTAGTGCATGCAAATGCCCATAAACAACAGATTTGACCCCATATTTTTCAAGCAAATTAGTAAATTCTGTATTAGCAAAATCTTTTTCAAAAGGTGGATAATGTAACATACAAATTATTGTTTGATTAGCATTTTGTTTCATTTTTGCAGAATTTAGCGACATTTCAAGACGAATAAGCTCTCTTTGTATCAACTTATTATCATCAAAACTCCACCCCCTTGTCCCACAAAAAATAACTCCATCAATTTCAATACTATCATTTTGCAAGGCATAAAAATTTGGTGGCAGGATTTTTCTTACCTTACCAATGGCTTCCCACCAATAATCGTGGTTTCCCCTAATTATTATTTTCTTTCCCGGAAGTTTAGAAAGAAAATTAATATCTTCTATTGCATCTTGTAATTTCATTGCCCAACTCAAATCTCCTGCTATAAGAACCACATCTTCATCTGTAACCTTTTGCTTCCAATCTTTTATAATATCATCAATATAATTACTCCAAACAGGGCCAAAAATATCCATCGGTTTTGAATTATTAATTGATAAATGTAAATCTGAAATTGCAAAAACCTTCACTTTAAATATTCCTTTTACTTTAAAAGTATATCAAAAATGAAAGGTTTTGCAAATTCTTTTTCTATTTTTCTTTAAGTGCTTTAAAGTCTTTGATTTTGTATTGCTGTTGGGAATATTGGCAATTCAAACACACCACTGCAAATCTCTTGTGTATATTCTTGTGCTGGTGGTGGTGAGCAATATCCATAACTTGGAACTAATATTTCTGATTTTACAAGAACTCTTGTTATTAAAGTTACACATGCACTAATTGAGAATGTGCTACCTGAAACATATGTTCCCATTGGACTTGACATTGCACCAAAAACTTCAATTCTGTATGGAACAATTGATGGTTGTGGAATAAACATAATTACATCATTTGGAATTGTTATTGAAGATGTTCCTGTTCCCATAACCCCATTTGCGTCAGTGTATGTAACTAAAATTGGAACGATTGCATCAAAAGATACTCTTGCAAAATTTGGTTTGTCTGTTAATCTCTCAATATTTAAATTAGAAATTACAGTATCCCCATCAGTTACAGCACTTACGAAAGTTAGTGGTGTTGTTGGACTTGCTGGATTTTGATTTGTTACCGTTACTTGAACATTTGTTTCTTGAATTTGTCTCATTCCAGCATCAAGGACTTTATCTACTTGAATACAAGCCTTTTCGCAAATACCGTTTATAGGATTGCCAGATATTACGCCTGGACAAGAACCTGAACGATTACAAGTATAAAATGACATTTAAAATAATCTCCTCCTTCTTTCTTCTTTTAGAACTATTTTTATAGTCATATTAGTTAAAGGACTTATTAATTCTTTACACTTAAAGTCTTAGTAAATCTTTAACTAAAAAATAATATGTTTTTATATATAAAATATGTTAATTTATTTTCAAAAAAATAAAATTTAAGATTTAAGGTATTTATAATAGAAGAAAAAATATTAAATTAAAGAAAATCAATAATTTCTACTTCAACTAAACAATAAAAAGGACTATGTGCCAAAAGTTTCACTTTTGTGTGAAATTTTTTTAAAATTTCACTGTGAAAATTTTGTAAATTTTCACCGCACATAGTCCGTATAAAATTAACATAAAATTTCTGTAAAGTTACAGTCTTTAAATTAAAATGTCAAACCTATTATCTATATTTATTCTAAAACATAACTTTCAATACTATTTAATAAATCTTCCAAACCTTTTCTATCTTGTGAAGATGTTAAAATAATATCTTTTTTATTTAGTGCCAATTTAGAACAGATAATCATTAAATTATTATTTACCTGTGACTTAGATAAAGTATCAATCTTAGTAACAACAACTTTCGTAGAAATTCTATTAAAATAAAGAAATTTTAACATTTGTTCATCTTGGTTTGTTGGAGTTCTTCTAATATCTAAAAGAAGATAAACGCATTTTAGTTTTTTAGAAGTTTTTAAATATTCTTCTAAGAAATCTCCCCAATTCGTTTTTTCTTGTTTACTAACCTCGGCATATCCATAACCTGGTAAGTCAACTAGTAGAAAAGACTTGTTAATTAAATAATAATTAATCAACTTTGTTTTACCCGGAGTTGAAGATGTTTTAGCAAGTTTTTTTCTGTTTGCAATAAAATTAATCAAGGAACTTTTCCCTACATTACTTCTACCAACAAAGGCAACTTCATTAAATTGGCTATTATAATAATTTTTATCTGCAACACTTGTAACAAACTCTGCTTGTTTTACTAGCATCTTTTTCTCCTTTTTGTATAAACAGGTTAAATTAAAACGATATCTTTAATCTAACATTATGTGGACTATGTGCCAAAAGTTTCACTTTTGTGTGAAATTTTTAAAAAAATTTCACTGTGAAAATTTTGTAAAATTTTCACCGCACATAGTCCGGCAATTAAGCACTTTCTTCTTTTGTTTCTAAGTGCTCTTTTCTAATAAACTCAGGTTGAGTATCCTTATTTTTTATAAAATTTTCATTAATAACAATACTATCTATTGTTTTATCCCCCGGTGCTGAATACATAAGTTTAAGCATACTATCTTCTAAAATAGTTCTAAGCCCCCTTGCCCCTGTTTTTAGTTTCATAGCCTTTTTAGCGACTGCCTTTATAGCCTCATCATCAAAAACTAAATTAATTCCGTCCATATCAAACATTTTTTTATACTGTTTTGTCAAAGAATTCTTAGGTTCTACCATAATTTTAACGAGTGCTTCTTCTGATAAGTCGTGTAAGGCAACAGTAATAGGTAATCTACCAACAAATTCAGGTATAAGTCCAAATTTATTTAAATCTTGTGGCTGGACTTCTTTAATAAGATTATAAACTTCTTCTTCCTTAGACATATTTTGAACTTTTGCACCAAAGCCTAAAGAAACAGTTGAGAGCCTTTTTTCGATAATTTTTTCAAGTCCGACAAAAGCCCCACCACAAATGAATAAGATGTTTGTGGTATCAATAGAAATTGTTTCTTGTTGTGGGTGTTTTCTTCCTCCCTGAGGCGGAACACTAGCAATAGTGCTTTCTAAAATTTTTAAAAGAGCCTGTTGAACTCCTTCTCCTGATACATCTCGAGTTATTGACCTATTCTCTCCTTTTCTAGCAATTTTATCAATTTCATCAATATAGACAATACCCCTCTGGGCCTTTGCAATATTATAATCAGCATTTTGAATAAGTTTCAACAAAATATTTTCGACATCATCACCCACATAACCTGCCTCAGTCAATGTAGTTGCATCACAACTAGCAAAAGGGACTTTTAATATTTTGGCAAGAGTTTTAGCAAGGAGTGTTTTTCCACACCCTGTTGGGCCTATAAGCAAAACATTACTTTTTTCAAGTTCAATAGGCTGTTCGCCTGTTTTACTTGCTTTAATTTGGCTATTGTAGTTTATCCTTTTATAATGATTATAAACGGCAACCGATAGGACCATTTTTGCTTCATCTTGACCGATAATGAAATCATCAAGTCTTTCCTTTATTTCATGTGGTAATGGCAAATCAATTTTAGGTTGTTCATCTTCGATTTTTTCTGCCTTTATAATTTCCTTACAAACATCAACACACTCATCACAAATATAACTTTCACCATCTGGGCTAGCAATAATTCTTTTTGTTTCTGCCTGAGATTTTCCACAAAATGAACAAAATAAATCTTTTTTCATATAATTTAACAACTCCTTTTATTTTGTAAGGTCAAAGATTGACCGTTCTTTTGTTTTTTCAAGCAAAAAATTATTTACTGCTTTTTCTTGTATAAAAGATGTCATCAATTAAACCATATTCTTTGGCTTGCTCTGCTGACATATAGTAATCTCTATCAGTATCCTTTGAGATTTTACTTAAATCTTGCCCTGTTTCTTCACTTAAAATTTTATTAATTTTTTCCTTTATGTTTTGAATATGCCTTGCTTGAATTTCAATATCACTTGCTTGCCCCTGTGCTCCGCCAAGTGGTTGATGTATCATAATTTCGCTATTAGGTAAAGCATATCTTTTCCCTTTTGTTCCGCTTGCAAGTAAAAATGCTCCCATTGATGCGGCAAGTCCAACACAAATTGTAACAACATCACACTTAATATATTTTATTGTGTCAAAAATAGCAAGCCCAGCGCTAACACTTCCCCCCGGGCTATTTATATACAAATGTATATCTTTTTCTGGGTTTTTGCCTTCAAGGTAAATAAGTTGTGCAACGACAATATTTGCAGTTGCATCGTTTATTTCCCCTGTTAAAAAGATAATTCTATCTTCTAAAAGCCTTGAATAAATATCATAACTTCTTTCACCTGTACTTGTTTGATCAACGACCATTGGAATAAGTGCACTCATAATTTCACCTCTACTACATTATTTTAATTATTGTAAACTAAATAATTCCTAAACAAAAAAACAAAAATATAAGTTTATCATCTAAACTAAAACTATATTCACCTCTAACTTATTTAGAATTATAAACAAATAAAGAAAAAATATTTAAAGGTTTTTAGTATATTTTGTTTTTATTTGGCTAGAAAAAATTTTTTATATCTAATAAACTTTTATTTAATCTTATCTTATTAATCAAATAAACTTTACTTAATCTCATTTTAAATAATTAACATAAGATTAGAATAATCTTTACTTAATTTAACTTATTTAAAAATATTTAGAAAATCAACTCAAATACTAAATTTTAAAAAAAGACTTTAAAACCTTTACTTTTTATTGCTTTTTGTAAATACCTAATAAATAGTAAAAATCAAAAAATTAATCAATTTTATTATTATCTTTTAAGAATTTCATAAGTTTATTCAACAAAATACTGTTTTCAAAATAATTAAATTGATGTTCGTCCATAGAACTCTTAATTTCTTTTATTGTTTTCTTTTTATTATCTGAATTTGTTTCGTTAAATTTATTTTCGATATCTTCGTCAGTAACATTTAAATTCTCTTTAAGAATAATTTGTTCTAAAACTAATCTAGTTTTAACTGTCTTTTTAGCATCTTCAACCCTAGACTTTTTAAGGTCATCAAGTGATGAATTTGTATACTTCAAATAGCCATCAAGCGATAATCCTTGATAAGACAAACGATATTCAAAATCTTTTATAAAATCTTCAACCTGATTATCTACCATAACTTGTGGGACTTCAACAGAAGAAGCATCGACAATCATATCAATTAGTTTAGACTCCGCTTTTGAACTTTCTTCACGAGTTTTTTCTTCTTCTATTTTTTTCTTCGTGTCTTCCCTCAATTCAGCCAAAGTTGAAAACTCGCTAACCTCATCAGCAAAAGTATCATTCAACTCAGGTAATTGTTTTTCCTTCACACCTTTTATAGTTACTTCAAATACAGCAGGCTTACCTTTTAAATTCTCAACATGATAATTTTCAGGGAAAGTAACTAGAACATCTTTTTTGTCACCTTTTTTAAGTCCAATTAATTGGTCCTCAAAATTGTCAATGAAACTCTTTGAACCTATTTCTAAATCAAAATCAGTAGCCGAACCGCCATCAAATTTAACGCCATCAACACTGCCTACAAAATCAATAGTTGCTGTATCTCCATTTTTTATTTCTCTATCAACTTCAACAAATTTAACCCTTGATTGTCTTAAATGTTCAAGTTTATGGTCAATCTCTTCTTCCTTTACTTCAACTTTTGCTTTTTCAACTGTCAAGCCTTTATAAGCGCCTAACTTAACCTCAGGCTTTAATGTAATTTTTAAAACAAGTTCTAGCCCATTTTCATCAATTTTACTTACATTAACTTCTGGGTTGCTGACAGGCTCGACATCTTTTTCTTTTGACAAAAATTCTAAATAGTATCTGTAAAAAGAGGCATCAATTGCATCATCATAGAAAACAGTATCACCATATGTCTTTTCAATAACTTTTCTTGGAGCGTGTCCTTTTCTAAACCCTTGAACAGAATACTTCCCTTTGTTTTGATTATAAGCATTATTTAATGCTTCCTTCCACTCATCGCTACTTATATTTAATGTAACTTCTAATCTTTTGTCTTCTAAAACTTTTTTTGCGTATTTCATATATTTCTCCTATTTTTTATGCTAAACCCAATTATATCAAATCGTAATAAAAAAAACAATCATTAATGATAAAATATTTTACAAAAAATAAGTTGAAATAGTAACAATTCCAACAATAAAAGATAAAATTCCTAAAACGATGTAAGTTATGGTAGCAATTTTTGACTGCAACCTGATAGATTTTTGGTTATTCTGTTTTTTAGGACTACCTGAACCGATATAGTAAATTTCTTCTTCATAATCATATCCTCTTGCATCAAAATAGTCATCACTATCATCAATATTTTCTAAATTTTTATATTTTTTTCTTGTTCTAAAAGCCATATAAAACATTGATACTGCGACTACAAAATATAAAATTTCAATACAATATGGAATTGTTGAAGATAGTAAAAATAAAACTGCAACAATGCAAACTATTATAATTATATCTAAATTTCTTCTAAAAAACTCTTTCATATCTAACTACAATCCTTAATCTTTAAAAACTTATTTACCCTTTTATTAATGAATTTTTTCTTAATATTTTGAAATTATAAATAAATTATGAATAAATCATAAATCAAATCACTAATCAAAATATAAATAAATCAAAAATCAAATTATTAATCAAAACATAAATGAAACATAAATCAAATCACAAACTCAAAAATTACTATTACTCCAATAAAAACAATTAGTAAAACTGAAAAAATAATATTTCTTCTTGAAAATGAATATGAAAAACCATACAAGGCAGTTATAACAAGAAAAGAATAAAAAACAATATTTTTTATAGTTTGATAGACTTCAATTTGCATATTAAAAAATCTTGCCCCAATAAAATAAATTAAAAGTGAAAGAGCAAACAAACCTAACACAATAATACTTAATAAACCTAAAAATTTTCTATTTCTCATAACCTCTTCCTATTCAACAAATTCTTTATTAGATTTTATACAACTTGCTACTATATTGTTATCAATTACTAAAAATTATTTTTTTAATTAACAAACTACTTCCAAAACTATTAATCTAATTTAATTCCCTTTTTTTTATTTAAAAAACTACTTTTTTTCTTATTTTAACTGACATAGCACTTATTATAAGTAAAGTAAAAAGCATTATTATTGTCTGTTTAATTTATTACCTAATGAAAATATCTTACTTTCATATAAAATAAAAAATTTTTTAAAGTTTTTAAATAATATTTTTTATAAACTAACTTCTAAATCGTTATCTTTAAGAAATTTCTCAAAATATTCTGGTAGTGGACAAGTAAAAGTTAAAATTTGCTGAGTCCTTGGGTGGACAAATGTTATTTTATAAGCGTGTAACAACTGACCTTTTATATAATCAAATTTTTTATTAACAACTTTTTCAACATTGCCATATAATTTGTCGCCAACTATTGGGTGCCCCAAATACAATGAATGAACTCTGATTTGATGTGTCCTACCTGTTTTAAGTTGGAATTTTACTAGCGAAAAGCCATTATTATATGCCAAAACCTTATAATTTGTTTGAGCAAACCTACCTAAATTATTAGGGACTACACAAAACTTTTCATAATTTGTCTTACTCCTTGCAAGGTAATTTTTTATTTCTCCACTCTCATTTTTAAATTTTCCAAATGTTACTGCTAAATAAATTCTTTGACAAGACTTATTTTGAATTTGCTTTTGTAAATTTATGTGACTGAAATTATTTTTTGCTACAACAATAAGCCCTGAAGTGTCCTTATCTATTCTATGGACTATACCAGGTCTTATTTTACCATTTATTCCACTCAAATCTTTTATATGATATAAAAGTGCATTAACAAGTGTTCCGCTTTTTAATTTACCTGCTGGGTGAACTACCATACCTTGCGCTTTGTTTATTACAACAACATCGTCATCTTCATAAACAATATCAATATCAATATTTTCAGGTAAAATTTCGCTTGGTTGCAGTCTTGGTATATCAAGTTTTATTATATCATCTTTTAACAATTTATAACCTGCTTTAACTTTTTTATCATTAACGGTGATAAAGCCATTATCAATAAGAGTTTTAATAAAACTTCTAGTCAAATCTTGTCTTTTATTTGTTAAATAGACATCTAATCTTTCTTTTTTAGACTGTTCATCAACTTTTAAAATCTCCATCAGTTTTTCCCTTTTCTTTTGGTTTGTAGAAAAAAATAACAAAAATAAATAAGAGCAACATAGCAATACATAAAAAAGTATCCGCAAAATTAAATGTTGGAAAGTCAGGTAAAAATTCAAAAAACATAAAATCTCTAACTCCACCTAACGCAATTCTATCATATAAATTACCGATGGTTCCCCCTACAATAAAAGAGAATGCAATTAGATACAAAACATTTTCACATTTAAAAAATATATCAAATATTATTACCGCCACCAAAAATATTAATGATATTATAACTAAACAAATCACATTTTGACTAAATACACCCCATGCTCCACCTGTATTTAGTCCATAAGCATTTCTAAAAGATATAAAAAAAGGAATAATTTGTATATCCTTTAAATAAAAAAAATGCTTTGTGATTAAGTCAAGTGCTATAATAAAACAAACGATGACTAATTTAATTATTAAACTTTTAACTACCCTTTTATTAAGCATATTGTAACCTTAATTATTTTGATTGTGTCATTATGTTTATCCCCTCAGGTGTCATCAAAAATAAATCTCCCTGCAATCTTTTTATACTCCCTCTTAATGCATAAACTGCCCCACTAATAAATTGCAAAATCTTATCTGCATCAGATGCTTTAAGTTGTGAGAGATTAACTATACAAGCCTCTTTCCTTCTCAAACAATCAATTAATAATTTAATATCATTGTTGTTTTTAGGAGAATAAATAATTAAATTCTTTCCACCTAATCCGCCAGCAAGATTTGGTATCTGAGAAGTAACTTCATTAGGATTTTTAAACTCATTTATTACAAATGAGTTAGCAAGTCCATTATCAAAATTGCTGTATTTATCATTTTGATTATTTTCTTTATCTTTTTCTTTGTTTTCTGGGCTATCTGAGCCAAAACCCATACCTTTCATAATTGAATTAAACAATCCCATTTGACATACTCCCCTTTTATACAATAAGTTTAGAATACTACATAAAAAAAGTAAAGTAAAATAACAAAAACTTTATTTTAATAAAAAATAAAAATCGATTTTTTAAAATCGACCTTATCTTTTTCATTATATAATATTACAGATTTTTTCTTCTTTTACATTAAATTTCAAAAACTTTTAAAATTTTACATTTTTTATAATTTGCATTTTGGTTTTTACATTCAAAATATTGTTACTATCTTTATTAAACGATATTTATTATTTAACTAATAATAAAAAAAGATGTTAATAATTTAAAAATTATCTTATCTACTTCAACTAAAAGACTATTTTGCGGGGTTATGTGCCAAAAGTTTCACTTTTGAATGAAATTTTAAAAATTTAAAATTTCATAGTAAAAATTTTACAAAATTTTTACTGCACATAACCCCCTTTAAAAAATAATTTTAAATGCTATTAATAACCTATAAATTCTCTTAATAGACTATCATTTGGTATTAAGTCATAAGGAACAGTTTCGCATTTATCAAAAACCTGTAAAAAAGAACTAATTGTAAAATTATCTTTGAATTTTAAAAATTCTTTTTTTAAAAGAGTGGAGTATAATAAGGGTTCATATTTAAAAACAGTATTTATAATAACATCGGCACTACTTTTAAAAGGCTTTATATTCTTATCCTCTCCCGAGCAAACATCTTTCCACATTGAAATTGTTTTTTCGATACTAACTCCCCTATCTCTCTTATCTCTTATTATTCTACGCAAAAATCTCAAATTTCTTGCTCTTAAAATAATCTCATTGTTGTAATAAAATGAAGTTTCACAATCAAGGTAAATTCTTAAAATCTTACTATCGTCAAGCCCCTTTATAATTTCTGGGTTAAGAGCATGAATACCTTCCATAATAATAATTTCATTACCAACCAACTTACATTTTAACCACTCATCTCTTCTTTTATGAGTAACAAAGTCAAATTGCGGAATCATAGTTTCTCCTGTTTGCAAAACTTCCCCAAGACATTTTTTAATACAATCAGTATCAATTGCACAAAGACCTTCAATGTCAGGGTTTCCATCATCATTTAAAGGAATTTGGTCAGTGTTTTTAAAAAAATCGTCCATATTCAATACATGGGAAGCAACGCCAATAATATTAAGGGCTTTTCTTAAATTATAACTTGTTGTAGTTTTACCAGCAGAAGATGGGCCTGATATAAGAACAATCTTTTTCTTTTTGCTCTTTATAAGACTAGCAATCTCCTCTATATTTGATCTATATAAATTCTCAGCATCAGTAATTAACTTGTTAGCATTTTCTTTTGCAAGTTCGTTTATGTCTTCAATATCAATTTTATTATAAACTAGCACTTATTTTACTCCTTAAAAGACAGAGTTAATCTCCAAAATACAAAATATTTGAAAGTTCTTTAACTCTATCAATATCAAATTTTTTAGATGCGATGATAAGTTCTCTTATAGTTTCATCATTAATTTCATTTTCGTTAACACCACTCTTTTTAATAATGGAACAGAAATCTTTTATACAAGAAGGAACGCTAATCAGATTAATTAGAATAAAGTCATCATTAAAAAAGAAATTTTTAAAATAATAAGTCCACTTCTCAGGCGAGATATTATCAAATATTTTTTCTGCGACTTCTCTACTTTCTCTTATATATCCATTATTATTACCAAGATATGTAACAAGACTTGGGGTTATGACACTTCTTAGAAAGAATTTAGGATAAACCTTTATTTCACTTAATTTAATTAGAGAAGCAACTTCATCTATATGACTTCTAATACTATAATGACAAGATAAAATATCTTGGCAACTTTTTAAAATCTGAGTAACAACTGAAATATCAGTTGTAAATTCCTGCGTTTTTAAATTCTCAACTATTTCTTCAAAAACTTTTTTTATACTCTCATCAAAATTAGATGTTTTATAGTAATATGAGAAAAACTTTCTTTCATTTAAGTTTGTGTTCTCCCATAAGGCTGGAAAAAGATTTTTAACATTAATTGCAATATTTTTAAGTTCTTTTTTATCTTTTGTGCCACAAGTTTTTGCAAGAGAAAATAATATTTTTATCAAAATATTTTTTCTTATATTTAATGTAGAAACCATTTTTTCATATTCAGGTGAATCAACTAAAACTACCTGAGTTGTTAATTGATTAATGATTTCTTTAATTGAATTAACAAAAGGGGAAAAATTTTTTGAAAGTATCATTTCAAAAAGACAAGCAATATAATATTTAGTTTTTTCCTTATTAAGTTCTTCAATATCATCACTTGATAATGCTTCTTTTTTAGCCTGTAAATATTCAATAATACTTAAAAAAGTTATCTTCTCTTGTTTATCTATTAGTCCCAAGTCAAAGGCAAGTCTTAAAACAAAGACATCAAAGAAGTTTGAAACAACAGTTCTATCAATCCAATGTGTAACATTAACAACAGTATCTTCTCCCATTGAAAAAATAGTATCTTGCAAAACTTTAACAGACTTATTAAAAATATATTCAATAACATAATTATACATCTTAGCATTGAAAGAAGTTAGAATGAAGTCTTTATCTTCATCACTAAGCATATTAGAAGAAGCAGACGAATTAATTATCATATTTTCAAACGAAGAATCGGAAATATTGCTCTTTTTACGCACATCGTCCCAAATGACATTCATTTTTTTGTCTCCTCATAAAAAATTTCTCCATCTTGTGAATGGAAATAAACACCCACAACTTTTTTAAGCCCACAATTAATTACTGCATAAGCAGCCCTTTTTCTAGCCCCTCCATTGATATTTTTCTTTCCATATTTATCAGACTTAATAAATACATTATAAGCCCTAATTTTACCTGCATTATCGACAATTGTTATGCCATCGTAGTTTAACATTGAAATAAAAAGACCAGCAATATCGTTGAGTTTTGCTTCCGAATAACTCTTAGTCATTAAAAAAGTTTTTGAAAACTCAATAGGTTCATTAAGCCAAATCCCATCGGCAAAAAAATTTTTTGTGTCTTTAAAATCTTTATCTATAACGACACAAATTGCCCCGTGAATGTTGTTAATTGCCCTTTTTAATATATTTTCATACAAAATTTTAATTTCATTCAACTTATTTTTTGTTGTCTTTAATTTTGAAAAACTAGCATTAACAAATCTTTTAATAACATTTTCTCTATTTAAGAAATTAGAATCATTAATTGAAAAATTAATTATGATATTCCCACCTTTTATTCCACGAAGTGCAACTGCATAAGAACTAAGGGTGTCTATGTATAAAAGGTTAAATTTTTCATTTGAAATAAGTTCCTCTGACTCAAAAACAAGTTGCGAGAGTGGCTTTTCTTTTATACTATTAAAAACCTTACAAATTCCATAGTTAACCTTACTATCTTTTACTTCTATGTAGGCTGTCCAATCGTTTAAACAAAATGAAAGAATTGATTTAAGCCTTGAATGGAAATTCTGCTCATCTTCATCGCTAAAAAGTTGAAGCCTAAAACAATTTTGAATATTTTTATTTAACAAATCAATATTATTAGTTATAAATATTCTTGGCTTTATCTTTTGACTCTCCTCTTCATACGAACAAAATTTGTAAAAAGTATTTATAAGCATTGAAATTAAATTCTCTGGCAAAGTTGGATACTCTTTTGCAATCAATCTAAGAAGAGTCTCTTTTGCTTCTGTAAAATATAAGTTATCAGCCATTTAAAAATTTTCCCCCTTTATATTCTTGTTATGCCCACCAAAAAACTTTTCCGTAAAATATAGAAGCCAACTAGTCGGTAAAAATCTCATCGCAAAATGTAGCACCTTATATTTAAACCCAACAATAACATATGGCTTTGGTTGTTTCTTTTTACTAACTCTAAAAACTACCTTTGCTACTTTTTCTGGTGGCATACGCCTATCTTCTCTTTTATCAAGCAAGTTAGTGGCTATTTTTATTCTATCATCATATCTTTCATTTGTTTTAAAAACTTTTACTCTATTTTTAGTAAAATTAGTTTTCACATCTCCTGGACAAATGCTAACTACTTTAACATTAAAAGGTTTACATTCCATATATAGACAAAGTGAAAGCATATTAAGAGATGCCTTTGAAGCACAATACAAACTTCTATATGGCAAAGGAAATAAGGCACAAACTGAACTCATATTAATAATCATTCCACCTTTTTTAATAAGTGGAAGTGCATACTTAAAAGAGTTAATACAGCCTAACAAATTAACATCAAATAAATTTTCAATATCTCTATTTTCTATCAGTTCAACGGCGCCAGAAATTCCATAGCCAGCATTATTTATTAAAATATCTATTTGACCATATTTTTCTTTAATTTTTTTAAAGGTTTCAATAACCTGAATTTCTTTTGAAACATCACAGGAAAAAAAATCATTGTCATTATTAATATTGTTTCTGGCAAGTGAGATAACTCTATGCCCATTCTTTTCAAACAAACTTTTACAAGCAAGGCCAATTCCACTTGTTGCCCCTGTAATAACAATAATTTTTTGTTTTTTGTTAGTCCTTAACTGCTTATCTTCCATATAATTTATATTATATTAATTGCAATAAAAAATCAAGTAAATAACAAATTTCTATACCTATTACAACTAAAAAGATACTTTCAAAAAGTGTTTATTTATAAAATTTTTTGTATTACTGCTTGAACTAAAAATAAACTGTTTAAAAAAGATAATGATTTTATAAAAGTATTATTTAAAATTTAACATTACCTATCAAAGTATTAAAATGTAAATAATTTTATTAACAAATTTTTTTTAAATAAAATCACACAATAATTAAAAACTACTAAAAACATTTTGATAAATAAAAACAATTTCCATCATACTCTTTTTTATCAAACTAGTTAGTTGGAGTTTTTCATAATTAGAAAGGATAATATTATTTAAAAATTCATTAATATCTAAATATGCTTGCTTTAAAATGCCTTTTTCTTCATTACTAAGTGAAGTTTTTGTTTCATCTAATTTTTTTATAAAATCATTGTTTTGCATAATAATTACTGCCAATCTACCATTAATATTTGCTTTGTTTAATAAATCTTTATCGTAATCAATATCTATCTCATACAATTTTAAAAAAATTTCTCTAAAAGAGTTAAAAATTGTTTTAATAAAATCGGCATTTTCCCCGTTATAATCAAAAGAGAGCGAATCAATTTTAATATTTAAAATTTTAGCATTATAGCCAAGCAATAAAAGGTTGTCCTTTATCTCTTGTGCTTCAATCAAAGTTGGATAACAAGAAGCAAGAACAAAATATTCACCATTTTTGTAAACAAGTCCCATTCCACCATTATTTTCAACTTGAATTGCCGACGATTCTGCTTCTTCTTTCGTCATAAAATCATAAGCAGAAACAGCATAAACGCATTGAGAAGATATTTCAATTTTATCATTTATGAAAATACTTTTTTGCTTTGTTATTATGCTCGAAAAAATATCAGAAATGTTAATTATTAAAAGAAAAAACAACAAAATAGATATCAAAATGAAAAAAATTGCCCCTTTTTTATTGTTTTTCATTGATTTTCTTATGTTTTTTTTAATTTTTCTAGTAAATTTTGACACTAAACTTTGAAACCGCCTTTTTACTAAGTTAAAATTTTCATAAATGAGAAAATTTGTCTAAATTAAAATAGTTTTTGCTACTAAATAATATGACTAATCTCATAAATATATGATAAAGGGGGCAAAGTTTAATGAATTTTCAACCTATTTTTGACAGGGTTATAGCAAAAGAAATTAAACAGGAAAATTCTACTTCAAGCGGTATTGCACTAAGCACATCAAATCCAACTTCTATTAGAAAAGCAAAAATTTTAAGTATTGGAAATGGGTGCTATGAAGACGGAATTTTTATTTCAATGCAAGTAAATATTGGCGACATTATTTTATTTGAAGAACACACAAGTGTTTCATTTGAAATTAATGGCGAAGAATATTTACTTATTAAACAAACAGATATTTTAGCAAAACAAAAGGAGAATTAAGTTGAAAGATTTTATAGATGGAATAAATGCACAAAATAAACTCTTAGAAGGTGTAAATAAATTATCAAATATAGTAAAAGCAACTCTTGGTCCAAAAGGCAAAAATGTTGTTTTAGATAGAAAGTTTACTACCCCACTAATCACAAATGACGGAGTAACAATAGCAAGAGAGTTTGAAGTAAATGATAATTATGAAAATATGGGTGTTAAATTAATAAAGGAAGTTTGTCAAAAAACTAACGATTTGGCAGGAGATGGGACAACGACAGCAATAGTTTTGGCACAAAAATTATTTAATGAAGGGCTAAAAATTTGTCTTAACGGATATAGTCCAATATTAATTAATAAGGGTATCATAATGGCTAAAAATGATGCAGTCAATTTATTAAAAAAAATTTCAAAGCCGATTTCAAGCGAAAAAGATATTGAAAACATTGCTACAATTTCATCTCAAAATGAAGAAATTGGCAAACTTATTTCAAAAGCATATAAAATAAATAAAAATTGCAACATTTCTTTACAAGATTCAAAAACTGCGAATACCGAACTTATTTTTCAAGAAGGTCTAAAAATTAGTAACGGATTATTGTCCCCATATTTAGCAACAAATATTGAAAAAGGCATATGTGAGTATGACGATTGTCTATTACTACTTACAGACAAGAAGATAAATAATTTTAATGAATTATTACCTATCTTTGAGCAAAGCGTTCAAAATTCAAAAACAGTTATAATATTATGCGATGATATTGATGATGAAACTCTTTCAAGTATTGTAGTAAATAAAATGAGAGGAACATTTAATTGTTGTGTTATCAGGGCGCCTTTTTATGGAGAGAAAAAACTAGCAGTCCTTGAAGATATTGCTAGTTTAACTAATACAAAGGTTTTTACTAATGGTCAAGGCTATGATTTGAAGAATATTAGGCTAGAAGAATTAGGAGTTTTAAAACATATTAAGGTAACAAAAGATTATTCCCTACTTATCTCTAAGCAATCAAATAAAGAGAGATTAAAAAGTAGAATAAATTTAATTAAAGAGCAAATTTCAACTTGTGACAACGATTTTGACAAAGAACAATTAAGAAAACGACTTGCAAACCTAACGGGAAGCATTGCTACAATTTTAGTTGGAGCACAAAGCGATATTGAACAAAAAGAAAAAAAGTTAAGAATTGAAGATGCAATATCTGCAACAACATCAGCGACTCAACAAGGAATTGTGGCTGGTGGAGGTGTTTCTTTATTTAGAATTGCAAAAAAACTTGAAAAGAAAAAGAAGTTTGACTGCTTAGAATATAAATTAGGATATGAAATAGTCCTAAAAGCATTGCAAGAACCTTTAAAACAAATTCTTATTAATGCAGGCGAAAACGAAAGTATTATTATTAACAAAATAAAAAATAAAAAAGATTTTAATTATGGCTACGACGCTTTATCTTCAAAGTATTGTAATCTAATGACTTGTGGAATAATTGACCCAAGTAAAGTTCCAATTTGTGCTATTGAAAATGCAACAAGTGTAGTTACAACAATGTTAACTACTCACGCACTGGTTACCGAACAATAAAAACATAACAAAATAACATTAAAAGAAATTAATAAAATAATTTTAAATGTTATATAGTAAAAACAATTTTAAATACTTATATAATAAAAATAATTTTAAATGCTTATATAGTAAAAATAATTTTAAAAAAAGTCGCTAATAAAAGCGACTCTTTTTATGAAAATAAAAAATTATGCAATATTAATTAAATAACATTAATAAATATTGAATTAAAAATCTTAATTAAAAAAATATTAAACAACTAGATATTTATTAATACTAAATTCTTTCCAAGGAGATTTGTCGTATGGAGGGGCGACCTTAAAAGTATGTTTTTGTTTTGAAACAGGGTGAGTAAAACTAATTTCATATGCCCACAAAGCAAGATTACCTTTTCCAGCATTTTTATTGTATTTTTGGTCATTTACTAATGGGCAATTTATATTTGCAAATTGAACTCTAATTTGATGGCTTCTACCTGTTTGCAAACTAATTTTTACAAGAGATTTATCCCCTAGCGTTTCTAAAACTTGATAATCTAATATGGCTTCTTTTGCTCCATCTTCATACTGTGGACAAATTTTAACAATATTATTTTTTTCGTCTTTTTTTAGATAATTGACAAGACGGTTTTGTTTAAATCTTGGAACACCATAAACAACTGCAAAATAAATTTTTTCAACTTCGTTATTTTTAATTTGTTTACAAAGTCTTTCAGCACTTTTTGATGTTTTAGCAAAGACCATTACCCCGCCCGTTGGTCTATCAAGTCTATGAACTAGTCCAAGATATGCTTGTCCAACCTTATTGTATTTTTTTACAAGATAATCTTTTAGCATAGTAAGCAAATCTTTATCGTTACTTTCATCAAGTTGAACAGGTATATTTTGCGGTTTTACAACCACTAATATTTGATTATCCTCGTAAATAATATCACACATTGACTACTCCTTGTTTAATTTTATTATTTATTTTTTAAAGATTTTAACTTTAAAATTACTTTTTCGTCGCCGACTTCAACTTCTCTTTCTATATCAGGCGAAACGATTGACTTATTAAACTCTTTAACTAAAACTTCTTGTTGAATTTTCTCTGAATAGGTATCAATTAATTTTTTTACAAATTCAGAGGTAGATATAATATCAAGTGCAATTCTCTCATCAATATCAAAATCTGCTTCTTTCCTTAATACTTGTGCAGTTCTAACGAGTTCTCTATATGCTCCTTCAAGCATTAAATCATCATCAAGTGTTGTATCAAGGACAGTAGTTATATTATTTTCTGTTGAGATTACAAATTCGTCTTTTGCCTTATAGTTTAAAATAAAGATTGAACTATCAAGTTCTCCAAATCTTTCAGTCTTTACCTTTCCTTCTTTATATTGCATAATCATATCATTCATTTGAGAAAGGCTAAGGCTATTCATATAATCTTTTAAAACTTGAACATCTTTTTTAAGGACTGCTCCTGCTGTTTTAAAGTTAACTGACAAGAAAGAAGTATTAAACTTTTCTGTATTATTTTCAAACTGAATGTTCTTAATATTAAGTTCTTCCTTTACAATACTTTCAAAATCTTTGACCGCTTTCTTAATTTCTTCACCTGCAACGATATATAAAGTTTTTAAAGGTTGCTTTATTTTTAAAGACTTCTCATTTCTTAGTCTTAAAACCGTTGCAATTATTTGTCTAACATAGTTTACTTCATCAACTATTGAAGTTTGAGTAATTTCTTTAATTGCTTGTGGGAAAGAACTTAGCATTACACTAATTGGAGCAGACTTTTCACTCTCTCTAACTAGATTTTGCCAAATATAATCAGTCATAAATGGTATAATAGGAGCCATAACTATAACCATTGACTTTAATGTATTATATAAGCACCAATAAGCAGTCAACTGGTCTTTTTTATTATCACTTTTCCAAAATCTTCTACGGTTTACTCTAATATAAAAGTTAGTCAAATCATCAACAAATTCTTCAAACTCTTTGACGAGCAAATAACTTTTTTGTTCTGCATAATAATTGTCTGCATTTGTTACAAATGAATTTAATTTTTCAAGTAGCCACCTATCTGTTGGGCAAAGATTTTTAAAATCTGGCTTAAAGTTTTCAACATCAGGGTTATCAATACAGGCATATGTGTTATAGAAAATGTAGGCATTCCAAAAGTTCATCAACTTTCTTCTTGCTTCGCTAGTAAGCGAATACCCAAAACGCATATCATTTGTTATATTTGCTCCACCATACAAATACCTAATCGTATCCGCACCAACTTTATCTGCTACCATATCACATTCAAGTGTATTTCCACCACTCTTATGGAATTCTTCTCCATTTTCATCTTTTACATATTGATGAGTTACAATTTTTTTATAAGGAGCTTTGCCTGTTAAGACAACACTCATAACTAGCATTGAATAAAACCAAAGTTTTATTTGTTCTACCATTTCACAAACATAATCGCTTGGGAAATTTGCCTCAAAATATTTTTTATCCTCAAAATATTTCTTTGTGCTAAAAGGAGTAATACCTGCGTCAAGCCAGCAATCGCCAACTTCTTTAATCCTTTCAACTTCTGCCCCACAATTTTGACAACGAATTCTAACATTATCAATATAAGGTCTATGAAGATGTGGAATTTTAGCAATTTCTTGTGGATTTACTGCCAACTTTGCAAGTTCTTCAAGGCTACCTACAACATGGACCTTACCGCATTTTTCACATACATAAAATGGTAAAGGTAATCCATAAAATCTGCTACGAGAAATATTCCAATCGCCCATATTGTTAAGCCAATCTGTCATTCTTTTTCTGCCATATTCTGGTTGGAATTCGACATCTTCAATGGCTTTTAGCAACTGTGGTCTTAATTCGTCGAGTGCAATATACCAAGTTGAAATTAGTTTGTAAACAAGGTCAGTCTTGCATCTCCAACAATAAGGATAACTATGAGTATACTTATGAGCATAATAAAGTTTATTGTCTTCTTTTAATCTATTTACAACAAGGTCAACAACATCAGTTGTCTTTTTGCCTTTTAAGAAACCCGTTGTTTCAAGCATAACACCCTGCTCATCAATAGGACAGAGTTCTTTTAGATTATATTTTTTACCAAGTTCAAAGTCTTCCGCCCCGCAACCAGGTGCTATATGAACAACACCGCTGCCCTCTGTTGAGTCAACTTCGTCCCAAGGTAAAACTTTATGAGTAAAATTTTGTTCAACAAGTTCCGGGAAACAAGTTTCATATTCTAGTCCAACAAGTTTATCTCCCTTAAATGTATCCAAAATCTCATATTTTTCCTTAACAACTTTTAAGCAGTCTTTACATAAAACTACAATATCATTTGTTTCTAATAATTTAATTTTAACATAATCAAATTTAGGATTTACCGCAAGAGCAACATTAGCACATAGTGTCCAAGGAGTTGTAGTCCAAGCAAGAATTTTAAAATCTTTATTAACAACAGGAAATTTAACAAAGATTGCAGTATGAGTTACATCGTGGTAACTGCCTGTCATTTCGTGCTCAGAAAGACTTGTCCCACATCTAGGACACCAAGCCATTGGTCTATTCTTTTTAATTATGTAACCTTTTTCATTACATTTTTTTAAGAAGTGCCAAATCGAAAGTATATTGTTATCTGAGTTAGTAAAATAACTATGTTCCCAATCCATCCATTGTCCCATACGAATGCTTTGTCTTGTGATTTCACTAGCAAAATAGTTAACTCTCTCCATACATTTATTAGTAAAGTTAGCAATACCATATTTCAAAATTTCAGGCTTACCATTAAGACCAAGTTCTTTTTCTACATTAACTTCTACCCACATTCCCTGTGCATCAAAGCCGTTTTGATATTGGCAATCTTTTCCTTTCAAAGCATTATATTTTATTGTGATGTCTTTCAATGTTCTTCCCCAAATATGGTGGACACCACATCTATTATTTGCAGTAATAGGGCCATCTAAAAACTTAAATCTTGGATTATTTTTATTTTTTTCGACCAATTTTTTAAAACACTCGTTATCTTTCCAAAAATCGAGCATCTTTTTTTCTATTTCTATAAAATCAGGTTTTGCATTTTCTTTTTTCATTTTTTTCTCCCAAACACACACTTAATAAAATAATAAACAAAATATAAAATACTTTGTTTATTTTATAAGATTTTTAAAATTTATTCAAGGTTTTTTTATAAGTTTCATATTTAAAAGTGAATTAAAATTTAACTTAACATTACTTTTTAATTTCAAAAAAACTAATAAACACTAACTTTTAAATTACATAATAAAATGTTTAACTTTTAAGCATATCAGGTGTTTCTTTTTTAGCATTTTTTGAGTTAACAAATGATATGAGTTCATCAAATTTTTCAAGCTCTTTAAAGTCTTTTTTAGTGATAATAAAAGCATTTATTTTATCTATAAATATATAGAAATAATCTTTATTTTGATAGGTTTTAAAAATCTCATCATATTTTTTAGTTATTGTAGATTTTTCTTCCCCTTTTTGAGAATATGAAATAATTTTAAACTTATCTTCACCAAA
Organism: uncultured Christensenella sp.; assembly: GCA_949296965.1. Lineage (GTDB taxonomy): Bacteria > Bacillota > Clostridia > Christensenellales > UBA1242 > UBA7862. The sequence continues at coordinate 6,010 of CASFQL010000022.1, read as the reverse complement.
CTCAAACTCATCATAACAGCCTATTGACATTGCAACTTTCTTTCTTGTTACAACCGACAAAATTAGTTGATATGACGAAAAAAAGAGTGCGAAAAGTAAATACATAACACCATAAAATATATCTCCCATAATAAACATAAAAATTGATGCTAACAAAATAATAAAAGCACAAACATAAATAATTATAAAAGTTTTGTTTTTCTTTAACGCAAACGAAACAAAATCGTTTAGAGTTTCCTTTGTATAAACTGTATTTGCCTTAATCATAATATACCTCTTATTGATAATTTTCAATTATAGCATTCATATCTAAAATATCCGCAATGGTTATTACCCCAAGAAGTGGTTCAAAGGAAGTGCCCTTTTCTGTAATAATAATCATCTGTAATTTTCTATTTAAATAAAAATAATTTAATGCTTTTTCTATTGTAAGTCTTTTATCACAAATTGTAAAGTAACTATTTTCATGTAAAAATGTTGCAACCTCTATTGCAGCTGTGGACCTAGAAAATTCATCAAGGTTAACATTATTAAGTAAACAGTTTCCAAAATTGTCTAATAAACTTGCTCCAATTACAACGCCTTTTAAAGTATTATCTTCAAAAATAGGAATGTTCTTATAGCCATATTTTACCATTAATTCAAGCAAATTTTTTATATTAATATCACTTCTACAAGTTATGACATCTTTTTTACAAACTTTATCGTATGCAGTTGGTGGAGTAGAAATAATTTTTGCAATCTTTTCAAAATCTTCAACTACTTCAATATGGGGCTCAGCAATAACATAATTTGGATTTGTTTTGTGAACAATGGAATTTCTAAGTCTACCATAATCAATTAATTCATCTTCAAACTTTCTTACAACACTGTTTAAAGGGACAGCCTTTCTAATTAAATCAGCATAACTAATACTTCTTTTAAATCCATAAATAGTTCTTAGCGAATGGTCTATTTGATTATATGCAGAAATAAATCTCTCCGCATTTGATTTACTTATTGTTTTATTACTCATAAAATTCTCCAAATTGTAAAAAATTTTAACATATTTTATCAAAAAATCAAAACAAATATACAATTTCTATTTAATATTATTGCATTTTTTTTGTATTTATTATATACTCTTTCATAGGAAGTGCTAGGCGGGGAGCTAGTGGTGCCCTGTATCTACAATCCACTACAGTAGAGTTGAATATTTGCCTCGGGGCAATTTTGTTAAACAAGCGGTGTGAATTTTGGCGATGAAGTTAAGGTCTTGTGCAACTGTTAACCACGAACCATGTCAGGACCTGACGGTAGCAGCATTAAATGGACCTAATAGTGTGCCACAAGGTAGCTTTAACCGAGCCAAGTTTATATCAAACTATTTGACAAGTTGTTTCAAAGCAAGTTGCACTTCCTACCAAAATTTTAGACTAGGTTTTACCTAGCCTTTTTTATTTTTATTTCATTGTTACTACTCTACTAGTCTAACATTTATATTAGTTAGAAAATTCTATAACTCCATATATAAAATATTTATTATTGTGTTAAAAGTCTTGTTCTTGTGTTAGAAAGTCTTGTTTCTTAAAAGTCTTACCTTTGTGTTAAAAAGTCTTACCCTTGTGTTAGAAAGTCTTACCCTTGTGTTAGAAAGTCTTACCCTTGTGTTAGAAAGTCTTGTTTCTTAAAAGTCTTGCCTTTGTGTTAAAAAGTGCTATTTTTGTCTTAAAAAGTCTTGTTTTTATGTTATAAAGTTTTATACCTAAATAAAAAATTTTACATTCAAACAAAAAAGTTGTTAAACAAATTTGTCAATACTAGACACTTTTTATTAATTACTTTTAATATGTTTTTTTGCTTCTTTTGTAGTTAATGGAATTTTGTTTTCAGGTGAAAAATTAGTTACACTATTATTCTCTGTTTCTTTATTGTCCATTTCTGCTATACTAATCAAAACTAAATTAAGAACTACATAAAAAGGATTAAGTGTTGGAGTTGGATCAAAACAAGACGACAAAAAACCACAAATAAATGTCATTAGAACAAACAATTTTGTTTGATTAAAATTCTTAAAAGTCATACTATATTTTTTTGCGTAAAAAGGTATACAACAAATAAGACCAAATATCCCAATAGCACAAAGAATTTCAAGGAAAACATTGTGAGCATTTACTATAAACCCATCCATAACATAAATTAAACCCGGGATATCAACAGAAGAAGCAATCGAATCAGTTGAATAATACCCCATACCAAATAATGGATATTGTAAAAATTTTGTTAAACACCAAGGCCAAAGAGTTTGCCTTCCATTTGAGCCAATTCCAACTTTTAGATAGTATGAAATTAATGAAAGAAATTTGTCAAAAAAAACAATTAACAAAATTACACTAACTGATAAAACACATGCAATTATTGTTTTAAAAATTTTCTTATTAGTAGATTTTTTAAAAATAAAACAAAAATATACTACTGATATTATTCCTGCTATTAGAATTGTAATTCTACTATAAGTTAAAAATATGAAAATATCAATTACAAATGCAAGTAAAACATATAGATAATCTTTTTTTGCATCTTGTGCAAGATAAAAACTAGCACAAACTCCTGTAAGCATAAAAATTGCAGCAGTATTAATCTCCCCAATACCAACCCTAATTGTCTTATTAGTAAAAGCAAGAATTATATCATCTGATTGTAAATAGGCAAACAAAATTTCTAAGCAAATTATTAAACTTAAATAAACTAGACAGTATGCAAAATATTTTTTAATATCTTTTAAAAAATTAATACAAAACCAATAGACAGCATAAACAACAAAACTAAAAAAGGCGACACATAAAAATGCTAAGATATGAAAATTACCTATTAAACCCGCAAATAAGTTGCCAACACCTAGCAAAATAAAAGGTAAAAACATTTCCCCACGCCTAACTGTTTTTTTGTAAACATAGACCTGTCTTATAACATAAACAATAAGACAAGTTAAAAATATTAATATGAAACCAAGTGCAAAAAAGTGAGTTACATCAATTCCAAAAAAGAAAGTATTTAGGACATAAGAAAATGAAATTATAGGTAAAATAAAGGCTTTTGGATTATCCTTACAAAAGATAAAAACACATATGATAAAAGCAGACAACAAAATTATTGAAATATATGGGAACTCAATCGCCCAACATATTGGTATGACAAGCGCAATTAATAAAAGTGCATAGTTACTATTTAAAAACCACTTTATTTTTTCATATAATTTTTGTTTATCTGATAAATTTATTGTCTGTTCCATTAAAATTCTCCAAAAGCAATTTTGTTTTTATTATTTTTATCAAATTTCATTTTCTATGTATTTGCAAATTTCATTTTTTATTGTTATTATCATTAATTTTGTTGTATTGTTATTAAATATTGTTATTATATATTGTATTATATATTGTTATCAAATCTTTTTCCAAATTTTATTTCCAAATCTTATTCAAATTATATTGTTAAATTTTAATATTAAATCTTGTTTAAATCTTAATTTATTGTTAAATTTACTATTAAATTTTATTGTTAAATTTCGCTAGCATATTTCGTTTTCTATCAAATTATAAAAATTATTTTTCTTCTATTTGCCAATCTATTGGTTTTTGATTGAGAGATGTTAAAATTTGATTGCATTTCTTAAAATGTCCACAACCAAAAAAACCATAATTTGCAGAAAAAGGGCTTGGGTGTGTGCTAGTTAAAACATAATGACCTTTTAAATTAATTCCATTAAGAGCATTTTTAGCCCAATTTCCCCATAATATGAATACCACAGGAGTTTTTTTCTCGGCAATTTTTTTTAAAATTTCGTGGGTAAAAATCTCCCACCCCTTATCTTTATGACTTAAACTTTTACCTTTCTCGACTGTCAAAATTGTGTTTAAAAGCAAAACTCCCTGATTTGCCCACTTAGTTAAATTCCCATTATTTGAAGGAATATAACAACCAAGTTCTGAGTGGATTTCCTTAAAAACATTTTTTAAACTTGGTGGATAAAGTCCACTTTCGACAGAAAAACAAAGTCCGTGGGCTTGTCCTTCATTTATGTAAGGGTCTTGTCCTAGTAACACCACTCTAACATCTTTATAACTAGTCAAATTCAATGCATTAAAAACATTTTCCTGTTTTGGATAAATAGTTTTTGTATTATATTCGTTTTTTACAAAATTAATAAGAGAGATAAAATATTCTTTTTTAAATTCATCTTTTAAAATTTCTCTCCAATCACCTTTTAAAATAAACAAAATAGTCCCCTTTTTATTTTTTATTTATTATTAACAACTAAATATATTTAAGTAAATTCCCTTTTTTATTTAATAAAGTCTTATTTTGAGTGACAATGATATAATAAAATTTTAAAGTTTATTAAGATAATTTGCAAAATCTTATACATATATCAAACAAAATTAAAAAAAGTTTTTCACTTAATTAAAAACTAAAAATATTTTTATGTTGTTAAAAATTAATATAATAGCATAATTTATAAATAAACTTTCCCTCAATAAGTTAATTTAAAGATTTATTACTTTTATAAAACATATTTTACTTTAAAATCATTTTATCATTTTATTTTTTATAAAAATATATAGGTTCTAATACAATCAATCAATACAAAAAGGAATTGTTAATTTGATTTTAATTTTCTTGCACTAGTTTTTATATATTCAAAGGCTTTTGTTGCTGCTATTGCTCCATCTGAACAAGCACATAAAATTTGTTTTAAAGGCGAACACCTAATATCTCCTATTGCATATACACCATCAATATTTGTTTTCATATTTTCATCGGTGATGATATAACCCTTTTCGTTAAGTTTTACATCTTCATCTATCATTCCTGTGTCTGGGCCCCTACCTATACAAATAAATAAGGCATCTATATTAATATTTGAAGTTTGATTATTTATCTTATTTAAAACCTTTATGCTATTAATTCTATTATCGCCTATTATTTCTTCAACAGTGCTATTTAATACAAATTCAACATTGTTTTTTGTTTCAAGTTCCTTAACTAAAATATCTTGCCCCCTAAACTCATCTCTCCTGTGAATTAGATAAACCTTTCTAGCAATATTACTAAGGTATAAACAATCTTCAAGTGCAGTATTTCCCCCACCTACAAGGGCGACATCTTTACCTTTATATAAATTACCATCACAAGTAGCACAATAACTGACACCCTTGCCTAAAAGTTCTCTTTCTTTTTTAAGGTTGAGTTTCCTAACAGAAGCACCAATAGCAATTATAATCGCCTTTGCTTTATAAGTTTCTTGATAACATTCAACAATCTTCTCATCACCTATTAACTTAGTTTTCTTTACTTCGTCCCAAATAAAAGGGATATTTAAACTACTTACGTGGTCAAACATTTTGCCTGCAAGTTCTACCCCATCAATACTTTTAAACCCCGTATAATTTGAAACATCGGCAGTTGTTGAAATCGCTCCACCCGGAACATTTCTTTCAATTATGGCAACATTTAATCCAGCCCTTTTAGCATAAATTCCAGCAGTTATTCCACCCGGACCACCACCTATAATAATTACATCAAAAACTTTATCCATTTTTTCTCCTAAACATCTATTATAGTATATGTTTTTTTGTGCAAAATGACAAGTAAAAAATAAAAATATAAATAAAAAAATAAAAATTTTTATTTATCTTAAATAAGAAACAAAACAATCATTACAAATAGCATTTAAAAGTTATTATAAAAATTTTGATTTGTAATCTTTTTTAAAAACTAAATTTGAACTGAAAATAAAAATTATTATACAAAAATGTTAGAAATAAAAAATATAATAATAAAAATCCACCAGTGAACCTGGTGGTTTTTCATATAACGGGTAAAACCCTATTTCATAGGCAGCACGAAATCGTGCATAGCCTAACATTGCCTATTGCGAACCCGTTCCTATTTTTTAAATGGATCGTTTTTTTCAAATATTGTCATTTGTTCCATTTCTCTGTCTTCTTTTAATTGGTTCGCAATATATTCT
>CASFQL010000021.1 GCA_949296965.1 uncultured Christensenella sp. | reverse complement strand
TTACGACCGATTAATTTTTTTATTTTACGACCGATTAATTTTTTTATTTTACGACCGATTAATTTTTTTATTTTACGACCGATTAATTTTTTTATTTTACGACCGATTAATTTTTTTATTTTACGACCGATTAAAAACGGACTATGTGCAGTAAAAATTTCTAAAAATTTTTACAGTGAAGTTTTTAAAACTTCACCACAAAAATTTCACTTTTGGCACATAGTCCGCACTTTTTCGTTTTCAAAATAATTTTTATCATTTCTACAAATTTTCGTTTAATAGGAGTAAAAAAAATTAATTATCAAAAACTTTCAACAAAATAAAAACTCTATTACTAAAAGTTATATTTAACTTCTTTTATAGAGTTTTTAAATTGATTACTATATTAAAACTAATCATTATTTGCCATATTAACACTACCATAGATGTCAAATTTTTTAACAACTAATTTAGTGACTTCCGCCATACCAGCACCCAAATATTGTCTATAATCAATATTAGTTTTATTAGCCCTTATATGAGAAAGAATTCCAAGTAAATAAGAAATTCTAATATCTGTATCCCCGTTTATTTTGCAAATATTTGTCTTACTTACTTTTTTCAAAATATCTTCTGAAACACCTCTAGCGCCTGTAATATCAACCCCTAAATCAAGCAATTTTTTAACATCTTCTTCATCAACACCACTAGCCCCGTGCAAGACAAGTGGAGTATTTGGTATAGCCTGTTCAATTTGCTCCAAGATATCAAATCTAAGTTTGGCACTTCCGCTAAATTTATAAGCCCCGTGTTTAGTTCCTATTGCGATAGCAAGACTATCCACATTAGTTCTTTTTACAAATTCCTGAGCTTGCATAGGATCAGTATAACAACTATTCTTATCTTCAACTTTTATATCGTCTTCAATTCCAGCAAGCGAGCCAAGTTCGGCTTCTACATAAACGCCCTTTTTATGAGCATAGTCAACCACTCTTTTAGTGATAGCAATGTTATCTTCAAAAGGTAGCATTGAAGCATCAATCATAACACTGTCACAACCCATTTTGATAGCAGTTTTTACACTCTCAAAACTTTTACCGTGGTCAAAATGAAAACTAATGGGAATTTGGGCATTTCTTCTAGCGACTTTAATAATTTTTTTTAGGTATTTTTTACCCATAAATTCAAGAGCGCTTTCTGAAATTTGAGCAATAACAGGGGTGTTTTGTAAAGTAGCAGCACTTATAATAGATTTTAAAATTTCAAGGCTACCAAAATTAAAAGCCCCCACAGCATAACCTTTTTCTAAGGCGTCTTTTAATAAAAATTTATTCATAAATAAAACCTCTTTTTTTAAATAACAACTAAGTTATGAAAATATTTTATATTAAAAAATCAAAAATGTTAAATTAAAAAACAATTTTTTTTAGTTTTTTTTGATTATGATTAAAAATTTCTTTTTAAAATCTATAATTTATACTATAATTTAATTATGAAAATAAATTGTTTATTCCCTGTTTTTAAGGAAAATGATGCAAAATCTTTTTTTACAAAATATACAAAAAGCGATTTTTATTTAAAAAATGAATGCACTTATTTTGTATATGTTCAAAGTAATGATGAGCAAAATTGCAAATTTTTAAAAACCTTTTCAAAAAAAAATAAAAATTTTAAACTATTTATTACAGAAAATGATTTTAATTATAATGATGTTTTTTTAAACGCATTACAAGATTTTAATTGTGATATTTTATTACTTGGAGATTTATGCGTTAATAACATAGACAAACTTTTTTATACACTAATAAAGAAAAATATTGAAGGTGCAAATCTTGTTCACATAAAAAAGGAGAAAAAGGGGATAAAAGCAAAGTTTTTTAATTTTTTTTCTAAAATTTATAACTTTTTTACTTCAATTTTTACTTCAAACAAAGATGCTCTTAATATCATCTCATTAGGACTAATTGATAAAAATATTTTAGACATATTAAAATGTCTACCACAAAAAAGTTTGCTTTTAAAAAATTCTCCTAGTTTTTACGGTTTTAAAGTAGATTATGTTATAATAGATGATGAAATTCAAACTTATAAAAATAATGACAAAAAACATTTTTCTACATTAAAAACATCAATTACATTTTTATCTCTTTTTTTTGCTGGAATAATTGGCATAATTTTGGGTAATATCTTTTTAGACAAAGGTCTAATATTTTTTAATATAGTTATGTTGCTTTTTTGTTTAATAAGTTTGTTTACCTTTATATTGCTTTTACCAAAATATTTTTTAGATATAAGGTGCAAGTCAAAAAACATTATCAAACTAGCAACTGACAACAAAAAAAGGAGATAATGTGGTTGACGAAAGGTTAAAGTTACTAGCAAAAAATCTAGTAAACTACTCTTGCAGTTTAAAACCAAAAGAAAAAATCTTAATTGAAGCAACTGATGCTGACATAAGTTTTATAAATGAAATAGTAAAAGAAGTTTACAAAGCAGGGGCATATCCTTTTGTAAACTTATATAGTTCGCTTGTAAATAGAGAACTATTATATGGAACAAGTAAAGAAAGAGAAAATTTAAGGTGTTCTTTTGACCTACCTATTATGAAAACAATGGACGCCTATATTTCAATAAGAAACAAAAATGTTTTTGAAGATAGCGCTGTAAAGAAGGAGAACTTAAACATTGTAAGTAAACTCTATTCTTTACCCGTTCATCACAACACAAGAACAAAGAAAACAAAGTGGGTAATACTTAACTATCCATCAAGCATAACTGCACAAAATGCGGGAATGAGCACGGACACTTTTGAAGATTATTTTTTTCAAGTATGTTGTTTAGATTATACAAAAATGTTGAAGAGTATGAAGCCATTAAAATCTCTAATGGAAAAGACTAACAAAGTAAGGATAGTATCTAAGGACACTGATTTAACTTTCTCTATAAAAGGAATGCCCGCCATTATGTGCGCAGGTAAAAACAATTTGCCTGATGGTGAGATTTTTACAGCACCTATAAAAGAAAGTGTAAACGGAAAAATAACTTATAACATACCAATGCTATCACATAACGGAGAAAAACACGAAAATATCTGCCTAATTTTTAAAGATGGTAAAATAGTTAAGGCAACTTCTAATAGTAAAGAAGATATTAACAAAATTTTTGACATTGATGAGGGAGCAAGATATGTTGGAGAATTTTCTTTTGGAGTCAACCCTTTTATAAGAAAACCTATGTTAGACATTCTTTTTGACGAGAAAATTACAGGTTCTATTCATTTTACCCCGGGAAGTTGTTATGACGAATGTCCTAACAACAATAAATCGGCACTACATTGGGATTTGATATTGGTCCAAACAAAAGAATATGGCGGTGGAGAAATATATTTTGATGACAAACTCATAAGAAAAGATGGAATTTTTGTTTTGCCTGAACTTGAATGTTTAAACCCTGAAAACTTAGTTTAAAAAGTTGTTGTATTTTTTTTAGTGGTGTATAATACTCTTATCAAATATAAAGGAGAAAATAATGAAAGTAAAAATTGGAATTAATGGTTTTGGAAGAATTGGAAGACTTATTTTGCGTGCAACACTTGAAAGAACTGATGTTGAGGTTGTAGCAATAAATGACCCTTTTATCTCGCCAGATTATGCAGACTATATGTTAAGATACGACACAATTCACGGTAAACTAAATGCAAAGGTTTCTCATAATGATAGCAACTTAATTGTAAATGGTAAAAAGATTAAAATGTTTAGTCAAAAAGAACCTAACTTAGTAGATTGGAAATCATGCGGAGCAGAATATATTGCAGAAGCAACGGGAAAATTTACTGATGAAGCAGGTGCTTCTCTCCACTTCCAAGGGGGAGCAAAGAAAGTAATCATCACAGCCCCGGGTAAAGGTGAAATTCCAATGTTTGTAATGGGTGTTAATGAAAACGAATATTCCCCTGAAATGAACATTGTTTCAAATGCAAGTTGCACAACAAATTGCCTTGCCCCACTTGCAAAAGTTATCAACGACAAGTTTGGAATAGTTGAAGGACTTATGACAACTGTTCACTCAGTAACCGCAACTCAGTTAACCGTTGACGGTCCATCTAAAAAAGATTGGCGAGGCGGTAGAGCAGCAACTTATAATATTATACCATCTTCAACGGGGGCAGCAAAAGCAGTTGGTAAAGTAATTCCATCTTTAAACGGAAAGTTAACGGGAATGAGTTTTAGAGTCCCAACACTCGATGTTTCTGTTGTTGACTTAACTTGTAAATTAAGCAAACCAACCACTTACGAAGCAATAAAAAAGGAAATCAAAAAGTGTAGCGAAGGCTCATTAAAAGGAATATTAGGTTACACCGAAGAACCTGTTGTATCTTCTGATTTTATACATGACGCAAGAACATCAATTTTTGACGCAAGTGCAGGAATAATGCTCAATGATACTTTTGTTAAACTTGTTGCGTGGTATGACAATGAATGGGGTTATTCAAATAAAGTTGTTGACTTAATCGCCCATATGTCAAAGGTCGACAAAAAGAAAAAATAAAAAACAATTTTTAGTTTTTAAAGTAAAAAAATGACATTTTAAAATTAAGCATAAAATTAAAATTGCTTTTTTAAAAAATATTTTAAAATTATTTATTCTTATCAAAAAAAGATAGTGACATAATTAAATTCGCACTATCTTTTTATTTTCAAAAAAATTAAACTTTTTACTACTAAAATAAACATAATAATTTTAAAAATTGTGTTAAGTTTATACTCATTTTAATAAATTTGTGTTTTTTAGGGAAAATCCCCTTACAATATCTGTCGGTCTTTCAATTGTTTACTAAACCGACGGCAAACGATAAATTTTTAGACACGCTAAGGAACAAATCTTTAATACAATTAAATTTTAATTGCTAAGTAAGGAAAATGCGAAAACCGATACCAAAGCCTTTATTAGTGATATTACCACTAATATAACTACTGAAAAGCCCAGCACTAGAACCATCTCCATCAGCACCGCCACGAAGAAGACCAAACGAGTTTAAAATAATACAAGAAACTAACAAGACTTGTCCCCTTAAAATTTAGCACAATTATATTTTAATATAAATTTATAAATTTTACTAATAAAATTTAAACTTTTTTATTTTATAATTTTAAATTTTTATATTCTTTAAAACTTTTCATATTTTGTTTAGAAACTTTTGCGTTTTTAATACATTTATGTTCCTATCAAATTTTTATTTAATAAATAACTTATAAATTAAAAATTTTTACTCTCAAATATAGAGTTATTAATTCAAAAATTTCGTAAATAAAAAATCATAATTTATTTATTATTAAATTTTTTTAGATTAACTCTAATTAAATTCAAATTTCTTAAAATAATATAATTTTAATTTATTTATTTGTTTTAATATGTTGTCACACATAATATGCTGGCGGAAGGATTAGAGCCATAATGCCACAGAAAAATATAAACACAACCTTAATTATAAACACAACAAACCACCCCTTTATAAAAGTTTTTCTTGCTACACTTTCTGCTGGATATAAAACAAACCCTATAAATAGACTGACAACTCCTAAAAAAATTTCTAATACAACTCCAAGCCAAATTTTTGAAGAATTGCTATTTTTATTTACTAAAATAAGATTGTCATCTACTGCTCCACCACAATGAATACAGACAACGGCATTTTCATCAATTTCTTTTCCACATTTTTTGCAAAACATTTTATCCTCCTTAGAACAAATATGTAACATATTGTTACATAAAAATATTAACAAATTGTTACACTATTGTCAAGGGATAATATGATAGGTTTAAAAAAAATAAGAAAGGAAAAAAAATTAAATCAGCAAAAAGTTGCCTATGATTTACACATTTCGCGGGAGTCATTATCATACTACGAAAATGGTAAAAGGCAACCCGACTTAAATTTGCTTGTTAAAATGTCGGAATATTTTAATGTTTCAATCAACTTTTTAATTACAGGAAAAGAATTCAAAAAGAAATAAATCAAAATTAAAATGTATTTTTAAAATCTAAAGAATATCAAAATTATTTGATTTTCTAAATTTATTCAAATCCTTTATAAACTATTTAAAACATTAATTAAAATTTTTTAAATTATATAAACTATTTTTAGTTTAAAAAAATATATTTATTAATCAAATTAACTAAATTAAAACACTTAATTCAACACATTTTAAGCAAAAAAAAGTATCTATTTTTAGATACTTTTTATTTTCTAACACCTTTTAATAAAATTAATTTTTTAAAAAGTTTTAAAAATTTATTTAACGAAAGTAAAAGTTTAAACATTGAACTTAAATAAGACTACATCACCATCTTGCATTACATAATCTTTTCCAACACTTGCTACTTTGCCCTTTTCTTTTGCATTATTATAACTGCCAAGTTCTATTAAGTCATCATATTTAACAATATCCGCCCTTATAAAACCTTTTTCAAAATCGCTATGAATCTTCCCCGCTGCTTGTGGAGCCTTAGTTCCAATCTTAATCGTCCAAGCCCTAACTTCTTTTTCGCCAGCCGTAAGATAACTCATAAGCCCAAGAGTTTTATAACTAGTAATAATCAATTTTTCTAAACCGCTTCTATTTAGTCCAAGTTCCTGCTTAAACATTTCTCTATCTTCACTGTCAAGCATTATAAGTTCTTCTTCAATTTTACAACACAAAACCAAAATCTCCGAATTTTCACTTTTAGCATAATCCGCAACTTCTTTAACAAATTTGTTTTCATCACCGTCAAGCAATATATCTTTTTCTGCAATGTTAGCAACATAAATAACGGGTTTTGTTGTTAGCAAAAACAATTTATCAACATATTCCTTTTGCTCATCATTAAGTTTTAAACTTCTTACAGGCTTTTCATCTTCAAGCGTATTTTTAATAGTATTAAGCAAAACTAAATGCTCTTTTGTCGTAGCCCCAGCCTTTAAAAGTTTATTTTCTTTTTCAATATATTTTTCAATGCTTTCTAAGTCCGCTAAAATAAGTTCAAGGTTAATAGTTTGAATATCTCGAGTTGGGTTGACCGAGCCTTCGACATGAATTATTTTTTCATCTTCAAAGCACCTAACAACATGCACAATAGCATCAACTTCTCTAATATGACTTAAAAATTTATTACCAAGACCTTCCCCCTTACTTGCGCCTTTTACAAGTCCCGCAATATCAACAAACTCAATTTGAGCAGGTGTTGTCTTTTTAGCATTATATAACTTTGTTAAAACTTCAAGCCTTTCATCTGGGACATCTACAATTCCCACATTTGGCTCAATAGTGCAAAACGGATAATTCGCACTTTCTGCCCCCGCCTTTGTTATTGCATTAAATAATGTGCTTTTACCTACATTAGGCAAACCTACAACCCCTAGTTTCATTTTGTTTCCTTTTATTCTAATTTAATTTTAAATATTTTATCATATTTAGAAAAAATTAAAAGATATTTTATTTATTTTTTCTTTGATTTATTGCATTTGCAATAGCAAACGGAGTAACGAATATAATTTGTAATACAAATAGAAAAATTCCCAACATAATATAGTGTAAAGGAAAAGTTAAATAAATCCCTAAACTATCAAATAACGGACAATAATCAATATAAAAAAGATTTGCTTGACTATTTGCAAGAAAACCAATCGAACAACAAATTAAACCTAACACAATTAAAGACAACACTCCCTTCCATAAATCAAGGAAATTTGAGACAGAAATCCATTTTGAAACAACAAAAATTAATGAAAGCATAATAATTATTGCTCTTAAAAATATGAACATAAGATTATAAAAATGATAAAACTCAAAGTTTTCATTTATTCCAATTGGATAAATTAAAGAAATTTCAGCCGCCAAGTTAGTTACAAAAAAAACAAAACTAAGCCCGAATGTGTTGTTTTTATATTCCTTTTTTAACGCACACCCCAAAATTAAAAGTGGAATGCTAGTCCACAATGAAATTGTAAAAAAGTCAAAATTAACAATGTTAAAAAAACTCAAATCTTGGTTATTGTAACTAAGATAATAATATCTAAATAAAATTCTCAGCCCTTCAAACAAAATAAGAAAAAATATAGAAATTGCAACAAATTTTTTTTGAAATTTTAATTTTTGTCTAGTAACATACATAGAAAAGAAAATGATTAAAACCAAACTAATCAATAAAATTAAAATATGATTTTTATTAAAAAGATATGTTACAGGACTATCAGAATTTTCATAAGTCCAAAATCCATTATTCATAATTTCTCCTAACTTATATAGTTTAAAAAAAATTAAACGATTTGTCAAAAATAAACAATACTTTTCCTTTAAAATTAAATAATAAATATAGAATTAATAACCATTTTTAAAAATTTCAATTTAATAAATTGCTAATTATAAATAAAAATTTTAATACTTTTGCTTTTATATTAAATTTTCATTATTTGTCACTTATAAAAAAAGAAGTTATTTTAAATGTAAAAATATAAAAAGTTGATTAATTATTATTTGTTATTTGGAATTTTTTTCTTTATTTAGTATAGTATAAAGAAAAACTATTTACATTAATTAATTATAATAAATAATATTTATTATCCACCTATTAAGTATGAAGTTTATTGTTTTATTAAAAATTAGTTTTGTCTATTAAAATTAAATGCAAACGGGACTATGTGCAAAAGTAAAACTTTTGCGTGAAATTTTTTAAAATTTCACTGTAAAAATTTTAATAAAAATTTTTACGCACATAGTCCCCAATTTATACAAACAATAATTTTTCTCAATATTATTAATTTTTCTCTTTTAATTATTACCCGTTAAATTTGATAAAATATAAATCTTAAAATTATTTTTTTATTAGTAAAATTTAAATTGCAAAAAATTTTTCTTATTGTTTAAAAACTTATATAAAAAATTTTCACTCATAACAATTAATTTTTATATCTTTAAAATTATTTTTAATTTATAAAAACTATAATTTTAACAATATTTAATTTTATTTAACAATTTTATCTTTAATTTGATTAATGCCTTTTTTATCTTTCTAATTTCTTCATTTTTTACTTTTTATAAAATTAAAATTTTTTATTAAATTTTATTTGTTTTCACATCTAATTATTTTACTTTTACATTATTTTCTAATCTATTTTTTAAATTGTTATCTATTTCTAAAAAAATTAATTTATTTAATTTTTTTTAAATTTTACTATTTATGAAATATTTTTTAAAATAATATTTTTTATATTAAAATTATTTATATTTTACATTATTAAACTATACCTTGCTTATTATAAAGTGTTTTAATAATAACAATAATATAATAAATTTTTATTTACAAAATTTCTAAAAAAGTATATTATATATTCATAAGGTTAACAATTTAGAATATAAATTTAATTAAAGATTTTAAATTTAAAATTATTTTTACTAAATCTTAAATAATTTTATTTATTAAATTAATTCATTTAATTTTGTAATCTTAAAATATAAAAACAGACTTTATTCAAAGTTTAATAAATAATCAATTCAATTTTACAAATATGCAGGTATAGTTTAGTGGTAAAACTTTTGCTTCCCAAGCAAGTGATACGGGTTCGATTCCCGTTACCTGCTCCAAAAAAAAGATAGTGGACTCCCTTCACTATCTTTTTTAATTTATTATTTAACTACTAAATTTACATATTATCTGCAAAATATGAAAGCGAACAAATATAGTTATATAAAGCACTAGAATTAATTTTTGCTTCATAGGTGTATTGAGAACTAAAAGAATATGCAGTATAAGGGTCAACTGAATCTATAACCCCAAACATAACCTCTTTTTTAATATCACTATTATCTATTTCAAAAAACAAATAATTATATGAATATGACTCTCCATTTCCATACTCATAAGTTTGAGTATTATTTGAATAATATTTAAAAACTATTGTAAATTTATCTGTTGAACTTTCATTCCTTGAAACCGAAGGTCTGGAACTATACGAGTTGTAATGCTCAGTAACCATTTTGTCATACAATTCTCCCCTAAAAAGAGCAAGCAACGCTTTTTGACCAAAACAAGAATTGAAAACCGAATACAAATCATCAATCTTTTTAGACTCGTTCTCATCTCCACTTTCAAGTTTATAAGGTGAACCATTTCCATTATCCTTAGTAATTTTGTTCATAATATATATTTCATCTGGTCTTTCAATTAATTTATTTGTATTAACCGAAACAAGTGCTAAAATAAGGGTAGATATCGCAATAACACAAACGACACAAATTGAAACACTCGTAATAATAATCTTTTTCATTTTTATTCCTTTTAGTATTTTAGTATTATATTAAGTTTTATTATGTTAAAACTAAAAATTAAATTGAACAATATTTAAAAATCTAATTTTTGTCTATATCATTTAGAGAACTTTTATCTTCACTGCTAGTTTTTATATTTTTTTCATTTTTATTCTCAACATTTTTTACAGTCTTTTGAATACTATTATTTTTATCAACATCATCACTTTTTAACTTTACTTCGCTACCACTATCTTCATTTTCTTTAATATTAAGTGGTTTTCGATTCTCTTCTTTTTTAACTGTTTTATTTTTAGTAGAATTATTAGTCTTTTTTACTTCAAGTTTTTCAATAATTTCAGTTTTTTCTTTTTTGCTTTTTCTTAAATTTTGTTTTTCAAATTTTTTTCTCTCATCATCTACTTTTTCTTGTGCTTGTTTTAAAATATTTTGACTATCATTCTTAATTTTCTCAATTTCTTCATTAGAAATAATACCACCATTTTTAAGAGCCTCTGCGGTTTTTAATCTAATAGTCTGCTCCTTTTTAACTCTTTCAAACTCAGCTTCAGCCCTTTCGAGTTCAATTTTTGCCTTATTTCTAATTTCTTCTTCTTCCATTATTGCTAAAATTTGTTTAGAGGTTTTACCTTTCATAATAAGTTCAATTTCATTAAAGTAAATTGTTTCCTTTTCTAGCAAAACATCTACCATTGTATTAATTTCTTTTACATATTTCTTTATTATTTTCTTAGCATTATCATAACAAGTTTCAACAATATTTTTAACTTCCAAATCGATTTCATAAGCAGTCTTATCGCTATAATTAACTTGAGTTTGATAATCTCTGCCAATAAAAACTTCGCTACTTGAACCAAGATTAACAGGACCAAGTTTAGCACTCATACCCCACTCGGTAACCATTTTACGAGCAATTTTTGTTGCTCTTTCAATGTCATTTTGTGCACCCGTTGAAATATCTTTAACCAAAACTTCCTCACTAGCCCTACCACCGAGCATCATAGTAATATTGTCAATCAATTTATTATAAGACATATGAGTTTCGTCAGTGTCTGGTCTACTCAAAGTATAACCAGCAGCCATCCCTCTTGGAATAATTGAAACTTCTTGGACTACATCACAGTGCTCTAAAACTTTTCCTATAATAGCATGCCCAGACTCGTGGAATGCAGTGATTTTTTTATCATTATTAGTAATTACACGGCTTCTTTTTTGAGGCCCCATCAAAACCTTATTAATAGCCTCAGTTATATCAGTCATTGTAATTCTTTTTCTATTAGTTCTAGCAACTAAAATTGCTGCTTCATTTAGCAAATTTTCAAGGTCAGCCCCCGTAAATCCACTAGTTAATCTAGCAAGATTTTTAAAATCGACACTTTCATCAATAGGTTTATTTCTTGCATGAATTTTTAAAATCATCTCTCGGCCCTTGACATCAGGTGGATTTACATAAATTTGCCTATCAAATCTGCCGGGACGAAGAAGGGCAGGGTCTAATACATCGCTTCTATTTGTTGCAGCGATAACAATTACACCGGTATTTCCATCAAACCCGTCCATTTGAACAAGTAGTTGATTTAAAGTTTGTTCTCTTTCATCATTACCCCCACCAAGACCGGCACCTCTCTGCCTACCAACAGCATCAATTTCATCTATAAAGACAATACAAGGAGACTCTTTTTTTGCCTGCTCAAACAAATCTCTAACTCTTGAAGCCCCAACCCCAACAAACATTTCAACAAAATCAGAACCGCTTATAGAGAAAAATGGGACATTACTTTCACCCGCAATAGCCTTAGCAAGTAAAGTCTTACCTGTTCCAGGCAAACCAACAAGAAGAATTCCCTTAGGAATTTTTGCTCCAAGTTCAGTAAACTTTTGTGGATTTTTTAAAAATTCGACAACCTCTTGTAATTCTTCTTTTTCTTCATCAATACCAGCGACATCACTAAATCTAACCTTGACGTTATGAGCAATCTGAGCCTTTGTTTTGCCAAAGTTAAAACTTTTAGCATTAGCGCCAATAATACTTTTAATCAAAATAGCACCCAAAACAACTACAACTATAACACTTATATAAGGCATAAAAGTTTGCCAAACTGATTGAGTTGCTTGAACAGAAGATTGAGAGATTGTAGTATATTTTGCTCCTTCACCAGCAGTCTTATTATACTCGTTTGCAAACGAGTTGTAATCGTCAATCATTTTTTGTAAATTTTCTAACTCAACTTCCGAAATAAAATTAAAATAATAATCGCAACTTTCGCTAACATTATCCTTAGAGAATTTTGAATCTTTCTTTAAAATATAACCCCTACCGTTACTACTAATACATATATAAGAAATTGAACTCTCGCCTTCAAATTGCCAATTTCCTTCATTATCTTTATAGGTAGCACCAATTAATTCTTGGACCGAACTAGCCCCACTTTCACTCTGACCAAAAATATCAATTTTTTTACCTAAATTTCCGCCTTGCGTAAAGTAAATTAATAGTATAATGACTGCAATAGAAATAAGAAAAAATATCCAACTTCTTGATTTACTTTTATTCAACTAAAATTCCTCCATTTAAACATCAAATATTCTAACATATTAATATTTTTAAATCAAATAAAATAACACTAAATAATATAATAAAATAAATAATAATTAAGCAAAAAAAATGATAAAAAAAGTCATAAAAAATAAAATTATATAAAAAGATTTATATTTCGACCAAATGTAATTATCTAAAACTTGCTTAACCAAAGGAAATTAGAAAAGTAAATATATTTTTTAGACCAACAAGTCGAAAATAATAGTTGTTAATTAAAATATATATAAATTATAAATATTTTTATGATAAAAAATTACTTTATATTTAATAATTTTATTTTTTTATAGTTATAAAAGTAGAAAACACTTAAATAAATAGATTTTTTTATTTAATAAAATAATATTTATTTTTACTCTTAATTACATTTTTTATTCTTAAATCAAAAGTTAAAATTATATTTTTCAATTAAAAATGAATATATACAAATCAAAAGAATTTTTTAACAAGTATTATATATTTTAAGTATTAGTTAACATTTCTTTCATTTATTTTAACTCTGCAATATTTGCAATTCACAAAACTAGAAGAAAAAGCAAAAATAATTAAAGTAACTTGAAGTTTTAAAAATAAATACCATTGTATATAGTTAATTAAAAAAATTATTTTATTTCAATTATTATCAAATACTTGTAGATAACAGGTAAAGTTTATAGTTATACTTGTAACAATTTTAAGTGTTCAATCTTTGCTTAAATTAGTTCATTAAGTTAAATAATTATTAAATTAATACAATCAAACACAAAAAACATAATATCTAATCTAAATTTAGTAAATTACCTAAAATACTCTTTCAATTAAATTAAGCAAAACTATTAACTAAGTTATTTTTATAGATTTTAAAATACATAATAATTTTTAATAAAACTTTTTCTTACTTTCTAAAATAATAAAAAAACAATAAACAAAACCAAATTTTTTCATTAAATGAAATCATTTTTTTAAACAATTTATAATTACTAAGAGTTTCAATAAAAAAAATATAATTTTGATTTTAATAATAAATACTTTTAATAATATCGTAAATAGTTATCCACAATAATCATTATAATGTTGATAACTTTTTTTATAAAAATTAAATTCTACTTTTTGTTTAAAATAATAAAAAATTATGATGAGTTATATTTTTATAACTATATTGTTCAGTTTGATGAAAATTATGCTTGTCTGAGACAGAATATAACAAATTTTTTGAAATAAAATAATTATAAAATTCTGTCTCAGACAAGATTTTGAGGTGTTTTTAATGCAATTTATATAAATAAAAGATATTACAAAATTAGAAATTGTTTATTTTTATATTATATTAAATATAAAAAAATGTATACTAAAGAAACATATTTAGTATATAGTTATATTTTTATAACTTAAATTAATTAAAATACAATATACTACATTCTAGGAAGTCATAACAAATAGGAAAGTATAATTTTAATTTTTATCACAATACAAAAATAAATTATTATGTAAAAGAAACAATATTTTTTGAATATAAATTTTAATAAATTAAATTTTATAGATTGTGATTTTTATAAAATCATAACAGTATACAAATTTATATTATAAAAAAGTTAATATAAAAAAAAAAATTTGTTTTTATTTTTACTTAACGACGACAAATTCAAATTTTATGCCAAAAGTGTTAACTTTTGAATTAAGTTTGTTAAGACTTTATAGTAAAAATTTATACTAAATTTTTATAGCACATTATTTTTAATATTTGATTTTTTTATATTATAATACTTAATATCATAAATGAAAATATTATTAATATAAATACACATACAAATTTTTCTAATCATTTGTTTGTTTTTAAAAATATTATAATATAATAGAAATTTTAATAAAATTTATTAAATTATTTTTTAATACCTTAGCAATTAAAGTTACAAAATCTATAATATAATAATTATTTTCTTTAATATTTTATATTTTTATAAATTATTTTTTACATTATCAATCAAACTTACACTGTTTATAGGAAAAAAGTAATTATAATTATATTTTATTACCTATAAAATACTGCAAGTGATACAACTTGACTATGTATAAATTCCAAATAATCTATAAATTTTAATTATAAATATTTTATATTTATTTTGACTTTATAAGATAATTTATTTTGTCAGATATTAGTTTATCAATTTTATTCATAAATACTTAAATTCTAACTATTTTAATATTTTTAATTAAGTTAAAAAAATATTAAACTTCTATAATAAGTAATAATAAATCGTAATATTACAATTAAATATAACATAAGTAACAAAAATAATATTTAATTATAAAATGTTCCACGTGGAACTTTATTTAGTATAAATAAATTATCTATATAAAATTTTTATTATAAAATTTATTATATAAGGATGAAGGTAAATATAAAACTACAATTATATGCATCCTTAAAATAGTTTTAATTATATATTTTTTTTACAATTAAACATAACTTAAAATAAAATGTTTCACGTGGAACATTGTTACTGTAGATAAATTATCTTTATAAATATTTTTTACATACTTTATTATTTGAATTTAAAATAAATGCAAAATTATAGTTATATAGACCTCTAAAAGAGTTTTATATTATATATTTAAATATAAATTAAAAACATAATGTTTCACGTGAAACAAATAAAAATTAAAATGTTATATTACATATACTCCTATATAAAAGACAAAAAAATTTTTATATAGTCACAAAAACAGTTTATAAAATATTCTAGTTAGTAAATATATTGTTAGTTAATAATCAATTTTATTATACTTAATATGAAATTATTATGTTATAAAAGTTTCACATGGAATAATTAAAATAAAAAATCTTTTTAAATATGTTTGAATATAAAATAAATAAATTTTGTATACACTATGAAATAAATTATATATTATTTAGTTAAAAAATATAATATTAGTTAATAATCTTTTTTTTATTATACTTGTTGAAAATAAAATTAATAATTTATAAAAAGTTCCACGTGGAACAATTTCAAAAAATTTTTTTACAACAATTAATTTTATAACAAGTATTAAATAAAGACTCTCAATAATGTATAGAATACACTAAAAAAATTATGTAAACAGAAGATTAATAGTAAACAATATGAAAACTAAAAATACTCAAAACAAGTAATACAATGAATTATTTTAGGTAAAATAATGTTATATTGAAATAAAATGTTATACAAAAATAATATGAAATTAATTAATTTACATAAAATATTATAAAAAAAGAATAATATTTTCATATTATTCTTTTATATTTTATTTATAAAACTAACTAATTTACTTGATATATAAATAACAAAAATATTAATTTTAAGTAATTAAACAAAACTTTATACAAATAAATAATTTTATTTTAATTTCTTTCAAGTTTGTCTAAATACATACAAATTCTATCCAAATCGTCAACATTAAAATATGAAATTAAAATTTTACCCTTACTATCATCACCATTTATACTAACTTTTGTTTTAAATAACCTTTGTAATCTATGTCTTAATTCTTTTAATTCAATACTTTGTAAGACTTTTTCCTTTTTATTTTTATTTAATAATGTTTGAAGTTTACCATCTCTAATTAACTTTTCTAAATCTCTAACAGTTAACTTATTTTCAATAACTATTTTTGCATATTCAATTTGCTTCGTTTTATCTGTGACTGAAACTAAACATTTTCCATGACCTGCTGAGATTTGATTATTTTCAATCATTGAAATAACTTCTGGGGTTAATGAAAGCAATCTAAGTGTGTTAGCAACAAGAGGTCTACTTTTACCAATTCTGTCAGCAACAGTTTCTTGTGTAAAGGAGTATCTATTCATTAATTCTTTAATTGCTTTTGCTGCTTCAATTGGATTTAAGTCTTCTCTTTGTAAATTTTCAATAAGAGAAATCTCTCTCATTTCTTTCTCAGAATATTCTTTGACAATTGCAGGTATAGTTTGTTTTCCCGCAATTAAGGAAGCTCTAAATCTTCTTTCACCTGCTATAATTGTATATCTATTATTAGGTTCTTTATTAACTAAAATAGGCTGTATTACACCATGTTGTTTTATAGACTCTGAAAGTTCTTTTAAAGTTGTAGCATCAAATTTCTTTCTAGGTTGTTCTTTATTTGGGTCAATTCTTCGAATATCAATCTCTACAACATTATTTAACATTTCCTTAATCTCTTGTTCACTTACCTTTCTTTCTTCTTGTGTTTTAGAATTCTCTACTTTATTTTTTTTCAATTCGTTTTCTTCATCTTCATCAAAAATAGAAAATAATGCGTCTAAACCTTTTCCTAATCCTCTTTTCATTATAATACTCCTAATTTAAAATCTTGTTTATCAACAATATTTTAACAAATTTAAAAAATAATTGCAAACAAATTTTTAAATAAAACTAGTTGGTCGAAAATAAAAAAGTTGTCCACTTATCAACATATTTTAAAATATGTTTTGAGCCGAACAACTATTCAAATTTGTATTATTATATATTAAAGTTATAATTTTATAACTTTTATTTCTTCTTATTTCTTTTTAAAAACTCGGATGCTAACTCATAATATGCTAACGCCCCTTTACTTTTTGAATCATAAGTCATAATAGGTTCACCATGGCTTGGTGCTTCTGCAAGTCTTATGCTTCTTGGTATTGCAGTATTATAAACCTTTTCTCCAAAAAATCTTTTTATTTCTTGTGATACCTGTTGAACCAAATTTGACCTATTATCTTTCATTGTTAAAATTACCCCTTCAACATCAATATCTTGGTTTAAATGCTTTTTTACTAACTTTATTGTATTCATAAGTTGACTTAGTCCTTCGAGGGCGAAAAACTCACATTGAATAGGAATAATGACAGAATTGCTTGTAGTTAATGCATTTACTGTTAATAATCCAAGAGATGGTGGGCAATCAATAAAAATATAATCATAGTTATCTGAAATATTTGTTAATATATTTTTAACTACTTTTTCTCTACTTCTCATTTGAACAAGTTCAATCTCAGCACCTGCTAAATCAACGGTTGCTGGAACAATTTGCAAATTCTTAAACTTTGTTTGTTTTATTACTTCACTTATAGAAACATCTCCATCAATAACATCATAAAGAGTTTTCATTTTTTGATTTTTGTCAACTCCAAGACCACTAGTTGCATTCCCTTGAGGATCCATATCAACAACAAGAACTTTTTTTCCAAATGCTGCAACATATGCTGCTAAATTAATTGCCGTAGTAGTTTTTCCAACTCCGCCTTTTTGATTTGCAAAAGAAATGATTTTTCCCATAAACTAAACCTCTATTTATTATTATATCAAACTTTTTTATTTTTCCTAACTAAATTTTATAAATTAAAATTTATTTAATTTATGCAACTTTTACAAATTTATTGACAAATTTACACAAAATAATTTAATTATATATCTTTTATTTTATTAATAATTATATTTAACTTATAGATTAGTTAAACAATATAATTATCCACATTATGTTAATAACTTTTATGTCGTATATTTTTAAAAATGAATTTTAATTTGTTTATTAAAAATTTAAAAATTTTTAATAATTAC
Organism: uncultured Christensenella sp.; assembly: GCA_949296965.1. GTDB lineage: Bacteria > Bacillota > Clostridia > Christensenellales > UBA1242 > UBA7862. Next base: position 90,599 of record CASFQL010000021.1, on the reverse strand, counting down.
TTGAAGTGTTAAATGTTTATTAAACTAATACAAAAATTATAATATTTACTTAACTATAAAATAATACAGGATTTTGTGCCAAAAGTTTCACTTTTGAATGAAGTTTTAAAATTTTAAAACTTCATAGTAAAAATTTTTAAGAAAATTTTTACGCACAAAATCCTTTTTAAAAAATTATTCTTTCTAAAAATCTCTTTTAAAAAGATTTTTTTATTATTTTTTATCATTTTTAATTATTTTTTTTTATTTTTTATTATTTTTAATTATTTTTTATTATTTTTATAATTACTTATTTTCTTATATTTTTTTATTTTTATTAAAAATTTTTTTAATTATAAAGGTAAAAGTCTTGGTTTGTTTTTTTGTCTTGGATATTTTTTAGGAGATTTACCAACCTTTTTTATTATAATGATATTTCTCTCATTATTCTCAATATTTAATTTTAAAACATCTTCAACTTTTGAATTTAAAACAATAATTGCATTTTTCGCAAGATTTATTTCATTCAAGTAATCTATTGATTTGTATGCTAAAAGTTTTCCACCAACTTTTAAAAAAGGTATTGAATACTCACACAAAACATTTAATGCCGCAACAGCCCTAGAAACGACATAATCAAAATTTTCTCTATATTCGTTTTTATATGCTAAGTCTTCTGCTCTATAATGAAAAACCTTAATATTTGATAAATCAAGTGTTTTTATTACTTCATTTATAAAATTAACTTTTTTATTTACACTATCTATTAAAACAACTTCAAGTGTAGGATTAAGTATTTTAAGCGGAATACTAGGAAAACCCGCGCCAGCACCAATATCTATAATTTTAGAATTATCTTTTATCAAATTTATAGTAAGACAACTATCTAAAAAATGTTTTATAATAACTTCATTTTGCTTAGTTATTGTTGTTAAGTTAATTTTATCATTCCATAAAATAAGTAAATTAAAATACTTTTCAAAAAGAATAATTTGCTGTTCATTTAATTGTATTTTATTTTTTAAAAAAACATTTTTTATCTCCGTCTTAAAATCCATTATTTACTCCCTTTTCTTTTTTGCATTGACAAATAAACTGTTAACACAGAAATATCTGCTGGTGAAACTCCACTAATTCTACTTGCTTGCCCTAATGAAAGCGGTTTAAATTTATTCAATTTTTGCCTTGCTTCAAGCCTTAGACCTTTTATTTTATTATAATCAAAATCAGCATCTAATTTAACATCTTCATTTTTTTTCATTTGATTAATTAATAATTCTTGTCTTTTTAGATAACCTTCATATTTTACTTGCGTTTCCACATAAGACAAAACATTTTTACTAATATCATCAAAAATTTTAAACTCTTTTTTTAAGTCAAAAATTGACACACTGCTTCTTTTCAAAAGTTCTCTTGCAGTCTTTGGTAATTGAGAATAACTTTCGCTTTTACTATCTAAAAATTTTTTTATTAATTTTGTATCTAAAACTTTATCTAATTGACTTTCTACTTTTTTTATATTGTTTAATTTTTCTTTAAAAATCTTATATCTTTCATCACTTACTAACCCAATTTCTCTACCTAACTCTGTTAACCTAATATCAGCATTGTCTTGTCTTAAAAGTAAGCGATATTCGGCTCTACTTGTCATCATTCTATAAGGTTCATTTGTCCCTTTGGTAACTAGGTCGTCTATTAAAACTCCAATGTATGCTTGGTCTCGTCTAAGTATAAAAGGGTTTTTGTTTTGAAGTTTTTGACTAGCATTTATTCCTGCGATTATGCCTTGTGCTGCTGCTTCTTCATAACCGCTAGTTCCGTTAATTTGGCCAGCGAAAAAAAGCCCACTTATTCTTTTTGATTCAAGGGTAGGTAAAAGTTCAAGTGAATTAATACAATCATACTCAATTGCATAAGCATTTCTCATTATTTTAACATCCTCAAACCCTTCCACGCTTTTATACATTTCATATTGAACATCAACAGGCATTGAAGAACTAAATCCCTGAACATAAATCTCGCTACCTGACTTATCTTCTGGTTCAAGGAAAATTTGATGTCTAATTTTATCGCTAAATCTTACTACTTTGTCTTCAATAGATGGGCAATATCTTGGCCCAACACCCTTAATTTCTCCACTATACATAGGAGCTCTACTTAAATTTTTTCTAATAATATCGTGTGTATTTTCATTAGTATAGCCTAAGTAGCAAACTGCTGTATTTGGTGGCTGTTTTTGCGTCATAAACGAAAAAGTTTGAATGTTATCATCTCCTTTTTGCATTTCAAATTTTGAATAATCAATTGAAGATGACAAAACTCTTGCAGGCGTTCCTGTTTTAAACCTTAATATTTCAAAACCTAAATTTGATAAACTTTTTGACAAACCGTGGGAATTTACAAATCCATTTGGACCTTCATTTTTTGAAAACTCACCAATTATTATTCTACTTTCTAAATATACTCCTGTGCAAACAACAACCGTTTTTGTTTTTATTATCTCTCCAAAATTATTTTTTACAGCAAATACCTTATCTCCTTCGGTCAAAATATCTGTTATCTCGCATTGTCTTATATCTAAATTTTTTTGTTTTTCAAGTGTTTCTTTCATTGTTTGGTGATATGAATGTTTATCTACTTGCGCTCTTAAACTTTGAACGGCAACACCTTTGCCAGTATTAAGCATTCTTAACTGTAATATATTCTTATCAGCATTAATTCCCATTTCACCACCTAATGCGTCTATCTCACTTGCTAATTGACCTTTTGCAGTTCCTCCAATAGAAGGATTGCATGCCAAAAAACTTATACTATCTAAATTTAAGGTAGTAAGTAATGTCTTATTATTAAGTCTTGCAAGAGCAAGAGCCGCCTCGCAACCTGCATGACCACTTCCTATAACTACTGAATCATAATTCATATTATTTGCCTTTTATTTTTAAATTACTTATACAATTATAGTTTAGATCTAAAATATTTTCAATGTTTTTTGTTATTTAATTTTTTTAATATTATTTTTTAACAACTTATTCTTTTAGAATTTATATTAGTAAAGTTTTTTTAAAAATACTAAAAATTATACAACTACTAAAAAAGGACTATGTGCCAAAAGTTTTACTTTTGTATGAAGTTTTAAAAATTTAAAACTTCAATGTAAAAATTTTTTAAAAATTTTTACTGCACATAGTCCGTCTAAAAAATAGGTTTTTATACATATAATAATTTTATTTTCCAAGGCAAAATTTAGAAAAAATCCTGTCAATAATAACTTCACTAACAGTTTCTCCTGTAATTTCTCCTAATTTTTCCCACAATTCTCTAACATCCAAACTGATACAATCTAGTGAATTATTTATTCCACTTTTTAAAATTTTCTCAATCATAATCTTTGCCTGCGATAAAATCTCAATATGTCTTAAATTAGTTAAAATAATTTTCTCATTTTGATTACAATCATTCAGGGCAATTTGATATATTTTCTCTTTTATTTCATCAGTATTAATATTTTCTTTTGCACTAACCATTATATATTCTTTATCTGGTCTATCAATAATTTTTAAATCGCACTTATTTAAAATAATTAATGCTTTTTTATTTTCAATCATTTTTAAATTTTCGTAATCTTGTTTTTCAAATTTTCTACTTCCGTCTAAAATTAATAAAACAATATCACTTTCATTTAGTGCTTTTTTGCTTTTTTCGATACCTATACTCTCTACTTTATCTTTTGTATTTCTTATACCCGCCGTATCTAAAAAATTAAATTTAAAACCTTTATATTCAAGGCTTCCTATTACTATATCTCTTGTCGTTCCTTCAACATCAGTAACAATAGCATAATCTGTGCCTAATAAAGCATTTAAAAGACTACTTTTCCCAACATTTGTTTTTCCAATAATTGCGACATTAATACCATTTCTAATAAATTTACCTTGTTTTTGTGTATTTAATAATGTTGAAATTTTTCCTAATATTTTTTTTAATTGCTCTATAATATTTTCTTTTGTTTTATATTCAATATCATGTTCAGGATAGTCTAAATTAACCTCAATTTCACTTAATAAATCTACAATACTATCTTGCATTACACTTATAGTTGCTGTTAGTATACCTTTTTCTAAACTATTACTTGCCTTTAATTCGCTTTCAGTTTCCGCATTAATTGTATCAATCACACCTTCTGCTTGGTCAAGCGACATCTTTCCATTCAAAAAGGCTCTTTTAGAAAATTCTCCTGGCATAGCAAGTCTAGCGCCTAAACTTAAACATTTTTCAACTATTCTTTGAGTAACTGCAAGTCCACCATGACATTGAAATTCAACGACATCTTCACCTGTAAAAGATTTAGGGTTTTTAAAATAAACCATAAAACATTTATCTGTTACTTCTCCTAAATCTACATTTCCTAATATCATTGAATTAGATTTTATTTTAAAATTTTTATTTAAGGGGAAAAACATCTTTAAAGCTATTTTAAGACTATCATTTCCACTTAATCTAACAACTCCAATTCCACTTTTTCCATATGGAGTAGATATAGCAACTATTGTATCTTCTAAATTTGAATTTTCCATATTTTAATTATATCATAATATAAGATTGCTTTCTAGTCTTTTTTATTTTTTAAATTAATTTTTACACTTTAAAATTTATTAATTAATAAAATCCTATTAAATAAAAAGATTAGATATATTTTTTTATTTATAATATCTACTAATACTATTACAATTAAAAAGGACTTTGTGCCAAAAGTTTCACTTTTGAATGAAGTTTTAAAATATTAAAACTTCATTGTAAAAATTTTTTTAAAATTTTTACTGCACAAAGTCCCTTTATAAAATATAATTTTAGTAAATATAACTTATTTGACAGCATTTCAAATTTTTACATTTATCTAAATTGTTATAAAACAAAAACTTATTATTTTTTAGGAATTACAACTAAACACCTATTTGGTTCTTCGCCTTCACTTTTAGTAGTAACTCCGTCAAAGTCTTGTAATGCTGTATGAATAATTTTTCTTTCGTAGGCGCTCATTCTCTCTAATTTAACAGGTTTTCCTATTTTTAAAGCTTTATGAGCAATTCTATTAGCAAGTTTTACAAGAGTAAGTTCTCGTCTATTCTTATAATTTTCAACATCAAAAAAAACTTTTTGATTTTTAAAGCCACTTGCTTTTATAACATTAGAAAGTAGTTCTTGTATAGCATTAAGAGTTTCGCCTCTTTTACCAATTAAATAATTAACTTTTTCGCCACTAGCATTAAAAGAATAACCTAAATCTGTTTTAACAAAACTTATATCTGCCTTAATATCCATTTTTTCAAACAACTCTGAAAGGAAGTCAACAGCAACTTTTTCCACACTGTCACTTTTTTCAGATTTTTCTTCAAAGTTTTGTTCTTTTTTATTTTGTTTTAAATCTTCTTTTATTTCTTTTTTTAATTTTTTTTCAATTTCTTTTTCTTCTTTTTTTATTTCCTTATTTACTTTTTCTTCTTCTAAGCCGTCATCATAAATAAGTTCAACTTTTGCTTTTCTAAATAAGCCACCTTCATCTAAGACCTTAATATCAACATCTTCTTGTTTAACACCAAGTTCTTTCAAACCTTGTTCAATTGCTTTTTGAACATTTCTAGCAGTTACTTGAATTTTTTTCATAATATTTCCTTTTAATATCTTCTATAATCAACTCTGTTAATTTGTTTAACTTTTTCTTCTCTCTTATCTTCTATCTTATTGCAAATAACAGTAATAATTGGGGTTATGATAGTAGAAACAAGAGAGTTAATTAAAATATAAATTGAGAAGATAGCACTAGAATTTAATGTGAAAATTAACATTGTAAAAGGCAAAATAAACATCATAATCTTTGCAAATCCAGGTTGTTGAACATTTTGATTATTAGTGTTTTTACCTTGTAACATTTTGCGTGAAATCCATTGAGATACAAATGAGAGTAATAAAACTAAAATAGGTAAAATGTAATATCCATTTACATTATTAGTATTATTTTCACCATCAATGAGTTTTTTCATAACAATATTATATTGAGTTTCTTCTACATTATCTCCTGTCAAACTCTTGTAACTTGAATAACTTAAAATTTCGTTATTAGTCGCTTTATCAGCAATCCAAATATTTTTAATCCAAAGCCAACTGTCTTTAATTTCCAAATATTTAGATAAAACTTCATCTTGTGAAAGTGAAACATAACTTGCAATTAATTCATCTCTATTTTCTTCTGGGATAGTATTTTCTAGGTTAATAATATAATTTTCTTTTTCTTCACTTGTTTGTAAATTAATATAATCGTCATAACTTCCACCAATTAAAAAAATATAATTTTGCATATAAGTTGACTCTAACTGTCTATATTGATTTTTTATTTTAAAGCCAGCAATATATTGCATAGAACTAAAAAGCGAAATAAATATTGTCAAAGTTAAAACTAAATAAACTAGCATAACTATGCAAGAGCCTTTCATACTAAAACCGCTTTTTCTATAAAGTTCATTTTGTTTTTGGTAAAGTAAAGTTTGATTTTGACCATACTGTCTTTGTAATTTTTCTAATTGTGGTTGTAATTTTGCCTGAGCCCTAGAAGTTTTATTAGTATAATATCTTTGAAGAAAGTCCATAGGAGATAAAACTAATTTTAAAACAAGTGTAAATATAATAATCGTCCAAGCATAACTACCAACATCAAAAAGTTTAATGATATTTGCCCACAAATTATCGCTCGGCCAAGCCGAACATAATAGACTTATAATACCCATTTTATATTTCCTTTAATATTTGGTTTTACAGGATCAAATCCTCCCTTATTAAAAGGATTACACCTAATTAATCTCTTACATCCAATAAAAAAACCTTTAACAGCCCCATATTCTTTTAATGCCTGTAAAAAATAAGTAGAACAAGTAGGATAAAACCTACAACAATTTGGGAGTAAAGGTGATATACAAAATTTATAAAAATATATTAGTAGTTTTTCAGTAACTAGTAAAGGCAATGTGATAATAATAAATATTTTAGAAAAAAACTTTTTAATTGTCATTTTTAAAAGCCTTTTTAATAATTAAACTAACTTCATTACTAAGTTCGCAAAACGACAAACTTTCGCAACCTTTTTTTGTAACAAAGACATAATTATTTATAGGATAAGAATTAATATTAATTCTAACTATTTCACTTAGTCTTCTTTTTAGTTTATGTCTAACAACACTATTACCAATCTTATTACTAATACTAAATCCAATTTTGGAAAATTTAGATTTTGTAGGAACTACATAAAGGGATAAAAATTTTGTATAAATAACTTTACCTTTTCTATAAATGTAAGAAAATTCTTTTCTTTTTTTTAATCTATTCTCTTTTTTAAGCATATTAAAAATTAAGCAGAAAGAACTTTTCTACCACGATTTCTTCTTCTTTTTAAAACTTTTCTACCATTTCTTGTAGCCATTCTTTTTCTAAATCCGTGAACTTTTTTTCTACTTCTTTTGTTTGGTTGATAAGTTCCTTTTTCCATACTAACCTCCAATAAATTTTAGTAACAAGTCTGTCTGTGTTGTTTTATATTTTATTAAACTAAATTATTTATAATATAATTATCAAAATTAAACTTGCTTTGCTAGTTTAAAATATTTTTTTAAAAATGTCAACATTTTTAATTTTATTTTTCTTATTTAACCGAACAAATAGTCAATATATACAAAAATAAAAAAAAGACAAGTTAATTAAAAACTTGTCTTTACCTTTATTTATAATGTAATTAGAAGATTTTAAGAAATAAAATTTTGTCGACCAATTGTTTTAAAATAATTCTCTCTCAAAAGCAGAGTGATGTCTACGATTCTTTTTTTCAATTTGCTCGTTTATAAATTCTTCCATACCAGGAAGATATGGTGTTTGATTTTCAACAACTTGTTTTTCTAGTTTTTCTTTTTCTGCTTTCTCTATTTCTTTGCATATATTTGTATAAATATTGCCGTGATATCTTCCTAAATTAAAATTATTTAAAAACATTTTTAATTTATCACAAGCAATACCCTGACTTTCGCAAAACTCAGTATAAACTCTATCAACATTATCTTGCAAAATTTTACAAATGTTTTGAGTCGCACTAATATCAAAACATTTATCTTCAAATTGATTTTTTGGTGGTTTTGAAGTAAATTTAATTTTATCTAAAAAAACATTCATTCTATTATTTGCAATATCAGATACTTCATATTCAAAACAAATCATTGAACAATTTCTAAGCAATCTTTCTAAAAGTTTATTTTGAAAATTAAATAATGCAAATAAATCTTTACTTGACAAACTATCTTGCCAATTTTTTTTGTTTTTACTTTCATAAAAACGAACAGCATCTTCATCGTGTTTCAAAAAATTATATCCAATCTCAATATAAGCATTTCTTATATCTTGGATGTTTCTTGCAAATCGATTAACAATGTGCATAATTTCCTTGTTATTATCCATAACAAGATTTCTTAATACTTTCCATTCTTGTAGAGGTGAATAAGTAATTTCCATAACAATTTCATCTCCTTACAAAAATTATAACATACTTTATAAAAAAATGGAATAGTATTTTTTTATTTTAAAACAAAAAGTTATATAAAAAAATTTATGCTCTAAGTTTTAAAATAAATTTTTATTTTAAAGGTAACTAAAAATGGAGGAAGAAGAAAAAGAATTTTTTGTATTTTTTCAAATACACTCTCATTATATACACCTTCAAAAAAAAATCAAACTTTTAGTGCCACTTTTTTTTATTTTTTTTATCTCTTTTTTTAAAAACTTATAAACACCGCTAAAATAAAGAAGATTAGCATTTTACATAAAATAAAAATGTACAAACTGCTTAAAATTTATTTTTTTAAATTTTTATAACTATATTATTTATTAATTAGTAATATAATATTTAAAAATTATTTTTTTAAAAAATTTTTTAATTTTTTTTCTTATATTTTTTATTAATTTTTAATATATTAAATATAATTATTTTATATTTTGTATATAATATATAATAATAGTATATAATAGTAAAATAAATAATAAATAATAAAATATATATGATAAAATAAAAATAAAAATAAGATAAAAAATATAATAATAAAAAAAATAAATAATAAAATAAAATTAATTAAAATTAAATAAAATAAAAAAATTTAATTAAAAACTAAAATCAAGAAAATGATTTCAGTCTAAATTATTATATTTATTTTTTAAAAAAATTATAACTTTTCAACATTTTGTTTCAAAATTGTTAACAACTCTTTATAATTTTTACAAAAAAAAGATGTTAAATCTAACACCTTTTTTGTTTTTATTGATTAATTATTCTAACAGGTAAAATTAAGAAAATAAAATCATCATCTTCTGATGAAATAACACAAGGACTTGAAGGCATATTAAAACTAATTTTTATTGCTTCGTTATCAATTGTCCTTAGACACTCAGAAAAATACCTTGAATTGAATGCTATTGTTAAATCGTTACCTTTAAGAGAAATACCAATGTTTTCTTTAATATTACCAATATCTGAATTTGAAGTTAATGTTAAAATTTTATCTTTAATTTCAAATTTTACTAAATTATTTCTATCTCCCCTTGACAAAACCGAAGTTCTTTCAAGTGCTTCTTCAAAAATATTTTTATTAACAATTAGTGAAGTTGCAAAATCATTTGGAATAATTTGTTTATAATTTATAAAATCGCCATCAATCAATCTTGTAATAATTTTAGTATTGTCAATTTCTACCATTAAAAAATTCTTTTGAATACAAACTTTAATTTGCTCATCGCTATCTTCAAGGAACTTACAAATTTCAGTTAAACTTTTTGCAGGGATAACAATTTTAGTTTGAATAGTGCTTTCTATTAGAGGTTTTTTAACAAAAGCAAGTCTATAACCATCAAGCCCCACCGAATTAACATAATTATTTTCAATTTCAAACAAGCACCCTTTCAAAATTGGTCTTGTATCATCAACAGCCGTTGAGAAAATTGTTCTATTAATTAATTCCTTCAAATTTTTTTGAGTTAAAACAAAAAAATCTTTATCTTCAATGACTTTAAAATTAGGAAACTCTAAAACATTGTAACATTGGACATAACTTTCACTATCCGTATAAATTATTTTTAATTGCATTTTGTCATTTAATTCAAGTTCAATTTTTTCATTAGTAAGTTTTCTAACAAACTCTGAAAAAAATTTTCCCGGTATTACTGCTTCGCCTTCCTCTTTAACATCTGCCTTTATTGTTTTTTCAATAGCAAGTTCTAAGTCTGTTGCAGAAAGTTTAAGAGTATCATTTTCGGTAGTTAGTTTAATTCCTTCTAAAACAGGATTTGTTGTTTTGTTTGAAATTGCTTTAATAACCTGAGCGGTTGCAATACTTAAATCTAAACCATCGCATATTACTTTCATATATTTATCTCCTTAATTTTTTAATATTAATAGTATTAGTAGCGTGTTAAAATGTGGAAATTTTTAAAATCCACAATATGTAGTAGTTTTTTTTTAGTATAACAATAAAATTCTACAATATTTTGTTGTTAATAACCTTTAAAAGTTTTCCACAATTTGTGGACAAACTAGTTATTTTTTAAGTTTTTACAATTTTTTTTTGTTTTGCAGTTATATATTATAATAAACATATAATATATATTTTTAGTAAAGTATTATTAGGTGCTGTGCAAATGTGGATAACTATACAAAAACACAATATCTAGTAAAATTTTAAAAATAAAACCATAAATATAGCATATTTTTCTAAAAAATTTATTAACAATTTTTGTGGAAAAGCCTGTGAATTTGTCACATTTCGTCAGATTTAATCATAGCAATTAAATCGTCAATGTCGGTTTTTAAATTTTTATTTGTTTTAATACTAGATGCAATTTTATCTCTTGCGTGGATAACTGTTGTATGATCTCGCCCACCAAGAGCCGTTCCAATATTCATAAGCGGAACATCTAATAGTTCGGTAATTATATACATACAAATTTGTCTAGGGTCTACAATTTCTTTATTTTTCTTTTTGCTAATAAGGTCATCTCTTTTAACATTGTAATATTTACAAACAATGTCAATTATTCTATCAACTGTAAGATTTTGAGATTGTGAAAGAGCAATATCTTTTAATGCTTCTTCTGCTTCTTCCTTAGTTGCTTTTTGCTTTCCAATAAGACTTGATAAAGAAACAACTTTATTTAAACTGCCTTCAAGTTCCCTAATATTTGTGTCAATGTTTTCAGCAAGATAAATTAAAACATCAGGTTCAACATTATATCTTTCAATTTCGACTTTCTTTTGTAAAATTGCTAGGCGAGTTTCAAAATCAGGCTTTTGAATATCTTGTATAAGTCCTCCTGTAAACCTTGACCTTAATCTTTCTTCAAGAGTTTCCATATTTCTAGGGTGTTTATCAGAAGTAATGACAATTTGTTTATCTAACTGATATAAATCGTTGAATGTATGGAAAAATTCCTCTTGTGTGCTATTTTTATTTGCAATAAATTGAATATCATCAACCATTAAAATATCAATATCTCTATATTTATCTCTAAAAGCCTTGTTAGCATTCTCTTTTTTATCCGCTTTTAATGCTTGAATATAGTCATTTGTAAATTGTTCGCTAGTAACATATAAAATTTTTAAATTTTTTCTAGTCTTTCTAACATAGTTTCCAATAGCGTGTAAAAGGTGAGTTTTACCAAGGCCAACCCCACCATAAATAAAAAGAGGATTGTATTTTTTACCAGGATTTTCAGCAACACTTCGGCAAGCCGCATAAACAAATTGATTACTCTTACCAACAACAAAACTTTCAAAAGTGTATTTTTCATTCAATTTATTTTTGTCGTTAAATATTTGTTTTGCTTCTAAAACTTCTTCTGCGTGTTTTATATCTTCTAAAAAAGCCTCTTTTTCGCTAGGGTCAAGTATTACTAAATCGTCAACATTTTCAAAATACTTTTTTACTTCCGTTAACAACTTGTCTTTATGTAACCTCATCAGTTGATTTTTGTTAGAAATTGTCGATGCTAGCAAAATTAATTTATTATTATCAATTTTTATAGGTTCAAGTGTCTCAATATACAAATCGTAACTAACAGCGGTAACAAGTTTAGACATACCTTTTAGAACTTCGTTCCAATTACTTAATAGACTGTCCATATAACCCCCATAAAATACATTATAATAATACTATAATTATATTTTAATGTCAATGAATAATAAATTTTTAGTAAATTTAACAAAAAAACAAAAATTATAAATTTATGCAATACTTACAAACTTTTTTAAATATTTTTTTATTAAAAATACACTAAAAAATAAAAATTTCTTTTAATTTTAGTGTAAATGTGTTACTATTTTAATAAGTATGTATATAAAAGAAGTTAGTTTAAAAAATTTTAGAAATTATCAAACTTGTTTAGTAAAACTTGCCCCTTGCTTAAATATTTTTAAAGGAAATAATGCACAGGGAAAAACTAATTTTTTAGAAAGTATTTATCTATCTAGTATAGGTAGGTCGCCAAAAACTAAAAAAGAAAAGGAACTTATTAATTGGGATAGTAAAATTGCACGAGTTAAAATAACTCTACAAAAAAAATACTTTGAACAAGAGATAGAAACAGTTTTAAATAAAGAAACAAACAAGGCAGTAAAAATAAATGGCTTGTCAATTAGAAAAATTGGTGATTTAATTGGCGAGATGCCAGTTGTATACTTTGCGCCCGATGAAATTGGTTTAATTAAAGATGGTCCAAGTGATAGAAGAAGATTTATGGACATTGATATAAGTCAGTTAAATAAAAATTATTTTTATCTTCTTTGTAAATATGAAAAATTACTTGATGAGAGAAATAAACTTTTAAAACAATCTAAAAGCATTGAGAGTTTACAAGAAACAGTTGATTTATGGGATAGTCAACTTGCAGATGTTTCAAGTAAAATCATTTTTTATAGATTAGACTTTATTAAGCAAATTAAAGAACCGGCAAAACAAACTCACTCTTTTATAACAAATAACAAAGAAAACTTAGAAATTAGTTATCAAGGAATAAATTTTGAAAGTAAGGAAAAAATAAAAGATAAAATATATAAATTATATAAAGAAAAATTAAAAACTGATTTTGATTTAGGTTTTACTTCAATAGGTCCGCATAGAGATGATATAGAAATAAAAGTCAATAATGTTGATATTAGAATTTATGGCTCACAAGGTCAGCAAAGACTTGCAACTCTATCACTTAAAATAGCAGAACTTTCAATTTTTGAAAAAAATATTGGAGAAAAACCGATTTTATTACTTGACGATGTTTTAAGTGAACTTGATACAAAAAGGTGTAACAACTTAATTAATTATATAAAAGATTATCAAACAATAATTACAACAACTAAATACTTTAAAAAGATTTCACAAAATGATGCAGTTTTTAGTGTTAAAAATGCTCAAATAGAACGCATATTATGATTTTTTAATCAAATTATGCGTTTTTTAATGTATTTTTTGTAATTTTTAATGTTTTTAATATTTTTTAATGATTAAAAATAAAAATTAGTTTAATAAAAAATAAAAAATGTAGTTATTTTTAAAATAGTTATAAAAAAATTACTAGTCATAATTTTTTAGGTTAAAAATAAAAAATTTTATAATATAAAATAATTTTATGTTTTAAATAATTCAAAATTTTAAATTAAAAATGTAGAAGATTAATTTAAAATAAAAAAAACTATTATTTTTAATTGTTAAATAAAAAAAATTAAAAGTATTGATTAAATTATTTATTATAAATGTATAAAAGATTAATTTTTTAAAAAAAACTATTATTTTTAATAGTTAAATAAAAAAAATAAAAGTTTTGATTATTATTTAAAAATAAAAAAATATGTTTTTTTAAGATTTGATTAAATCTGTTATGAAGTATATAAAAAATAGTAAAAGATAATAGAAATTTGTCTGCTATTATAATTAAAAAAAATAAAATCATAATTTTTAAAATTTAACTTTTTTGAATTTAAAATTCAAAAAAATTAGTATTTTTGACACACAATTTTAATTTATTATCATTTAGTAAAAATAAAAAATCATTTAGTAGAAATAAAAAAGTTTAACTAGTAAAAATAAAAAAAATCATTTAGTAAAAATAAAAAAATATTTTTATTTTATTTTTTTAAAAATTTTAATTATAATTTAAAAAACTATTTTTAGTTGTAAAAGTTACAAAATATAACAAAAAATGCTAAAAAACAATGATTTTTTAACAATTTTTGTAATTTTTTATCAAAAATAATAGAATAATAAATTTTTCTATACTTTGTTTAATTGTAATATATTTATAACTTTATATATTTTTATAACTAAATTTAATATAAAAAATAATTTAAAAATTTTATAAAAATAAAAAATAATAAATACTCTTATCTTTTTATAAACTGATAAGAGTATATTATTTTAAATTAAAAAATTATAAAAAATTAAAAGTAATTTTTAATTTAAGAAAATGTAAGAGTTAAAAAAATTTTAAGATTAAAAAATTATATATTTTAAAAATTATACAAAATTTTTATTATGAAGTTATAAAAACCTTATTTAAAAATAGTTTCTTCCTGCATATAATTTACATAATTTAAAATTAAATTTTTCGATTTAGTATGTTTTTTTTAAACACATTTTTAGTCAAAGTTTTGTAAATTTGTAGAAAAAGAAATTTCTTTGTAAATTGTGAATTTTTTTATTGTTTTTTTTATATTAATATGTTATATTACTATATAATATATAATATATATAATATAAAGGAAAATATTATGTCTGATTTAATTAATGAAGAAGTTGATAAACTTACTAAAACAACTAAGTATACCGAAGAAGATATTCAAGTTTTAGATGGCCTTGACCCTGTTAGAAAAAGACCGGGTATGTATATAGGTTCGACTGACGAAAGGGGACTTCATCATCTTGTTATTGAAATTGTTGATAATAGTATTGATGAGGCTATTGCTGGACACTGTGACAAAATTGATGTTACTTTATTTGAAGATAGCAGTATTTCAGTTAGTGATAATGGTAGAGGTATTCCAACGGGTATTCATAAGACAGAAGGTAAGAGTGCAGTTGAAGTAGTTCTTACAAAACTTCACGCTGGTGGGAAATTTGGCGGTGGTGGAT
The DNA here is from genome assembly GCA_949296965.1 of uncultured Christensenella sp. Taxonomy (GTDB): domain Bacteria; phylum Bacillota; class Clostridia; order Christensenellales; family UBA1242; genus UBA7862. The sequence goes on along the minus strand of CASFQL010000021.1, from coordinate 75,426 downwards.
ACAAAGTTTCTGGTGGTTTGCACGGAGTTGGTTTGTCTTGTGTTAATGCTTTAAGTGAATATTTAAAAGTTGATGTTTATCAAAATGGGAAACATTATGTCCAGGAATATAAAAGGGGTATTCCACAATATCCTTTAAAAATTGATGGAGATACTTTTTTGCGTGGGACAACTATTACTTTTAAGCCTGATGATAGCATTTTTGAAACAACTGAGTTTAATTATGAGAGTTTAAAGGCTCGTTTTAGAGAGATTGCCTTTTTAAATAAAGGTCTTACAATTAATTTGACTGATAAGAGAATTGGTAGAGAGAAAAGCGATCAATTTTTGTTTAAAGGTGGTATTGTTGAGTTTGTTGATTATCTTAACCGCGGTAGAGAAACGCTTCTTCCACAACCTTTTTATATTAACAATGTAACAGATACTAGCGAAGTTGAAATTTGTTTTCAATATAATGATAGTTATAGCGAAGTTATTAATGCTTATGCTAATAATATTAATACAGAAGAAGGCGGGACTCACCTTGTTGGGTTTAAAAACGGACTTACAAAGGTAATTGTAGATTATGCAAATAAAAATAAACTTTTAAAACCTAATGAAAAACTTTCAGGCGAAGATTGTAGAGAGGGTTTAACTGCTGTTATTAGTGTAAAATTACAAGAGCCACAGTTTGAAGGACAGACAAAAACTAAACTTGGTAATTCGTTTATGAGGGGACTTGTCGAAAAAGTAATTATTGATAGTTTTGGCGATTATTTAGAAGAAAACCCTGTTATTGCAAAAGAACTTATTTTAAAGTCAATTACAGCCCAACGTGCAAGGGAAGCCGCAAGAAATGCAAGAGAACTTACAAGAAGAAAAAATGTTTTAGATTTTACTGCTCTCCCCGGAAAATTAACTGATTGCACAAGTAAAGATGCTTCAATTTGTGAGATTTATCTTGTTGAGGGTGAAAGTGCTGGTGGAACCGCTAGACAAGGCAGAGATAGGCGTTTTCAGGCAATTTTGCCTCTTAGGGGTAAAATTTTGAATGTTCAAAAAGCCCGTCTTTCAAGAGTTTTTGAAAATGAAGAAATTAAAACAATGATAACCGCTTTCGGTTGTGGAATTAATGAAGAATGTGATGTGTCAAAACTTAGATATCACAAAATAATTTGTATGACAGATGCCGATGTTGATGGTAGTCACATTAGAATTTTGCTTTTAACTTTTATTTATAGATTTATGCGACCATTAATTGAGCAAGGTTATGTTTATATCGCACAACCACCGCTTTATAAAGTTACGAGGGGTAAAGATGTAAATTACTACTATAATGATGAAGAATTAAATAGAGAACTTGAAAACATTAATACTAAAAATATTACCATTCAAAGATATAAAGGTTTAGGTGAAATGACAAAAGAACAACTTTGGGAAACTACAATGAGCCCTGAACATAGAATTCTTCTTCAAGTTAAAATGGAAGACGCTGTTGAAGCAGATGAAATTTTTAATACCTTAATGGGCGAAAACCCAGAGTTAAGGCGTGAATTTATTGAAAAAAATGCAACATTAGTAAAAAATTTAGATATTTAGTTTTATCTTATTATTTGATACTTTTATTTTTAAAAATTATATAGTTATTAATAGTTTTTGTTATTTTATTAAGTAGAGGAAAAAATGAAAAAACACGATAATTTAATACCACTTGATGAGTTAGTTGACAATACAAAGTATATTAAAACTAATCTTAACGATGAAATGAAGACATCTTTTATTGCTTATGCTATGGCAGTTAATGTCAGTCGTGCTATACCAGATGTTAGAGATGGATTTAAGCCTGTTCATAGAAGAATTTTGTATGATATGGGGGAACTTGGTTATTTTAATGACAAGCCTTATACAAAATGTGCTCGTATTGTAGGTGATGTTTTAGGTAAATTTCACCCTCACGGAGATACGGCAGTTTATGATGCTCTTGTTAGACTTGCACAAGATTTTTCTATTAATGAACCTCTTGTCGACGGTCAAGGTAATTTTGGTAGCATAGACGGAGATAGTCCTGCTGCTATGAGGTATACTGAGGCAAGACTTTCAAAAGTTGCTGCCGAAATGTTAAGAGATATTGACAAGAACACTATTGATTTTATGCCTAACTTTGATGGTAAAGAGCAAGAACCTTGTGTTTTGCCAGCAAGATTTCCAAATTTGTTAGTCAATGGTTCAGACGGTATTGCAGTTGGTATGGCAACAAATATTCCACCTCATAATTTAGTAGAAACTATTAACGGTGTTACTGCTTTAATCGAAAACCCAAATATTGATATTGACGAACTTATAAAGTATATCCCAGCCCCAGATTATCCAACAAAAGGACTTATTTTTGATAGAAATGGTATAAGAAATGCATATAAAATAGGTAAGGGACATGTCACTATTCGTGCAAGAACAGAAATTGTAGAAAAAGATAAAAAAACTCATATTTTAATTACAGAGTTGCCTTATCAAGTTAATAAGACAAAACTTATTGAACAAATTGCTCAACTAGTAAGAGAAAAGAAGATTGAAGGTATTTCAGATATTATTGACGAGTCCGATAGACAAGGTATGTGTATTTCAATAGAAGTTAAAAAAGACGCAAATGCACAAGTTGTTTTAAATATGTTATTTAAGCATACTCCACTTCAAAGCGGACAAGGGATTATTTTCTTAGCACTTGTTAACGGTGAACCAAAAATATTAAATTTAAAGGAAATTTTATATTATTACCTAGAACATCAAAAAGAAGTTATTGTTCGTAGAACAAAATATGACCTTGAAAAAGCACTTGAAAGAGCCCATATCTTAGAAGGTCTTGTAATTGCATTAAATAATGTTGACGAGGTAATTAGGATTATTAAAGCAAGTAATGATAAGAACGATGCAAGTCAAAGATTGTGTGAGAGATTTGAGTTAAGTGATAAGCAGGCAAATGCAATTCTTGAAATGAAATTGCAAAAACTAACTAGTCTTGAAGTATATAAAGTAGAAGAAGAATTAAACGATTTACACAATCAAATAGTGCGTTTTAGAGAAATCTTATCAAGCGACCAACTAGTCTTAAATATTATTAAAGACGACCTAAATGAGATAAAAGAAAAATATGGTAGACCTAGACAAAGTGAAATTTGTGTAGATTACAACGATATAGATATTGAAGATTTGATTGAAAAAGAAGATGTTGTTATCTCACTTACTCACTCTGGTTATATAAAAAGACAACCTGTTAGCGAGTATAAATCTCAAAGGAGAGGCGGTGTTGGTATCTCAGGACATAAGACAAAAGATGATGATTTTGTTGAAAAAATGTTTGTATGTAATACACATGATAATTTATTATTCTTTACAAGTCTTGGGAGAGTTTATACTCAAAAAGCATATATGGTCCCTGATGCTCAAAGGGCTTCAAAGGGTAGGGCTATGATTAATTTACTACAACTTGCACAAGATGAGTTTGTTACAGAAATTATTAAACTTGATTCAACTGACTCAGGTAACTTGATTATGGCTACAAGAAAAGGTTTAATTAAGAAAACAACTATTGAAGAATTTAGAAAAATAAATAAAAATGGTAAAATTGCAATTAAATTAGTTGATGATGATAAGTTAATTAGTGTTCAAACTTCAAAAGGTGATGACGATATCATAATTGCTTCACACGAAGGTAAATGTATTAGGTTTAATGAAACAAAATTAAGAAGACTTGGAAGAAGTTCTCAGGGAGTTAAGAGTATCAAACTTTCCAAAGATGATTATGTTGTTGATATGTGTGTAGTAAAAGATGATTGTGAGATTTTGACAATTAGTGAAAATGGCTATGGTAAGAGAAGCGATCCGCAAGATTATCGTTTACAAGGTAGAGCAGGAAAAGGTATTAAAGCGGGTGTCTTTAATGATAAAACAGGTAAATTAGTTAATTTAAAACAAGTTAAGCCAGAAGAAGATGTTATTTTAATTACCGATAACGGAACAATTATAAGACTTCAAGCGTGTGAAATTAGTAAAATTGGTAGAAATACTCAAGGTGTTAAAATAATGAGATTGAAAGGTAAAAATTATAAAGTTGTTTGCGCTTCAATTACAGAACACCAAGAAGAAGATGATGACGAGGAAAACGAAGAAGAAAACCAAACAACTGCACAAAAAGTAGTGTTAAATGTAGACCAACTACAAGAAGATAATAATGAAGAAGTTGGGGAACAATTATCAGGCGAAATAAATAATAACCAAGATAAGATAGAAGAACAAATCAATGTTTAAAGGGTAGTATTTTTACTATCCTTTTTTATATAAAAAATTTTTTAAGGTGTATTAAATTTTGTTAGGAAGTAAATTAAAAGATAATTTATAAGAAATAAAGTTTGTTAAAATATAAATAAATAGAAAAATAAAAATTAAGAATGAAAAAGAAAATAAAATGAAAAGAATAAAATATTAAAATTAGAAAAAAATTAGAAAAAAAATTAGATATAAGAATAAAAAATAGAATATAAAAAAGGACTTTGCGTAGTAAAAATTTTTAATTTTTACTGCGGACTTTTAAGTCCGCCCAAAAGTGAAACTTTTGACGCAAAGTCCATTAATCTAATAGGTCTTCAAAAAAAATAATCTAATAGGTCTTCAAAAAAAATTTTCTCGTATAAAAATTATCTTAATTTAATTATTATTAGTTAAATAAAAGATGTTTTAAAATTATAGAAATAATATAAAAATATATAAATTACTTTTTATTAATTTATCTTATTTTTAGATAAAAAAGAAAGTAATTTACCTTTAAAATATTCATAAAACTAAAAAAATAGTAGTATATTTTATTAACACCTTGTAATAAAAATAAATACTTATAGTAAAACTAATATTTTTTATGAAAGGTTAAAATTAAGTTAAAAAAGGAAGTTTTATGGAAAATATTGAAAATGTCCAAGAAAAAAAGTTTGATAATAGTCAAGTCATATTAAATAATAGAAAAGAGTTGAAAATAAGCGGAGTTGAAAGGGTTTACGAGAGTAACGAAAGTAAATTACAATTAAAAGTAGCAGGCTCAAATGTAATAATTTGTGGAGAGCAATTATCAATAACAAAGTTAGATGTAAATCAAGGGTTAGTTGAGGCAAGCGGACTAGTAACGGACATTAAATATACAGGTCAAACAGGCGAAAAATCAAATTTTTTTAAGAGAATGTTCAAATGATTTTATTTTCAACTTTTAATCAACCTGCAGTAATGTGGCTTTATTGTTATTTGGGATTTGTTTCAGGGTTAATTTTTTATTTTTTTTGTAAACTTTTTAATTTAATGTTTAAAAAATTTTCTTTTAGAAAAGAAAAAACAAAAAATAAACTTAATAATTTATTAGAAAAGTTTAAGGAACAAACAGGGAAAAATATAAACGAAGTAAAAACAAAAAAAATAAAAAAGAATAAAAATTATTTAGCAAAAAAATTACTAAAAAATGAAAAAGAAACAAAACAAAAAAGGATAAAAAATAGTTTAATACAAAAACTTTTTCTTTATTTTAGTAAAAATAAAAAACAGAAAAATATAGATAGCAAAACAAAGAATATTAGTTTAGTAATCAAAAAAGATAATAGAAAAAATAAAGAAGAAAAAATAATTAATAAAAATAAAAAATTGTTACAAGAAAATAAAAATTTAAGTAAAATAAATGATAAAGAAAAACTTACTAAGCAACAAAAAAAGTTATTAAGAAAAATCAATTATTCAAAATTTAGTTTCAGTTTTTTTAATTTTTTTATTAATTTTAATAAGATTTTATTTACAATTTTTAAAATATTTTGTCTAGTGTTTTTAATATCTTTATGTTACATTATTAATCTAAATTTTAATTATGGAGATATAAACTTTATATGCACAATGTTTTTTGTTCTTTCCTTTTTCATTTCTAATTATTTTCTTTTAGTATTAATAAATTTTATTAATTTTAAAAAAACATAAAAATTAGTTGAAAATATAGAAAATTGCTAAATTTGCTAAAATAAATTTGTATATTATGTAAAAATAAAAATCTATTAAAAAATAATTTTTAAAAATAAATTTTATTATTTGCTTGTTTTCTTTTTTAATTTTAATTATAATTATTTTGTAGGAAAAGATGAAAGAAAAGAGAGATAGAAAGACAAAACTTTTTCTTGGTATGGTTATTGCTATCATTGCTGTTCTTTTAATAGGTGTTATTTATCAATTTGTTTTAATAAAAAGACTTGAAAAACAAATAAACGAAAGTAATACTGCAAGTATTTTTTATGTTTTAAATGATAAAACTATTAATGATATTAAGTTTAATGGATAGATTAAAATTAAGTTAAAATTATCTACATAGGAAAATGTTTTGGTTCAAAAAATAAAAATTTTATTTTTAGTTATAAATTTTTTATTTTTGAATATATTTTAATAAAAAAGGAGAAAAAAATGGCAAAAAAATCTGATTATTTTGGACTTGGTTACTTAGTTAGTTTAATCCTTGCTATCATTCCTGTAACTTCTTGGATTTTGGGGGCAGTTACAAGGTTTATGGAAGGAAAAATTGTTGCAGGAATACTTAGACTTTTATTAGGGTGGAACATTATTTGGATTCTCGACATTATTTTTATGGCAATTTCAAAACATATTTTAAGACTTCTTAACATTTAATAATTTATTTTTTTTAAAAAGATAGAGTAAATTTATTCTATCTTTTTTTAGTTTAAAATTATTGAATTTTTTTTCATTTTAATTATAATTGTTTGTATGAAAAAGAAAATGTTGCTCCATAGTTGTTGTGGACCTTGTTCGACAGCGGTAATTGATAGGTTAAAAGAAGAATACGATTTAACTATTCTTTACTATAATCCTAACATTTTTCCGCTAGAAGAATATGAGCATAGATTTAATGAACAAAAAAAATATGTTTCAATAATTAATTTACCCATTAAAGTTATAAATGGCGGGTATGAAGATTTTGTGAAATTTTATGATAGTTTTAAAGGCTTTGAAAATGAAAAAGAAGGCGGCAGGAGATGTTCGATATGCTTTGCATTAAGACTTGACAAAACGGCCCAAATTGCAAAAGAAAATAACTTTGATATCTTTGCTACTACTTTGACTGTAAGTCCGCATAAAAATGCAAGTCTTATTAATGAAATTGGATTAGATATCTCTAAAAAGTATAATGTGGATTATCTTGTGGCTGATTTTAAAAAGAAAGATGGTTATTTAACTAGTATAAAACTTTCAAAAAAATATAACTTATATAGACAGAATTATTGTGGCTGTAAATTTTCTATTCATAATTAACTATAATGGAATTTTTAAATATTATAGATATTTACAAAAAATAAAAAAATTTAAATTAATATATAAAAATTAACACACAAGAAATTAAAATAAACTAATACATAATAAACTAATATTTAATGATAAATTACTGTAAATAAAAATAGTAGATTAAAAAATATATATTTATAAAAAGTAAGTTAAATATTAAAACATAAAAGTATGAAATTTGTTAAAGTATTTTTTATTTATTTTATTTATTAAAAAATGAATACATAATTATATATAAGAAAAGATATAATAAAAAATTTCATTTTTATTAAAAAATATTTTTTAAATTTATTAATTATATTTTTTTTGTTTTATGCTATATATTATAAATCAATATTTTTTAAAATAATACAATTAAACATAGCAACATAACTAAAAAAAGACTGAAGTTATTTTCCTTCAATCTTTTTTGTTTTAAATATTTTTTCAAACAGCATTTTAATTAAGACATATAGCATATAAATAAAGACCAAGTTAATCAACAAGAAAATAAAATCTTTATTTGAAAGTGTTAAGTAACTGAAAAAACTATTATCAATTATGATGAATGCTAGTATACAAAAAGTTAGAAGACTGAACACTAAGACTGTCCTATATTTATTTAGTGGTAGGCACAGATTAAAAAGGATAAAAAAAGAACCAAATGTAACGCAGTATGAAATTAAAGTAGGTATAAGTTGTTCATTATTTGTTGCATTACAATAGATGTAACAGGCAAGTGCACTAAAAAATAAAACTAATGCTCCGGGAATCGCTTTTGAAGCGAGTCCACCTAAAAATGTTTCTTTTATTCGCTCATTATTAGGTTGTAATGCAAGGAAGAAAGCAGGTATTCCTATAAAAAGAGTTTCCCATAAAAGAATTTGATTTGGTTGTAAAGGGTATTCATATCTACTAGAAATAATTACGAAAATAGTCAAAAACATTGCAAAAAATGTTTTAGTTAGAAATAATGACGATGCTTTTGTTATGTTATTAATAACTCTTCTACCTTCTGCGACTATGCTTGGCATTGCCGAAAAGTTATTTTCAAGCATAACAAGATTACTTGAACTTCTAGTGGCTTCGCTACCGCTTGCCATTGCAATAGAGCAATCACTTTCTTTTAAAGCAAGGATATCGTTAACTCCATCACCTGTCATAGCGACTTTATGTCCGTTACTTTTTAAAGACTTTACAATAATTGCTTTTTGCTCTGGTGTAACTCTACCAAAAACAGTATATTCGTTTGCTATTTTATAAACTTCCTCGTCAGATAAATTTTCAAGGCTTATACATTTATCATAATTAGCGACACCCACCTTTTTGCTTATATTGCTAACAGTATCAACATTATCCCCTGAAATAATTTTTATTTCTACATCATTATTTTTAAACCATTCAATAGTTGACTTTGCGTCTTGTCTAATATTATCTTCAATACTTATTAAAGCAATTGGGGAGTTGTTTTTTGTAATTTTTTCATCAATATTTTTTTCTTTACTTTTGCATAATAAGAGAACTCTATAACCTTGCTCTGTAAAAGATTTGATTGTTTGCTTTATTTCATCATCTAGTTTTTTTGTAACAAACTCTGGCGCCCCTAACATAAAACTCCCTAAATTTTTAAATTCGACCGCAGAAAATTTTCTTTCGCTGCTAAATTCAACAATGTTTAGAGGTTTTTCAATCTCTTTTTCTTCTGCCCAAAAATATTTTTGTAGCGCAAGAGAAGTAGCATTTTGCGTTTTAGTAGCATTTATATAACTTTGCATTATTTTTCGAATTTCATCTCCGGTTGAATTAAGAGGAAGAACACTTCTAACTGACATTGTTCCGTCAGTTAATGTTCCTGTTTTATCTAGGCATAAAACATTTGCTCTTGCTAACATTTCAATACTATATAAATTTTGAACTAATGTTTTTTTCTTAGCAAGATTAATAACTCCAACAACTAGTGAAACACTTGTCAGTAAAAACATACCAACAGGCATCATTCCAATTACAGAGCCAGAAGTCTTTTCTATTGAATAAACTAAATCGTGTGTGCCTCTTAAATCAAAAAATGTGAGTAATCCAAGTGGAACAATTAAAACTCCAACAGACTTAATAATAAAGTTTAAAGTCTTTAAAATCGTGCTTTGATTTGCCTTTAATTCTCTTGCTTTTTTTATAAGTTTTGAACTATAAGTTTCTAGCCCTACTTTAACTGCCATACATATACAATTTCCACTCACAACAAAACTTCCGCCTAAAAGAGTGTCATTTGCTAATTTTTTAATAGGTTTGCTTTCTCCTGTAAGTAAACTCTCGTTAACCTCTACCTGACCTTCAATTAAAACACAGTCGCAACATACTTGGTCGCCATTTTTCACAAAAATTATATCATCAACAACTATTTTATCAAGGTCGACTTGTGTTTTTTTCCCATTTCTTAAAACTTCAATTTTACTGCTATAAATTACTGATATTTTATCTACCATATTTTTAGCACGAATTTCTTGTATAAGACCTATTAAAAGATTTGCTGTAAAAATAACGACAAAAAGAACATTTTCAAAACTTCCAATTGCAATTAGTGTTCCAGCAATAAAGAAACAAACTATATTAAACCAAGTAAATATGTTACTAATAAAAATCTTAAAGTATGATTTAGAAGTCTTAGTGCAAGTTTTATTTTGTTGTTTGTTTTTTATTCTCTCTTTAACTTGCTCGTCATTTAAGCCGATATCCAAATTTATATTTTTATTTATTTCTAACTTTTCCATAAAACCTCGTGTGTAAAATTATAAAATAATTTAGGAATTATAAAATCTTTTTATAAAACTCCAAATTTAAAAACTCTAATAATATTATATGTCTTAGCAATGAAAGATAAGAGTGTTAAATTTTGTTTTTGATAAAAGTTTTTTAATACAATCTTTTTATAAATATTAAAAAATTTTTTATATGATAATTAACTATAATTAAATAGATTTCTTCTATTTTTAAAGTAAGATACTAATAGTTTTAGAATAAAGATAATTAGTTAACTTGACAACAAAAATTTGATTAATTAAGTTGTTTAACTACGCAGGAGCAAAGGTCTTCAACAAGCATACGGCCATCTTCGCTTTCCAAATCATAGTCGCTATCAATTTCTTCGCTTAAAGAACCGATTATACCATTAAAAGAAAAATTTATATTCAAATCATCTATTTTGAAAAGAGTGCCCTCTTCTTCTCCTTTTTGACAAATTGATGTAAACAAAGTCAAAATTACTTCTCTACATTTATAAAGCATTTCAGTTATTGTGTCAGCATCTTCGCTTGTTAAAAAAGAGGCATAATTATCAAGGAAGGTCCAAGGCATAACCATCCAATAATTTGCTTTCATTGTAATTATGACGGCTTTAATGAAAGTTTTTAAAGTCGTCCTAAAAGTCGAAATTTGAAAACTATTAGAGAAGAACTTAATCATTTTATTTAAGTAATATAAAATACTATTAAAAACCATCTCGTCTTTGCTCTCAAAATACTCATAAATTGTGCTTTTGCCCATACCGCATTTTTTTGCAACTTCTGAAAGAGTTATAGACTTATAGTCCACACGGTCGTTAAGCATTGAAAGAACCTCTTCATAAATTAATTCTCTTTTCATAACAAATTTCCTTTTGAATTTTTAATATTTATTACAAAATAATTATATAAATTATTTTTATTAAAGTAAAATAAAATCGTTAATTTTCCTATATTTTATCAAAAATATTTGTAAAAAAGTAGATAAAAAATTTTAAAGAAGATATAATATAGTTAATTATAAAGTTTAGGAGTGTTTTAAGGTATGAAAAAAACAAAAATTGTTTGCACTATTGGACCATCGACCAATAGGTTTGAACAAATTGTAAAACTTTTAAGGGCTGGTATGAATGTTGCTAGACTTAATATGAGCCACGGTAATTTAGAAGGTCATCAACAGACTGTCGATAATGTTAAAAAGGCACGCGAAAGTTTAGGTGTTCCTTGCGCTATTATGGTAGATACTTGCGGACCCGAACTGAGAATCGGTAATTTTGAATTCTCAAAAGTCAAACTTGAAAAAGGTAAAACCTTTACTTTTACCACTAGGGAGGTCGTGGGAGATGAGAGTATAGTTACTTTAAATTACCCAGATTTGCTTTTAATTATGAAGCCAAATCAAAAAATATATGCTAATAATGGACTATTAGAATTTGTTGTTAAAGAGATTACTAAGACTGATATTATTACCCGCGTTTCTGTTGGGGGAGAACTTAGCAATCATAAAAGTGTTTCAATACCAAGGACAAGACTTCCTTTGCCTTTTATTAGTGAAAAAGATGAAAAAAATATTGAATTTGCAGCCAAAAACGATGTCGAATATATTTCCGCCTCTTTTGTTAATAGACCTGAAGATGTTGTGCTTATGAGAGAGTGTATAAAAAAATATGGTGGTAGACAAGAAATTATTTCAAAAATTGAGAGTTTGGAAGGAATAAATAAACTTGACAGTATCATAAAAGTTAGCGACGGTATTATGGTTGCAAGGGGCGATATGGGAACGGAGGTCGCTATTGAACATATTCCACAAATTCAAAAAAATATGATTGAAAAATGCATAAAAGAGTCTAAGAAAGTTATTGTAGCAACAGAGATGCTAGAATCAATGATTTATAAAAGACGACCAACAAGAGCAGAAACGACAGATGTTTCACAAGCAATTTATGATAAGGCTGGCTCAACTATGCTTTCTGGCGAAACAGCAAGCGGAAGTTATCCAATAGAGTCCGCTTTAACAATGTCAAAAATAGCAAGTGCAACTGAAAAAGTTATTAACTATGACAATGAGTTTATGTCCACATATAAAGACTTACACAAAAAGGTCGAAGTTATAGCATATTCTGCTTGTGCAACCGCAAGAGCAGTTGGAGCAAAAGCGATAGTTTGTTATACTGACCAAGGCAAAACCGCAGAAAAAATTTCTAAGTTTAGACCTAAGGCAACTATTGTAGCAATAACACACGATAATTTTACTTACAATAAACTCGCTCTTGCTTGGGGGGTTGTTCCTGTTCTTGTAGAAAAACAAAATACAATGCAAGATATTTTAGACTTTTCAAATAAAATAGTTAAAGAGTTAAAACTTGCAAAAAAAGGCGATGAAATAATTGTTACTCTTGGCTTACCACTTAGCGAAACTGTTCATACAAATACTGTCAAAATATCAGTTGTTGACTAGACTAAACTTAATAGATGATATTTGTATAAGTCTATTTAAATATTAGTTATAAAAGGTATAAATATAACTATTTAATAGTTTGTTAAAATTTACAAGCAATCTTTAACTAAACTTAATACTGTATTATATAAAAGAAATGAAAATAATAAACCTTAAAATATAAGTTTAAAATAATCTAAAAACCTATTTAATTTATTTATAAGCGGAATAAAAAGATAAAAATTTTGAATTTTTTTAATCAAAACCATTATTTTTTGTCTTTTTAGTTGACTTTTTTATCTTTTTTTCATACTAATATAATGATTAAGGGGGAAAATTAATGATACATTGGACAGCATTATTTTTATTTTTGATTTTGGCTCTGCTAGGTCTTTGGGTAGCATATAGTTTTTTAAATAAAAATGGATTTTTCTTATTTTCAATTATAACTACGCTTATTTCACTTTCGCTACCTTTTGTTTCTATGTTTAGTTTGCAAATCACAATCTCTTGTGCCTTACTTCCACTAGTCTTTTTTTCAATTCTTATCTGCGATGAAAAGTATGGTAGGGACGACTCAAAAAGACTTACTTTTTACCTTCTAATTTCTATGCTAGTTTACATAGTTGTTTATTTCTTCCTAGCAGCATATATGGACGCAGAAGTTCAAAGTCAAGTCTATTTAACTTGGGAATTTTTAAGTCCTTTTGTTTCTACTATGATTGCTTTTGCGGTTGCAGTTTTAGTTGCAAATTTGATTTGCAGTAAAGTAAAAGATTTAGAAAACAAAAAATATTTGAGAAGGTCAGCAGTTGTTTCTTTAACTAGTTTTATTTACTTAGTAATTTTCAATATGCTAGCCTTTGCAGGGCTTTTGTCAATAGGTAGTATTTTACTTTGTATTTTGACAACTTTTGTTATTTCAGTTGGTGCTAGTTTTGCGGTTTGTTATCTTGCAAAATTTTTGAATAGAAAACCTACTAATCCAATTGAAGATGTTCCAGATAAAGAAGAGTAAAGGAAAATTATGTGCAGTAAAATTTTTGATAAAAATTTTACTATAAAGTCCTTCTAGGACTTTATTCAAAAATTTCATTTTTGGCACATAATTTTTTTATTTTATATTAATGATTAATCTATTTAAAAAACTTCTATAAAATTATTTTTAAAAATAGAATAAGTTTAAAATAAAAATTTAATATAAATAAATATAAAAAATAATTTTTAAAACAAAAATACTTGCAAAAAATTGATTTTTAATTTATAATAGATTTATTAAAAATTTTGGGCAATTAACTCAGTTGGTAGAGTGTCACTTTGACGTAGTGAAAGTCAGGAGTTCGAGTCTCTTATTGCCCACCAAGAGTAGAAGCCTTTATGGCTTTTATTTTTTATTTTTTTGTTTGACTTATATTTTTTATTGTGAAAAAATTTAATGAGGGAATTAATTATGTATAATGAACTTACTGAAAATGACATAAAAAAAATGAAAGAAGAAATTGAATATAGAATTAAAGTTGTTCGTCCTAAAATTATTAAAGAAATACAAGAAAGTCGTGCAATGGGCGATTTGAGTGAGAATGCAGAATATCACGCAGCAAGACGAGAAAAAGGTAAAAATGAAGGCCGTATTGAATATCTTAAAAATATGATTGATACTGCTAAAATAATTTCTTTAAATGACAATAAAGATGAAGTTGGTATTTTTGATAAGGTGGAAATTTTATTTGAAGATGAAAACGAAGTTGAGAAAGTGCAAATTTCAACAACTTTAAGGAACGATGTTTCTAAGGGAATTATTAGTAAAGAATCTCCTTTTGGTAAGGCTATTTTAGGTAGAAAAGTTGGAGAAAGGGTGAAAGTTAATGTTAGTAAAGATGTCGGTTATTTTGTAAAAATTTTGTCTATTGAAAAGTCTGGTGACGATATTGATTTACCAATAATGTGAAAATGTTTGACAAAAAGTTTAAAAAATATGATAATGACTAAGCAAAAAAAGGAGAGATTTTATGGAAAATAAATATAAAGGAACAAAAACTGAACAAAATTTAAGGACTGCTTTCGCTGGAGAGAGCCAAGCAAGAAATAAATATACATATTTTGCTTCTGTTGCAAAAAAGGAAGGTTTTGAACAAATTGCTAGTATTTTTGAACAAACTGCTAACAATGAAAAAGAACACGCAAAATTGTGGTTTAAAGAACTCGGAGAGTTAAATCAAACTGCACAAAACCTTGAAGATGCTGCAAATGGCGAAAACTATGAATGGACTGATATGTATGACGGTTTTGCAAAGACTGCCGAAGAAGAAGGTTTCCCTGAACTTGCTAAAAAGTTTAGAGGAGTTGCTGATATTGAAAAAAGACACGAAGAAAGATATAGACAACTTTTAAATAATGTCAAAACTAAGGCAGTTTTTGAAAGAAGTGAAATTAAAGTTTGGGAATGTAGAAATTGTGGACACATTGTCGTTGGTAAAAAAGCCCCAGAGTTATGCCCAGTTTGTGTTCACCCACAAAGTTACTTTGAACTTCATTGTGACAACTTTTAATCTTTAATAAGATTTTTACTTATATTTTCAGTTTTGAAATTTAAAGGATAATAGGTTTTTATTATCCTTTTTTTGTTTTAAGTTTTAATTCTTAAAGTTTTCTTAAATTTTGTGAAAAAATTAAATAACAACAAAGCAATAATTAAAAACATTAAGAAAAACTAAAATAGAAAAAAATTACAATCAAAATAAAAATAACAAGCAAAATAAATATACAAAAAATTGTAATAAAAGTAAAAAAATATTAATAAAAAATATTACTAAAAACAATAAAAAAATAATATTAGAAAATAAAAAATAAATAATAGTAAAAATAAAAATACAATAGTAAAAATAAAAAAAGAAAAATAAGAAAAAAATAAATTCATAAATAAATTTTTTTAAAGAAAGATTTTATTATTTTTAAAATAAACACAAAAACAAAAAGACAATGAGTTTTATTTTCATTATCTTTTTTGCTTTATAACTTAAAAAAGTTTTTAATTTCAAAGTTCTAAATTCATTGTGATAGTCTTTTTTTCTCTTAAATCAATATAAATTTTTTTTGTTTCAATATTATTATATTTTGCATATACATAGTAGGTTCCTTCTATTAGTCTAAACATAGCATAACCTTTACAAGTTGTTACTTGTTTATAATAACATTGTTTTGATTTTATATTTTCTACTATGACACATACTTTAATATAATATTTTCTTAGCAATAATTTGCAACTGTTAACTTGTTTTAACTTTATATTAGAATTTAGGCAATTTGAAAAATTTTGGTTTAAATATTTTTTTTCAATATTTTGCTTTAATAAATAATTTCCACTTCTACAATTTGAATTAAAGTGATTAAAGTTAAAAATACGGTTTAAAGAAAAATTACAATTTATTTTACCTTCTAAGTTAGAGTTTAAATTAATATTATTGCAAAAGCAGTTATAATTTATTAAAAGACAACAATTTAAGTTGTTTTTTCTTTTCCCTTTATAAAATGAGTCAGCAATACAACTTAAATTTAATTCTTTATAAGTTATCTTCACTAAAAGTAAACTATCTAATATCGCAACATCTAAATTAATATTTTCTTCATTGCAATTAAAAATTTTAATTTTGTTACTTTTTATAAGCATTATTCATTTTGTTTTGCTTTGATTTTATATTCACCACTTTCTACTTTGCCAAACATATAAACGCCTTTTGCATTAGTTTTTGTGGTTGCTACTAATTTTTCTACTCCGTCAGTTATTTTGTATAAACCAACAAAAGCACTTGGGACAATACTTCCATTATGACTTATTACTCCACTTATTGTGCCTGTGTTTTGAACGGCATCTATTGACAAATATAAGTTAGTATTGATAATTGTGTTATCTTTTGCGGTTACTAAGTTATCAATAGATTTTTTATACCCTTGTTTTGTTGCTACAATAATATAGTCTTTTGCAACAACATCGTAGAAAATATATTCTCCATCACTTGCAGAAAGCGTTGAAGCAACTGTTTCTCTTGTAGTGCTGTCAAGCAAACTTACAACTGCTTCGCCAATTTTTGTGCTATCATCATTTTCTTTTAAGATATAGCCAGAAATTGAACAAAGAGATAAACTTGCATCTTTTGTTGTGTTAAAATCGTGTGTCCTTATTTCGTTATTCTGTAAGAAAAACTTTCTGCAACTGTTAAGACAATATCTTCTTTAAAACAAGAAATTTGGTAGTTACCACTTTTTAAACCAGAAAAAGTATAATTTCCATCTTCATTTGTTAAAGTGTGCATATAAGGGACACCTTTTTCATCAAAAAGTTTTATAGTAGCTCCTCCAACAGGTAGACTCTCTTCATCAGTAACTGTTCCACTTACACTGCAAGAACCTATCGAAGTTTCGCTTAATTCTAGGTCAATAGTTGGTTCGTTTATGCCTGTTATATTAAAATTTTCACTAAAATTTAAGTCATATAAATCTTTTTGAATATCAGCCATTTTTAACTCCATAGCCAAATCATAATATGCTTTATTTTTTCTATTGCTAAACATATTTTAATATTTTTTCATATTTTGCTATAAGGGGTTAAAATGGAAATAGTTTCTCTTTCTTCAATAACTACACTTTCTTGGTTATTGATTATTATTTTAAAAAAAACTTTTAGTAGTAGTTTAATACTTGAAAAAATTATTCCACTTATTGTAAGTATTTTTGGCGGAATACTAGGACTTGTGTCGTTTTTTATTTCTAAGCAAGTAGCAGGAACGGATATTATCTTTCATTCAATTATAAGCGGAATTATGTATGGTCTCTCAGCAATGGGAGTTAATAATATGGTTGGAAATGTTAAAGATTTAGTTTTAGCAAAAAAGTTAGAAAAATCTAATGCAATACTAAATAATATTAAACAAATTGAAAATTAAGATATGAATAATAGTAAAGAAATTTTGGATACAAATAAATTTGAAAATCAAAGCAATTTACAAAATTTTAGTGGAGAAAAAGTTGTGAATGGTGTTGAAGAGTTAAAAGATATTATGAATGATGAAAAGTTAAGCGTTCCTACAAATTATAATTTAGATAGTGAAAATAATCAAAATAATAACTAAATTCTATTATATTGTTAATAGAAAATAATTTTAACTAAAAATACTAATAATGTTTAATAAAATGTTGACAATATTTTTATATGAATATGTTTAGTTGTTTTAGTCCTATTTATTTAGTAGGAAAGAGTTTGTATGAAAATGTATGATATTTACTAAAACTATATGATGAATAAAACGGGAACTATGTGCGTAAAAAATTTTTCAAATTTTTTACAGTGAAATTTTATTTTAAAATTTCACACAAAAGTGAAACTTTTGGCACATAGTTCCAATTTATTAGTTGCTTACCACAAAATAAGTTGTTTTAAAAAATATAGTTATCATTTTAAATTTAATGGAGTTCTATTTGTAAAAGTTATTTTTTTAACTTTTTAATAAAAGAATTTTAATTTTATAAAAACTAAAAAAAACATTAAATTTATAATTATTTTCTATTTAAATTTATTATTTGTGCATATTGGATATTGAAAAATTAATTTATAAAATATAGAATATTTATGCTAAGTTATAAATAAAAAAATTTGCAATTTTTTTAATTAATAAGACAAAAAATTAAAATTATATAGGAAGTAAAAAATGAAAAATACTGAGATTTTTACAGAAAATGAAAAATATTTTAATAAAGGGTATCTTGCTAGGTGTGCTTTAAGAAGATACTTTATAAATAATGGAAATTCTTTTGATGATTTAAGTGAGAAATATCCACAAGATTTACAAAATTTTCAAAATTGTTTCAGTAAAGATTATGCAGACTGTCAAATTTTGTTTTCACAAATAGCAAGTGAAATGGGACTTAAAACTCCTATTTATTATGTATGTGGAGATGAAAAAAGTTGGGGAAAAAATTTAATAGTAAATGATGATATTCCATTATCAAAAAAAGATAATTATTTTAAATATAATGATGATTACTTAAATGAAATAAATTTATATAGACTAGAACAAATTGCAGAATATAATAACTTAAAAGATAAACTTATTAAAGAAGGAAAAATGGGGTCTGACCCTTATGTTAAGTTTATTAGTGGCATTAAAAAACTTACTCCAATTAGGACACCATTGTTTTACTTTGATGACCAAAAAGTAAGAAACACTTTAAGAGTGTATTTTGAAAGACAAGCAATAAAAGACGAGATTAAAGCAAATATTTTAAATGTAATAATGTTTAATACTTCAAATAGGAATTCAAGTTCTCTATATGAAGTTGGTAAAAGTAAAAAAGTTTCAAGGATTGCAGTGCTTGATAGTGGAAATAGTTTTGTTAATATAAAATCAGTAAAAGATAAAAGATTATCAAACGAAGATTTTTTATACAGAACGTCGTTTGATATTAATCCACTTTATCAATACGACTTAGTTTCAAAGATGAAAAAAAATAAAATAGTTGGCGAATGTTTTGACAGAAAAGAATATAAAAATTTAGGTAGGACCTTAAAAGATTTGGCACAAAAGGATATTTCTAGTGATATAGAGAAAGTTACAGGCTATGAAATTAATAAAGAGATAAGTGATACAATAAATAGTCAAATAGATAGTGTTGGGGAAATGTTACTACATTAAATTATATTATTAATAGTTTGAAAACTCTTTTTATGTATTAAAGATTTTAAATAAATTAATACAAAAAAGAGTTTTTATTTTTTAATTTTAGTTTAGAAATTTTAATGTTATGTGATAAACTCTAATTAAAGGGGGGAGTTTTTATGGCAGTCAAAAGTAAAGTTTTAAAAAATATCTTTAAGACAGTTGCGATTGTGCTTGCTGTGATTATTTTTTTAATTGGAGGCTATGTGCTATATGTTGTGTTGCAATATAGCAGAATACAAGACAATTATAAAATCACTGTAAATAATAATAGGGAAGAACTTGTTCAACTTGGACAAAATTTAAGCATATCTACTTTTAATATTGGCTTTGGTGCTTATTCGCAAGATTTTTCGTTTTTTATGGATAGCGGAGAAACACTTGACGGAGTCAAGTTGCAGGGTAGTGGTAGTGTCGCAAAAGATTTAAAAACTGTAATAAATAATACTAGCGGGGCAGTGGATACAATAAAACAATTAAACACGGATTTTGCATTTTTTCAAGAAGTTGATGTTAAAGCAACTAGGAGTTATTATTATAATCAATATGAATACATACAAGATAACTTTAAAGAATATTCAAATTCAATCTCAATGAATTTTCATAGTGCTTTTTTGATGTATCCTATCTTTAATCCACATGGCAAAACCGACGCAGGAATTGTTACCCTTAGTAAATACAATATTTCAAGTGCAGTTAGAAGAAGTTTGCCTGTTGACGAAAGTTTTCCAAATAAATTTTTTGACCTTGATAGATGCTTTCAAGTAAATAGACTTCCTATAAGTGATAGTTCAAAAGAACTTGTGCTTATTAATATTCATATGAGTGCTTACGATGAGGGTGGAAAGATTAGGGCAAAACAACTAGATATGTTAAATTCAATTTTAGAAGAGGAAAGCAAAAAAGATAATTATGTTATTGTTGGTGGAGATTTTAACCACGATATAGCAGATTCGGTGGGCTACTTTCCAACTAATAGAAAACAACCTGATTGGGTTTTTCAGTTAACTAATGATGATTTAACTAGTGGCTATACTTGGGCTTCAAGTAAAAATGCCCCTACTTGTAGGTCAAGCGATACGGGATATATAGAAGGTGAGTCCTATCTCGTTGTCATTGATGGATTTATTGTTTCGTCAAATATACAAGTTAATAGTGTTACAAATATTGATACTGAGTTTATGTATTCTGACCATAACCCTGTTAAAATTGAGTTTGTTTTGTTATAAAAATTAAATTTACGGGCACGCTTTTTGCTAGTTTGAAAAACTAGCAAGAAATATTCATTTCTTAAAATTAAGTTTCAAATTTTGAAACTTAATTTTAAAAGCGTGCCCGAGTTAAAAAATAGTTGCATTACACATTATTTACATACTTACGCCCAACAAGTTTTTAACTAATAGGACAAAAATCTTTACTAAATAATTTAACATACAAAAATTAAACATTAAAAACTTACATAACTTAACAAATAAATAAAATAAGGAGATTTAAGATATAAAAAAATTAAGAAAAAAGAAGTAAAAGTCTAAAAACATAGTTAAATTATTTTTTTGACATAAAAAATATCAAATTTATAAAAATCTTAATAAAAACAAAAGAACCTTATCAAAATTAATGTTGATAAAGTTCTTTTTTATATACAAAAAATGAAAGTAATATTTATTTTTATAAAGTATTTTTATATAATTTTTAGGTAAAAAATTAGTCAAAGATTGCTTAGTAGTTTTTTAAATTGATAAAAATTTTTTGAAAATTTAGTTTATTAGTTAACTTATAGTTTTTTTTTATTATTAAAATAAATTTAAGAAAAATCTTATCATATCTTAATTTTTAAAATTTATTTTATCAAAATTTTTAAACAACAATTTACATACTCATTTCTTCTTCCACTTCTCTTCTAGCATAAAATTTAGGCAAATCGTCAACGCTTAAATTGTTCAAAACACGCATTTCTTTTACGGAAGCATTAGGATAAAGGCTCCTATATCTTTGTTTAATAATTTGAATTGTCTTTTCGCCTAATGGATATTTTTTTAATAGGTCTTCATCTGTAACTTTGTAAATTTTTTCAAAACTACTAGAAGAAGCCCCCAAACTTCTTAGAGAAATTAAAGATTTGTCTACATTGTATAGGAAACAATATCTAGCCCACATTCTTTGAAAACTATATGAATAGAAAGGAGATTTTATTTCATCATTAACAATAATATTAAAGAAATATCTAATAAAGAAATCTTCTTTTTCAATACACTTCAAAATTGCAGGATCTATTTTGTTAGGGACATCAAGTTGATGATATTTATTATATAAATTTATATAATATTTTTTACTTTTAAAAAGAAAATAAGGGTTATTATTTAACAAATTTAAAAGGTCCGTGTTTGAAAAATTAAATAGAGATTTTAAAAATATTAAATTATTACAAATTAAATTATAGTCCAAAGAAAAACGCTGTGCTCTATTTAAAAAGTATTTACGAAGTTCTTGGTTATTAATACTTAGTTTGTCTTTTATGATAGATATTTGTTTTCTAACATCATCATAATTAAGAGTCAAAAAACTATAAACATTAGTTTTACAATTATCAAAGTCGGATAGTTTAAAGTTCAAAAGTCCTAAAAATTCGTCTAAATTATTCAATACACAATCGTCATTTTCAATACAACTGCCATATTCTTTAATGATATCCATTTTTGTCTTGCTATTTTTTGTAATCTTATTTAAGTTTTGAGAAAAGTTAATTAATTCACTTTCGCTATACTTAAACATCTTTGGACAGGAATTAAGTATTTCCTTAGTTTCCTCACTTGAAAAGTCGCACATTAGTTTCAAAATTTTAAATTTTCTCTTTAATTCAAATTGAGTTTGTTTTTTCATATTATTTCCTTTTCCTTATATTTATATAATGAGTTTAGCATATTAAAATTTAGGTATCAATAGAAAGAAATTTTTTTGTTCATTTTATACTAAAATATTTTTTAAATTATAAGAATTAACTAATAAACACTAATTATTTTCACATAATATAGTAAAGGAGGGAATGATGAAAAAGTTTAAAAATATTTTTTTAGGTTTGTTTTTGCTATCTATTTTTGTAGGGACTTCTTTTTTATTAATTGGTTGTGGCGAAACTTCTAAGTTAACACTTTATAATACAAAAAATATGACTGACGAGCAGATTACAAGTTATTTTTCTCAAAGTGTTTTGGAAGATGTTAAAGCAGATAGCAGGCATAGAACAATTATAATTTACGACATAGATGACAGTTTGGTTGATAAAACGGAAATTAAATGGATTTTAAAGGATAACCAAGACTTTGAATTAACATCAGACGCGGAAACGGGCATTTATGTTGATAAAGATGCTCCTAACCAAGAAAATAAAATTGTCAAAATTATGATAGGTTGGGCAGAGGAAGACCTAGACAAAGATTGGTCAGTTGAAATTTATTATATGAATGGTGCAGAAAAAGTTGAACTTGCAAAAACAACTTTCAAAGTTTCAAAAGCAGATTATGTTAAAGAATAAAAAACGAAAATACATTTCTAAAATCGAAAAAATACATTTCTAAAATTGAAATGTATTTTTTTATATTAAAGGGGCAAAAAACTTTAAAATTTTGGCATAAAATTTTTCTTTTAATTTTTTCTTTTTTACATCTTCCATAGTAAATAAATGAAAAAAGACAATACAATTTAAGTATTATCTTAATTTTTGGTGGAAGATTTTAGGACTCGAACCCTGGACCCTTGGGTAAAACACTCGCTAATGTCTATTTGCTTGACGCAAAATACGACTTTTTTGCTTGGTTTTACCCATATCTCAAAAATTTCACTTTGTTGCTATTTTTGAGAACTCTATCAGTGGGTCCAAATAATAAAAAAAAGACAATACAATTTAAGTATTATCTTAATTTTTGGTGGACGACCAGGGACTCGAACCCTGGACCCACTGATTAAGAGTCAGTTGCTCTACCAACTGAGCTAGTCGTCCTTAAAATTATATTGAATATTTTTGCTTATTTATCGCTTTTTTATTTTAATACCAATCGCTATACTTGTCAACAATTATTTATAAATTGTTGATAACTTTGAATTTACTAAAACACATTATTGATTTATTTTATCATAATTTTTTAGTTATTTTTACTAAGAATGAAAAATTTTTTGTTAGAGAATGAAAAATTTTTTGTTAAGTGTAGAGTTTTTTTATAATAAAATTACCTTTCAAAAAATAAAAGATATCTTAACTTATTTTGACAATATTAAAATCAGAAACTGCTACATTTGTATCGTTTATTTTAATTTTGCTAATTTAAAAAAGGTTTAAGTTTTATTTCATTGTTAAAAATTAGGATAGTATAATTCCACAATATTATAACTATAAAAAATAGTGAATTTTAAAAAAAATTTTATTTACTTATTTTGTTATTTAATTTATTATATATGTATGAGAATTATTTCGGGTAAATATCGGGGGATTATCATACCTTCGCCAAAAGAAAGTATTGTTAAACCTACACTAGATAGAGTTAAAGAAAATATTTTCAACATTATGCAATTTCGAATGGAGAAAAGTAGGTGCTTAGATTTGTTTTGCGGTAGTGGGGCTCTTGGTATTGAATGTTTAAGTAGAAATGCTGAATTTGTTGATTTTGTTGACAATAACAAGCAAAATATTAGAGAGTTAGAAAAATTTTTAGATAAAATTAAAGCTCAAAACTTTTCTTTACATAATTTAGATTTTTACGATGCTCTAAAATTGTTTAAAGATGAAAACAAAAAATTTGATATTATTTTTTTGGACCCTCCTTTTGATAGCGATTTAGCGCAAGTTGCTATTCAAAAGATTTTTAAGTTTGATTTACTTAATGATAATGGTATAATTGTTTTTGAGCATTCATTAGACAAAATAAATAGTTATCAAAGTAAAGTTATTGATAGTAGAATTTATGGTAAAATTAAAGTAGACTTTATTAGTAAATAAAAATATTTAGTAGCACTGCAATTAGAGTTTTAAAGAGGGAACTATGTGCCAAAAGTTTCACTTTTGGGTGAAGTTTAAGAATTAAACTTCACAGTAAAAATTTTGAAAAAATTTTTACAGCACATAGTTCGTCTAGTTTAGTATTGGGTAGAGATAATAAATTAAGTAAAGAGATTAATTAAAATAAAAATTGTTAAAAAGGAATATAAAAATGTTAGACAAAAAATATGATTTTAAGACAAGAGAAAAACAGTGGCAAGATTATTGGCAAAAGGAACAAATTTATAAATTTGATGAAAAGTCAAATAAACCTATATTTTCAATAGATACTCCGCCTCCAACAGTTAATGGGAAAATTCACATAGGGCATATATTTAGTTATTCTCAGGCAGAATTTATAGCAAGATATAAAAGAATGATGGGGTATAATGTTTTTTATCCATTTGGCTTTGATGATAATGGACTACCAACAGAATTGCTTGTAGAGAAGGAAAAAAAATTAAAAGCATACACAGTTTCGCGTGAAGAATTTACAAAGATGTGCCTTGAAACAGTTGATAAATATGAAGATGAGTTTAAAAAATTATTTATATCTTCAGGCAATAGTGCAGATTGGAATTTACTTTATCACACAGTTAGCCCAGAGAGTCAAAAGGCAAGTCAAAAATCTTTTTTAGATTTATACAAAAAGGGGCAAGTTTATTATTCAAATGCTCCTGCTCTTTGGTGCACAAAGTGTCAAACTGCCATTGCACAAAGTGAACTTGAAAGCGAAGAAAAAGAAAGTAGTTTTAATTATTTAAAATTTTATATTGAAAATAGCAAAAATTATGTTGAGATAGCAACTACAAGACCAGAGTTATTGTGTGCTTGCGATTGTATTTTTGTTAACCCAAAAGATGATAAGAATTTACATTTGTTAGGCAAGAAAGTTAGGGTTCCACTTTATAATTTTTATGTTCCTGTTTTAAGTGATGACAAAGTTGACCTTGAAAAAGGAACAGGTGTAGTCATGTGTTGCACATTTGGGGACCAAACTGATACTCAGTGGTTTAAAAAATACAAATTAGAACTAAAAGTTGCCATTGACGATTTTGGTAAAATGACCGAAATTGCTGGAAAATATGCTGGATTAAAGGTAAAAGAGGCAAGAAGTCAAATTATACAAGACTTAAAAGAAAATGATTTGTTAATTAGACAAGAACCTATTAAGCATCAAGTTTCAGTCCACGAAAGATGTGGAAATGAGATGGAAATTAAACTAAAAAAACAATGGTTTATTAAGACAGTTGAAAATAAAGAAAAGTGGTTAGAACTTGGGAACAAAATTAATTGGTATCCATCATTTATGAAATCAAGGTATGACGATTGGGTTAACAACTTAATGATGGACTGGTGTATTTCAAGGCAAAAATATTTTGGCGTGCCATTTCCTGTTTGGTATTGCAAAGATTGCGGGGAGATAATTGTAGCAAGGGAAGAAGATTTGCCCGTTAACCCACTCACTACTCTGCCTAAAAATGCTTGTCCAAAATGCGGAGGACATAATTTTGAGCCTGAAAAAGATATTTTTGACACCTGGGCTACAAGCAGTATAACTCCGCAAATAAATACAAGATGGAAAGTTAGCGATGAATTTTATAAAAAGATGATGCCAATGACTTTAAGACCTAACGCACACGACATTATTAGAACTTGGGACTTTTATACGATTGTTAAGTCTTTTTATCATTCGAATACAATTCCTTGGAAAAATGTTATGATTAGTGGTTTTGTCTTAGCAAGTGCGGGACAAAAATTGTCTAAGAGTAAAAGTAATACGAAATTTGACCCAATAGATTTAATTTCTACTTATTCTGCCGATGTTATAAGATATTGGACTGCAACGGGCTCTCTTGGTAGAGATATTTTATATAGCGAAGACAAGTTTAAAATAGGTGCAAGGCTTGTAAATAAAATATATAATGCATCAAAATTTGTTTGGTTATTTATTGAAAATTATGAGCCAGATTGTAAAACAAAATTATTGCCACTAGACAGGTGGATTTTATCAAAATTTAGTCAAATGTCAAAAAAATTTAAAAATTATTTTGAAAAATACGAAGTAGGGCTTGCTATGAACGAACTTGAAAGTTTCTTTTGGAATTTTTGCGATAACTATATTGAACTTGCCAAGGTTCGTTTGTATAACCCTGAAATTTATGGGGAAGAAGCAAAAAAGAGTGGTCAATTTGCTCTCTATAATGTATTGCTTGAAACATTAAAAATGTTTGCCATTTATCTTCCACACATTACAGAGGAGATTTATCAAAATACTTTTAAAGATAGTATAAAAGCAAAAAGTATACATTTGCTCGAATTTGCTAAGCCTATTATTGATGAAGATATAGATTTAATTAAGAATGGTGATGAAGTTTGTAGTATAGTTTCGCAGGTTAGGGGCTTTAAGACAGACAATAAGATTAGTCTTAAAACAAAACTTGAAAGAGCAGTAATAACGACTAATAATATTGATTTTGTTAAATCTTGTGAAAGTGATATAAAAGACGCAACGGGAATTATTAATATCAAATATGAAAAAGGTGATAAGTCTCAAATACAAGTTGAAGGAATAATCGAAGAATAATTTTTAGTAAATAATAGTTTTAAAAAATAAAAACTCTTACTAGATTTGTAAGAGTTTTTGTCGTTTTTATGAGTTTATAAAGTCATAAAACTTTTATTGTTTAATATTTTATTATTTTCTAATAAATTCCTTCAATTCTGTAAACGAAATATTTAGGATTTGATGAAGTTGGTCTGTTATTTACTGCATTACTAGAACGCGAAATATAACCATTGCTATTAATGTAAAATCTATTATATGTGACAATGCCAGAAATAAAGAGATAATTTTTATCAGCAGTAGACGTCATTTCAGTAAATGTTGCCCTGTTGTTGTCAGGGTATTCTGTTGAAAGAGGTATAGTTAAATCGACTTCGCCTATTATAGAATATTGATAACCGTTATGACTATAATAGATTCTTAGTCTTTTATATTTTGAAAAGTTAACGCCTATACAAATATCAATCTGAGTTGGGATACCATTTTTATAGGTAAGTTCTCCTAATTTTAATTTTGTTGAATCATTAATATCATATACTACTTCCATTTGCTCTATGTTATTGAAATTTATAACGCTTTCACTTATTCCAAGTTTTTCTCTCCAACTTGTTACATTGTTAGAAGTTAAATTTGATGCGTCAGTTTTTGTCCTTGTGCTTTCAACATCAATTATTCTCGTGTTCATATTATCAATGGAGTTTTCAACACTTTGATGAAATTCGTCCATTGAAAGATTTAATTGAGCGATATTAAGTTGATTTGTTGTTACTTGGTTATTTGTATCTTCAATTGATTGTTCAAGTGTAGAAACACTAGAAGTTAAGTTAGAAGAAATTTGAGTCGTAGTGTCATTTAGTTCTAAAATGTCTTGGTTAAGTTCTAAAAATAAGTTATTTAATGCAGTAAGTGAATCAGAAAAGTCAGAATAATCTTGGACTAATGCTGAAATGTTGTTGATTGCTTGGGTAAGCCTACCATTAATTGAATCTATATTATTTGTATTGTTGGTAATGCTTTGTTGCATAGACGAATTTGTTTGGTTAATACTTTCAATATCACTATTTATTTCGGTAATGTTTTGATTAATTGTAGATATACTATTTTCATTTTGAGTTATTTTTTGGGTAAGTTGTGTATTTGTATCTTCAATTGATTGTTCAAGTGTAGAAACACTAGAAGTTAAGTTAGAAGAAATTTGAGTTGTAGTGTCATTTAGTTCTAAAATGTCTTGGTTAAGTTCTAAAAATAAGTTATTTAATGCAGTAAGTGAATCAGAAAAGTCAGAATAATCTTGGACTAATGCTGAAATATTGTTGATTGCTTGGGTAAGCCTACCATTAATTGAATCTATATTATTTGTATTGTTGGTAATGCTTTGTTGCATAGACGAATTTGTTTGATTAATACTTTCAATATCACTATTTATTTCGGCAATACTAGAATTAATTTCGGTAATATTTTGAGTATTGTTTGAAATGTTACTTGATAGAGTTTGTATGTTATTTTTTATTAAGTCAAGTTGCGAGATAATCTCAGTTGGATTAGAAAGTTTTTTTAACGCATATTTTATATTTTCCATTTCATTAAATATTTGAGAAACTTTTTCAAATAAATATTCCTGCTTATTCATATAATTCTCCTTTGTAAAAGGATAAAACAGGGAATATGTCAATTACAAGTTTTAGTGTCAAATTCTCATTTTTAAGATTATAAAATTAAATAGTGATTTAAAAAAAAGAAAGACTATTAGTCTTCCTAAATAAATTGGTTGCGGGGGAAGGACTCGAACCTTCGACCTCCGGGTTATGAGCCCGGCGAGCTTCCAACTGCTCCACCCCGCGATAAGAACATTATTATTATATTCATTTGTGTTTATTTTGTCAACACTTAATTTTATTTTATTGTATGATTATTAGATGAATTATATTCATATTATAAAGATTTATTTTCTAAAATTTTAAGCATTTTTAGTTTGGTGTTTTTGTTTAGATAATTTCTTATCTGCTTTAACATATTAAATATAAAAGTGGAATTCTAAGAGAATAATAATATTTACTACAACTATATTAGTAAAAATGGACTTTGTGCCAAAAGTTTCACTTTTGTGTGAAGTTTTAAAAAACTTCACCGTGAAAAGTTTTTCAAACTTTTCACAGCACAAAGTCCGTTAATTCTACTTCGTCCCTAGTATAATAGGTTGAATTTGTTTATTTTCTATCGCACTTAAAATTGTGTCATATAACAAACTAAAATCAGCAATCATAGACTTAGGTTTTGTGTTAGGTGCATCTTGTCTAAATGGTATAAAGAAAACATTTTTAGCATTCATAAGTTTTGCAATATTTTGTAAATTAAGTCCAAGAGCATCGTTTGTAGATAAACCAATAACAAGTGGCTTATAATTTCTCATATGAGCCTTACTAGACATAGTAACGGCATCATCACTAAGTCCGTTAGCGAGTTTAGCAAGAGTGTTACCAGTGCAAGGAGCTATTGCTAACACATCTATTGCATTTTTAGGGCCAAGTGGTTCTGCTTCAACAATGGTATGAACGACTTTATTTTTTGTAATTTCTTCAAGTTTATTTATAAATTCATTAGCATTCCCAAAACGAGTATCAATAGAAAATACTTCGTTTGAAACGATAGGAATTACATTATTTCCTTTTTCTACTAAAAATTTTATTTGCTCTAAAATTTGACTATAAGTGCAAAAAGAGCCTGTTATTGCTAGACCAATATTCATTATTAAATTTCTCCCTGTAAATAATTTTTAACTATTTCAAAAACTAATTTTCCAGCAGACCTTGGCATATATTTAGCAGGAAGTGCTGGGCAAAGAATATAATTAACGCTACTAAAATCATTTAAATTTAAACACTTAATAGATGCGAGTTCAAATAATACACAATTTGTTTTAAAAAGATTTTTATCATTTTTTTCAAATAAAATTTGTGGAATTGTATTGATAATTACATCATAGTTTTTTAATTTGTCTTTATATTCATTAAAATTGTAAGTATTTTTACAAATAAGTTTAAAATGATTACATTCTTTTTCATTTCTCATTGCTATATCAAAGTTAACATTTAGTTTTAAAAGAAGATAAGCAACTGCCTTAGCGACTCTACCACTTCCTAAAATTAAAATGTTTTGTTCATAAATAGAAGAATTAGTATTTGATATTAAATCGACCAAAAATCCTTCCGCGGTAAAATTTGCATTAGTTAAAACAAAATTTTCATTTCTCATTAAGTTGTAATAATTAATTTGTTTTGTTTTAAGTAAATTTTCGTCAATATTACCACCAAATATTTTAATTTTGTTTGGTAATTTATTAAATATTTCTTCTTTCCACTTGTAAGCAGGGGAAAGAACACATACATCATTATTTGTAATAAAATTTATATCTTTTTCAAAATCAAAAACTTTATAGCCTAGTTCTTCAAAATCTTTTTTTATAAAGTTTATTCTTTTGTCTTTTAAGTCTAAAAATAAATTTTTCATCTTTAATCGTCCTTTACAAATCACCTTATGTCATTTCAAGGTCTAATGTTACTTTTTTGTAACAATAATTTTTTAAAAAAAATAAAATAATAATATGAAAAAATTAGTATGTTTTGGGGCAGGTAATACCTGCCAAGGATTTAAAAATTATTTTGATAATATTTATTATACAAAAGATGATTTTGTTTATATTTTAAAAGGCGGACCGGGAACAGGTAAAAGTTCTTTTATGAAAAAAATTGGCGAGTATTTTGAAAATCAAGGTTATAACATTGAATATTTTTATTGCTCGTCAGATATGGAAAGTCTTGATGGAGTGAGAATTGTTGAGAAAAAAATTTCTATTGTTGACGGAACAGCTCCGCATGTGACAGAAGCAAGTATTCCACAAGTTAAAGAAAAAATTGTGAATATAGGTGACTTTATCGGTAGTGGGGTTAAAGAAAACAAAGAAGAAATAGAAAACTTACTTAGCAAAAAAAGTTTAAACTTTAAATTAGGCTATGGATATTTAAGTTGTGTCGGAGAATTAGTAAAACTAGAAAATTTGCTTTTTGATATTGATAAAAATGAAGTAGAAAAACAGGGTAAAAGATTGCTCTCAAAATTAGGACTTAATAAGACTAGAAAAAAAGGCAAACAGAGAAAATTGTTTTTGTCGTATTTAGGGGCTAATGGGATTGAAACTTTCCAAGAAAGAAATAATTTTAAAAAAATAGTCAACTTAAATAGTGATAACTACTTTATTGGCGTGCAAATTTTAAATTATATTGCTAATTATTTACAAGAAAGAAAAATAGAGTTTGTATCATTTCTATCTTTACTTGATTGTTGTCATAGGGAAAGTATATATGTTAATGAACTTGACATTTTGATAGTAAATAATATTTGGCAAAACTCTTTTGAAAATAAAAAAATAATGGATAGACTACTAACTCTTGCAGGTCAAAGTATTAGCAATGCAAAAATTTATCACAAAAAAGTTGAAGAATATTATATAAGAAATATGGACTTTAAGGGAATTGATAAATTAAGAGAAAAAATAATAAAAGAAATTGAGAGTAATTAGTTTCTTATTAAATTAAAAAATATTTTAACTTTTTAAAAATTTATTGAAAAAGAAATTCTAAAAAATTTGAATTATGTGAAAAAGTAGTAAAAATAAAAAAATTATGTGCGTAAAATTTTTTAAAAAATTTTACCATAAAGTTTTAGAAAACTTTATGCAAAAGCTTTGCTTTTGGCACATAATTTTTCTCTATTGTTATTTTAAGATAAATAAAATAAAAAATATTTTTTTTAAATCAAAACTTAAAAATTTATAAATAAATTATCTTTATAATTTTTAAAATAATCTTTAAAGTTAAAACTTCTTTAAAAACTTAACTTTATTTAAAATTTCACAAAAAAACTAAAATGGAAGTTCTTTTTTTTCAAAAAATTGTTTTATATTTTGATTTTTAAAAACTAATAAACAATAGTCTTTATTTTTTTCAAAATAAGGGTCATTAGCATAATCTAGTTTCCAAGAAGTGCTGTTTTCTAAATGTTCTAAAACAAATTCGCCATCTTTTAAAATGTTAAATTTTATTATAAAAACTTTATCAACAAAGTCTATTAAATTATTAGCATATTTTTCAGTTAGGACAAATAAATTATCCTGCATTGTAACTTCATTCAAATTAAATAATGCTTCAAAACTAGTTATTTGGTCATACAAATATAAGTCATCTTTTAAATAACTTGGAATTAAATTATTATCATTTTCGTTAATCTTTAACGAA
This sequence comes from uncultured Christensenella sp., assembly GCA_949296965.1. GTDB lineage: Bacteria > Bacillota > Clostridia > Christensenellales > UBA1242 > UBA7862. Next base: position 43,294 of record CASFQL010000021.1, on the reverse strand, counting down.
AAAATTTTACAATGTTTAAAACTATCTTTTAATTTTTGAGAAGGTAAAGAATAGACTATGGTTTTGTTATAAATCAAATCATTAACTAACTTTGTTGCCCCTAAATATTTTAATATTATGCTTTCTTTTAAAATATTATTTTCTCTATCAACACAAACAATTAAATTCATATTTTTATCCTTTCTCAAAATAATTTTATAATATAATCAAAATTTTTCCAAATAAAAACATCAATTAATAATTTTGTTTTAGTTTTAGAACTTCCTCATTAATCATATTTTCAAGTTCTAAGGCTTGATTAAAAGTAAGATTAACAACTTGACTTGCTGTTTCGTCTTTTTTAAATTTCATCAATATTTCATAGTCTAAACATATATTTGGGTTAATTTTAGCGATTTTTCTAGCAAAATTTCTCCAATTAATACTTCCGTATCTATTTAGGGTATGGTCGTCATTAACTCCCATATTGTCGTGTAGATGAAGTGCTATCAATTTGTCTTTAAAAAGTTCTAAAAAATCAATATCTTTATCATAAATATTTTGATGTCCGATATCAAAGCAAAACTTTAAATATTTATCATTAATATTTTTAAATACATAAAACAAACAATCGTTTTCATCAATATTTTCTATTGCAAGTGGAATTTTAACTTTTTTACAAACCTTTAAGATTCTTTTTAATCTATCTAGTCCAATTTGATTTGGTTGCCCCATAAGATGAACGACAACGCAACTAAACCCAAATTTTTTAGCAATTTTTACATCTCTAATTAAATTTTTTTCTAATTTATGTCCTAGTTTTGTGTTTTTCCAAAAACAAGGCAATTCTTTTATTGAATAAGACATATGTAGGCTTGAAAACCGCAACTTATTTTTCTTAATTAACTTACATTGAAGTAAAAATTTTCTTTTGCTATTATCATTAAATTTTTTATCAGCATTAGAAATTACGCAGTCAAATCCAGCACTTTTTATAAGTTCAACTCTTTTCTCAATCGGCAAATAAAACCCAAAATACAAACTAATACCTTTTTTCATTTTACACCACAATATTTTTCTATCACAACCAAAGAATGTTTGCAAAAGAAAATTGTAATTTTTTTAGTTTTTTTTAAAATTACAAATCATTATATGTAATGCAGACGACATTTTGTAAATAAAAAAATGCTAAAATAATTAACTTTACATTATGCGTAGATTTTTATAAAATAAAAGTTAGATAGGTGAATTTATGAAAATTTGTGTAATAAGCGACAGCCACGGAAATAAGGGAAAAGTTCAAAAAGTAATAAATCAAAATAGTTTTGATTACTTATTTTTTTTAGGTGATGGAATAAGAGATTTAGAAGTTTTAGACGATTTAGAGAACATAAAAACTAAGATTGTCAGCGGGAATTGTGATTTGTTTGCAGACCAAGCATTAACTCAAATTTTTTCTTTAAATAATGTAAAAATTATGATAACACACGGACATCAGTTTAAAGTAAAATTAGGCACTTCTAATCTATTTGAATATGCTAAACAACACGGTATAAGTCTTGTTTGCTATGGGCATACTCATCAAAAGTCTTTACAAATGAAAGATGGTGTAACATTGTTAAATCCGGGGGCTTTAAAAAATAATGAATATGCCATAATTTACCTTGACGGGAAGGGAATAGGCATAGACTTTTTCAATTTATAACTTTTATGTTTTATAAGGCTAGTTGATTTTTGAATTATCAAAATAGTTAATTTTTTATAGTAACATAATTAAATTATATTGCTAATTTTTTTAATTGCTTTTTGATTATTTGTGAGCAATTTTACTTTTATAAATGCTTAATCGTGATTTTTAAATTTTATGAAATTTTTTATTATTATAGAAGAATAATAAAATAATTTTTACTAAATATTTGAAATTGTATAAATAAATATTATATAAACTTAAATAGATAAATATTATACAGAAATATAATAGATAAACATTATACAAATATACAAGATAAATATTATATAAAGATAAAAAAGATAAACATTATTACATAAAGACAAAAAAGATAAATGTTAAACACAGATAAAATAAGATAAATATCATTAAAGACAAATATTGTATAAGATATTAAATATTTTAGGTATACTCTTTAAAATTTAACTTAAAGTTTTCTCTCCATCATTAATATATAAAACTCCCAAACAGTCTGGCCCGCAATGGCTGGAAATAGTTCCACCAGCGACCGTAATGTAAATATTTTTAAAATTTAATTTAGTAAGTTCTTGTTTTAAAAATTCTATATCTTTTTCGCTAGCGGTTGAATAAGTAATAAAAACATTTTCTAGGTCAGGTTTATTAAATTTTTTTAGAATATCATAAAAATAACTTCTTATTGCCCCCGATGAACTGCCAAAAAATTTTTTTGCAGATTTCATATTTCCATTTTCTACAATTATCTCAGGTTTAATTTTCAAAAGACTAGCACTAAAATATTGCAAAGAACTACATCTTCCGCCTTTATATAAATATTCGAGCCTATTTATTACAAAACTTGCTTGAACAAATGGAATTCTATTCATTATCTTTTGCTCAATCTCATCAAGGGATAGTTTTTCATCTATAAGTTTTCTAGCATACAATACAAGAAGGGCAATGCCCGTTGATAAAGATTTGCTATCAATTATTTTAATCTTATCCCTGCCAATCAAATCTGCAACTTTTCTTGCGTTATCACAGGCACTACTCATACTTGAAGATAATGAAATATGTATAATTGCATCGTAATCTTTTAGTAAGTTTTCAAAATATTCCTTAAATTGCTCTTGGTTGACTGCCGAAGTTTTAGGAAGTTCTTTTGTTTTTTCTACATAACTAAAAATTTCGCTTGCAACACTAGGCCCATCTTGCAGAGTTTTATCCCCCAGCAATATTGTAAATGGAATTGTGTGAATTTCATTTTCTTCTAAAATTTTATTAGTTACATCAACTGTCGTTTCACAAGATAATGCTATTTTCATATCGCACCTCACTTTTGTGAATATTTTAGTTTATTTTTATAAAACTTTTATTCTACTACTTTGTTTTAACTCTCTCCATAATAGAGTTTGCTTGTAGAATGAAAATATAGTAACTCTCTTAAAAGTAGAGTTTGATTTTTATGACTTATTTTAGTTGATATAACCTAAAAAATATTGTAAAATATTCGTATGAACGAACTTAATTTGGTTATAGCAAATAATTTAATAAGACTTAGAAAACAAAATAATTTAACCCAACTACAACTTGCTAATCAATTAAATTATTCTGACAAGGCAATTTCAAAATGGGAGAAAGGTACTTGTGTCCCAAGTGTTGAAGTTTTGATGAAAGTCGCAAGTTTTTATGGTGTTAGGATAGAAGATATTTTATATGAAAATAGGGAAACTAAACCTAAAAGCGAACGCGTTAAATTAAGAGTAACACTTTCGCTCTTGTCTTGCGTCTTTGTTTGGTTAATAGCAACAATAATATTTGTTATTTTATTTTATATTAAGGGAATAGAAAATACTTGGCTCTGCTTTATCATTCCAATTCCAATAACTTTTTTAATATTATTAATATTTTCTGTATGTTGGAAACAAATTTTATTGTGTGGAATTTTTGCATCTTTTCTTGTATGGACTACTATTTTAGCAATTAGTTTAGTTTTTCAAAGTTATAATATTTGGCTAGTTTATATTATTGGACTACCTTTGCAAATTCTTACTATTTTGTCTGTAATATTATCAATGCTTAGAAAAAAATAAATTATCTAGTCAATTTTATTAAAAATTTTCTAGCCTAGTCTGTTTAATATACTTAGTCTAGTTTAAAAAATATATTTAGTCTAATTTATTTAAAAAAATATTTAACTTATTTTATTTTAAAAAATATTTAACCTAGTCTGTATTTAAAAAAATATTTAACCTAGTTTGTTTTTATTTTTACAATTTTATCATATTATCATAATGTAATATATTAAAAAATAAAAGGTATTAAATAAAAAATTTTATTTATTGTTTTAATTTTTTTCTAATATTAATTAAAAGATTTGTTAGTTATACTGCTAAAATTTGTTTGTTTGCTTTAAATAATTTTATTATATATTCCTTTTTTATTTAATAATTAAATTTTTACTAAAAAAAATTATTAAAGATATTTTAGTTCCTAATAGAAAAATAAATAAAAATTATTTAAAATTATGATGTTATTTCATTTACTGATGTGATGTTGCATAATGGTAATAAGCCTTTGATAATGATTTTATTAATATTAAATAGTTGTTATTTGCTTTTCAAGTCATTTTATTAAAACAAAAAAATAAACTTATTAATTATTTTAATTAGAGTTTTTAGTTAATTTTTGTTTGTTTATATGTTAATATAAAGTGCTTTTAAAATTATTACTACATTTGAATATAAATCATATTATATTTTTTAATTATTTAGTAGAATTATTAATTAACAAAATAACTAAAAAATATTTTTTAATTTTTTAAGAAATAAAATAATTATTAAATGTTTTTTAAAAAGAAATAAAAAAAATAATAAAAAGCAAATTGCAAAAATATTATTGCAAAAAACAAAAGTATATAGTAAAATAATATACCTATGGAGAGGTGTCCGAGTGGTCTAAAGTGCGCGCTTGGAAAGCGCGTGTTGGGCAACCAACCGCAGGTTCGAATCCTGTCCTCTCCGCCATGAACTTGTCCATCCGTACTAGAGAGTATGGGTGGTTTTTTATATTGTGAGATTATGTTGTTACTTAATATTTATAGTTTAAATTTTGTAGGTAATTATTAGTATTACTTTATTTATTTTCTTTATTTTTATCAATTTGCAACATATTTTAATATATTTTATATTTTTACAGTTTTTTGTTTAATGATAAATTATTTTAAAAAAGATTAAAAATAAAAAGATTTTAATAAATATAAAGATTATAGTAATTTTTTGTTGAGCAATTTATTAACACAAAAATCTAAAAGATATGGAGAGTAAAGTAGTAGGTTAAAATTTAAAGTTATGATATAATAAATTTATGCAGAGATTGACTTTTAATAAATTTAAACAGAATAGAAAAATTTTTCTACAAGAGTATAACAAAAAAGACCACGTGATATTAAAGGGAGAGAATAATATTTTATTATCTGTACCGCACGCAGTCTTTCAGATTAGGTTAGGAAAATATAAAGCGCCAGAAATTGGTTCTTTACCAACTGCTTTATATTTACAACAACGCACTAATAGTTTTTTGATTGTTAAAACTAAAAATAATAATGATGATGTAAATTTTGATACAAATAGTTTATACAAGGATAATATTAAAAATTTGATAAAAAACGAAAAAATAAAATTCTTATTGGATTTTCACGGGTTAGCACAAAATAGGGATTGTGATGTTAATCTTGGGATACATTTAGGATATAACATTAAACAAAACATTAAATTATTTGATGATTTACTTAATTTACTCGCAGAAAAGGGCTTTAAAGTATCTATAGACAAGCCGTTTATGGCAAACGCTAACACAATTTGTAGTTCTATTACAAGAGAGTTTGATAATGTTTGGGCTTTGCAAATTGAGATAAATAGTGCAATTACTAATAAAGTAGAGAATTTTAGTCGTAATTATGTTTTATTAAATATTTTTGAAAGGTGGATAAACACTTGTATTAAGTCTTATGGTAACCTTATTTACTAGAGCAAACAAATTATTGTGAATTTATTTCGGTTTAACCTAAATTTGTGATATTATTTATGAATTTTTTTAAAATGAACAAGTGAAAGCAATGCAAAATTTTTTTAAAATTAATATTTATTCTGTTATTTATTATATAATAGACTTTTTTAAGTGGAGGAAAAATGAGAATTGGCGTGGACATTGATGGAGTATTAAATGATGTTGAGACATTTGAAATAGACTATGCTAGTAAATTTTACATAGTGTATAAAGGTAAACATCTGCATAATCCTAGGGGAGATGGTAATAGTATGATTTTTGAAGGAAATGCAATTGGGCAAATAGGCGAATCTTTTGTAAAAAGAGTTTTCCATGAAAACAATATTCCCATAAAAGATGAGAATAAAGAGATAATTCATGATGAGTATGATATTATATCTAATGGCAAAAAGATTGAAATAAAAACTGCTCGTAAAGGGATGAAAAACAACACTTTTCAATTTAATGGAATAAACCCAATTTATAACCATAATTATATTATTTTAATAGGGTTAACAACTGATAAAATTTATTATAAGATTATTTCAGGCAAGAGTTACTATGATCATAAGAAAAAAAGTCAATACCTGGATGTAAATGGTAAATTAAAAAAATTAGTTGCGATGAATCCTGGAAATTCAGTAAATTATAAATTAACATTAAATTTACGCGATTTAATTGAAATTAATTATTTTGTAGATGAACTAAAACAAATTTTTGGGACTAATGCCTCATATATAAGATAACTATAAGTTGATGAAATTATAAAAGTATCAACTTTTTTATATTATTAATTTTTTAATAAAATTTCAGTGCTAAATTTTATTTATTGGTTATTTCATAGGAATGGTTAAGTAACAATATTATTTAAATTTAATTAATAAATATACAACCATAGTATATTATAAAATCAAAAACAAAATTTTATAAAATACAAGCAAAAGGGGAATAAATTTTATAGAAATATTATTTAAAAGATTTGTGAGTAAAAATTGTGAAGATAATTTTTTTGTTTTTATAAATTTGTATCTTAGTTTTTTTAGTTTTTATTTTTCTAAAATTTGTTTTTATAAATTAGAAATGTTTTTTGTAAATTAATTGTAGTAATATGAATTGTTCTGGTTTTGGTTAGATTTACATTTACTAATACTAATTTAATGGAGAGTAAGTTAGTTGGGGAAGTTGACCTGATTGGTTATATCTTTCTACAAATGATTTTACTGTATCATTCCCGTAAAGTGTAATATTCGTGGCTTCGTTAGGAAAGATGTTTGAGATGTTAGATGTTGGACTTATATCTCCTTTTATTATTACTTGTTTTAAATTTACATCACTAAAAAATAAATTATTTTCTAACCTGTCAATGTTAGACCCTATTGTTCCTTGTTCAAGGTAGTAATTGCCCGCCAAAGCCCAACTAGATAAAGTTAGTAGAGAGTTTGGTAAAGTAATTGATTTTAAAGTTGAAGAATTACTAACTGCTAATACTCCTAAGATTTCTACTCCTTCGGGAATTGTTATGCTTGAACAATTTATCCCAGAAAAAGCATGATTACCTATTTCTTTTATATTGTTTCCTTTATATTGAATGTTAGTTACATATGGGCTTTCGCTATTTGAAGAAGATGGCCAGAACAAAAAATTTGGGACTCTTGTAACTTTTTCTCCGAATATCACCTCAATTCCATACCAATTTCTACCTGTTTTATAAAATGTAAAATTATTACCATCATTAAAATTTACTTTATCATTACTTAAATTTTGAAGATTTGCACTATCAATTTGAATTTTCTCAACATATGTTAAATTGTAAAAAGCATATGCTCCTAATTTGGTAATATCTTTTTCTATTTTAATTTCGTTTACAAAGTTAGAATATTTAGTCCAATTAGGTAAATTATTAAGTGAATAATCTTGCATTTCGCCACTACCGCTTATAGTAAGAAGTCCCGTTTTCATATCAAAATTCCACATTACATCTTTACTACTTCCGCTCATAACTTTTTCGACTAAGTTTGTGGTGTAAACAACTTCATTATTAGGTAAAACTTTCGTTATTTTAGATTTTACATAGGGAATGACTTTTTTTGGCACTCCTTTATAGTAAATATAGCCAAGTGAAATTTTTTCGTCATTAAAAAATTTATTATTATTAAACTTAGGAAGAGAGTTCTCATTGCACGCATATATTGCGAGCATTTGTTCCGAAGACGAATAAAATAAATTATTTTTTATTTCAAAAAATCCTGTGATTTTGTTTTCATAGTTTTCGTCATGCACCCAAGTTTTAATATGAGCAGACTCTCCTTTATCAGGGCGAGTTGTGCAAACCCCAACTCCAGAATATCTAAAAATATTATCATTTATTTTGAAAAATTTAATATATGAATCTTCTTTATCTTGTGTTGACGACTTGGGAACATTCCAATATTCAATGCTATAATTACACTTTTCAACAACATTATTTGAAAATTCTACATTTTCAACCACTGTTTTAAATGAATTTGCTGTATATTGAAAGGTTATTCCTGCATCATAAACTTCATAAATATAATTATTTTTTACAACAAAACCGTTTTCTATCTTATAGCCGTTAGTTTCAGTAACTTGGCCATAAATTTCTATTGCATTGCCAAATCTTACATTATTTTGATTTTGCCTAGAACCGCCAATATAGCCAAATTCGCAATTTGTAACGGTTAAATTCGCTACACTACCTGTGCCTATTCCGTGATTTCCAGCAAAAACGATTTTGATATTATCAACTACTAGATTTGTTCTACCATAAATACCGTTTACTCCTGTTGAAAACTCTATTTTATCAAACCTTAACTGTGGATTTATTTTAGAATAGACAAAAACATATTCGCCCGTATTTATTCCGCTACTTGCTTTTCCTGTGTGATAAAACTCTAAGTCGTTAGTAAGAATTGAAGACAAGTCTAAGTTAGTTTCGTCAAAACTCTCATCAAACGAAATTTTTTGTCCTATCTCGTATGAATAGTCGCTCCAATCGTGCTTATTTGAAAGTGAAAAATCATTTTTAAAAAACCAAATTGCTCCAACATCAGAACTTATTTGTTTATCATATTTCCAAATATTAGGTTCTACTTCAAGCCAACTTCCTTCAATGGCAGAATTGTATGCTGAAACATTAATTGTTGGCTTTGATTTTTTCTCATCTCCATATGAGCCTATCAAAATATTATCTTTACTAACCGTAATATTTCCCCTAAAAACATCTCCTCTATTAAATAGAATACAATCTCCACTTTCTATTGAATTAGAAAACTCTAATTGAAGTTTAGATAGCGTTTTCCACGCAGTTTGTGGAGTTTTGCCGTCAGCACTATCGTTTCCACTATTTGACATATAATAAATATTACCATCAACATTTTCAGTTTTAGTATTTGGTGTTTTTCTAATTTGATTAATTCTATAAAGAGTTTGGTCAGCAACTGACAAATTAGAATTGTGACAATTTACAAAATAATAGATTAAAATTGTTAGAAAAAACATTAGTATTAAACTAATAAATATAATGGTTATTTTTTTAGTTACACTTTTCATTTTTTTACCTTTATTAATCTAATAATAGATTAGCATAAAAATCTAAATAACTAAACAAAAAAATAAAATTATAACACAAAAATTTTTATTTGTGTCGTAAACTTTTTATAAATGTAGTTATTAATAATAAAGCCAAAAGATAAATTTTTTATTTTTAGTAAATATTTATTTATAATCTTTTATTTTAATAAATTTTTTACTTATATTCTGTCTAAATTAATAATGAATTTAGACTTAAAACTTATATTTAAAGTCATAAGTAAATTCATAAAAATATTTAACAAACTTACAAAATCTGCGTTAAATTATTAATAAATCTTTTAATTTTAAACACTCTCTGTTTTCTTTAAAAAATTTATAATATAGTTTTGTGTATTTAAGTTTCCACCACTTTAAGTAAAATAAATTTTTCAATATAAATAGCCATAGTAAATTCCTTTAATTTTATTTAAATAGTTTTGATAAACTAAAAATTGTTATAGATATCATACACAATTAAGAATCTTTAATAATTTAAAAATCTTTAATCAATTAAGTATTTTTTACAAAATGAAATAAATGTAAAATAAAAATAAACTACCTAAAAAAGATTGATAAATTTTAATTTATTTATTAATATAAAGTAAACAATGATTAAAGGAAAAGAGAAGTGAAAATAAAGAAGAAACCATGGTTTAATTTTGTAAAATCTTTTTTAAGAATTTTTATTAGAAGACCACGATTTGTATATCTTGGCGAGAAACCAAAAGAAAGTTCAATAATATTAAGCAATCATGTTGGAGCAAAAGCCCCACTATCTTATGAAATTTATTTTGATTGTCCTTTTAGAATTTGGGGCACGCACGAAATGAATGATGGGTTAAAAAGCGTTTATAAGTATTTATCTGAAATTTATTACTATAAGAAAAAACATTGGAATAAATTTTTTGCAAAAGTTTTTAGTTTAATTGCAGCACCACTAGCAAATATGTTTTATAAAGGCTTGCAACTTATTCCAACATACCACGATTATAGATTAAAGAAGTCAATACAAACTAGTATTGAAGTTATAAAAAACAAACAAAATATTTTAATTTTTCCAGAAGATTCAAGCAATGGTTACCACGACAAAATAATTCAATTTTTTAATGGATATCTATTACTTGCAAAACTGTGTTACAAAATTGGCATTGATGTTGATATCTATGTGTCATATTTTGTCAAAAAGAAAAGGACTTTTGTAATGGATAAGGCAGTTAAATATTCATACCTTATGACATTAAATAAAACCGACGATGAAATTTCTCAAATGCTTTGTGATAGAGCAAACGAACTTAGAAACCATGTTGAGTAAGAAAAGAAAACTTATTTTTAAAAAAAGTAGTTACTAAAATATTTTTAAAAGTTATTTTAAATTTGTAAAACTATTTTTAAAATAAATACTTTTTTGTTTATAAATGTTTTTTCTAATTATTCTAGTTATTTTAATATCTAATAATTAAGATTTAGTCATTAATTTTTTTATTTCTTACGAAATTTAATAATATTTTTTTGTAATTTTTTAAATTAAAGTTTTTAGTTAATCAAATTTATTATTAACAATACTTATAAAATAAAAATTTTTAGTTAATGCTCTTAACTAAAAATTTTTTTATTTTAAATATATTTTAAGTTTTAAAAAAGATAATTGACAAATTTTTAAATGTGAAATTTTATTACATCTCCATAGTTACAAGAAACAAAATTAATTATATTGTTTTTAGGAATTTTATTAATATAGGCGTTAATAGCATAAAATGTTGAGTTATGAGCAACTATAACTACTGTTTCATAATTTTCTTTATTTTGGACTATTTCATCTAACTTTTTAAAGACTTTATCAATAAATGTTTTACAACTTTGATAATTTGTTGTTTTGAAAGAGTAATTAAAATAGTTTTCTTGAAACTCTTTCATAAATTTTTCTTCTTGCTCTTTTTCTAACACCTGTCTTTCGTCAAACTCATCTGTTATTAAAAGCGGAACATTAATTTTTTTATTTATTATATTAGCCGACTGCAATGCCCTTGTTTGTGGGGAACAAAAAATGCAGTCTATTTTTTCATTTTTTAAAAAATACTGAGCCAACTTTATTTGCAAATGACCTAAAAAATTTAATTTACTAGTATTAATATTTGATTTACCATGTCTAACAAAAATTATTTTCATATTTACTCCACTTTAAAATAAACATTTTTAGATAATGTAAATTATTTTTTCTAAACTGTTTATATAAAAATTTTTAAATAAAATAAATAAACATTGCTATGATAATTTGCGCCATATAATAAAGTGTATGATTTAGGACAATCATAACTTTATTTTGTTCTTTGTTGCCAAAATATTGTAAAGACAAAATTAAGTCAGAAAGAAGGAATAATACAAAACCTATTGCTAAGATATACATTGGAATCTCAGTTATTATAAAAGACAAATAGATTGAAAGTATTGTAGTAAATATTAAGATAAATGAGTATAGGTTGACAAGTCCCGTAAATTTACCAAATTCAAGTTTTGCAACTTTTTTAGAAAAAATCCATATTAATATCATAAGAACGATAGAAGAAAGGGTAATTAAAAAAATGTCGAGCAAGTGATATTTTAATACATCTTGGTAAGGATACGAAACTAAAAAAAGGCTAGTTATATAAAAAATATGACCAAGCGAAAAGACAATCATTCCACCTGTCAAATATTGGTCTTTGTGGAAAGAATACATAACTTTTAAGTCAAGTAAAATATCTCCAATAAGTCCGCATATTAACCCAAGCAAGATGAATGTTATAGCAAGGCTTGACTGCTGATTTAGTCCGCTTTTATTTGCTTGGAGCATAAAGGCAAAAGCAATAAAGCAAAACGAAGCCACCGTTTTTGATAAAACTCCTGCGGTTTGACCTTTTTTGACACGCAAGGTTATGAAAATATAAGTCGACACTAAACATAAGATTAAACCAAAAATAAGAAAGAACATTTTTTACCTACCTTTAATTTAACAACTAGATATATTATAAAGTTTTTAACAAAAAAAACAAAACATTATAACAAAAAAAATAAAAAAAGGAGAAAAATGAGTCAAATTAATGTCGGTATTATAGGTTATGGAAATTTAGGCAAGGCAGTCGAAGAAATTTTAAGAACAAGAAAAGAATTTAAGATTGTCGCAATTTTTTCTAAGAGAAAGTTTGTGAAAAGTCAGTATGAAGTTAAAGTTGATAGATTAGATAATTTAGAAAAATATAAAGATAAGATTGACCTTTTGTTTTTGTGTGCTGGAAGTTATGACGGAGTTGAAAAAATTGGCAATGAAATAATAAAAGATTATAGTTTTATTGATAGTTTTGATACCCACTCAAAACTTTATGACTATATCTCAAAACTTGACCTAATTGCAAAAGAAAGGGAAACTGTTTGTCTTAATGCTTGCGGTTGGGACCCCGGAATATTAAGTTTAGTTAGGTTGCTATTTAATAGTATTTCGCCCTCTTATTTTACTGCAAATTGTTTTTGGGGTAGCGGAGTTAGTCAAGGTCATAGTCAGGCAATTAGACAAATCAGTGGTGTAGAAAATGCGATACAATATACTATTCCTTATAAAGCAATAATAAAAAAATGTAAGAAGTTATGTGATTACACACCAGATAGCACAGTTAAGCACAAAAGACTTTGCTTTGTGAGCGTATCAAACAATATAGATAAACAAAAAATAAAAGATGAAATTGTTAATATACCAAATTATTTTAAAGGCTATAAAACAATAGTTAAGTTTGTTTCAAATAAAAAAATTTTAGATAAACAAAAAAAACTATATCATAAAGGTATAGTCATTAGAAATTTTGAAATTTTAGATAAGTTCAAAACTCAATTAGAATTTAGGTTAAATACTAAAAGCAACCCCCATTTTACCGCTGAAATTATGATTATGGGTGCACTTGCAGTTTACAAATTAAAACAAGAAAATAAATTTGGAGCATATTCGCTGTTTGATATTCCATTAAAATATCTAACTAACTGCGACTATGAAAAGATTATAAAATCAAATCTCTAAATAAAAATAAATTCTTTAATATTAAGGAAAAATTCCCTTACAATATCTGTCAGTCTTTCAAATATTTACTAAACCGACGGCAAACGATAAATTTTTAGACACGCTAAGGAACAAATTTTTAATACAATTAAAATCTAATTGCTAAGTAAGGGAAAGGCGAAACCCGTAGTAAGCAAAAGTTGTAGAGAGAATGTTATTATTAATGTAGTAGAAAGGTCCAGCATCGTTACTATTGCCAACATAACCGCCACGAATAAGACCAAATTTGTAGATTTCGTTTAGATTTATCCCTATTCTTATACTAATTTATTTTGCAAAATTTGTGAACTAATTATAAAAAGTAAAGAAAATAAAATTTTTTCTTTACTTTTTTACTAATTATAATAATTAAATTTGAATTTTAAAAATAGTTATAATACACTATTTTTTTTAAAATAAGGCCAATTAAATTAAATTAAATTCTTTTACAATATTATTTATAAGATTTAGTTCTTTTATTTTGAAAAAACTTAAATATTTCACAAATAGGAATAATCATTGACGAACTTAAAAAGACTATTGCCCATTGTGATATTGAGAGTGGATACATACCTAAAATGTTTGATAATGTTGGTAAGAGAGAGATAATTATAAACAACCCAATTTCGATTAGGAAAGAAATGTTAATGAATTTATTTTTAAAAGGACTATCTTCAAATATGCTTTTATTTGAGTGAACATTATACATATGAAATAATTGAATAAAGTTTAATGTCAAAAATGCCATTGTAGAAGCAACTTCCTTAGACTTAAAAGAAAATATTCCCATTAGATAAACGCCTATTACAATTAGAGATTGAAAAACTCCTTGATAAACAATATCAAAACCCACTCTACCGCCAACTATGCTTTGATTTGGATTGCGGGGTGGCTTATTCATAATGTCTTTTTCAGCCCTGTCAACTCCAAGAGCAATGGAAGGGAAGGTGTCCGTTATTAAATTAATAAACAAAATTTGGACGGCACTTAAAAAAGCATATTGTGGAAATAGTAGGGTCAATAGAAAGATTGCTATTACTTCTGCTATATTACAACTTAATAAGAATTGAATTGTTTTTTGTATATTACCAAAAACTTTTCTACCTTCTTCTACTGCAACTACAATGGTAGCAAAGTTATCATCACTTAGTATCATATTTGATACTTTTTTAGTAACATCTGTTCCACCTGCTCCCATTCCTATTCCAATGTCGGCACATTTAATACTAGGGGCATCATTTACTCCATCACCTGTCATAGCGACAATTTTCCCGTTAGCCTTTAAAGCCTTAATTATTCTTACTTTATGTTCAGGGCTAACGCGAGCAAAAACATTATATTTATTTATTTCTTTGACTAACTCTTTATCGCTAAAATTATCTAAATAACTTCCATTTATTACTTGATTTTTTGTTTTAACCATATCAAGTTGTTTTGCAATAGCATATGCTGTATCCTTATGGTCGCCCGTTATCATAATTGTTTTTATCCCAGCACTTTTACACTTTTTTAGGGCGTCAAAGACTTCTGGTCGTGGTGGGTCAATCATTCCCGCAAGTCCTAAAAAGCAAAGAGAATTTTCTTCTATTTTGTTATTATAACTATTACTATTTCCTGTTTTTTCTAATTTTTTATATGCAAAACCCAAAACTCTCAATGCTTTTTGACACATTAAATCGTTTTGATTTCTTATTTTTTGTCTATCTTGTTCTGTGAGAGTTCTTATTTTATTGTTGATAAGTATGTAGTTGCATTTATTTAAAAGTTCGTCTATCGCACCCTTTGTATATTGAACAAATTGCTCATCGACAACATTTACGGTGCTCATTAATTTTCTGTTACTGTCAAAGGGCAACTCGCCAATTCTTATATGTTTTTTGTCAATTACTTGCTTGTCATACTTTATTTTATCGGCATATCTTATAAGAGCAGTTTCGGTAGAATCTCCTAAATAATCTTCTCCTTGTTTTTTTGCGTCATTACATAAAACCATACATCTTAAAATTTCTATGTTTTCTTGTTTTAATGAATTTAAACTATCAGTATAAATTTTGTCGTTAACATAAACTTCTTGGACTGTCATTTTGTTTTGAGTTATTGTTCCTGTTTTATCTGAGCAAATTACTTGACAGCAACCAAGAGTTTCAACTGTATGAATTTTTTTAATGATTGCATTTTTCTTTGCTAGTTTTGTAACGCCTATTGAAAGAATAATTGTTACAACTGCAGGTAAACTTTCTGGTATTGCCGCAACTGCAATGGCAACTGATGTTAAAAAAGAGTCGATGTAGCCTTGGTGAGCAAATATTACATCTACTAAGAAAATAATAATTGCAATACCTATAACAATAAATGTTATAACTTCTCCCAACTTATTTAAACTTGCTTCAAGCGGTGTAGTTTCTTCCTTTTCTTCATTAATTAAACTTGCTATTTTACCAATTTCAGCATTTTTTCCTGTTGATACAACAATTCCTTTTGCTCGCCCGTAGGCAACTATTGTAGAAGAAAAACACATATTTTTTCTATCTGCTAAACTAGTTTTTTCTGGCAAAACTACTCCGGTAACTTTTTCGCTTTGAATACTTTCTCCGGTCAAGGACGATTCGTCAACTTTTAAACTAGCACTTTCTAACAAAAAAATGTCAGCAGGCACGACATCTCCCGCTTCTAATAAAACTATATCTCCAACAACAAGTTCGTTTGTCTTTACTTTTTTTTCTTCATTATCCCTAATTACTTTTGAATATGGCTGGGATAGTTTTTTTAGGCTTTCAAGTGCATTTTCTGCTTTTATTTCTTGTATAAAACTCAAAGTTGCATTTATCAAAACTATCACAAATATTATTAATGCATCAATTAGTTCGGTTTTGCTATTTTGAATCATTGCAAAAGTTAGAGAAATAACTGCTGCAACTAATAAAATTATTACCATTATGTCCTTAAATTGAGATAAGAATTTTAAGAAATAATTTGTCTTTTTACTATCAGGCAATTCGTTATATCCATTTTTTTTAAGGCGAATAAGGGCTTGGCTTGTTGATAAGCCGTTAGAAGAAGAATTTGTTTGTTTAAATATTTCAAGCGGTGTCTTATTGTGAAAATTACTCATATTGTCCCCTTATTAATCTTTAAATGTTTGTCCATTATTAATTAATATTGACGAGTTAATTTTCTTATGCTTTTTATTTTTTTTATAATCTTATGTATGTTTTGTTTTAAACTTTTGTAAAAAGTTGACATTCTTATTTATTTAATTAATAATTAAATTAGAAATTAAAGTTAGTTCTAGTTTGTTGTTTATGAAAATTATCTAACTATAATTTATGGTAGTAAAAATTAATAACAAAACTTCATTGTTTTTTCTTAAAAAAATGAAGAATCTTTTAAACTCTTATAACTATTTGAGTTTTATAAAATACATAATAAATTTTAGTAACAACTTTTAAATATTTTAAAATGACTTTTTAATAAATAAATTAAGGAATAAATTATGAAAGATAAAGTAAAAATTTTTTATTGTTTTTTTGTCTTGTTTACAATATTTTTTTGCTTATATGTTGCAATAATTATTATTTCAAATAATCAATTAACAGTTAATGCAAAAAGCAGTTTAAATACAAGTAGCGGGGAGATAGTTTGTAATGGGTTAGATTTTTCTTTATCTAAACCAAATCAAATAACAACTTATTCTATAGGTAGCGGTCGTGCAGTTTATTTTCCATCTAGCACCGTTAACGACTATGATGAAAATAAAGTTTTTATTAAACAAGACGAAAAGGAATATACTTCCATATTGTTTTTAGAAAATGTAAATATTTATGCAAACAATGAAACAACCTACCAAGAAACTACTTTTTATACAGGAATTTCTGTTGAAGGAAGTTTCCAAATTGTTATAAAGGACGATAATAATATTTTTTTAAATGAGTCAAAAAATAGCGTGGGTATTTTTGCACTTAATTCAAATATTTCAATTATAAATTATTATGAGATTTTAGAGTCAAAATCTCCTCACCCTGTTAAATTTTTATTAAACGAAGACGAGTTGCCAGATTATGATAACGCCACAAATGATGATGAACAAGAAACAACTCAAAGTTATCTCAATATTTATTTTGAAAACCAAATTTTAAATAATAATGATATTTGCGGAATAGCAGTTTTGGGCGACATTGATTTAAAATTACAAGAAGATTTAGAAGAAGATAATTCTGATAGTCAACAACAAGAAGGTCCTAAGTTTGAGGATAGAGGAAATTTGAATGTTGAGAGTGGAACGGTTAATATTGATTTGAATTTAAGTCAAAATTCGGCTTGTATTTATTCTCATAATAACATAAAAATTACGGGCGATTATCTTAATCTTTGCGGTGGTAAATACTCAGTTTTTTCAAGGTATAAACATATTTTGATAAATGGTGGAGAACTTTCTATCACTGATTTTTTGCAGTATGGATTAGCAACTAGTCAAGGGAATATTACTTTTAACAAGTCAAAAACTTTTATTAAGAATATTTCCAACTATTTTTTTGATAGTATGAGATGTATTTACTGTCCATCAAACATTGAAGAAGACGAGATATATTCTGTTGTTTTTAATAAGGGAGAAGTCGATATGGATATTGTTGCACAAGATAATCTAGTTGGAATCTTTTGTGAAGAAATATTATTTAAAGAAGGGACAATTACAATAGATGTGCAAAATGAAAGTCAAAATGTTTCTATTTTTTCAAGCCTGCCAGAGTTTGTTACCGTAGGGGCGGAAATTAAGGCAAGTATTACAGGTAGCCAAGAAGAACTTGTCGATATTAATTTAGATAATTTTAATCAGTTGAGATTTTTCAGTTTTGATAGAATTGAAACAGCAGGGAATACAATGGACAATGTTACATTAATTGTTATGCTTGCTTCTTTTGCAATCTTTACTGTTTTTCTACTTACAATTTATTTTGTTCAAAAAAAATTAAAGATAAAAGATAAAAAATAGGTTGATAATTTTTTACTTATTAAGTAAATTATTAACTTTATTAGATTTTATTAAATTTTTATAAGAATTTATTTTATAAATTATTTAACGACATAAAATTTTTACTTATAGCATATCTAAAACTAATTATATTGATAATAATATGTATCATTTTGCGGACTTTGTGCAGTAAAGATTTTTAAAAATCTTTACGGTGAAGTTTTAAATAAAACTTCACACAAAAGTGAAACTTTTGGCACAAAGTCCTTAATAAAAAATTAGTTTAGAGTTTAACAAATTATTAATATATTTTAAATTAAATAAATTTTTTTGAAATAGTAAAAGCAATATAAATTAAATTAGATTATAAAAGTTTTTATAAACTTGTAGTCCAATTTTTTAAAATAACTTAATATATTTAAATTTTATTTACAACATTAAAGAAATTATATATAAAAATATTTATAAAAAAATGTAAAAAGGAATTTCTTATTTTGAAATTCCTTTTATCATTTAATTTACTCACAAAATTATTTTTAATTTTTTTGTTTTTTAGTCAATGTATTTTATCTTTGGTCTGAGATATTTGCATTGCTATTATCTTGTTGTAAGTTTGTTATGTTGCTATAAGGCACTCCGCTAGTTGTTCCACTTAAAAGCGCAATGTCGACAGCATTTTCTGGGTCGCCCCAAGAATTGCCAGAAAATTCAAACAAAGCATTATCTACAACCCAACCCCTAGTATTAAATGTTGTATTTCTTGTTACATAGCCTGTTGAATTTGGATTAAAATATCCACTTTGCCTTAAAGAATAGAGAATATTGCTATCTATCCAAATATCACTTGCGTTGCCTTGTGTAACAATACCTCTATTAGTAATCCAAGTGTCAGAACTACCTGATTGAGTAGGTCCATAAATCTTATTGTTTCTAATAACATGATTTTGACCAGCAACTTGAATAAATTCTACGGGGTAAGCATTGTCACTTGTAAAAGTAAAACCTTCAATTTTATTGCCGTTTCCGCTGACTAGCAAGGCAGGAGTACTTGAAGTTAATAAGATTACGGCGTTTGGTTTTGCCCTTAATGTTATGTTATTTTTATTAAGTGGAATAGTTGTATCAACAGGATATGTCCCATCATAAACTTCAATTGTTCCATTATTAGTGACAACATTCAAAGCATCTTCTATTGAAGGAAAGGGATTAGATTGTGTTCCATTTCCTCCAACAGTATTACTTCTTACAAAAATTGAATAAGGATTAAATACACTATTTGCAT
Source organism: uncultured Christensenella sp. (assembly GCA_949296965.1). Classification (GTDB taxonomy): domain Bacteria; phylum Bacillota; class Clostridia; order Christensenellales; family UBA1242; genus UBA7862. Next base: position 23,679 of record CASFQL010000021.1, on the reverse strand, counting down.
TGGCTCCTCTTGGCCCTGTTGCCCCCGTAGGTCCCGTAGGCCCTGTTGCTCCCGTTGCACCCATTAGACCACTTGCACCCGTAGCACCTGTTGCACCCGTTGGACCGATTGGTCCCGTAGGACCTGAAATGCCGTTAATTCCTTGTGGTCCAGTGGGTCCTGTCGCTCCTGTTGGTCCCGTTGAACCAGTTGGTCCAAAATTTTCTCCCCTTGGACCTGTTGCCCCTGTTGGACCTGTTGCTCCAATTAATCCATCTTCACCCCTAGGGCCCGTAGGTCCTGTTGGGCCAACGCTACCATTTATTATTTTTTCAACAATTTTTTTATTGTTTTTATTTTCACAAATGCAATTATTATAGCAATTATTACACATTCTTAACTCCTACGAATCTTATCTAATTCATTATATGATTATCTTGTTTGTTAAGTTTAATTGAAGTTTATGAGCCTATTTTGCTCTTTAATTTGTGTGATTAAGAAAATAAGTTTTATATATTACAACTATAAAATAAAAAAGGACTTTGTGCAGTAAAATTTTAATAAAATTTTACCGTGAAGTTTTAGAATTTTTCTAAAACTTCACTTAAAAAAGGGGCCCTCCCCTTTTAGCACAAAGTCCAAATTTAAAATAACTTATTAATATATTCTAATTTTTTATATGGTATAAATTATGTGTTGTTGTAATTTTGTAGAACAAAATAACAACTATTAAAATTTAACTAAGATAAATTTTAATTCAAAAGTTAACACTTTTGGCACAAAATTTGAATTTGTCGTCGTTAAGTAAAAATGAAAATAAATTTTCTCTTTTACCTTAAATTCCTAAAATATAAATTATGTGCTGTAAAAAATTATACTAAATTTTTACTATAAAGTTTTAGCAAACCTTATTCAAAAATTAACATTTTTGCACACAATGTTGATTAGTCGTCGCCATACAAGAATAAAGATAAATTTTTCTTCTTGCTATGGCTTTTTATAATATAAAAATTAGAGTTATGCACAATTATTTCTAAAATGTGAATAAAAACAATTTTATCTAAACAACTTAACTAGTTTAATTAAAATTATTTTTTAGTAACTAATATAGTTCCATCTTCCATAATTTCAATAGTATCTCCACTATCGACTTTTTTAAGAAAATTACTACCAAGTTTGTCTATTGCAATAATTTTACTATTTTCCCAATTTCTAGCAAGAATAATACCTGAGCAGGCAAGGGAGTCAATTTCTTGTGAAAATAACATTGCACTTGGATTAATTCCCATAGAGCAAATAGTTTGGATAACAAGTCCGCCCGTTGTGGAACCTATCGTTTGAGGTAAGCATAAAATTTTTCCTGTCAAATTCTTTTTATATAAATCTGGATTATTTTGGTCAGAACTATACACTTGTTTAGCATTTTTTAAAGCGCTTTTTTGAAAAGTAGCAAGAGTATTTACACCTTGTCTAGAAACAATGGCTTCTCCTACAAGTGAACCAGGGGCAATGACTCTACCTTTAAATTTTAAAACTTTTTTCTCGTCCATATTACTTTACCTCCTTTTTGCAGATAATTTTTAATAAATCATCGTCTTTATAATATCTTGAAGAAGAATACGTTCTCAGTTTGTTTGAGCAAGTTACTATTGGCTTTTTACCGGCGATTGGATTGTTAGTATACATAAGAGGACAAATTGAAGAAACTTTTGCTCCTGTCTTTATCAAATCTTTATATTCTTGGGTTTGAATAAATTTATTTTTAACTTGTGGACTAGTTGTTAAAATTGTTCTTAATGCCACCTTTTTTCTGTTATTGTCTTTTAAACCATTAACAATATTTTTAGACCAAGTTAACAATTGATTGTAACTTAAATGTGGACAACCTATAAAACAAAGTTCAGGTTTAGCATCTTTATTTTTCCACAAAATAGGGTAACTATTGTAAACTTTTTCTAGTTCTTTGTCGTCAATTACATATTTTTTTGCCCCTTCTTTTATTAATTTCTTACCAAGTTTTTTTGCCTCAGGGGTTAAGTTGTCAATATGATATAGCCCAATTGCTCCATTTGATGCGGCAGCCGCCCCGAAATCTTTTAAGTAACTTTTTGTTTCATCATCAAGTTTATCACCAATAAATTTATCAAGTCCAATTATGTAAGGAACATCTTCCATAACTTTTAACCCTATTGCACTGCCTAAAATTTGAGGTAAAGGTTTTTTAGTTGTTTTTATTTCTATCACCCAAGTTGCCTTTCTTCCTTCATCAGTAAGAAGACCAAAATATGGAACTTTGCCAATAATACAGCCAAATAAATCTAACATTCCGCTATTTCTATTGCACCTTGCTCCTATAACTGAATTTGCATATACAACCGCAGAACTTTCTGCCCAAGATAAAATATCTTTGTATTTTGGTTGATTTCCAACTTCATCTTGATAGCAAGTGCAAGTAAAAGAATTGCTATCTTTTAGTCCTATTTTTGATAGTTGTTCTTCGTATCTCTTTTGTTGACTATACATAATTTTGCTAAATACTAATTTATTAAGTAAATTACATTTAACATTTTCATAATCAATAGGCCTTGGGTCAACAGTAAAGGGAACGCTTGATTTTATTCCTGCATCAATAATTTCGTCCATAATTCTAAATAGTGGTTTAATTAGTCCAATTCCAAAAGAAGTAACAAGATGTCCTTCGTGTGTTATTTTTACAAGTTTTTCAGCTCCAAAAACATCGCCAAATTCAACTAGCGTTCTTAAAATTTTAGCCTTTACTTCACCTTCTTTCCCATCAAGTATTCTTTTTTCTTCTGGTGTTAGTTTCATTTTTTCCCCTTTTAATTTATTGTATTGATTAATTTTAACACTTTTTATTTGTTTTAACAAATTTTTACAAATACTTTTTATTAAACTTTTTAAATTAATAATTTAGTTTTAATTCTAATGTTTAAAATAAAAATAGTAAGAGTAATATAATTATTTTTTTAAGTTTACCTATGCTAGTAAAGGGGGCTTTGTGCAGTAAAAATTTTATAAAATTTTTACTGCGAAATTTTAACAAGTTAAAATTTCGCACAAAAGTTTCACTTTTGGCACAAAGCCCCGTATATAGTTTAGTTGTAGTAAAAATAAAACATTTGATAACATTTTACAAGTTTATGTTAAATATGTTAGTATGAAAAAAAATAGGAGTATTATGAAAAAATATTATCAAAATTCAATACCTGAAGTATTAAAAAATGTTAATTCTTCTTTGGAAGGTCTTTCTACAAAAGAAGCAGAAGAAAGACTTTTAAGAGATGGAAAGAATATTCTAAAAGAGAAATCAAAAAGAAAACCTATTGTCATATTTTTTAGTCAATTTGCAAATATGATGATTTTACTTTTGATTTTAGTAGGTTTTGTATCATTATTTTATTCAATTTCTACAAACGAAAGTTTAATAGAGTCTATTGTTGTATTTGGGTGTGTTTTAGTTAATGCATTTATGGGCTTTGTTCAAGAGATGAAAGCCGAAAATGCTATTGATGCACTAAAAGATTTAACCGAGTCAAAAGTTCAAGTAAAAAGAGATGGTGCGTGGCTTGAAATTGACGCAAGTCAAATTGTAGTTGGGGATATAATTCAACTTGATGCGGGAGATAAGGTGCCAGCAGATGCTAGGATAATAAGTTGTGTAAATGCAAGTGTGGACGAGTCTATTTTGACGGGAGAGAGTCTAGCAGTTAGCAAGCAATCGCAGGAGATAAAAAAAGAAGTATTACTACAAGATAGAGTGAATATGGTTTTTAGTGGGACTAGCATTTCAAATGGTAGGATAGAAGCCGTCGTAGTTTCAACGGGAATGCAGACAGAAATAGGAGCAATAGCAAGTAGTTTAGATAGAAAAGAAGAAACTTTAACACCACTTCAAGTAAAAGTAAAAAAAGTTAGCAGTTTTATAACTTTTATTGCTTGTATATTAATTGCACTGACTTTGTGTTATGGCTTAATAAAAAAGTTAGATGCCATTTCAATAATTATGTTGTGTATTTCTATGGTATTAGCATCAGTCCCAGAAGTTCTACCTGTTTCAATTACCGCAACTCTAACCATAGGTGTAAACCAAATGTCAAAAAGAAAGACGATTGTAAAGCAACTTTCAGCAATAGAAACACTTGGGGCGACGCAAATAATATGCACAGATAAAACAGGGACGATAACGACTAACGAGATGACTGTTGTTGAGATTTTTTCAAATTTGAAAAATTATTTAGATGTCAAAATAAAGCATAAGGAATTAAAATTATTAAATGATATTTTTGCTCTTTGTAATGACACTCAAATAGATATAAAGCATAAAGGTGAATTTATAGGCGACCCTGTTGAGATTGCACTTAGTAAATATTTAAACAATTTGGATATTAATTTAAACACAGCACGAGAAAACTATAAAAGAATAGGTGAAGTGCCCTTTGACTCAACTAGAAAGATGATGAGTGTAGTAAATGAATATGAAGACAAACATTTAATGTTCACAAAGGGAAGTTTGGGGGAAATTTTATCTAGGTCAAATAAGTTTTATAAGGACGGGAAAGAATATCCTTTAAGTAAGGCTGTTAAGAAAAAGTTTATTCAAAAAGATAGTTATATGAGTAAGAAGTCTTACAAAGTGCTTGCCTTTGCCTATAAAGATGTGGGGAAGAAGAAAAATTATTCAACAAATGATGAAGATGATTTTGTTTTAGTTGGTTTAGTTGGAATGATTGACCCTCCAAAAGATGGGGTAAAACAGGCTGTAAAAAAATGTATTGAAGCAAAGATGAAACCAATTATGATAACGGGAGATAGTTTGCAAACTGCCATATCAATAGCAAGAGAAGTTGGAATTTTGCAAAATGATAGCGAAGGTGTGGAAGGAAAGCAAATTAATAATTTAAGCGATGATGAATTAGTTAGTTTTGTTAAAAAGTATACAGTTTTTGCCCGTGTTACACCTGAGCATAAAGTTAGAATAGTTAGAGCGTTCCAAGATAGTGGTAAAGTTGTTGCTATGACGGGAGATGGGGTAAATGATGCTCCAGCCCTTAAATTAGCACATGTCGGGATAGGAATGGGAGCGGGTGGAACTGATGTTACAAAAAGTGTTGCAGATATTATATTGATGGACGATAGTTTCTCAACAATAGTTACTGCCGTTGAAGAAGGCAGAAGAATTTATCACAATGTCCTAAGGACAATATTGTATAATTTATCTAGTAACTTTGCTGAAATATTTTTAATTATATTTGGAATGATTATATCTAAAAACATTATCTTACCACTTCATATTCTGTATATTGATATTGTTGCAGACACATTGCCGTCCATTGCTCTTGCTTTTGAAAAAGATAATAAAAATAGTATGAAACAAAAACCATACGGACTTAATAGAAAAATCTTCACGCCATTTATGGTTTCGTCAATTATTGTTTCTGCTTTAATTGAAGCGGTTATTTCGCTAGGAGTATTTTTTATAAGTGAAAATATGTTTGGACTAGAAGTTGCTCAAACACTTGCTCTACTATCAGTCGTATTTGGTGAATTCACTTTTACTTATAATTGTAAAGAGTTAAAAGATTTTGTTTTTAGTAAAGGAATTTTTGGAAATAAAGTTATTAATATAGTTGTTTTAGTGTTGTTTGTTGTTCAAGTTTTGGTATTTTTTACCCCTGTTGGAGTTTTGTTTGGGCTTGTTAGTATAACTCCTTTACAATTTTTAGCAGTTCTTGGTGTAAATATCTTAGGTTTTATTTTGATAGAAATATCAAAGCCAATTATGGCAAAATTTTGCAAAGACTGATTTTTCGTTTTAGAAATTAAAAAGGATATTGTAGAAAGTGTCTTTTAGGCATAGTTTTATAATATCTTTTTTTATGTATTTAAAAGTAATTTTATGTAAAAAATTGACTAAAAAAGTAATATTAAGTATAATTCTTACTTGGTAAAATTATGCGAAAAAAGATAGTCTTTACATTATTTATAGTTTTATTTTTAGCGGTCATATTTATGTTTGGTGTTTCAAATCAAAACAATGAGAGTTTGACTGTCTATTTTGACGCCTTAGATGGTAGAGATACTAAGGCTATAACGATTAAATACGGAGATAGTATTGTTTTTCCTAAACAACCTAAAAAAGAAAATTATATATTTCTTGGGTGGTATTTAGATAATGAAACATTTACAATTCCTTTTAATTTAAAGTATTTATTGGACAATAATTTTGATAATTCTAAGATTGTCGTTTATGCAAAGTGGATATGTGCCTCGACTTTAATTTTTGATAGTAAAGGTGGTTCTAAATGCGAAAACATTACAATTACATCTTCTCTTATTGATTTGCCACTCCCACAAAAAGAGGGATATACTTTTGCAGGTTGGTATTTTGATGACTTGACTTTCGAAGAAAAATTTAGCATTCAATATTTAAACGAAATTAATCAAAAAGAAGTTACTTTGTTTGCCAAATGGAAAACAAATTTTGATACTAATACAAAGACAATTATTTATTTTTGTGAAGATGAAAAATTGTATAATCAGTTTGAAGAAAAAAGTGAATTTGTTGATAATTTTAATAAGTTAGAATTATATAAGCCACAAATTTTGGGATATCAATTTAATGGTTGGTATAGTGATAAAGAACTTAATAATAAAGTAGAAAATGAAGTTGATTATTATGATTTTGATAAAGAAATAAATTATCTCTATGCAAGTTTTAACAAAAAAGAAGTTGAGAGTTTGTCTTTAATTGGAAACATAAAAAGTGAATATGAATACGGAGAAAGTTTTCAAGGCAATGACGCAAAAGTGCTAATTGAGTATAAAGACGATAATTTTGAAGATGAGATTGTTGAGTTAACTTCTTTAAATATCTCAAATTTTAAGTCTGTTGATTTAAATAACTTAGAATACATAACTTCTGAAAGTTTGATAGATAACTCAATTTTTTACTCATATGTCGTTTTTGAAGTTAATGGGGTTAAACTAAATATTCCGTATTCAGTAAAAACAGATTTAGATACTTTTTGTATTAATGAAGAAGATTTAATTTTTAATCAGGGCGAAGAATGTTCTTTAAGTGATAAAAATATATTTGCTAGTTGGACTAATTTGGTTGGAGAAAGCGACAAGACAAAACTTGAAAACTATTTTGACACTGAAAGTGCATTAGGGAAAGAATATAGTAATTATTATTTGTTTGATTTTTCAACAAACGAGTGCGGGACTTTTGTAGGTAAAATAAGATTTAGATTTAAAACAATTTCAGTTAAATATACTGTTGTTAAACAAAACACAACTAGCGGAAATGTTCTTAGCAATAAAAAAATCTTTCTGTATAATGCTTCTAGTTTGGAAAATGAAATTATTAAGATCAATTTTGAAAACGAAGGTTATTTATTATATAAAGTTAAAAAAGATGATATTGTGCTTGATATAAATACAACAAACTCTGGGTGGCAAGTTGCTAAAATTATGTATAAAAATAGTGTAATTGATGTAAATTATTTTGTCATAAATTTAGACCAAATAATTAGTTGTGAAATTGCCTATGGCAACAATTTAATTTTAGAAAAAGATTATAATACAATAACTATAAAATTTATTTTAGACGGCTACTCCTTTACAGAAATAATTAACTCGCAGGATTTTATAAATAAAATTGACACTTCTAGCATAGGTCAAAAACAAGCAAGTTTTAAATATCTAGGTTATGTTTTCTATTTATATTATACAGTTAATTAAATTCTTGTATTTATAATTCTTAAATAGTATGTAGTAAATAAAAAATCAACTATACTTAATAGCAAATCATAACAAGATATTAAGACTTAAATGAATATAAAATATTTGTGGCAGGGAGTTTACTTTTTAAATTAGATAAAAGTTTATTATTGCAAATAATAATTCAAATATTAAATAATATAAATACTAACTAAAAAAGTAAATATTAATGTAATTATTAGAAAAAAAATATATAGAAAAAACACTTATTAAAAATTATTAAATTGGAAATTAAAAAGTTAAAATATAGACCAAAAATTATTAAAAAAAATATAATACTTATCAATTTAACAAAATATTTTTAAAAATTGTTAATAATTATAATAAAAATATTGAAATTAAACATTTTAAGTCGTTTTAATTATACAATTTGTAAAAGTAAAAGTTTTTTAGACTTTAATTACTACCTTTATTTTTTTAAAAAATATTTTAATTATTAGATATTGGTGTCAATATTTAGAATAAGTTTAACCTTTTTAATTCCAAAAAAATAGATAAATATTTATTCCACCTTAACTTGGTGCACCCACTAGGATTCGAACCCAGATAAGCAGTTCCGAAGACTGCTGTGTTATCCATTACACTATGGGTGCTTATTGAGTTAGTTTAGAAATATTAATTGTTTTTAAGATTAGAACTTGAATAAAACCTAATGTAAAATATTTTAAATCCTATTTTTTAAAATATTTATTCTTAATTATACATATAGAATATATATTTTATTTAAAATTTTGAATACTTATCTAAATCTATAAATATTATTTTTTATTAAGTTTATCTAAAATATTTGTTTTTACATTTTTAACCACAATTTTTTACTTACCAAAGAAAGAAAAGAATTATTTTTACAGAGTTATTCTAATTTTGATTTTTTCTAAAAGTTTAATTTAGTTTAAATTAATAAATTTGTTTTTAAATAAAGTATTACAAAACTTATAATTAGGATAAATGTATTTTATATATTTTTTTTATAAAAGGCAAATAATTTATTTGACTATACAAAATTGAAAGTATAAACATAAATTAAATCAAAATATTTTGTGTTTTTATAAAAATAAATTTGATTTTACTTATAAATTAAAATATACTTAAATTAAAGGTTAAAAGTTAAAGTGAATAATTGTGGTTTAAATTGGGAATTTGATATAAATTTTTCAAATAAGGGGCAAAATAAGAAAAAGTTTGACCTTACTATTTTTATTAACATCATATTAATCATAATTTTAACTTTTATGATTGCATTTTTATCGCTTTCGTTAATTTTTCTTAAATATGAAGTAATTGGCATTTCAATGCAACCGACTTACAATATTGAACTTGAAGTCGGAAAGGACGATGAGTATTATATAAATTCAATTTACAAAGATAAGGTCATTATTAATAGTCTAAATAAAGGGACAAACTCAGATATAGTAGTGCTTAATGTTGATGATGAAGTTGTTATAAAACGCATTATTGCAACGGGTGGACAAACTTTAACATTAAAACAAGAGGGCAACTATTATTTTTTTTATGTTGATGGTGTAAAATTAGAAGAAAGTTACTTAGGCGAAAAGAGTTTATTAATGGATAATGATTACTTTGATAAGTTTATTTTGCTAGAACATAATAAGATTATTGTCGAGCCAACTTCTCTTGGGAAACAAGCAACCTTAGTTATCCCAGATGGAGAAATTTTTGTGTTAGGGGATAATAGGACTTTTAGTAAAGATAGTCATATTTATGGAAGTGTAAAAATAGAAAATGTATTGGGAAAAGTTGTCTTTTCATATAAGTATAATGAGAGTTTTTTAAGTGGACTTTTAAATTATTTATTTTAAAATAACTTAAAACTGACCGCTCAGTCGTAGTAAAATAGCACATAAATTTAGTATATTTATAATATATAAAAATTATCGACCGAGTAGTCGACATTTTCGTTTCTAAATATTTTTTATTTTTATAAACCATAAACTTTTTATAAATATTAAAATTTCACTTGTAGTTGTAGACAAGATATGTTAAGAACTGTATTAAACTTTAAATAATATATGCAAAAATTCTTTATTAGTTTGAAATTTTAATTTAATAAATTCTAAAAGTTGTAAAATTTAAAAACAAATTTTTAAATTAGTATTTGTAGAATTGATTATTTTAAAAAGTTTAGTCTTTGAAGCCTATATCAAAAGTAAATAAATCATCATTCAAGTGTTTTAATTGATTTTTTGCAAGCCTATTATCAAGTAATTTATTGTGAAAGAAACTAAAATAATCTTCGTGCGACAAAATTATATGGTCGCATAATCTTAAATGTATAGAATTCATTAATTTTTCTAAGTTAAAAGTAAATTCCTTATCTGCTTGTGATGGATAAGCTTTCCCGTGAGGGTGAGTATGACATATAACAAGGGATGATGGCTCAAAATTTAAGATTTCTTTTAATAAATTTCTATAATTTAATTGTAGTTGAAAGTTTGAGCCTACGCCCATTTTCTTACAACATATTACTTTGCTTTTAGCATCTAAACATATGTAATAAAAATCTTCACTATTTCCAATTAAAATGGTATTTTTGAGATAATTTACAATTTCATTAGTAGTTGTAAGTTTTAAGTTATTTTTGTTTTTACTCATATTGTAAATTGTAGAAAATTTAGAACAAAATTTTAAATATTGTGCTAGAACTTCGCCTACGCCTTTTACCTTAACTAAACTCGATAAAGGAGCATCGACAACATTTGCTATACTTCCGAATTCTTCAATTAATGAATGAGCAAGCGGATTGACATCTTTTTGTGGTTGAACAAATGATAGCATAACTTCTAATATCTTATGTTCTGGCATATTTGTAATGTCGCTATCAAAAAATTCTTTTCTTAATCTTTGTCTATGTCCCTTATGTAAATTTTTATCCTTACTTTCCATCTTTCCCTCGTTTGTAACGCTATAACTTAATTTATATTTTAACATATATTTTGTAAATTGCAAAATTTTATCAATAATTTGACAAATAAAAATATTTATGCAATAAAATAATTAAGGAAAAGGAGTGTTTATATGAAAATTCAAATTACGGCAGATAGCACCTGTGATTTGTCACAAGAACTCTATCAGAAATATGACATTAAGGTAATACCTTTTGTGGTTACTCTTGGAGATGAAACTTATTTGGACGGGAGTGAAATAAAGCCAGAAGATATTTTTAGTTACTTTGATAAAAATAAGGAATTACCTAAAACAGGGGCAAGAAGTCCAGAAGATTTGAAAAAGTTTTTTGAGCCTATCTTAAAAGATGGATATGAAATTATTCATTTTGGAATTGGTTCTAAGTTGAGTAGCGGATATGCTAATTGTGAACTCGTCGCAAAGGAAAATAGTAAGATTCATTTAGTAAATACTAAGACTCTTTCATCGGGCTCAGGTCTTCTTGCAATATATGCTTCCGAACTTGCAAGAACAGGAAAATATACCGCTAGCCAAATTGCTGAAATGGCTTCTAAAAGAGCCGACTTTCATCAAACTTCTTTTATTGTCGAAAGACTTAATTATTTGTATAAAGGTGGTAGGTGCAGTATGATTAGTTTGCTTGGAGCAAACCTTCTCGGTATTAAGCCTTGCCTTCAACTTAAAGACGGAGAAATTAAAGTTGGTAAAAAATATATTGGCTCAACTCCTAATTGTTTAAAAAAATATATACAAGACGAACTCTCTATTTATAATACCCCTGACCATACAAGAGTTATGATTACCTATTCAACAGCAACTGATAAAATGATTGAAATGGCAAAATCTACCCTTGAAAGTTATGGAAAATTTAAAGAAATTTTAATTACCCAAGCAGGCGGTGTTATTAGTTCACATTGTGGCGAAAATACTCTTGGTATTCTTTACCTTAATGACGGAGATGAGGGGCATTACTAAAAATTTTAGAAGTAGTTTAGTTTTTATTTAAGTAGTTTATTTTTATTTAATAGGAAAGAGGCTGTCGCCTCTTTTTTTATTGCGCCCACCCAATAAAAGCATTTTAATACCACGCAAAAAAATAATAATATTTTAATTCTTATTCTCGCCCAAATTAATTTAATCCCACCCATAGAAATTTTTATTTTATAAAAATAATTGTTTTTGATATTAAAAAGTAGAAACATTTAGAAAGTTGTTAAAAATTAGTTTTATAATCATTTTATATTTTTGCAGTTAGCAAGTAGAAAAAATACTAAATTATGCAAAAATTAAGTCTTTTTAATAACTTTATGCTTTTGATATTTGAAATTTTAATCATTTAGAAAATACCTAAAAATTAGTTTTATAATCATTTTATATTTTTTTGATATTAAAAAGTAGAAACATTTAGAAAGTATGCAAAAATTAAGTTTTTTAATCATTTTATAATTAAGATAAACCATTTTATAATTTTACATTTAAGATATAAAAAACATATTGAATAAACAAATATAGATTAAAAAATGATAAAATTAGATTTGATAACACTTTATAATGCTTTTAGTGGCATTATTTTTTTAATTGTTTTAAATCAAAGCATATATTTTTAAGTAAAATGGCTTAGAAGATATGGAAAAGGTTAAAATTTACAAAAATTAGAAAATTTTAATTAAAATTTATATTTTTTTCTTAAAAAAGTGCTAAAAATGTAATTTTTTTTAGTTTTTTTATTAAATTCGTTAGGAAAAGACAGCATTTTATGTTATTATTAGTCAACCTTTAAAGGAAAAATCTATTAAAAATAAAGGAGAAATTTTATGAACAAAGGTGATTTAGTTAATGCTATCGCTTCAAAAGCAGGCTTTACTATTAAAGATGCTGATGAGGCTTATAAAGCATTTGTTTCAAGTGTCCTTGAAGCATTAAAAAAGGGAGATGATGTTACTCTTGCTGGTTTTGGAACTTTTAAGGTTAAGAAAAGAGCAGCAAGAAATGGTATTAACCCTCAAACAAAGGAAGTTATTAAAATACCAGCAGCAAAAGTCCCTAGTTTTAAATTTGGCAAATCTTTTAAAGACGAACTTTCAAAATAATATTGTCTTAGATTTTTGCTAATTTAATTAATCTTTTGTTTATAAGATAAAACAGTCTAATTTTAGGCTGTTTTTTATTTTGCAAAAAAACGAAAACAAAACAAAACGAAAACAAAACAAAACGAAAACAAAATAAAAAATAAAAAATAAAAAATACAAAAAATAAATACAAAAAATAAATACAAAAAATAAATACAAAAAATAAATACAAAAAATAAATATGAAAAAATGAAAAATAGATATAAAAAATAAAAAAATTAAAAATAAAGGTATGGAAAAATTAAAATAAATAAAAAATAAAGTTTTTTTAAAATTAAATTGATAAGAAAAATAAAGTTTTTTAAAAATTAAATTAATAAAAAAAAGAAAATTTTTCTAATAAAATTAATAAAAAAAATTTTTTGGTTATGGAATTTTAAAAATAAGTTTTAAGATATGATAGTAAATTAAGAATAGTAATTGTTTTTTTGGGACCAATTTAATAATAATTTTTTCTAAGAAATCACAAAAAAATATTTGAAAAAATACTGAATAAATTTATTTAATGAAAAAATAAATTAAAATAATTAAGTAAAAAAGTATTAATTTTTAAATTTTTTTAAAAAATTTAATGTTACAGAATGTTTAGTCGAATATAAAATTCTTTTTTGTATTGCCCTTTTATTTAGCGAAATTTGGCATTTTCTAAGTGGTTTTTTAAAAATTTTTGAGTTAAAAATAATTGAATTGGGGCTTTGGTAAATTTCCCTTATATATAATAAATAATATTTAATTATTTTTTTAAAAAATATATGAAATTATTTGGAGTTTTTGGGAGAAAATATTATAATAATAGCATATTACTAGTTTTATTGTTTTTTAGTGCGCTATTATATTTCTTGCAGTTGCTTTGCTAGACTAAATTAATTATTTGTTTTTGTCAAATTGCAAAAAAATTTATTGTTTAAAAGTAAAAATTTTTTAGTTGTCTCTAAAATTTATTTTTTGCTTGAAATGAAATTTTATAAATTCTTTTGCACAAGAGATTAAAAAATAAAGGCGGTTGTTTTATGAAAAATTCTAACATTACATATTGTAGAGAAAAAAGTTCATCTTGTAAATTTTTGACTTTACTTTCTTTTGCCGTTTGCTTTGCACTGCTTTTGCTTTGCTCTATTGTTTTTCTTCCAATTGGGGCTGGGGCTTCTAGTATTGAGATGACTTCTACTAACAATTCTCTCTCTGGGGCTAGTGGCGAGATTTATCTTTCAAGTAGCGGTAGTGATAGCAATGATGGGACCACTCCATCAACCCCTGTCGCAACTGTTAGTAAAGCAATAGAACTTGCTTCTTCTAACAAAATCGTCTATGTTATGGACACTATAACTATTTCTTCTAGCGTTTCTGCTCCAACTAATAAAACAACTTTTGCAAGATATTCTTCTAATACAAGTAATGTTATGTTTGTCTTGTCTGGTGACAATACAACTATTGAGAATTTTATAATTGATGGGGCTAATGTTACCACCAGTGCCCGTGCGGTTTCTATTTCATCAACGGGGACTATTACAATTAATAATTGTGAAATTTTGAATAACACCGCAGGGGGCATAATTGCCGATGGTTGCAATGGCTTGAAGTTAAATATCAATAGTTCTTTATTTAATGAAAATTCTGCTCTTGTTGGTGGCGCTATTTGTATGAACAATACGAGTGGTTTTTCTGCTGAACTTATTTTAAACGATGTTGATTTTACAAATAATTCTGCGACGGGGTCTTATACATATGCTGACACATTTAAACTAAGTGGAAAACTTAGTGGGGGTGGGGCGATATTTAGTAGTGAGAGTTTGGATATTACAAATTGTGACTTCGTTGGCAACTCTGCAAAAGGTAATGGTGGGGCAATTTATAGTAATGGAGCAACATATTTTAATCTAACAACCGATGGAACAGAAACTCATTATTATAATGAAAATTTTGGTCAAAATAATGGTGGATTTTTATATCTAAGAAATTGTCCAAATGGTATAGATATTAATCTAAATAATGTAAAAATTTCACAAAATGTGATTTCTTCTAGTAGTTCGGGTTCAGGAAGTGCAATTGCAATAATTAATTCAATAAACTTTAATTTTGCAATCACTAAAAGTGAGATTAGTAAAAATTTCTCTGATACCACTAATTCATGTGGGGCAATCTATATATTCTGGTCAAAAGGTGGAGAATTAGTAATTAAAGATAGTGAGCTAACTGAAAATACCGCAGAAAGAGGGGGTGCGATTTGTTTTTGGGGTAATTCTAATATAGTTAATATAAGTAACTGTAAATTCTTGAATAATGAATCTGATGTTGGAGGTGCAATTTTAGTTTTTAATGGAAAAAATGAAAATAGTAAGATAAACTTATTAAATTGTGAATTCAGATCTAATTTAGCAAAAGGTTCTTTTGAATTTTATGATGATGTTTACAAGTTCAATGGTGAGTTGAGTGGGGGTGGGGCGATATTTAGTAGCGAGAGTTTGGAGATTGTTAATTGTGATTTTGTGGGGAATAGTGCGGCTGGTAATGGCGGAGCAATTTTCTCTAAGGGTGCTGAAAATGTTACTATTATTGCAAATGGAAATCAAATGAATGATAACAAGGTTACTGACACTAATTCTGTCGGCGGTTGGTTATATGTTGATGGTTCATTAAGCGATGGAGAAACTGAAACAAAAGTAACAAATCTTGTTATGTCAATTAATAACTCTCAAATAAACAATGTTAAAGATGAAAATGGCGAATATCAATTTAATGGTGGGGGAATTTACATATCAAATTGTGTATATGGCGCACAAATTAGTATAATAGGTTGTGAGATTACTGGTAATTCTCTTAAAGAATCAACTTCTACAACTACAACGAGTGGCGGAGCTATTTATTTGAAGTCGTCACACTATTGTAATATAAAAATTGTAGAATCTTTAATTAGTTATAACGAAGCAAAATCTTATGCTGGATTTATTAGAATTGATGCTTGTTCTTGGGGTAAAGTGATTATATTAAATAATACATTTTTATCTAACAAAGGTGTTGGGGGAGTTTTGTTTATTAATGACTGTTCTAAAGGAGAAATTTTTATTAAAGAATGTAATTTTAATAGTAACTATGGAACGACGAGAATAAATTCTCAATATAATTCAGGAGTTATTTCAATTGTAAATTTAATGTCAGATTCCGAGATAAATTTTATAAATTGTAACTTCGTAGATAATTATTCAGCGAATATTGGTGGAGCAATTAATATAAACTCTTTACAAACAATCAATATTGATGGATGTTCTTTTATTGGAAATCAAGCGCTTGTTGGTGGGGCACTATTTATAAATTTAAAAAAAAGTGCGAATTCAACTGGAAACAATTTAAATATAACTAATTCAAACTTTATTGGTAATAGTGCAACGGGATCTAGTTCTATTGGATCCGAAGATGATCCTTATGATACATCTGGAACCATAAGTGGGGGTGGGGCAATATTTACGACACAAAGTTTGAATATTGACTCTTGTAATTTTGAAAATAATTCCGCAGTTGGTGATGGTGGTGCGATTTGGTGTTTTATAGAATCTAATTTAGTAAGTTATGAAATTTATTCTAGCAATTTTATCAACAATTCTACACAAGGTAGAAGTGGGGCTATACATACTTGTCGAGTTATGAATATATATGATTGTTATTTTGAAGGTAATTACGCCGTAAGTAATGGTGGAGTTATGGGGATATCTGGTTCAAATTTCTACAATTGTATTTTTACTAAAAATTATTCAGAGTCTAATGGTGGTGTGCTTTATAAGTCTGCTTATGATTTGAAATTATATAATTGTAAATTGTATGATAATTTTGCAAAAGGCGATGGTGGTGCAATAGCAACAAGGTGGCTTACGGTTCTATGTAATACAGATTTATGTAATAATTATTGTGGCGGCAATGGAGGTGGTATATTTATAGACAATTATGGAAATGATACTAGCGCTTATAGAATTGCATTATACGATGATAATTTGATAAAAGATAATTTTGGTGGAGTTGCTTTTGATGGTGAGACTTATCAAAGTGGAGTTAGTGATGATTTATACATTAATAATTATCAAGAAAATAGAAAGATTTATGCTTTTCTTGGTGAAAGCAGTAAAGGGGAATTTAATATAACTTTTAATGAAGAAAATTGTGCTGAATACCTTAATGGGAATGTTCCTGTGTTTGTATTTTCAAATGATGTCAATAAAAAGAGCGGGTATTTAGATATTTTGAATTGTGTAAATGAAGGGTATGAGTTCGAGTTAAGAGATGATGGAATTTATTTAAAGAAAGTCAGTGGGCTATCTCAAAATGAAATACCTTATACTGCAAGCGATTATATTGGGGCTTTTGATGGTAAAGAGCATACTATTGATATAAAAACATATTTGCCTGATGGGGTAAATGCAAGTATTACTTATAGTTTAGAAGAAAATGGAACATATACAAAAACTGCACCAAGTTATAAATTTGAAACACTTGGTGATGATGGAAGTCAAAGTCAAGTAGTTGTTTACTTTAAGATTAATGCTGATGGTTATAATGAGGTAAGTGATAGTAGAATTATTAAGATTAAGCCATTTATAAACTATACAATAGAAAAACCAGTATTTAATCTTCCTTACGGTAACTACCCAAATGGAATGGATATTACAAGATATCTAGTAAGTGGGAGAGTGCTGGACCAAAACGGAAATGTTGTTGATGGAATTTATACTTCTGATGCTTCAAATTCAAATCCTAAATTTGATTTTAGTAGGAATAGAATAGCAGTGTATTTTCGACCTACAAACTCTAATTATAATGGTATGGGTATAGGTTGTGATTTTTATACCGAATATGGCGAGTTGTGGTTTGAAGATGGGAACTTTTACACTGATGAGGCCTGCACTCAAAATCCTATTCCTAAAAGTGAAGGGCTAGATGTTATAATCAATCATATGTCTCAAAACGGAGTAATTTATTTTAAAACTCCTTACGAGATTACTTCTAATTTGAGCATTGAAAGTGACAAAATTATTACTCTTAAAAGGTATGTTTCGGATGGAGTTGTTAGCGATTGTAGTATATTTACAATTAACGCAGGCACTCTTACTATTGGTAACTATGGAATGAGTGGGAAGATTGTCGTTGACGGCAGTGGTGGTAGCAATGCAAGCAATCCTTTAATCATTAACAACTCGGGCGGGACTCTTAACATTTTTGGCAATGTTGTTTTACAAAATGGTATAAGCAAGGCGAGTGTTGTTACTATTAAAGGTGGAGCGATTTACAATGCTGGGACTGCGGTGTTAGATTTTAACGAAATTAGCAACTGTCAGACTCTTAACTCCACTAGTGCAAGTGGTGGCGGGGCTATTTACAACGAAGGTAGTTTGACAATGAAAAATTTAAGCATTGTTAACTGCATTGCTTTCGGTGGCGGGGCTATTTGTAGTAGTGGAGCAAGTGCTTATGTCGACATTTTTAACTGTGTGTTTGACAAAAACTATTCGCAATATTCTTCGACTATTAATCCAAAGGGGTTCGCTGTTTGTATCCTTGGTGGAGGGTTAAGCGCTAACGCTCTTACAATTTCTAATTCTTCGTTAATTACTACTAGCGGGACTGTTTTATCTGCAACTAGTGAAGATTTTAACAACTCTCAAAGAATTGGCGGAGGTCTTTACATCGCTAGCGGTGCCGAGGCAGATATCATTAATTCTACTTTCCAAAGTTGCGTTGCTAACATTGGCGGGGCTATTTACTGCGATGGCACTCTTGCACTTAATTCGGTTCATTTTCTTTCTTGCTCGACATTTTCGGGCGACGGAGTCGCGGTTGGACTCGGCGCTGAGTCTAGTTGTGAAATTTTAGATTGTAAGGTCGATGGTGCAAAAATTGTCGAAGTTCAGCAATCAAGCGATGACAGGGTTGTAAATGGGGTCTTTCAAGCAGACGCTTCAAGCAGTCTTGTCGTAGGTTCTTCTAATGCGGGTGGTTCTTCTAGTGCTGGTGGTGTGAATGCTGATGAAAACTTGTCTATTAGCGTTAATGCTGGCGGATATCAAAATAATTCGTTTTATGTCGTGCTGGCTATTGCTCTTGGACTTGCTCTTGTTGGCGGAGTTGTTGCGGTTTTGGTTGTTAGGAAAAAGAAAAATTTAAAGTAGTTTATGGACTTTGTAAAAATTAAATGTGGCTTGCTTATGTGGTTTAAAGATTGTAATTAGACTTGCTTGTAGGGCTTGCTTGTGGGCTTGCTTGGGGTTGCTTGTGTGATTTTCTTGTAGGGCGTGCGTTGATTTATAAATTATTGTTTTGCGTGCGTTGGAGTTTTAAATAATATAATTAATTTGCTTGCTTGTGTGGGTTAAAGATTGTAATTAGACTTGCTTGTAGGATTTGTTTGCTTGTAGGATTTGTGGGGCTTGCTTGGGGTTGCTGGGCGTTACTTCTTATACTTGGTGTTTTACTTAAAGGAGAAAGTTTTATGATTAATTTTCGTGAAAAAATTCGTTCAAGGTTGACTGTTTCTTTCTTGCTATCGCTGTGCTTTCTGTTGTGCACTTATTTTTCAGTCACCTTGTTGGGCGGGGCTGGGGCCGATTCGCTTTTACTCGGCACTCAGTCTAATATCTCAAAAGTCGATAGTTCTGACAGTGCTCTAAATGGAGAAATGTCTAGCGGGCATATCTTTATCAGTTCTTCGGGTAGTGATAGTAACGACGGGCTTTCTTCTTCTGCACCTGTCGAAACTTTATCTAAGGCACTTGATTTGATAGCAAGTAATAGTAGTGTTAATACTATCGAGTTTTTAAATCCTATAACTATTTCTACTAATACTACCCTTACTAATGGTGCGGGTAAAGATGTCTATTTTATTAAAACTAGCGGGTTTAGTGGAGAAGGTATGATTTTATACGGGACAAGTAGTATAACCTTAACACTAGACGGAGATGATAGTTCAACAAACGATGTGGTAGAGAGATTTATCTTTGATGGCGAGAAGGATAGTGGTAAGACGGGTAGAGCAATATATTCTGATTATAGAGAAAATGTCGCAAATTTTAGTTTTATTACATTTGAAAATTTTAAAAATAATAGTTATGGTGGAGTTTTGTTCTTTGAAAATTGCTATTATTGTTCTTATTTTTCTAATAATTGTAATTATATTAATAATGAAACTACGGGAACAAGTGTTTCAGGAGGAGTAGGCTATTTTTTAGATGGAAACTTGACTACATTTTCTTCTACTAATGATTATTTTTATAATAATGTTTCAAATAACTCAGCAGGATGCTTTCGTATTAATAGTGGTTCTAAAGAAATTCTTCTAACAGATAGCATTTTCGAAAATAATGAAGCGCGATCATCAGGTGGTGTCTTTTGGATCGGTCAAGGAAATGTTGAGAAATTTGAATCTATTAGATGTTCTTATATCAATAATAAGTCCTTAATAGATAGTGCCGGAGTAATATATTTATATTCGAGGTCATTTACAAATATTGAATTTGTGCAAAGTAATTTTTCCGGGAATACTGCCGAAGATTCTGGTGGGGCAATGTATCTAGGAGGGTATTTTATTACAATTAATTTAATAGACACTAGTTTTAACAATAATCTTTCTAATGGAACTTCTGCTACTTATGGTGGTGGTTGTATTATGGGATTGAATGTTGCTTATTTTTCTTTGGAGTATACAAATAATGATGGAAGTATAGTAGGAAATCAATCAAAAAGTGTTGGAGGTGTTTTTTATGTAGATGGTATAAATGGGGGAGATGCTTATATAGATACAAAAAATTGCGACATAAGAGACAACTTGACTGCAAGTGGAGATCATTTTGTATACAATAATTTAACATTAAATGAAAATAAATTAGATTCATTTAAAGAGGGGGTTGTCTATATAAGTAATAGTGGAAACGATAACAATAATGGAACAGCTATTGATAGCCCAGTATTATCTATCGGTAAGGCTCTTGAAATAGTTGAGTCAAATGAAAATATAAACACTATTGAATTTATAAATAGTATAACTGTTGAATCTGATTCTGATTTCAGTTTAATTAATAATACAGGCAAAGATGTTTATTTTGTGATGTCAGAAAACTTTTCCGAAAATGATGGAACAAGAATGCTTAATCTAAAAGCAAAAAAATCAAATATAACTTTTACTTTACAAGGAGACGACCTAGAAACCGATTCAATAGAAAAATTTATTTTTGATGGAGAATTTTTCAATGGCAGAACAGGTAGCGCGATATCTGCTTCAGTAAATGGTTGTGATGTAAATTTTAGTAATTTAGTTTTCCAAAATTTTCTTTGTAATGATTATAGAGTTGTAAATATAACAGCAGCAGGTACCATTCAAGGGTCAAATTGTGAATTCAGAAAAAATTTTTTAGGTTATGTCGGTTATAATTTTAATTCTGTGTTGGGATTGTTTGCAGATAATGCTAGTCTGACAGAATGTGAATTTATTAATAATAGTCTAAAGCAAAGTTATGATCCAGCTATTCTACATATATCTTTAGAAGAAACTTTTAATTCAAAAAGCTGTGTATTTGATGATAATATATTATTAGAGTCAGGTGGACAAATTTATTTTTATGAAGTAAAGAATTATATATCAAAAAATGATATTTTTAATGGAGAAGAAAATTCTTCAAGGGCTTTATACTTTGAAAGTTATGTAGAAAGTTATTATTCTGAAAATACTAAATTTGTTAATAATAGTGAAGATTCAGGAGGAGCAATTTATTTTGAAGTAGGTATTAATGAATATAAATCAATAAACAATATATTTCAAAATAATACAGCTAGTGAATTTGGTGGTGCTATATATTCTCCATACATAATAAACTATATTTCAGAAGAAGACATTTTTATAAATAATACCTCTGTTGAAGGTGGAGGAGCAATATATATTGGAAATACATCCTCATCAAATATTGATTTAATTAATACAAATTTTGACAATAACGAAACTGGTTCATCAGGTTATGGTGGTGCAATATATGCACTTAAAGTTGAACATATAAAAATTGAGTTTACATTAGAAGGGGGATATATAACAAATAATACCGCTTATTTTGGTGGAGCATTTTATATTGAAGGAATAAATGGGGGCAATGCTTATATTAATTACAGTACTTTCAATAGTAGTGGGAATAATACTACAAGTGGCGGAAAAGATTTTGTTTTTAATAACTTAACTGTATTAGAAGAAGAAATAGTTTTTACTACAGGAAGAGTTTATATTAGTAATAGTGGAAATGATAATAATAGTGGATTAGACTCCGATAATCCTGTCTTAACAATAGTAAAAGCAATTGAAATAATTAGTTTAAATTCATCATTAAATACAATTGAATTTTTAACTAGTATTACCATTTCTTCATCACTTATAATTAATAATGTTACCGGTAGAGATGTTTATTTTGTTATGTCAGATAATTTTGTTGAAGATTATATGATATTGTATGGGAATAACGAAATTTCAATAACAATAAATGGAGATGATGCGTCAACAACAAATAAGATAGAAAAATTCATTTTTGATGGTGAAAAAAATAAAGGTAAATATGGAGGCGCAATTTATTCTGAAAAAAGTGATGTTTCAGTAAGTTTTAGCAATATATCTTTTCAAAATTTTCGAAGTTCTGCAGTCGGTGGAGCAATTTATTTTGCTTATGAAGTTACAACTTGTAATATAGAGGATACTGATTTTAGTTCTAATGTTGCAAATAACTACGGTGGAGCAATTTGTTTTTCTCGTACTGTAACTGATTTTAGTGTTATAAACTGTATTTTTAATAATAATATTTCATCTGAAGGAGGTGGAGCAATTTATTTTTATAAAGTTATAAATTATTCATCACAAGAATGCAATTTTGAAAATAATTCAGTATTAAGTGGAAGATATGGTGCAGCCATTTATATAAATTCAGTGACAAATTATAGTTCATATAAAGATTGTTTTAACAATCATATTGCGCATAGAGGAGGTGCGTTATATATATCTTCTGCTACTACTTTTATGATGGATTCAAGCGAAATTTTAAATTCAGGGACAATCGATGATGCATTTAATGGAGGGGCAGGTATTTATTTTAAAGGTTCATTAGATTATTTTAAAGCCATAAATTGTAAATTTAATAACAATACACTTTCTTCTTATCAACCAGATGGAGGTAGTGCAATTTTATTTAATGGCAAAGTAAATAAATTTGAAATTACTAATTGTCAATTTGATGCTAATGATAATTATTCTATAATTACTTTTGATAATTATGAAGTTAATGAGATTATTGTAAAAGATTGCGTATTTTCAAATAATACTAAAACAGATGGTATATATTTTTATAAAAAAGTAAATGTTGCGACCTTTATTAATTGTAAATTTATTGATAATGTTGGAAGAAACGATGTAGTGTGTCTTAATTTTAGAGAAGGCGTTAATACATTAAGCATAAAAGATTCTATTTTTGAAAATAATAAAGGTAACTCTATAGGTGCGATTTATATACAAAAAAATGTAAATATTATGCAAATTGAAAATACTACTTTTAAAAAAAATACTGCATACCGCAGTGGAGCGATTTATGTTAGTGGTAGTAGTTCAACTTCTAATAAAACAAATATTAGTATAATTGATTGTAACTTTGATGGAAATAAGTCAACTTCTACAAGTTCAAGTTATGGGGGTGGGGCGATCTATGCAAACTATGTTGATACTTTCCAATTTAATTACACTAAGGCTTGCAGTTTTATCAACAACTCTGGTTACAAAGGCGGGGCTGTTTGGATAATAGGTCGCGGGGCAGGTAGTTCTATCTTACTTGAATACTTAAATGGT
>CASFQL010000020.1 GCA_949296965.1 uncultured Christensenella sp. | reverse complement strand
ATTTAGGTGTAAAAAAGTGTAGTAAACTAAATTCTTACTACACTAATTGATTTTTTATATCTCAAACTTGCTTATTTTGTTGGCGATTTAGAAGATAGAGCGAAACTCTTGAATTTCAGAATAGAGTTTTGGTAAGGCGGAGGTCACGGGTTCAAGTCCCGTCATTAGCTCCATTCACAAAACCCTTGAAACCTTAGTAAAATAGGCACTTTCAGGGGTTTTCTTTATAACTTTAAATTTACAATTTTTTTATCAAAAAATCATTTGCTGTCAATTTTAGGACTAATTGCTGTCAAAATAGGAACAAAAAAATAGACCGATAGTCAAAAGATAACTCATCGGTCTAAATCTTTTATGAACTGCCTAAGGCTAACATATTTGCTGTCATTTGCTGTCATTCTTTTTATCTACTTAATTGTATATTTTTCTTTCATTTTACTCTTTTTTATCCGTTTAATTTGTATTAATAGCAGGTATCAAATATTACTACATATACTTAGGATTTTCAACTTTATCCCAAATATCTTTTACAAGTTCGTCACCTATTTTTGCATTTTGAATGAAATCTTCTTTGTCTAAAAAGAAATATACATTTTCTGGACTCCAACCAAATTCGATTTTTTTATTCGTATTGCTTCTTAGATACAAGCAACAATTTAACCCCTTATACCAAAACTCCATTTCACTATAAAAATATAGTCCGTCAAGAAAATCATTTAAATCTGGTCTAAATGGCTTTCCTTCTTGATATAATATTTTTGCCTTATTTAAAGATATCAAATTAGGGAAAATTACTTCGTTTTCGTTTATTTCTCCGAGTCTATTGTTATACCAACCGCAATATTGACACTCTCCATTTCCGGTTTTGCTGGCAAGTAAAGTTTTGCCACAAACATCACATTTTTTTTCAAAAATTTTATCATATTGATTATTTTTCATTATTTCTCCTTTTTAACAATAATTCATGTTTATTTTTTCACCATTTGGACCTACATATTCAAGTCTAGGAGGGTGTTCGCTATTTTTCTCCCAATCCCAATAATGATCGTGGGGAAAAGTGTGGGTATTGTTTGAATCGTTGTGTTTCCAATCTCTATCCCAAATAGCTTTACCTTCTGCATCATACCATCTTTGTTGTAATAGTTCCCCAGTCACTTCATCATAATAATCAGTTCTAGAATTTGGAGCACATCCTTCAATATCTTTTATATTTTTTCCAAATGGACCATAAACTTTATTCACTCCACCACTTGGTTTACACATTCCCATTATAACACCTCCTGTGGCAAAAGTCCAAATGCTTTAGACTTCGTTTGTCCGTTATCACCTAATAATATAAATTAAATTTCTTTTCCCTCTAAATTTTCAACCTTTAGAGTTGTAACAAATTCTCCAATGACATTGTATTTTGTTTTTATTTTAATACCATCTAAAACCCAAATTATTTTGTTTGCGAACAACGAAGATACCGTAATTATACCTTGATAATTATCCACATCTAAATAATTAATTTTAGGAGCACCAATCAAGTTATCATTTGTTCTTTTTATATTAAATAATTTCTTTATTTCGTTATAACTAAGAATATTCAAATCAACATCTTGATATGGATTCTCAATAAAAGGAATATTTTTCTCTTTTATTGTGGCGCTTTCAAGACCAAAATTTGTCAAATCCGCCTTTATTTTCCATCTGTAAATTTTATTCCGTTCTTCAAAATCCATTTGTGCTTTCATTAAATGCGCGGCATAATCTAATTCGCTACACTTGTTTACATTTATAAAATGCCTTTTAACTTCTTCTTAATAACCCAATCTTTGAGAATTTCTAATATGTTTCACTCCGTGACATTTACTACACAATGCAATGATATCAAGTAATGATTGAGTTTTTGTTTTTATATCAAACTCCCAAACTTCGTGAGCATCTAAATCATCCGTTACAAATCCACAAATTTGACATCTATGATTTGCTCTTTTGTAACAAAAATTTCTGACAATATCCCACTCTTTTTTAGGCAATGTTTTGCTAAAGTCATTATTCCAAGCACCTTTTGGTAACAATTCTATAGTAAGTTTTAAAGTTTTCATTACCGCCTCCTAAATTTCAGGGTATAGTTCACCTGCTAAATATTTCTTTGTAAATTCAACAAATCCCATCTTCTTTATTAGTTCTTCTTTATTAAAAGGATCAATTGCTTTTATTTTACCTTTCATTTCAGGGAACGGCGTCCCATAACAAATAATTGCAGAAGGTTCTATAATTTCTAACATTTTATTATAACCTAGCATAAAGTCATCTCTATTATCTTCTCTTGTGTAAGTTGAGACTGCTACGACCGAGCCCTTTTCAATTCCATCAAAGCAAAACTCCAAACATGGGATTGATCCCCAAGAGATTGTTGGAATAACAATCATTCCCTGTTTTTGCCAAAATGCGCCACACCATCTATTTTTAAATACGTTATCTATTTGTCTTGCAAGCGGCATATCTTTATATGTACTAAATTCTGGTGTAAGTAAAGCATAATAAATGATATATGGATATGTTTGTTCTCGGTGTTCTCGTGAAGCCCTGCATACCAGACGATATTATCTTTGTCAAGTCCTGCACGAGTGAAAAATTTAGGCAGTTCCTTTTTGATAAAGTTATATGCTTGCTCATAATCTCTACAATACATTTCGCCAAATTCTTCTCTAAACGAAATTACCATATCCCAAATGCAACTTTGAGTATTTCTTAATTGTTCTCTTAACTCTCGTTTTTGCTCATCTATCAAAAGTCCATCTTTACTAAACACTCCACAAGATTTTTCATTATTGCCAACATACTTTGTGTAATTGCTAGGGGTAATGTCTATCGAACCAGTGTCAACATAACTCACATAGTTATAACTTGCTGTGCAACTCAAAAATTTTCGCTTTGCAATTTCTTTTACTTGACTTGATTTGTATTTATCTTTTGGTTTATAATACTTACACAACAAAACAATATTGTCTTTCATCTTTTCATCCTTTCATAAATAGCATTTAAGACATCTTCCATTTGGTCAAGTCGAGATAAAATTTCACCTTCTTTTATCTCTTTAAAGGCAACTTGTTTTAAACACGCATTTAAAAACTCGTTAATTGACCCGTATTGACTGTTTTCGTAAGTCTCTTGTAATTTATCAACCAAACGTTTTTCTCGCAATCTGAGCATATTTTGGCTCTTAACTTTGCTATCTCTCATAGTTCCTCCTTTTGTTTAATTTGATTTGTTTAAATTTTAAGTTTAATTTTACATTTCACACCTCCTTTTAAAATGATTTTACTATTGTCGCTGGTTCACCATTTGAACCTGCGGGAAAAGTTTTTTAACATTTGCACATAAATATTAACAATGTCGCATGTTCACCGTTTGAACACGAGGTTAAAATTTGTATAAGAAATAAAAATCCACCAGTGAACCTGGTGGTTTTTCATATAACGGGTAAAACCCTACTTCATAGGCAGCACGAAATCGTGCATAGCCTAACATTGCCTATTGCGAACCCGTTCCTATTTTTTAAATGGATCGTTTTTTTCAAATATTGTCATTTGTTCCATTTCTCTGTCTTCTTTTAATTGGTTCGCAATATATTCT
>CASFQL010000019.1 GCA_949296965.1 uncultured Christensenella sp. | reverse complement strand
TTGCATTGGTTGATATACTGCATATTCTTTATATAAAAATTCTTCATTTGGTAAAATTTTACAAAATTTATTTTCTTCAAAATCAGCATAAATTTGTGTAATTTTTTTAATATGTTCTCTTGTAAGTTCATTTCTTTTTTTGCCAAGAGATTTTCTTAACTTTTTATAAAACTTATCAGATGTTGCATTGATTAATTGAACTTTGTCTTTTCTTTCTTCTCGTTTGTTTTTAGATAATATCCAAACATAAATGCCAATGTTAGTGTTATAAAACAAATCAGTAGGTAAAGCGATAATCGCTTCTACTAAATCTCTTTCTAACATCATTCTTCTTATTTGACTTTCTCCACTTGTAGTTGAACCAGAGAATAATGGCGAACCATTACTAATAATTGCTGCACGACCAAGATTTTCATCCATTTTATAAATTGCATGTTGCATAAACAATAGTTGCATATCACCAGTTGCTGGAAGTCCTGCATCAAATCTACCTGTTTTTGCGTTATACTCATCTCTAACAGATTTTTCAACACCTTCGGCGGCATCTTTTCCACCCCAAGGTTGTCCGAATGGTGGGTTGGCAATTACCAATCTCATTGGTTGGCCTTCAAATCTGTCCTTCTTCATTGTATCTTGGAAAACAATTGTATCAATACTTTGACCTTTAATTAGCATATCTGCAAGGCAAATACCAAAAGACTCTGGATTAACTTCTTGTCCAAACAATCTAACATCGATTTTAGGATTAAGCCTTTTTAAAAAATCATAGGTTGTAGAAAGCATTCCTCCAGTTCCACATGCCATATCTAAAACTGTACAAACTTTTCCTTGTGTTAATAAATCATCACAACCTTCGGCGAGTAAAATATTAGCCATCAAACGAATAACTTCTCTTGGCGTATAGTGATCACCAGCTTCAGCATTCTCAGAAAATCTTCTGATGATGTCTTCAAACATATATCCCATTTTTATACCATCAACAGTATCTGGGTTAAGATCTAATTCAGAAAACTTTTTTACAACACTATATAATCTGTTGTTTTTATCCATTTTATCTATTTGTGGAAAAAAATCCAAACCTTCTTCTTTTCCAAAAATGTTTTGAACATTAGCAGAAAATCCATTTATATATTCTTTTAAATTCTCTGCAATTTTATTTGGATCATTTAATAACTTTTTTAAATTATAAGGACTAGTATTATAAAATGAATAACCCGATATTACTTCTAAAATATCTTTAGGAGTATTAGGATTTTTATCATATGCCTCTACAACTGCTTGTTTTGTTTTTTCCAATGCACATTCTAATCGTCTTAAAATTATCATTGGAATAATTACATCTTTATATTTGTCAGACTTATAAGGTCCTCTTAAACTATTAGCTATTGACCAGACAAGCGAAACCTCTTTGCTCACATCAATTGATCTATCATCATACATTACTTTTACTTCATTACTCATTTATATTTACCTCACTTTCTCTAATCTTTTTTATTAAATATGGATTTTTTATAATTATCATTTTTATATCTGCTGGGATATCATCTTCAGCTTTTGCCAAATCAAACAGTCTTTCTCTTTTTTCACCTTTTAAATTTAAAGCTTTTGCAATATCATCTAACCTTTTAAAATTTTGCGGTGGTTTTGTATTGCCTTTTTCCAAATCCCATAAATAAGGTTTTGAACATTCCAATAAATTAGCCAAATCTTGAAGACTCATTATTGGTTCTCTACATTTTCTTAAATATTGACCAAATCCTTTATTTTTCATTATTTACCTCGTTAATTCGTTAGTTAACATATTTACAATAATAATAACAAAAAAACACTTACAAAAGCAAGCGTTTTTGTTATATTTAAAATAATGTTTTATATAAAACTATTGCTGTATAATAATACATATCTTCATATGTTTGAATTTTGAACTCATCAATTGTAAAATCTCTCCAATCTTCTTTTTTTATACTTGTCAAATTATGCTCATACAAAATTTCACAAACTGTAATTATGTATTTCATTATCCAAAAACATACAATTTTTTCTTCACAAAGTCCTAAATTAAATTGTTTATACAAAATATCCATTGGTGGTTGAGATGGATAAATTGTATTGCCTTTGCCTATATTGTTTAGTTCTTTATAAACTTTGGCGATATAAGGATCAATATATGAATACAAATTACTTTTTATAGGTTCCTCAGAATTCATTCTTCTTAAATTGTTTTCATATCCTGGGGCTTCAAAACAAAATGGATCTATTTCTTCGATTTCTTCTTGTTTATACCTATCATATGCTCGATGAAAATATTTGCAATCATCATACAACATGCTTGTTGTGGCTAATTTATATTCCTTTTCTAATTCCTTAAACTTAGATAATGCTATATCCAACCATTCTTTATTTTCTAAAAGAGAAATAGGACATTTCTCTTGCCTTAATATCTCTTTTTGGACTTCAATATCACACTTTTTAAATTTAGTGTAAAGTGACCTTACATTATTATCATACTCATGCAAAGATTCTGAAATTACAGCCAAAGGAAGAAGTTCTATATCATTTTCATTATCTATTATAAAACTTTTTGCCGCTTGTTCAATTTCTTTAGTCTTCTGCCTTTTCAAATCTTCTTCTCTAATAATTTCGTGCTTTCTTTCAAACTTATATATAATTACAGAAACAGCAACAGTAGCAAATAATGATAAAACCGATAACACAATTTGTATTATTTCTGAAGCTGTCATTATATTTTCTCCTTAGTAAAGTGTGAAGGGGTAAACATTTCCACCTTTCCATTATCATCAACGGAAAATAAGTAAAGATTTAATGTTTTTGCAATTTCTTTAGGGATTCTTCTTAATGCAACTTCTGCACCTTCTTTACATAAACCAAGACCATATTTATATGC
>CASFQL010000018.1 GCA_949296965.1 uncultured Christensenella sp. | reverse complement strand
TTAAGTCCCGCAACGAGCGCAACCCTCATATCCAGTTGCCAATATTAAGTTAGGAACTCTGGATAGACTGCCGTGGATAACACGGAGGAAGGTGGGGATGACGTCAAATCATCATGCCTCTTACGTCTTGGGCTACACACGTGCTACAATGGCCATCACAAAGAGTTGCAATATGGTAACATGGAGCCAATCTCAAAAAAATGGTCTCAGTTCGGATTGTGGGCTGAAACTCGCCCACATGAAGTCGGAGTTGCTAGTAATCCCGAATCAGCATGTCGGGGTGAATGCGTTCCCGGGTCTTGTACACACCGCCCGTCACGCCATGGGAGTCGAGGGGGCCCGAAGTCGGTGAGCTAACCCAGCAATGGGAGGCAGCTGCCTAAGGCAAAATCGATGACTGGGGTGAAGTCGTAACAAGGTAGCTATACGAGAACGTGTGGCTGGATCACCTCCTTTTAAAGAGAAGTGAAGTCGACGAAACTGGTTATTTTTTTAATCAGCAGGTACACAAATTGAAAAGAAAATCAATACAAAAAACTCTTGATATAACAAGTAAAAATGTAACCCAAAAATCTTAACTATTAGATGGACTTTCAAAGAGACTGATATTATTCAGTCTCTTTTTTTTGACATTTTTTTTAAAAATTTTAATTGTTGTAGTTAATGATAAAAACAATATACAAAAAGAAATATGTATAATGTTTATAACTTAATAATAATTTTTAATATTTAACAAATTAGGTTATTGATAGTATGTTTTAAGTTAATTCTATTACAATATATAAAATACATTTTTAGTTTAATGATTAAATTAATAAAAGAATAAAATAAATCACGCAAATTCTATAAAGAAATTGTGCTATATAATAATAAATTATAAATTATTTTTTAGTGCTTTTATATTAAAACATAAGTTATTATTATGGGAATTTGCTTGACACTTTTTAAAAACTTTAAATATTTAAAATTTTATAATTTATTTGCAAAAAAAATCAAAAACTATTATTATATATTCATAGAGATGTTTATATGGAAAGAACAACTAAAAGGACCTTTCAATTGTTTTTCTTTTTAGTATTTGCCTTAATTTGCCTTGCAATTACCACAGGTGTAGTTGTATATTCAGCACTAATTCAAAATATTAATTCAGATATTGTAATTACTTTTAAGGCTCCTAAAGTAGTATTAAATATGCAAAATGATGAAGGTTCAGCACTTTCATCTTGTACTTTAGTTTATAATGAAAATAATAATCAATTTAGAATAGATGGACCTATTCCTAATATTTAAAACGGAGTAGTTACTAATTTAGATGAGTTGACTAACAATAATAATCAAGAGTTTTATTATTTTTCAACAAGTAGTAGTGATGCAGGTGCTTCAACAACGGAGTAACAAGATATTATCCATCAACTGAAAGTGAACCAAATTGGTATGATATTCCAGAAAATAAAATTAATGTATACTCAATTTTTCTAACACCAAATTGTTTTACCGGCACCCAAAGTGATATTGGAAGTAATACAGATATTATAATATCACATGCAGTTACAACGATTGAAGAAGATGCTTTTGCTAATAATACACAAATTGTGACTGTCACAATACCAAATTCGGTAAGTGCATTGAAGTCAAAATTTATTTTAAATGAAGGAATTACAAATGGGGCTTTTATTTTATGCTCGAATTTAGAAAAGATATTATTGCCTAGTTCTATTATTGATATTGGTGAAGACGCTTTTACATATTGCACAAAATTAAAGGGTGATACTATTTATAGAGATTGTTATTATATAGGGAATGATATAAATCCATATCTAATTTTTTCTGGTGTTGCTAATTATCAAATTGAAAACATTATTATGCATGAAGATTGTAAATATTTTAAAGGCGGTTCTTTTGATGAAAATTGTGTTAATATAAAAAGTATAATGTTTTCTAATAGTATTTCAAGACTAGGTGCCCAATCGTCATGCCCTTCTATACTAACAGAATTGGTATTACCTGAGAATTTGCAATATTTAGGAGATATGTCTTTATTTGGATTAGTAATACCTCATCTTGTTCTACCTGATACATTGTTAAATATTGGAACGCAAACTTTTACACAAACAACTATAGAAACAGTAGTTATTCCTTCTAGTGTTGAAACAATAGGAACTTTTGCAGTTTCAGCATCTTCAGAAAATTTTAAAATTTTTTGTGAGGCTTCGAGTAAGCCTAGTGGTTGGGATTCTAACTGGAACCCTGATAATCGTCCTGTTTATTGGGCTGGAGACTGGCATTATGATGGACAAGGTATTCCTGTTATTGATTAAAGTAATTTTATAAATATTAAAAATTTTTATCATATAAATATTTAAAAAAAAATTGAAAAAAAACATTATTTATGTTACACTAAAAAAGTTATGAATATATATGATTTTGATAAAACAATATATAGAAATGATTGTTGCTATAAATTTTATTTTTATTTAATTAAACAAAAACCTAAATTATTTTGGCATATATTTAAAGTAGGATATTGGGGTTTTTTGAAAATTATTAGGATAGTCCCACTCAAAAAATTTAAAGAAAAGTTATTTTCTATTGTTAAATATTTCCCAGATATAAAAAATACTGTTAAAAAATTTTGGGATAATGAAATAATAAATATTAATGAATGGTATTTTGATAAGCGTGAAAAAGACGATGTAATTTGTTCTGCATCTCCTAGATTTATATTAGATGAGATTGTAAAAAGAATTAATATTGATGCAACACTAATTTGTTCTGAAATTGATGAAAAGACCGGATTGTATTTAGATGGTTTTGAAAACTGCAAGGGGGAACAAAAAGTTGTTTACTTAAAACAACATAATTATACTTTTTTTAATGAGGGTTACAGTGATTCAAATAGCGATATACCTATGTTAAAGATGTGCAAAAAAAGATATAGAGTTACAAAAGGTAAAATTAGCGAATTTGAAAAAAAGTATTTTGAGAAATAATTTTATTGACTTTATTAATTATTATTTTTCTATTCTTTGTTTTTTCTATTTTTCTATTTTAAGATTTAAAAATTATTTTAATTTTATGTATTAAAGAAATTTTTATAACAGTTGGTAAGTTATTTTATATTTTGTATGTTAATATTGAATTCTATATATTGTCTTTAATATAAAATTTACACTTATAAATCTTAAACATATTTTATATAAAAAAACTTAAAAAATATTGTTAATATTTTAAATATACCCAATATAAATAAGTTCATAGAAATGAGTAAAATAATCTTTAATATTTTATAAAAATAGTAAAAAATAAGATTATAAGAAAAATGATGGCAAAATGATAGCAAAATAATATAAAAGTGTTGACTTTTCTTTTATAATGTGTATAATAATTTATGTTTTAATAAAACCTGTTTTACTTAAGACAGCAAGTGAGCAATCGTAACACAAATATGTGGCTTGCCGAGGTAAGTTAGGGAGAGAATTTTTTTTGTAATTCCGCCTTATACTTATTTCGTAAGTGTAAGGTTTTTTTAATTCTAAAAGGAGGATTAGATGTCAAAAGAAATTCTTGAAAGTAAGAAAAAGATTGTCGATGAGATTAAGTCAAAATACAAAGATGCAAAAAGTGTAATTTTTGTAAACTATAAAGGCATTAATGTCGCACAAGACACAAAACTTAGAAAAGATTTTAGAGAAAAAAGTGTCGAATATAAGATTTACAAAAACAGACTTATCAAAATTGCTCTTGACGAACTTGGTATTAAAGACTATGACCCAACTTTCCTTGAAGGCTCGACTTCGGTCGCTTTTGGTAAAGATGAAGTTGGGGCAGCATCTGTTTTGTTTAATACAATGAAAGATGTTAAATGTCTTGAAGCAAAGTTTGGTATTATTAATGGTGAAGTGGTTGACAGTGCTAAAATTGAAGCGTTATCAAAAATTCCTTCAAAAGAAGTTCTTATTGCTCAATTACTTTGTATGCTCAATGCACCTGTTTCGCAACTTGCTAGAACACTTGATGCTATCGCAAAAAAAGAGGCTTAAAGAAAAATTAGTTTTTTTGTTCTAAGTTATAGATTTAAGAGTAAAAAATTACAAAAACAAAACATAATAAATAAAACATTAAAAACATAAAATTTAAAAAATAAAATGATAAAAAATAAAAAAGGAGAAAATATTATGTCTATTGATAATATCGTAGAAGAAATTAAAAAATTATCACTTGTTGAAGTAAGTGAACTTGTAAAAAAATTAGAAGAAGAATTTGGTGTTAGTGCTGCTGCTGTTGTCGCTGCACCTGCTGCTGGTGGTGCTGCTGCTCCTGCAGAAGAAGAAAAAACAGAATTTACTATCATTCTTAAAGAAGTTGGACCAAACAAAATACCTGTTATTAAAGTTGCTCGTGAAGCAACAGGACTTGGTTTGTCAGAAGCAAAGGCATTGGTTGATGGGGCTCCTTCAACAATTAAAGAAAATGTTCCTGCTGAACTTGCAAAAGAACTTGAAGCAAAATTTAAAGAAGCAGGCGCAACTGTTGAACTTAAATAATTTTATAAATAAAATTAAAACACTTTACCTAGTAAAGTGTTTTTTTATGAAATTTAAAATAAAGTTAGTTTATTATAATTTTTCTTTTATAAAGTTTTAAAAATTATTATTTTTGAAATGTATATTATTTTAACTTGCAAATTTAACTTAATTTATTTTATCATATAAGTTATGCATTTTGGTTCATTTGAAAGGGAAGAGTTGACAGTTATGCCGTTAGATATGCACTCGCCATTAACATTGAATAAACATTTTGCGTTACATACTAAGTTTGAGTTTTTTATATGTCTGTATGGAGCAATTTTTGGAGGACTATCGCTAAATATTTTACTACTAAAATCTTTAATCTTATCTTCTTTGCCTTTTTTATAACTTTTACATACAAGTTTATTTGTTATGTTAATTTTTAGGGCTGTGCAAGTTAAATCTTTGTTGTATTCACAATTTGTTTTTCTACATCTTAAATCCATTTTTTACCTCTATTAGAATTTTTTACTTATTTTTATATTTTAAACAAGTTATTTTTATTTTTGTTTAAATAAATGATATTTGACCTATAACTTAAAATTTGCTATAATAATATAAGGAGATATTTTTATGAAGGTTTTATTATTACAAGATGTTAAAGGTAGTGGTAAAAAAGGAGATATAGTTGAAGTTAGCGATGGATATGCTAAGAACTTTTTATTAAAAAAGAACCTGGCTCGTTTGGCAGATAAGGTTGTTTTAAGTGAAAAAGCAAGTCAAAATGCTAGTTTGGAAAGAACTAAAATGCTACAAAAAGAAGAAGCAGAAAAGAAAAGCCAAGTTTTGAAAAACAAGGTTTTTGTCATCAAGGCTAGAACGGGTGAAAATGGTAAAATGTTTGGGGCTATCACTTCAAAGGAAATTGTAAGTGCTTTGAGTGAGCAGGGTATAGATATAGACAAAAAACAAATTGTTTTGGACAATGCAATAAAATCTGTTGGGGAATATGTTGTGGAAGCAAAATTATTTCAAGGTGTTGTTGCAAAATTTAAAATTATTGTTGAATAGTAAAGAAAAAATTTGACAAAAAGATTAATTAAAAAATATTTAATAATTGGGTAAGAAATATTAATTTTAAAAACTAATTAGA
The DNA here is from genome assembly GCA_949296965.1 of uncultured Christensenella sp. Lineage (GTDB taxonomy): Bacteria > Bacillota > Clostridia > Christensenellales > UBA1242 > UBA7862. The sequence continues at coordinate 169,273 of CASFQL010000018.1, read as the reverse complement.
AAAATAATTTAAAAAATTAATTTTAAAACTTTTTAAAAAATTAAAGAATTTAAAAAGTTTTAGAATTAAAAAAGTTTTTAAAAAAGGGATAAAAGGAAAATATAAAATTGACTTTATAAAAAGTAAATAGACAATTAATAATTTTTGTATCCAAATTTTCGTTAATTTCTAAAATTTTAACTAAAATAAGATAATGTTGTTAAAATTTATAGTTTTAAAATATATAAAAAAGGACTTTATTATTTTGGGGCGTCCCACTTTTTAAAGTCCTTTTTATTTTCGTTTATTTTCCGTAAAAATGATTTTTTTCATTATCTTTTTTATTTGTTTTATATTATTTTAACTCTCAGTAAAATTTTACTTATTGATATTATGTTATTAGTTTAATTTTTCAGTAAATTTTTTGATTATTTATTATATTATTTATTTTTACTTTCTATAAAATTTTACTTTATTTTTATATTATTTCTTTAAATTTCAGTTACTTACTATTTGTTTATTTTATATTATCTTATTTTTTTACAGATTTTAATTTTGAATTTTTTATCTTTTTAATCTCGCCTTGAACCTAGAACGACAATCAAAAATCTAAGTAAGTTCAAAATTGATATTACAAGGGCTGCCACATAAGTGAGTGCTGCTGCATTTAATACTTTTTTTGTTTCTTTTAGTTCCTCTTCATTTAAAGTTGAAGTAGAAGATAGAACTTTTAATGCCCTATTTGATGCGTCGTATTCAACGGGAAGGGTTACTAAATTAAACAAAACTGCAAGTCCGAAAATTATGATACCAGACCATAAGAAAATGTTTCCAACAAAAGTGTTAGGATTTGCCCCTAAATTAAAAATTAATCCAATGATTACAAGTGGCCAAAGTAAAGTAGATGCAATGTTCGTAATAGGCACTAATATTTTTCTAATTTGGTAAGGGAAGTACCCGTCTTTCTTTTGAAGTGCATGTCCAAATTCGTGGCAAGCAACTCCAAGTGCTGATATTGAACTAGATGAGTAAACACTTTGCGACAAACAAATTTCTTCTGTTGATGGATTATAGTGGTCGGTTAGATGTCCACTTATTTGTTTTACATTAATATTTGAAAGGTCGCTTGCAACTAATAATCTTTTGATTAATTCGCAAGCACTCTGCCCAGATACTGCATTCACTGTGCTATATTTATTAAAAGTTGAAGTAACTTTACTTTGTGCATATATTGCAAGTAATAATCCAGGTAATAATATTATACCCATTAAGTAATATTCAAAATACATTCTATCACCTCTATAAATAGTATATATTAGTTTATCTTTAATATCAACTAATAAAAATAATAATTAAAATACAATCTAAAATTTAATTTTTAAAATTATGCAACTATAATACTTAAATGTAAATTTTTTAGTAAAATATTATTTATTTTTTTAATTATTTTGTTTCTAAACTGTAATATTTTTAAATTTTGTTATTCTTAAATTGTGTTTTTAATTTATTCAATTTATTTTTATTTTTTTTAGAAAATTATTTTTTTAAAGTGTTTTTAAAAGATATCCTGTTTTTAAATTTAGCATCAAATTATTTATAGAATTAAAATATTTTTAGATATTTTTAAAAATTAGTGGAGTTTTAAATTTCAATCAAAGTAGAGTTATATTAGTTATTTTATTGTCGCTATTAATATCAAAACTATATATTTTTGCATATTTTTCATCATCTTTTTCATATATAAGTGCAATTTCGTTAATATTATTATCTTTGCATAATGATTGATGACTAAATAAAAAATTTCCAAAAAATCTTGACAAATGATTATCTTTTAATTTATTTGAAAGTTCGCTACTTAGATATTCTCTTGCAAGGTCATAATTTTTTATTTTTACTGCATCTAAAAAGGCATATGGAATTAGTTCTTTTTGATGAGTATAAAATGGTTGATTTTCATTATATACCAGGTCTTTTTCAAACTTAAATTCTTTATCAAAATTATATTTACATACAACTCCGTGATGACAAAAGTCGTTGGCATTTTTATAGGTTAAAATTTCATTTTTATCGCTTTCAAGTAAATTTACTTCTTCTAACTTTAAAATTTCATATTCTTTATTTTTGTAACTTAAAAGGCAAGTTATAAAGGTGTTTTCGCTTGTTTTTGAATAAATAAACAACTTATCATTGACACTTTTTGTATTTAAGTCAATAATTTTCTTATCAAAATCTATGTCTATATATCTTAAATCTTGATTTTCAATTCGCACTGTAAATTTATCGTTTTTACTATAATAAAGTGTATGTGATTGGTTTGCAAAATTTACTATCTTTGTTTTTATGTTAAATGGCTTTGGATATAAAATTTGTTTTGGTCTTACAATCATTAACAAACTGTTGTGTGGAAATTTTATTAAATCGATATTTGTTACTCTGCTATTTAATTTTTGTTTATCAAGTAAAATGGCTGTCGAAAATGGCAGGGATACTTCATCGTTATTTATTGGATAAAATGAAAGAGTTAAGATATTTTCATCAGTGCTAACAAGATACGAATATAGTCTATTTTCGTTTAGTCTGTCTGAAAAAGTTTGAGTTTTTATTGCACAGTCAAACTGTGGTTTTATATGTAAGTAAAATTCCATTTGCGTTTTCCTTTTACTACATTTTATTTTTAAAGAGTAAAAAATATGATTAGCATATTGTTTTGTGGATATAATTTAAAAAAAGGAGAAAGATTATGAGTGAAGTTAAAAACATAATTGAGTTTGAAAAAGCAAAAGAAAGTATGAAAAAAAATATCAGCGATGGCGAGATTAATGCTCTTTTTATGGGACTACTTAAAATAATTAAAAGAACAGCCTATCAAAATGCTAATTCTCAAATACTCCAAGATTGTATTATGGCTAATGAAAATTTTAGGCAAACTTTAAAAGAATTACAACAAACTCAAATTTCGCTTAAAAAGGAGCAAGAAGAAAAACTAAATTTACTTAACATTGTTGAAAAACAAAAAGAACAAATTTGTAATTTAGTAAAAAAACTACAAAGTTGTAATTAATAACTATAAAAGTATAAATAATCCTTTTTTAATTTTAAAAAATTTGGTATATTTATCTTATGATAAATATTTTTTTTGGTAAAACGAGCGATGATTGCTTAGATGCTCTTATTTGTAAACTTAAACTAAATTATAAAGATAATAGACGACATATTTTTTTAGTCCCAGATAGAATGTCTGTCCTTTGTGAGAAAAAAATTTTTGAAAGTCTAAATATACAAAGCACTCTTAATATAGAAGTGTTAACTTTGTCAAGGCTTGCTTCAAGGATATTAAGGGATAAAAATGCAATTAGCAGAACTGCTAGTTGTATGATTTTGCAAAAAATTTTAAGAGATAATAAAGACAATTTGAAGTGTTTTAATAAAAACCAAGATAGCGACCTTGCTACTACTATTTTTGGGACTATTAGTCAATTTAAAAGTTGTAAGGTGGACTTTAATGATGTTAGCATTACAACTAATAATCAACTTTTAAAAGACAAACTTGATGACATTGCACTAATCTACAAACAATATCAAATTTATTTGGTAAAAAGGGGCTTGTTTGATAGTTTAGATAAACTTAATTTTTTAGAAAAATCAATTAAAGACAGTAACTTTATATATAATTCTACTTTTTATGTTAGTAATTTTGATAGTTTTACTTTTCAGGGGTATGAGATAATTTCTCAAATTTCAAAATATTGTTATGAGTTTAATATAGGGGTTACAAATGCTAGTGAAAGTGTCAATTCCCATATTTATAATGAAAAATACATAGAAAATATTTTAAAAATTCTTAATGAACCTAACATTGTCAATGTTGATGATAAAAAAGTTGGGCAATTTAAGTTTTTGCAGGACAATCTTTTTTGTTATAGTCCAAATTCACTAAAAATTAAGCAAAGTGATATCAGTCTTTTTGAAGCAAAGAATTTTGAAGAAGAACTTATTTTTTGCGCTAGTAAAATTAGAGATTTAATTATTAAAGAAAAATATTCTTTTGAAGATTTTTTTGTGGCTGTTAGCGATTTGAAAAGTAAAAAAGATATAGTAAAAAATGTTTTTGAAAAATATGATTTTAGATTTTTCTTAGATGTTACAACTGATTTTAACTTAACTATTGTCCCTATTTTTCTAAATAATGTATATGAACTCATACAGGACAATTTTAGTATAAAAAATGTTGTTGCTTTTTTAAAAAGTCCAATTTTTTCTATTGATAGGGAACTTATTGATGATTTTGAAGATTATATTTTAAAATTTAATATAGATGAATTTTTTAGACTTAAATCAATTAATTTTGAAGATGAATTTTACGATAATTTTAATTTATTAAGGCAATTTTTCTTTGATACTATCCAAGAATTTTATTCTTTAATAAAAGATGCTAAAACTTTTAACGATTTTATTTTTGCTTTTGAAAAATTATTTGAAAAAATTTCGCTTGAAGAAAGGTTAAATCAAATTTCTATAAAATTAGCAAACGAAGGCAATTTAAAGCAAGCAAAAATGTTTGAGCAGTATTACAACAGCGTCGTTGAAACTTTTGATGATTTAGTAAAAGTTTTGGGTGCGGAAGAATGTGATTTAAAAACTTTTATGACAACTCTTAATAGTGGTTTTTCAAGCATAAAAATTTCAACAACACCACTATCTATTAATTCGATTTTTGTGGGAGATTGCAGTGTAAGTTTTTTTGAAAGTAGAAAAATTCTCTTTGTGTTAAATGCTTGCGAAGAAGATTTTCCAAAGACAGTTAATGATTGTGGTATGATTTCTGATGAGGATATAAAAGAAGTTAGTCATAGATATAAGTTAGAGCCTAGCATTAGTGATATTAACAAAAAAGAGAGATTTAAGGTTTACGAACTTTTATTAAAACCTAAACAAAAATTATTTTTGAGTTACAACTATAACAATAAAACAAAAAGTAAAATTTTAGATGACATTTCTAAAATGTTTGTTGTTGAAAGTGGCAGTAAATTTAACACTTTACCATTTTTAACTTTTGAAAAAGTTGACTTTTTAACAAAAAACAATACATATAAAGTTGCAAAAAGCAATTTGGTTAATTCTTTTAGGGCTATCTTTGATGGTCAAAAATTAGAAGAAAAAAATGATGACATTTTATACTTTTCTTTAAAAGAAAATTTAAAGGAAAGTTTCTTAGATAATTTTGAATATAAAAACATTATTAAACTTAACAACAATGTTTTTTTCTTAAACAATAAGACTAGCATCTCTCAAATTGAAACTTATATGATTTGTCCTTTTTTGCATTTTGTTAGATATGGCTTGAAGTTGCAAGAAAAGGTAATGGGAGAGATTGACAATTTGAATATCGGTAACATTATCCACGAACTTGCAAATAATCTTTTTAGAAAAATTACTTTACCAAATGAAAACGAATTAGTTAAGAAAACAACATTACAAATTTTTGATAACATTTTAGATAGAGATGAGTTTAGGAGCATAAAATCAAACACTCAAAATAAAATTCTTATTAGTAATTTAAAACAAGAGTGCTTGCGTTTTTCTTTTGCACTTAATGAACAGGCTAAGAAAACAAAATTTAAGCCAACTTATTTTGAGATTAGGTTTGATGAAAATAACCTAATTAAAGGAGTAAAATTTAGGGTTAAGGATAAAATAATTTCTCTTGTAGGTCAAGTTGATAGAATTGATATTTTTGAAGACTTTTTTAGAATTATTGATTATAAAACAGGTAAATGTGACACTTCTTTTAAGGAATTGTTTTTTGGTAAAAAAATTCAACTTGAAGCCTATTTAAAAGTTGTTAGTTCGTCTTTAAAATTAAAGAGCGTAGGCGCTTATTATTTGCCTATTAAAAGTAGTTTTTCAGATACTAAAACTTCTTTACAAGCAAAATATCAATTAAAGGGAAGAACTTTGCTTGATGATAAAGTGATTAATGCTAGTGATAAGGGTTTTGAAAATTACGAGTTAAAGAGTGAAGTTGTTGAAGTCAAATTTAACAAAAACGACGATTTAGAAAGGACGCTCAATGCCTTTTCAAAGGTTATTGATAGTAAAAATTTGCAAAAAATATGCGACTATGCTTTCAGTCTAATTCAAAATACTTTAAAAGATATTTTACAACTAGATATAACGCCTACTCCACTTTGTCTTGGAAGTGATGACCCTTGCAAGAATTGTAAATATTTTGGTATTTGTAGGTTTGATCCTACTTTATCAAATGTTAAAAGAAAGCCAGAAAAAAAAGTTGAACTTAAAGACTTTGATGAGGAGGAAAGTAATGGAAACAAATAGTAAACAAGATTTAACTAATGTAAATAATTTTTCTAGTATAAATTACACTTTTGACCAATCAAAAGTCTTAGATGATGATAGTTTTAGGTTACTTGTTTCTGCGTCTGCTGGTAGTGGGAAAACGGCTACTATTATTGAAAAAATTACACGACTTATTTTAAGTGGAAAAGATTTACAAAAAATGCTCATTATAACTTTTACAGAAAGTGCTAGCCAAGAGATGAAGTCAAGGCTTAAAGATAATTTAAAAGTTGGAGCAAGTAGCGATAAAAATTTAAGAGAGCAGTTAGAGAAACTACCTCTTGCAGATATTAGCACGCTTCATAGTTTTTGCTCAAAAATGATTAGAAAGTATTTTTATTATCTTAATTTAAAACCTAACTTTATTGTCCTAGATGAACTTAGTTCAAAATTTTTAAAGGTAAGAGCACTTGAAAAGACAATTAAATATTATGCAAAAAATAATGATGGTGATTTTATCAATCTTTCAACTATTTTTGGTGGCGGAAGGAATTTTGAAAGTTTAAAAAGTTCGATATTAAACTTATATGATTTTCTTTGTGGGGTTGACGATAAAGAAAAATTTATTAATGAGATAGCAACTATTTGTTATAACACCGATTTAGAAAATAACAGTGCTTGTCAATATCTTAATAAGTATATGTGTGAAAATTTTAGTTATCTTTTAAAGTCTTTAAAAAATTATGAAATTAAGGCTTTGCAAGAAAAGGCTTTGTTTTTTGCAGAATTTATTAATAATGTGATTACAAAAATTCAATTAGTAAAAAAAGATAACTCTTTTATTGATAACCAACAAATTATAACTAACTTAGTTTTGCCTAGACTTACTAATAAGAAATTATCAAATGAAGACAGTTTATATAAAGAATTTTTTAAGCCTTTTTGGAATTCACTGCAAGAAAGAATAAAAGATATTAAGAAATTCATTACGGATAGAAGTAAAGAAGAAATAATAAATGATTTAACAAATGCAAAAGAATTTTTGAACAAATTTATTCAAGTCGAAAATGCTTTTGAACAATATTATTTTGAATTAAAAGAAAAGCGTAACGGGCTTGATTTTAATGACCTAGAAAAACAATTTTTAAAACTTTTAAGTTATGAAGAAGTTAGAAATAACATTAATTACGATTATATTTTTGTTGACGAATACCAAGATATAAACTGCGTGCAAGAAAAGATACTTTCTTATTTATCAAATTCTTCAAAAATGATTATGGTAGGGGATATAAAACAAAGTATTTATGGATTTAGAAATAGCACGCCTGAAATTTTTTCTGCTAAATTAAAATCTTATTTTGAAAACTCTCAAAACGGGACTCTTATTAGTCTTAACGAAAATTTTAGAAGCAATCCGATTATTTTAGAGTTTGTCAATTCAATTTTTATTAAGTGTATGAGCGATGACTTTGGTGGGGTTGACTATGAAAAAATTGGACAGTTAAAGGGCGAAAGCGAGTATAAGTCTGTATCAAATATTCCTATTATTGAAGTGGACATTTTGGATAAAACAAAGGACGATGATAATTCTTCTTGTCAGGTGTTTGATAAAGTTTATAGCGTTAATAATGACAAGAATGAATATGAACAGACTTTGAGTGAAAGCAGAAAAGAAGCCCTTATTGTCGTGGATAAAATTTCTAGGTTAGTGAATAATTTTTACTATGATGCAAAAAGTAAAGAGTCTAAAAAAATAAAATTTAGTGATATTGCTATTCTTAGTAGAAGTAATGATTTTTTAAAAGAGATTGCAAAAGTTTTGATTGAGTTTAGAATTCCTATTGCTACTGATTTAATTGATAATTTATATAAAAACCAAGATGTAATTTTGCTTTTTTCTATTTTAAAACTTGTCAATAATTTGCACGATGATGAAGCATTGAGTGTTGTTTTATCAAGTTATTTCTTTAATATTTCTTTTGATGAACTTGCAAAAATTAGGTTAAATTTTAACGATGAAAAATACTTTTATAATTGTGTAAAAAGGTATTATAAAGAGTGCTTGTTTGATAAAAATTTATCTAATAAGTTAAAGTATTTTTTTGAGTTTATTAGTTATCTACAAAATTGTCTTTTATATATGTCAATTTATGAAATTCTAAATCTTGTGTGTGATAAATTTGATTATTTTGATTATCTTTGTAGTTTGCCAGACGGATTTAATAGAGTAAAATTAGTTAAAGATTACATTGATGGCTTTGTTGGAGTTGATTATAATTATGACCTTGTTGGATATATAGATTTTGTTGACAGTTATGCTTTTAATAGCAAATTTAGGGCAAGTTTTGTTGGCGGAACTGAAAGCGTAAAATTGGGCACAATTCATTCTAGTAAGGGACTTGAATATCCCATTGTTTTTGTCGTTGGGTGTGGCAATGCTTTTTCTCTAAAAACATTTAAGGAAGACATTTTAAAAGATAAAGATTACGGATTAGGTATTCATTCATACGATTTGATTAAATATGAAAAAACTCCTAACTTGGCAAGAAATATGATTACTCTTTATAAACGACGACAAGAAAGGGCAGAAGAATTACGACTTTTATATGTTGCTTTAACTAGGGCAAAAAATCATTTGTTTATGATTGGAGAGTGCTCTTTATCAAACTTGGAACATATTACAAGTCCTTTTGATGCAATGGGGGCAAATAACTATTTAAGTCTTATTTTAAGTTCATTATCTAGTATTAATTTTATGAATTTAGTTAAAAATAAAAAGGACATTACTCAAAAAATTACAACAAAAAAATTTACAGGTGTAACTGAGTATAAAATTTATACTGATGACTTTTTTGTTAGCAAAGAGTCAAATCAAGTAAAATTGAATTTAAAAAATATAGATGAAAAAATTATAAGAAATCTAAAAAATATAATTGAATATAAATTTGAAAAAACAGAAAATATTGCCCTAAAAAATAGTGTTTCAAGTTTACTTAAAGAGGCAGTGCAAGGAATTGAAAGTTTTAACTATACTCCTAAAAAGTTAAGTGTGTTTGAAGGGCAAGTTGAGAGTAATTTTTATTCAAAATTAGGAACAATTTATCATAATATTATGGAGCAGGTTGACTTTAAAAAAGATTTTAATCAAAAAGTTTATGATGAAATTCTTACTAAATTGAATGTAGAAGAAAAATACTTAAAAGAAATTAATTATGATAAAATATCTTTATGTGTTAATACTATTAAAGAGTTAGGTTTAACTAGTTTTAAAAAGGAAGTCCCTTTTATTAGTTATGTTCCTTATAGTGAAATTTTTGATAGTCCTATAAAAGACAAAGTAATTGTTCAAGGAGTTGCCGACCTATTGGTCGAAAGTAAAGATAAGCATTTTCTTGTTGATTACAAGACTACTAAGACTAATACCGAAAAAGAATTGATTGATAAATATAAAGTCCAATTAATGCTTTATAAACTCTGTTTAGAAAAAGCGTCGAACATTCGGTTTGATTCAGTTTACATTTATTCGTTCTATTATGGGAAAATTTTGAAAGTTTTTTAAAAAAATAGTTGATTTTATTTTTAATTAAAAAAAATATATGTTATACTAACTCAGATTTTAAAAAAGGTAGGTAGTCTTCATGAATCAATTTGGTGCAACAGGTGCTGAAATTGTTGATAGTGTAAGAATATTTTTTGAAAAGGTTTCAGCCGTTTTTGTTGAATTATGGTATTGGCCTGTAATATTTTTAGGACTAATGATTTTGTCGGTTGTTGTTATGTCCTTTTTGGTTAGATTTTCCTATGAAAATCGTATTTTAAAAAGCGTCAATAAGTTAAACAAGTATTTTCTTTCAAAGCCTTATATCACTGATGAAAATCTTGTTGAGTTTAACTTGAAGATGAAAAAAGTTCCTAAGGTTTTGAGAACTAATTGGCAGATTTTTATGCTAAATAGAGAAGACGAGCCTACAAAATATATAAATATTAATTCTTGTATTGATAAGCCTTTAAGGACGAGTTCCATTGAGAAGAATATGAGTAACTATACCGTTTTTACTATTTTTTTAACATTCTTCTCTTTTGTTGTCGGGTTGCAGTATGCAAATCTTTTAGGACAAAATAGAGTGGGCGAAACAATTTTTACTGCCTGCATTATTCCTTTCCTTTTAGTCTTAATTTATACAATTTTTATCTTAATTATTAGGGCTAGCAAAAATGATATTTACGCTTGTTTGTATGACAATTTTCCACTATATGAAAGAAATTTGACAAAAGCAACTTCAACACTTCCTTCATATGTTGACTACGAGATTTTGTTTACTAAAAAAGAGATTAAGGAAGGTATTCCTATTCTCCAACAATACCTAGAAAAAAGAGCACTTATTGAACAAAAAGAACTTGAAAAAGCAAGGGAAAATTCTGTTGCTGTTGAAGAGTATGATTTTGACGATTTGGGTATTGATGGTTCGCTTGTCCTTGAAAGGTCAATGAAAGAAAGTGAAACATTTTTGAGAGTTCGTAAAAAACTTGAAGATGAAAGAAACTCTATTGAAGCAGAAAAAGAGAGTTATCAAAAAACTTATGAAACTAATTTGAAAGATATGCAAAGACAGTTACAAACTTCCCGTGAAAACTTGGAGAGTTTGAAGAAACAGTTAGAAGAATCAACTAACCGTATTGAAGCAAATTATATCAAAAAACAACAAGATGACGAAATTAAAAAGCAAGAACAACTTGAAAAAGATATTGAAAGTGCTACAACTAAATTTAATGAAGAACAAGTTAGTTTGCAACAAGCAATTGATAGATGTAATAAGGAGATTGAGGAGAAGAAGTTGTTTGTCCAGCAGGCTATGAATTTAGAGTTTAAGCATTATGCAAATACTCTTTATAAGGCACTCACTGATAAAGCAGTAGAAGTCGCTAATCAAAAACTTTTAGCACTTTCACAAGAAAATAGTGATTTAAAAACTTTGCTTACTGATATTCAAGGTGCAGGTGCTACTGAGGAAATGTCTAACCCAGAAGATTCATTAATTCAAAATAGTGAAGTGACAGAAGGTAATCTTTATGACTTAAATAATAATGGAGAAAATGAGCAAACAGAAGAGTTTGAACAAGTTGGGGCTGATAATGAAAATAATCAGTTTGAGACAAATCAAAATTACTACACAAACCAAGAACAAGTTAATGAGAATTTATATGACGGACAAGAAAGCCAGCAAGTTCAAAATGATGACAATATAAATGATATTAACCAATCATATGATGGACAGACAGATGTAGGTGATGTAGATCAAAACCAGTATGATAATTCTAATATTCCAATCCAAAATGAAGATGAGTTTATTTCTCAGGCTCGAAGTGGTGGCGATAGTGGCGGAGTAGACCAATTTTTTGAGAATGAAAGACTTGAAAATCAACAACAATATAATTCAAGCGAAAGTTCTAGTTTGGAAGATAGTGATGATATTAATCAAATTCAAAGACAAATTGAAGAAGAAAATAATAAGTTGAAAAAAGAGAAGGAAGAATTTGAAAATAATATTAACGATACTATCTCAAAAATGGACTCAAAATCTTCAAATTTTGAAATCACAAATGAAGAAAATGATGACTATGAAGATGAAAAGCAGGACTTTAAAGAAAGTAATGATGATGAAAAAATAACTCACTCTGGTAAAGATGATGATAATTCAGATTTTGATGAAGATGATGATGAAGATGATAAAGAAGAAGATGTTTTAGAAGAAATAAAACCTAAACCAAGAAAGAAACCTGCAAAGTCTAGGAGAATTGTCAAAAATAGTGAGGATGAAGATGGTAGAAAGGTTAGAAGGGGTAGGGCTTCTTTAAGGTCAAGGTCAAAGACCACTAAGGAGAAAGTTGTTTCCGAGATTGATAATTTAAATGCTGAAATGCAAAAACTACTAGACTCTGCTAAAAAATAGGTTGTTTAATTGTTTATAAATCTTAAAAACCTATAATAAACAAGTTGGAAATTTTTATACTAAATGCAAAATATTAATTAATAAATTCTAATTAGAAAAAGAAAAAAAGAACTTTGTTTGTAAGTAATACAAAAGGGCAATATCTGTTGTATTAACTTAATTTTAATAAAGTTCTTTTTTATTATAAATTTTTGTATTTTTTTGTAACCTTTGTCATTTTAAGATTAAGAATTATTACTAAAAGAGTATTTTAGTTTTAATAATTGTAAAATGTAAAAAAAGTTGATTATTTAATTTAATCTATTATTTTTTTATTTTAAAAAAGTCAATGCCTTTATATTATAGTGATAGATATTTTTAGTATTATTTAATACTTCATTATTTTTTAGATTATTTATTAGATTAATTGACAAACCTTAGGTTTTACCAACTAATTTACACATTTAACTAATTATATTGACAATATTAGACTTTTTAACAAAAACCTTTCTAATGCTAATTTTTTAACAAGTTTATTAACATTAACTTTACTAAAATTATAACATTTATATTAATTTTTTAATATTTTTTGATGTTATTTTTCTATTTTAGATATTTTTTAAAATTTGTTTTACTAATTCTTTATTAATTGCATAAAATTTTTTGCTAGTTATCTTTTAGAATAAATTGTTAATTCCGAAAGTTTTCCATATCTTTTTGCTAATTCTAGTATTTTTTGAGTTATAATGTTTTCTTTTTTAACAATTAAATTATTGTTAATTGAATAGATATTTTTTAAAGCCTTTCTTCCAAGCAAAAAATTACTATTGCCAATTACTTTTTGAGGGGAAGGGCTAGCATTTATTTTAAATGAATTTTCATTAAAACTTTGTATGCTTATGGTTGGGGCTAATATCTCTACCTTTTCTTCTTCTCTTATTAAATTTTGCATTGGCTGTCTTGGTTTGAAGTTAGACAATCTAATTCGCACTTTATCATTATCGTTTATTATAACATTTTCACCAACATTTATTATTTGGCTAGGTGAAAATTTTGTTTCATTTGATATTATTGCTTGCGTTTGAAATTTGTCGTTAAATTCAATATCTTTTACCTTGCCTAAAAAATCTCCGCTTGTTGAAAAAATATCATAGTTTATTATATTATTATTTTTTTCTTTTAAATTCAGAGATAGTGTCATGGCTTCCGCATTCTTTATTACTATACTATCTTGTCCAAATTTATAGATTTTGTTTGTATTTATTATGTATTCTTCTTCGTCATTATCAAAAATCTTTAAGTATTCAATTTTTTTATATCCATCATTAAAACAAATATCCTTAACTGTCCCTTCAACTTTGCCAGAATATAAGTTTAAAACTTTTTTTGACACTAATTCACTTAAATATCTCATTTTTTCTCCCTTTTTAAAAAATGGTATGTCAATACTTAATTATATGAACTTTTTTCTTTAATTATTATTTTAATTTGTTAGGTTTTTTTATCTAATTGTGTTAAAATTTAGTCGAATATGTGGTTAATTGATAAAATTAAAAGTCTGTTTAGAAAATCTTATGAAATATATCCTAATAATCCTAGCGACTTAATTTCTTTTGTTAAAGTTAAAAACAAAACTTTGAAATTTGGTAACGAAATAATAGTTAAGGAAGGATATAAGTTAGTTTTTGTTCATTATAACAAAGTCTATGATATTTTACAGGGTGGCACTTATAAGGTAGATGAGGCTTTTGCTCCTAAACTTTATGCTCGTGTAATTATGAAACAAAAAAAAGATGTTAATAGCAAAAACCCTAATAAAATCTCTGCCGATTTATATTTAATTAAACTAGACGAAATAAGACTTGTTTCTTTTAAAACAACTTCTAAAATTATTGCACATGTTAATGACACAAAAGTTAAGTTCAAGGTTAAGGGAACTTTTAATTTTAAAGTTGCTGATGTCGAAAAATTTATGAATTATTTTACAGGAGAGTTCGCCTTTCTTAGAAACAAAAAAGTTTTGAGAGAATTGAGTTTTATTTTTAGCGATGAAGTAACTAAAAAAATGAAGGCTAATAACTTTAATTTTAACGACTATTTTTTAAAAAGAGATGAAATTGAGGAAAAACTTCGTAAAGATTTGGAATATTTAAAAGAAAAGTTTGGAATTGAACTAAGTAGAATTTATATTAATCAAATTGATGTTGCTAAAAAGTTTCTAGGTCTTAAAGTTCTTGCTGAAAAACAAAAGAAGATGGAAGACGATTTAATTACTTTTACAGAAGAAAGAATTAATAAAAAGATAGATAATGATAATTCCTTGCAAGAGCAAAATGTGGAAGTTTTATCTAGGCGTGATTTACTTATGAAAGAAATTGAGCAGGCTAGAAAAGAAAATGAGATGAAAAGTAATAAAGATGATTTTTTAGAGGCAAAATTTAGTTCTAATAATGACAATTTTTTTGACGAAAGTATAGATATGAAAAAAAGCAATGATGAAAGTCCACATCTGTTTGAAGAAAAAAATGAAGATAGTTTAAATGAAAGAAAAAAAGATGATACCTATAAGAAAAGTGAATTTGTAAAGAGTGACGATTTTAATTTTGGCGAAACTAGATTTTCTGGGAATAGTAATCTTTATTCAAACAGTGAAAACTATACTAATAATATAAATGATAATTCTATTTCTAATTCTTATGAAACTATTAAACAACCTATCCCATCTATTATCGATGAAAATAAGGTGGATAAGAATGGTTTAAAAGAAGAAAAGGTAATAATTGTTGAAAAAAAGTTGATTAGATGTCCTTGTTGTGGGGCTAAAAATTTTGAAGATAGTAAGGTTTGTATTCTTTGTAAAAGTAAATTATAAGGTTGTTGCGTGGGGCTTTGTGTGGTAAAAATTTTTCTAAAATTTTTACGGTGAAATTTTTGTAAAAAAATTTCACACAAAAGTGAAACTTTTGACACAAAGCCCCCATTTATTTTAGTAGTCTTATAGTTTAGCGAGTAAAAAAATTAAATATCATTTATAAGTAAAAACAAAATATGAAAAATTGAAGTTATTTTTTTTATATGTAAAATATGATTTAGTAAAGTTTATTAAAAATGAAAAGTAAATTTTGTAACTAGAAACATAAAATTCTTTACAAGTTCAGTTTAAGTTGCTAATATTTAGTTGTAAATGGTAAAAAGGAGATAAAATAAAAAATGAAAATAAATAAAGAAACAACAATAGGAGAGATTTTAAAAAATTTTGAAAATGCAAAAGAAGTCTTAACAAGTTTCGGTATGCATTGTTTTTCTTGTCCTATGAGTCAAATGGAAACTATTGAAGAAGCAGGTATGGTTCACGGACTTGATGTAGATGAGATGATTAAAGAATTAAATGAAAAACTTGTAAAGATTAAAAAATAATTATAATTTCAAATAATTTTTCAATAAAAGTGATTATGTATAGTTTAAAATAGTCTGATTATATTTAATTTAAATTCTTTTTAAAGGTCTTTAACTATCTTTTAAACTGTTTTATTGTAAAAACGAATTTAAATATTACAAGATTTTTTATTCTATAAAAAGAATATTAACTGCAATATTAAGTTAGCAACTTTAATAAAAGAAAATTTTGTATAAAAAGTCAAAAATTACTTAGCCTTTTATTTAGGAGGGGAATATGAAAGATACTAAATTAAAGGTTAGTTGCGATGTTTGTTCTTGTGTTTATAATAGAAACGGTTGTAATTGTTCTAGGGATAACATTGAAATTACCAAATCTAGCGAAGATGAAAAAACTCACTACTGTTCTTCATATGAATTTAATTGTGGTTTTAGACCAGATAACAAATGATAAAATGTGTTTTTATTAATCTAAATAATGTTTAAAAAGTGAATTTCTATATTTTGATTTACGGAAATTCATTTTTTATATACTTATTTCATTATTATTCATTTGTTACATGTTTTTTATTAAAAGTTTTTTTTAAATTTTAAAAATATAAGTTAATAATTAGAAAAAGCAAACAATTACTTAGAAAAAATTAAATAATTAGAAAATAAGTAAACAATTATTATAAAATTTTATTTTTTTTCATAAAATGACAAAATTTTTAGAAAAATTTTGAAAAAAAATAATTTTTTTTTAAAAAAATTTAAAAAAATAGGTTATTTTACTTGATAAAAATATGAAAAATAATTAAAATGACTACAAGAGTAAAAAAAGATGAGGATTTATTCTTTGTATTTTTAAGTTATAAAGAAGGCATTATAAAAACATTATTTAGTGTAAATCTAAATAGTGTTTTTTTTGTTGTAAAAAATTTTTATTTAGTTTAAAGATTTTGTTTACTATTCACTATAAAGAATATGTAAAATTAAAAAGATAAGTAAAAAATGAAAATAAATAAAAGATAAAAATAAATAAAAATAAAAAAAGTAAAATTAAAAAAATAAAATTTAAAAAAACAAACAAGGTTAAATTATTAAATAAATTTAAAGAGTTAAGTAAAATAAAAAAGAATAGGTAAGATTAAAAATTTAAGTAAAATTAAAAATTTAGGCAAACTAAGAAATAAAAATAATTAAAACAAATAAATAATTAAAATAAAAGAATAATTAGAATTAAAAAACATTAAATTTAAAAATTTTAGAGAAATTTAAAAACTCTAATTTAGTTGTATAACTATTTTAATGAGATTTATAAGTTATTTTTAGGTCAAAAAATATAGAAATTTTTAAAATTTTTAGGCATAAGTAAAATAGTAAAATATTGTAATTAATTGTAATGGTAATTTTTATAAAAATTTACTTGATAAAATTTTTTAAAAAATATAAACCAGTTTTAGGTTTATTATGGGGGAATTTTGAGAATGAGTAAAAAACTGCTTATTATTATTTCTTGTATTGCTTGCGTGGCTATTGTAGGTATTGTTTCTACTGTTGTTATTTTGGCAGGCGGGAAAAAATCTAGTAATTCTGATATTGATATTTCATATGACGCGACTAATGTTAATATGATTGTTTCAGCAACTTATCAGGTGGGAGATAATGGTGAGATAATTGATTTCTATAACGGGGAAGAAACCACTATTGAATTTATTGAAAGCCAAGAAACAAAAAGCGGAGTCTTATCCCCTAAGGAAAATATTGTTCTTACTAGTGAAAATAGTTATGTTGTTTTTAGATATACATTTGTTAATAGAAGCAAGACTAATGATGTTAGGGCTGTGGTAAGTTTTAAAGAAACTTCTTTAAAAAATATTAATGTGATATACCCTGAGAGTGAGAAAAATGGCGAAAGTAGTTACGAATTTACTATCCAACATAGTTCTGGTGATGAATTTACTCCATATACTTATGAAATTAGAATTGAGATACAAGACAAGAGTATTAGTAGCGAGTTTATTGGAGAATTTTCTTGGTCACTTATCGGGGTGAAGAATTCAAGTGCGGAATAGTATTATAAAAAATTTTTTGTTGGGATGTTAAATTATGAATAGGGTTAAACTTAGAATGGCTTCATTAGGTTTATTTTTAGTTATTTTGTTTACTTGTGCGGGCGGACTATGTGCTTATATGATAAGCATTTATATTCAAGGGAAATTGTTGCTACTCTTACTATTAATTCTTTTGTTTCTAATGGGAAGGAAGATGAGATGTTTTATAATAACATCAAATATTTTGGCCTAGATAGTATGAATGAGCAAGAAGATGAAAATACTCTTATGTGTGGGAAAATCGAAAAAGATGAGTATGTTAAGATTGAATATAAGGTGAAAAATAATTGCAATGAAAAAATAAATTTTACTTTGGACTCTTCTAAAATAGAAAAAAATAATTTTCAACTTGCATATTCATTGGATAAAGATGATTATGGTTTGAAAACAAACTTCGACGATATGCTTTCTATAAATATTGATAGTAGTGATTGTTGTAATGTTTATGTTTACCTGTCTATAATTAATCCGTCTTATAGTGCTTCTTATAATGGTAATTTACAAGTTTCGTTTAAACACAGTTTGCTAGTTTAATTGTTGTGGGTTTTAACATGGATAATTTAGTTGAGATTAATGTTGTTGAAGATGATAGCGTAAAAAGAGTTATAGAAAAAACTGCAAAAAAACTAGAAAATAAATATTCCAAAAAAAGAAAAATTAATGAAAGAATTTTAAACCATGATGATAAAAAGATTAATGTTTTCAGTTCTATTGTTAATATAATTTGTGGATTATTTATTTTTTTTGTAGTATTAGTTTTTTTATGCATTGTCTTTTGTAAGATTCAAAATATTGTGCCCTCATTTGCAGGATTTTCTTCTATGAGAGTGGCAACACCTAGTATGGTCGCCTCTGGGTTTAATGTTGGGGATAATGTTATAGTTAGGGCGGTTAATACTGATACGCTTAAAGAAGGGGATATTATTGCTTTTTACTATTATTTTCCGAGTTCGGGTTCTATTGATGAAGAAGATAGTTCTCTTGTTGATACATCAAATATTAAAAATACTCAATATACACTCTCTTTTTCTAATTTTTTTGGAATTCAAAATGATAGCATTAAAACGGCTGCAAAATCTGGTTCGTCTATAGTTTTCCACCACATCGCAGAAGTTTATGAATGTAACGGGACAAGGTGGTTTAAAACATATGGTTCGTCAAATGTAGAAAATTGGTCTAATCCTGAACTTTATTATGATAGTTGGAAAATTTCAGAAGAATATGTTGTTGGAATTTATGACAACTCTGCCGTTGCAAGTTTTTTTGCTGGAATTATTAATGGTCTATCTTCTAGTATGGGTATTTTTCTAGCCATTTTAATACCTTTTGTAATAATGGGCTCTTTTATTGCTTTACAATTTTTGAAAGATATTCAAATTTTAAAACTTCAACTTGATGTTATCGAAGAAAAACGAAAAATAACTGATGATATTTGTATTAGGAATAATGTGGGCTTCTCTATGGATTTAAAGTCTAAGTATAAAGTCCTTGCACAGGCAGATGACGAGCATAAAAATGAATACATTTCACTTCTTTGGAAAGATGGGACTAGCCCAGAAAGTATTAGAAAATATTGTCTAAGAAAAAATGTATTTAAAACCTGTTGAAGATTTATTTAACATTAATCGAATTTGTGAACAAAGAATTGAAAATGGGGAAAACCCTGAAAAAGTTGCTAAATTCTATATTAAGGAAAAAGAAAAATTACAACAGGCTCAACTTGAATACGAAAGAAGGTTTAGGTCTTGGATAAAAAATAAAATCCCGCAAGATGAGATTGAATTGTTAAATGACGAAAAGAAAAATGATACTGAGATTAATGATAATGAAACTAATGCTAAAAAGGGTAGTAAAAATGGAAATAGCAATAGCATAAAGAGAAAGAACAAAACAAATAATAAAACAAGAAAAAAGGTAGATAGCGATAAAGTTAATAAAAGAAAAGCTACAATTTCTAATTCAGAAAAAGGTAGCAGTAGGTTAAAAAGTAATAAGAGTGGTAGTAAGGAAACATATTAATTTTGGTAGTAGAAAAAAATATAGAAAGTTGCAAAATTTAAAATTATAATTTTATCAACATTAATAATAAAAAGTATAAGGGAATTATTAAGTAATTGTGTTAATAAAATTTTATAAAGTGAGAGTTTCTTATATAACAAAAGATATCTAATTAAAACTAGATATCTTTTTTTTGTTTCTTTATTATTTGTTATCTATTGTTGCTTATTAGGTATATTTTATTATCTATTATATATATTTTTTATTATTTATTATCTATTATAAATATTTTTACTATCTATCACATACACTTTTAATTAGTCTTATATATGTTCTTCTATTATTTTTATATATATTTTTGTCATTCTGTATCTAATCTTATAATACTTATCCGATTTGTTTTTAATTGTTGAAAATTAAAATTAATCGTTATTGATAATTATATTTTCTATATTATTAAAACAACATTATTCTTATCAATATTGTTTATTGTATACTTAATTAATTATTATCATATTTTATGCAGAATGTATATTGAAATAAAAAAAGCATTAATTTATACTCATTCTTAGTAGGGAGAAGTTATTATGGAAGAAAGAAATTATTTAATGAAAGATTTGCATTTTGTTAGTAGAACCTTGTGTGAATATGTAATTGGCGAAGATAATTTTTTTATAGGTATTTTAAATAAAGAAGGAAATAAAATTAAAGATGTTCTTACAAATTAAATTATAAAAGTTTGGGATTGTAAAAGTTGTGATGTTTTAGGTGAAGGATTTGCTATGCCTTTATATCATCTTGCTGGTCCATCTCTTATAGCACTTATTACATACTATTGTAGAAATTATAACACACCAAAATTACTTCTTTTTAGTGAAAAAATAAGTTCTTTATGTGAAAAAGATTTTTTAACAACAAATGAAATCGCTTATATAAAAAATACTATAAATTTTTATATGCAAAGGGGCTATAAGAAATTTGAAAAAGAACAAATAAAAGAACAAATAAGAGAACAAAAATACAATCAACTTTTAGAAACTTATAAATTAGATGAAAGCGAAAGAATATTTTAATATATTAGTATTATTTGGTAAATGGGTTGATATTTACTAAAAATAAAATAATTTATTATGTTTGTATTTAACTATTTTTTCATTGCATTCTTGTTGTTTTATTTTAATATAACATTTTGAATTTATTCGGGGCTATGTGTAAAAGTTTCACTTTTAAATGCTCTTTAAAAAGAGCATTGTAAAAATTTGAAAAAATTTTTACTACACATAGCCCCTTTTATATTAGATAGGTTGTAAGAGATATAATTAGTTAATGTAGAATGCATATTTGTAATTGAGAAAGATATATTAACTGAGAAAGACATATTAACTGAAAAAGATATATTAACTGAAAAAGATATATTAAAAGATATACCATTTATAATATAAAGGGACAAAAAGTGTAAATATATGTAATGAATAATATGTTAATGAAAAAGTGTATATAAGTGGAGAAAATTTTAAATTAAGAAATTGAGTGCTGTAAAAAATTATACTAAATTTTTACTATAAAATTTTGGCAATCTTTATTAAAGTATACGCTTTTTGCACACAATATTGATTAGTTATCGTTTTAATAGTTTAAAATGCCCTATAATATTAATGAAAAAAACATTTCTAATTATCAGCAAATATTTTTAGAAATATGTGCAGTTTGCACAAAGTTTTTGTTTTGTGTTTTTTATAGTGTTTTTTGCTAAAAAAGGGGTTGACTACTTTTTTTTTATATTGTAAAATGACTTCACCGTGAAAATGGGTTGAAGCGCAAAGTTACTATTTTTAGCAACAAAAATAGAGAATTTGCGTGGACAAGTTTGGATTAAATTCAAGCGGGCTGACAAAAATCTTTAAATAAGATTTTTTTTAAAGAGTGTCAATACGAAACACACGGTAAAGTGTATTGAAATTGTCAGTATGGGATTAAGGAGAGTATATGGCAACACAAAAAATTAGAATTAAATTAAAATCGTATGACCACAACTTAATCGACCTTGCTACTTCTAGGATTATGGAAGCCGCAAGTAAATCTGGTTCACAAGTTGCAGGTCCAATACCTCTTCCAACAGAGAAGGAAGTGGTTACAATCATTAGAGCACCTCATAAATATAAAGATAGTCGTGAACAATTTGAGATGCGAACACACAAAAGGATAATTGATATCTATACTCCTTCAAGTAAGGCAGTTGATTCTCTTATGAAACTTGATTTGCCTGCTGGTGTTGATATCAATATCAAATTATAAGGTCGAGAGGTAAAGTATTATGAAAAATGCAATTCTTGGAAAAAAATTGGGTATGACACAAGTTTTCGACCTTGATGGTAAGGTTACTCCTGTTACTGTTATCGAAGCAGGCCCTTGCGTTGTTGTTCAAAAGAAGACCGTGGATAAAGATGGATACAACGCAGTAGTTGTCGCTTTTGGTGAAGATAAGGAGAAAAGCAAAAATAAACCTGAACTTGGTTTATTTAAGAAAGCAGGTGTTGAAGTTAAAAAGTATTTGAAGGAATTTAAACTTGATAATTTTGACGAACTTCAAGTAGGTAGCGAGATTAAATGTTCTGTCTTTAATGAAGGAGATTTAGTTGATGTTACAGGAACTACAAAGGGACATGGTTTTAGCGGAACTATCAAAAGATGGAATGCTAGAAGACTTAAAATGTCTCACGGAACAGGCCCTGTTACAAGGTCAGTCGGTGGTTTGAGTGCTAACTCAACTCCAAGTAGAGTTTTTAAAAACCACAAAATGCCTGGTCAATATGGTAACGAACAGGTTACTAAACAAAATTTAAAAGTCGTAAAAGTTGATGAAGAAAGAAATCTTATTTTAGTTAAGGGTAGCGTTCCTGGCTATAAAGATGGTCTTGTTTCAATTTGTAATGCTAAGAAAATAGCAAGATAAGGAGTAGGAAAATGCCTAGAGTTAAAGTTTATAATACAAAAGCAGAAGTTGTAGGTCAAACTACTCTTAAAGATGAAGTTTTTGGCTGTGAATACAATGAAGCATTAATTCATCAAGTAGTCGTTGCTTACAACAACAATCAAAGACAAGGAACAAAGTCTGCTTTACTTCGTAGTGAAGTTAGAGGTCATGCTAAAAAGCCTTGGAGACAAAAGGGAACAGGTAGAGCAAGACAAGGTTCAACTAAGAGTGCTCAATGGAAAGGTGGCGGTATTATATTTGCTCCAAAGCCAAGAGATTTCTCTCAAAAGATTAATAAATCTATGAAAGTTGTTGCTTTCAAAAGTGCTATTAGTGCAAAAGTCGCCGACAACGAAGTTGTTGTCCTTGACGAGTTAACTCTTAAAGTACCTAAAACAAAGTTGTTTAAAGAAATTATGAACAATTTTGAAATCGGTAAGAAAAATGTTATGTTCGTTCTTGCTGAGAAAAATGATGACATTCTTCGTGCTTCAAACAATATCGAAAATGCTCATGTTACTTATGCTGATGTTTTGGGAACTTACGATATCGTTTCTAATTCAAAACTTTACATCACAAAAGATGCTATCAAAAAAATAGAGGAGGCTTATAAATAATGAACGCCTACGATATTATTAAAAAACCACTTCTTTCAGAAAAAAGTTACGCTACTATTCCTGATAAGAAATATACTTTTGTTGTTGACATAAATGCCAACAAAATTCAAATTAAACAAGCGGTTGAAGAAATTTTTAAGGTTAAAGTTAAACAAGTAAACACCTTAATTGTTAAGGGCAAGGTTAAGACTCAAAATACTAAACAAGGTAGAAGCGTCGGTAGAACTAGCGATTATAAAAAGGCTATAGTTTGGCTTACCAAAGAAAGTAAACCTATTGAGTTCTTTGAAAGTTTAAATTAAGGTAGGAGAAAGAAAAATGGCAATAAAAAGACATAATCCAACCACACCTTCACAAAGATTTGTAACCACTGCTGATTTTTCAGAGTTGACTAAGAAAAAGCCTGAAAAATCACTTCTTGCTGTTAAAAATAAACGCGCTGGAAGAAATAGTCAGGGTAAAATCACTGTTAGACATAAAGGTGGCGGTAATAGACAAAAATATAGAGTGATTGAATTTAGAAGAAATCACGACAATGTGCCTGCAAGAGTTGAAGCACTTGAATATGACCCAAATAGAACTGCTAACATTGCTTTGCTTCACTATGCTGATGGCGCTAAATCTTACATTCTCGCTCCTGTCGGCTTAAATGTTGGCGATAAAGTTATGAGCGGAGAAGAAGTTGAAGTAAAAGTCGGAAATTGTATGCCTCTTAAAAATATTCCAGTTGGTAGTGTTGTTCACAACATTGAACTTAGACCTAATCAAGGTGCTGTAATTGCTAGGTCAGCAGGTATATCTGCTAGACTTATGGCAAAAGAAGGTAAATATGCTACTATCAAAATGCCAAGTGGAGAAATGAGACTTGTTCTTGCTGATTGCAGGGCAACATTAGGTCAAGTTGGTAATATTGACCACGAAATCATTTCTATTGGTAAGGCTGGAAGAAAAAGACATATGGGAATTAGACCTACTGTTCGTGGTGTTGTTATGAACCCATGTGACCACCCTCATGGTGGTGGTGAGGGTAAATCCCCTATTGGTAGGCCAAGTCCTGTCACTCCATGGGGTAAACCTGCTCTTGGTCTTAAAACAAGAAATAAAAAGAAAAATACTAATAAGTTTATTATTAGTAGGTCTTAATTGCAAGGAGTTAGAAAATGGGTAAATCATTAAAGAAAAAACCTTATGTTGAAGAAAGATTGTTCTCTCGTATTAAAGAAATGAACGAATCTAATACAAAAAAACCTATTAAAACATGGTCAAGAGCATCTGTTATTTATCCTGAATTTGTAGGTCATACAGTCGCTGTTCACAATGGTAAAAAGCATATTCCTGTTTATTGCACTGCTGAAATGGTAGGTCATAAACTTGGTGAATTTGCTCCTACTAGAACTTTTAGAGGCCATGGTGCTGATAAGGTCAAGGGTAAAAAGTAAGGAGAGTTAATATGGCAAAGAGAATTAAAGAAAAAACTGAAAAAATCAATCAATCTCGTGATACTAGACCATACGCTAAGGCTAAATTTTTGAGAGTCAGTTCTACAAAATTAAACATTATTATGGATTTGGTTAGAGGTAAAAGTTATAACGAGGCTGTTGCTATTTTAAAAAATACTCCTAACAAGTCCGCTGACCTTGTTCGTAAGGTTATTGAATCTGCTGGTAGTAACGCAGAAAACAATAAGGGATTGAATAAACAAGACTTGTATGTCGCTGAAATATATTCTGGACAAGGTTCTACTTATAAAAGACAGAATATTAGAGCCAGAGGAAGAGTTGACCTAATTTTAAAAAGAACGAGCAATATAACTGTTATATTGGATACGGTAAAGTAAAGGAGAGCAGGATATGGGACAAAAAGTTAGTCCAAATGGACTTAGAATTGGTATAAATAAAGATTGGAACTCCTTATGGTATGTTGGTAAAGATAATTTTGCTAAATATATTAAAGAAGATAACACAATTAGAAATTTCATTAAGAAAAAATACTTCGCTTGTGCTATTTCAAAAATTGTTATTGAAAGAACCGCAAAAAGAGTTATTGTTAATATTTTCACTGCTCGCCCTGGTATTTTAATTGGTCAAAAGGGTGTTGGAGTTGAAACTCTTAAAAAAGAAATTATGAAAATGACTAAGGCAGAGTCAGTTTCTATTAATATTAAGGAAGTTAAAAACCCTGATACTGATGCTACTTTAATTGCTGAAAGTATTGCAAATCAACTTGAAAAGAGAGTTCATTTTAGAAGGGCTATGAAGATGGCAATGCAAAAGGCTATTAAGGCTGGTGTTAAAGGTATCAAAACTATGGTTGGTGGTCGTTTGGACGGTGCTGATATCGCTCGAAGCGAACATTACCATCAAGGTAGTCTACCTTTGCAAACTTTAAGGGCTGATATTGACTATGGCTTTGCAGAAGCAAAAACTACTTTTGGTATTTTGGGTATAAAAGTTTGGGTTTATAACGGAGAAATACTTTCTAAAAAATCTCCTACATTAAAAGGAGGTAACAAGTAATATGTTAATGCCTAAAAAAGTTAAAAGAAGAAAGGTTCATCGCGGTAGAATGAAGGGTGTTGCTACTCGTGGAAATAAACTTGCTTACGGCGATTATGGGTTGCAAACTACTGAACCTGCTTGGATTACTTCAAATCAAATTGAAGCCGCTCGTATTGCTATGACTAGATATACTAAGAGAGGCGGTAAAGTTTGGATTGATATTTTCCCTGATAAACCTATTACTAAAAAACCTGCTGAAACTCGTATGGGTAGTGGTAAGGGTAACCCAGAATATTGGGTTGCAGTTGTAAAACCTGGCAGAGTTCTTTTTGAGATTAAAGGTGTTGAAGAAAGTGTAGCAAGGGAGGCTTTAAGACTTGCTTCTCACAAACTTCCTTGTGTTACTAAAATCATTACTAGGGAAACTAACACTGCAAAAACTCAGGAAAATGTTGTAGAAGGTGGTGCAGTTTAATGAAAATAAAAGAAATTAGAAATTTAACTAATGAGGAACTTAATGCAAAGTTGACTTCTGTTAAGGCTGAGTTGTTTAATCTTAGATTTCAACATGCAACAGGCAACCTTGCTAATCCAATGCTTTTGAACTCTTTGAAAAAAGATATCGCAAAAATCAAAACTGTTCTTACCGAAAGAGAGTTAGGTATTAATAACTCAAACTCAGATAAAAAGGTTAAGGCATAGGAGTGTGAATCATGGAAGAAAAAAGAAACAATAGAAAGACAAAAATCGGTGTTGTAGTTAGTGATAAAATGGATAAAACTTGCGTTGTTGCAGTTACTTCTAATGTAAAACACCCACTTTATAAAAAAGTCGTAAAAGTTACTAAGAAATTTAAAGCACATGATGAAAACAATGATTGCCATGTTGGTGATACTGTTGAAATTATGGAAACTAGGCCTATAAGTAAGACTACTCATTTTAGACTTCTTAGAATTGTTGAGAGAGCAAAATAGGAGGATATTTATATGATTCAACCACAATCAAGATTGAAAGTTGCTGATAACACTGGTGCAAAAATCATTATGTGTATTAGAGTTTTAGGCGGTTCTTTTAGAAGAAGTGGCAATATTGGTGATGTTATAGTTGCCTCCGTTAAAAAAGCTACTCCTGGTGGAGTCGTTAAAAAAGGTGATGTTGTTAAGGCTGTTATTGTTAGAACTAACAAAGGTGTTCAAAGACCAGATGGAACTTCTATCAAATTTGACGATAATGCTGCTGTTATTATCGATAGTCAAAAACAACCTCGTGGAACTCGTATTTTTGGGCCTGTTGCTAGGGAACTTAGAGAAGATGGTTATATGAAAATCGTTTCTCTTGCTCCTGAGGTGCTATAAGGAGGAATCGCAGAAATGGCAAAGTTAAAGATTAAAAAAGGCGACAATGTTCTTATTCTTGCTGGTAAGGAAAATGGTAAGAGTGGTGAAGTTTTAGAATGTTTCCCAGATGAAAACAAAGTTACGGTTAAAGGACTTAATATTGTCGTTAAACATAGAAAACCAAGGTCCGCACAAGATAAGGGTGGTATTGTTAAACTAGAAGGCAAGATTGACATTAGTGATGTTATGGTTATTTGTCCTGTTTGCAACAAGGCTACAAGAGTTAAAATGGGACTAGATGCTAACAATAAAAAAGTTAGATTATGTAAAAAGTGCGGTGCTGTTTTAGATTCTGGGGTTAAAAAGCAAGCAAAGACAACAAAGTCTTCAACCAAAGATTCTTCAAATAAAGAAGAAGATAAGAAGGAAAAGAAAACTTCTGTTAAAAAATCAGCAGACACAAAAACAGCAGAAAACAAAACCACTGTAAAAGATACTAAAAAGCGTGAAACAAAGTCTTCAACCGTTAAGGCTACAAAGTCTTCAACTGTTAAAAAGACTGCTAGCACTGCTAAAAAAATCGGTGGAAAGTAGGAGGAAGAGATGGCAAACAAAAAAGATAATGTTAGACTTCGTGAGTTTTACAAGAAAAGCGTTGTTCCTGCATTAAAGAAAGAATATTCTTATAAAAATGTTATGGAAATACCTAAACTTGATAAAATTGTCGTTAGTATGGGCTTAGGTCAAGTTAAAGACAACTCTAAAAGTTTTAATTTGGCTCTTGACGAACTTACTGCAATTACTGGTCAAAAAGCCGTTCCTACTCTTGCTAGAAAATCAATTTCTAACTTCAAAGTTAGGGAAGGACAAAAAATTGGTGCAAAGGTTACTCTTAGAGGCGACATTATGTATGAGTTTTTAGATAAACTTATTTCAGTTGCTCTTCCAAGAGTTAGAGATTTTAAGGGAGTTAGTCCAAAGTCTTTTGATGGTAGGGGAAATTATTCCTTTGGTATAAAAGAACAACTTATTTTCCTTGAAATTTCATATGAAAAAGTCGAAAAAGTCAGAGGTATGGATGTTATCATTGTTACTACTGCCAAGACTGATAAAGAGGCTTATTCCTTACTTAGTTTGCTTGGAATGCCTTTTGCAAAAAGATAATTTTTTTAGGATTAAAAAGGATATTTATTATGGCAAAAAAATCAATGATTAACAAACAACAAAGAAAGCAAAAATACGCTACAAGAGAATATACAAGATGTTCTATTTGTGGTAGACCTCATGCTGTATTAAAAAAATATGGTATTTGCAGAATTTGTTTTAGAAATTTAGCCTATAAGGGCGAGATTCCTGGCGTTAAAAAGTCTAGTTGGTAATAAAGGAGAAATATAAGATGATAGTTACAGACCCAATCGCAGATATGCTCACAAGAGTCAGAAATGCTTTGACTATTAAAAAACTTGAAGTTAGTGTTCCTGCTTCAAAAACAAAAAATGCTATTGCCGAAATTCTTTTTAACGAAGGTTATATTGAAAAATACGAACTCGTTGATGATGGCAATTACAAATCAATTAAAATTACTCTTAAATATGGACCTAATGGAGAAAAAGTTATCCAAGGTTTGAAAAGGATTTCTAAACCTGGTCTTAGAGTTTACGCAGAATGTAATGATATTCCAAAAGTTTTAAATGGGCTTGGAATTGCAATTGTTTCAACTAATAAAGGTATTATGACGGATAAAGAGGCTAGACGCCAAAATGTTGGTGGTGAAGTCTTGGCTTTCGTTTGGTAAGAGGAGGTTTTAGATTATGTCAAGAATAGGAAGAATGCCAATCGAAGTACCAAACGGGGTTACTGTTGATGTTAATAGTGAAAATGTTGTTACAGTTACTGGTAAACTTGGTACTTTAACTCAAAAAGTTGATAGACTTATTAAAGTTGAAGTAAATAATAATATCATTACTCTTACAAGACCTAATGATTCATCTGATTGTAAGGCAAAACACGGATTATATAGAATGTTAGTTGCTAATATGGTTAAGGGTGTTTCAGAGGGCTTTATAAAAACACTTGTTATTAATGGTGTTGGTTACAAGGCTATTAAACAAGGAAACAAGGTTGTCCTTTCTCTTGGACTCTCTCATACTATTGATGTTGAAGAAGAAAGTGGAATTACACTTGAATGTCCTGATGCTTCTACTATTGTTGTAAAGGGTATTTCAAAAGAGCAAGTTGGACAATTTGCAGCAAAAATTAGAGGTCTTAGACCTGTCGAACCTTATCACGCATATGGAATTAGATATAGTGATGAAGTTGTAATTAAAAAAGTCGGAAAAGTTTCAGGTAAGAAATAAAACTAACGGAGAAAGATAATGATTAATAAAGACAATAAAAACGCTCAAAGAAAGAAAAGACATTTGAGAGTTAGAAAAAAAGTTTTTGGTTCAAGTTCAACACCTAGACTTAATGTTTATAGAAGCACTTCAAATATTTATGCTCAAATTATTGATGACGAAAAGGGTAAAACTCTTTGTGCTGCTTCCACTCTTTCTAGCGCTCTTGCTGAAACTTTAAAGGGGAAAACAAAGAGCGAACAGGCTTTTGCAGTTGGTGAACTTATTGGAAAGTTGGCTACAAAAAAAGGTATCAAAGAAGTTGTTTTTGACAGAGGCGGTTACCTTTACTCTGGTAGAGTATTGCAATTAGCAGAAGGTGCAAGAAAGGCAGGGCTTAAATTCTAATGGAGGAAATTATGGTAGAAAATCAAGAAAACAATGTTGTCGAAACTCAAAATGTAGAAACAACTGAACAAAATGTTGAAGTTAAAACAAAAAAAGTTGAAAAATCAACCGTTAAGTCTTCTAGTTTGGAAACAAAACAATCAAATAAAAAGTTTGATAGAAAAAAGACTGATAAACCTGTTACTCGTAGAGAAGATAGCGAATTTGACAAAAAACTTGTCGAAGTTAGAAGAGTTGCTAAGGTTGTTAAGGGTGGTAGAACAATGAGATTTAGTGCTCTTGTCGTTGTTGGCAACAAGAATGGTCTTGTTGGTATCGGAACAGGCAAGGCAAATGAAGTCCCAGAAGCAGTAGAAAAAGCAACTGCTAGTGCTAAGAAAAATTTAATTTCTGTTCCTATCGTTAATACAACTATTCCTCATGATGTCATTGGTGAGTTTAGTTCTTGCAGTGTTCATATGTTCTCGGCTCCAAAAGGAACAGGTATTATTGCTGGCGGTAGTGCAAGAGCAGTTATTGAACTTGCTGGTATTAAAGATATCGTTACAAAATCACACGGCTCAAACAACAAGATTAACGGAGTTAAGGCAACTATTGAGGGTTTGAAAAAATTAAGAACCCGTGAAGAAGTCGCTGCTCTTCGTGGTAAAGCCGTTGAGGAAATTTAATTGCTAGGGAGATAAAAAATGGAAAAGAAAAGCACAAAAAAAGCAAAAAGTAATGGTAAATTAAAAGTTACTTATATAAAAAGTGTTATAGGCTATGACAAAAAACAGGCAAAAATTTTAGAGGCTCTTGGTTTCGTTAAACTTAACACTACAAAGATTTTCCCTAACAATGATTGTATAAAGGGAAGCCTTTTTAAAATTAAACACTTGGTTAAAGTCGAAGAAATTGACTAATACCTTAAAAATCTATAAAGGAGAAATAAAATGAACATTCAATCATTGAAACCTGCGGTTAATTCAAAATTTTCTTCAAAAAGACTTGGCCGTGGTATTGGCAGTGGACTTGGCAAAACAAGTGGCAAAGGTCATAAAGGTCAAAATGCTAGAAGTGGCGGTGGTGTTCGTGTCGGCTTTGAAGGCGGTCAAATGCCTTTAATTAGAAAATTGCCTAGACGCGGTTTCACTAATGCTGATTTTAGAAAAGAATATTCTATTGTAAATGTTTCGGACCTTAACAAATTTGAAGAAAATGCTGTCGTTGATGCAAAGAGTTTGATTGAGAAAGGTATTCTTTCAAAAATCGAAAAATACGGAGTTAAAGTTCTTGGAAATGGTAAACTTGAAAAAGCATTGACTGTTAAAGCAAATAAATTTTCTGAATCTGCTAAAAAGAAAATTGTTAAATCTAAGGGTACCGTTGAGGAGGTATAATGTTTAAAAGTCTTAAAGAAGCATTTAAAATTAAAGACATAAGAAGAAAAATTCTAATAACTTTACTTTTGTTGCTTGTTTATAGAGTTGGTTGCTGGTTGCCTACCCCTGGTATTATGCTTGATACCTTCCAAGGTGCTGTTGAAGGTGGTGGCGATTTCATTTCAATTATCAGTGCCGTTAGTGGTAGCGCACTTGCTAACGGAGCAGTTTTAGCACTTGGTGTTGTCCCTTATATTAACGCTTCTATTATTATCCAACTGCTTACTATTGCTATTCCATCTCTTGAAAGACTTTCTAAACAAGGTGAAGATGGAAAGAAAAAGATTGGTTTTTATACTAAAATAACTGCTTTAATTCTTGCTTTGGTTCAAGCAATCGGTATTGTTGTAGGTTTTGGAACAGATACTCTAGATAGTTCTGTTTTCTTTGGCTCAACATTCGCAACAGGGTTCTTAGTTGTTTGTATTCTTGTTGCTGGTGCTATGTTTACTGTTTGGCTTGGAGATAAGATTACTGCTCTTGGAATTGGAAATGGGTTATCTTTATTAATTTTTGTAGGTTTACTTTCAAGTGCAGGTCAGGCAATATTTAACAATATAGCAGGAATTAGTTCTACTAATCTCGAAAATATTTGGACTTTGCTAATATTCTTTGGTCTTCTTATTTTGATTTTTGGCTTTATTGTTTGGATAGACACTGCCGAAAGGAGAGTTCCTGTTCAATATGCTAAACAAATTAAGGGTAGAAAGATGTATGGCGGTCAAAATACTAATATCCCAATTAAAATTAATGCTAATGGCGTTATGCCAATTATCTTTGCAACTGCTTTTATTAGTTTTCCACAACTTATAATGAGTATTTTCTGGTATAGCACAGAAGAAGGTAGCGCTTATATGTGGTATCAAAACAACTTGGGTGCTGGCACTTGGTTATATTCAGTTTTAGTTGCATTGTTAATTTTATTCTTTTCTTACTTCTATTCACAAATTACTTTTAATCCAGAAGAAGTTTCAAGGCAAATTCAGCAAAACGGTGGATTTATACCAGGATATAGACCTGGCAAACCTACGGCTGATTATCTAAAAAAAGTTTCCAATAGAATTACTCTTTGGGGGGCTATTTTCTTAGGGCTTATTGCTTTAATTCCTAACTTAATATTCTCATTTGTTAGCACTCCTGGTTCGCTTATCAACGCTTTCAGTGCTACGGGACTCTTAATTGTCGTTTCAGTTGCACTTGAACTTGAAAAACAACTTGATGCTCAATTGCTTATGAGAAATTATAAGGGATTTTTGAAATAATTTACAGTGAGGAGTTATTAATGAATATTGTTTTATTAGGACCCCCTGGAAGTGGAAAGGGAACACAGGCAAAAATTATTTGCTCTAAATATAATCTACCTCATATCTCAACGGGTGATATTTTTAGAGCAAATATTACAAATAAAACTCAACTAGGTCTTAAGGTTAAAGAGTTTATTGATGCTGGATTACTAGTCCCAGATGAACTTACTATACTTGTTGTTAAAGATAGACTTGGTAAAGAAGATTGTAAAAATGGTTTTGTATTAGACGGTTTTCCAAGAGTTTTATCTCAGGCAAAGGCACTTGATGAATTTGCTAAGATTGATAAGGCAATTATGATTGACGCAGAAGATGAAGTTATCATTGACCGTTTGTCAAAGAGAAGAATTTGTAAAAACTGTTCTAATCCATCACACTTAGATTGGCTAGTTAATGGTAAATGCGAAAAATGTGGTGGGGAAGTTTATATAAGAGATGATGATAGACCTGAAATTATAAGGCAAAGGCTCTTAAAACAAAAACTTCCACAAGATGTAATTGATTTCTATGTTTCAAAAGGTATTTTTGAAAAAGTAAATTCTTTTGAAACAAAGGAGAAAACTTTTGAAGAGGTTGATAAAATTCTTCAAAAGATTTGTAAATAAAGGCGATTATATGATTAAAATAAAAACTGAAAAGGAAATTGAGTTGTTGAGAATTGCTGGTAGAATTACTAGGGAAACATTACTTGAAGTTGAAAAGTATGTTAAACCCGGTGTAACTACTAAACAACTAGATAAGATTGCTCATGATTTTATTTTAAAAAACGATGCTACTCCTTCATTTTTGCACTATGGTGGTTTTCCTGGCTCCATTTGTGCTTCTGTTAATGAAGTTGTAGTTCACGGATTCCCAGATGACAGGCCTTTACAAGAAGGTGATATTGTTAGCATTGATGTAGGGGCTTGTTATAAAGGTTATCACGGTGATAGTGCTAGAACTTTTCCCGTTGGGAAGATTGATGGCAAAAAACAGAAATTAATTGATGTTACAAGGCAAAGTTTCTTTGAAGGTATCAAAGGAATTAAAGCAGGAAACACTGTCGGCGATATTTCAAGCAGAGTTCAAAACTATGTAGAAAAATTTGGCTTTGGAGTTGTTAGAGATATGGTCGGTCATGGTGTGGGTAGAGAACTCCATGAAGACCCAGCAGTTCCTAATTATGGATATGCTGGACTAGGACCTAAATTAAAACCTAATATGGTTATTGCTATTGAACCTATGGTCAATATGGGCTCATACGATATCAAAATTAGAGGTTGGTCGGTCAAAACTAGTGACGGTTTGCCTTCCGCTCACTATGAAAACACAGTCCTTATTACAGACAATGGGGTGGAAATTTTGACCTAATAAAAAGGAGAAAGTTGTGCTACAAGTTGGAAGTGTGGTTATTTCTAAAATGGGCCACGATTTTGGTAGAGTTTACCTTATTACTAAAATTGATGGTGAGTTCGCTTTTCTTTGCGATGGTAAGTATCGAAAAACTTGTAATCCAAAGAAAAAAAGGCTAAAACATTTAAAAGATTGTTTTATTGTTTATAATTTAGATAATGACATTTCCTCTCTTTATGATTATCAAATTGCTACATTTTTAAAAAATGTTAACATTATGCACAAAAATTAAGTTTTTTATTGAAAAAAAGGAGAATTTATGCCAAAATCAGATTGTTTGGAAACGGAAGGTGTCGTTGTTGAAGTTTTGCCTAATGCTATGTTTAAGGTTAAACTTCAAAATGGGCATATTATCACTTGCTACATCTCTGGTAAACTTAGAATGAATTTTATTAAAATTCTTGCCGGTGATGCTGTTAAGGTTGAAATGAGCCCTTATGATTTGACTAAGGGTAGAATTATTTGGAGAAGTAAATCTAATTAAATTTTATTAAACAAGGAGATAAAAAAATGAAAGTTAGACCATCTGTTAAACCTATTTGTGATAAATGTAAGGTTATAAAAAGAGAAGGCAAAGTTATGGTTATATGCCCAAATAAAAAGCATAAACAAACACAAGGCTAGAAAATTACACACTATGGCGGCTGTTTTACTTTCGCCTTTTCTTGCGTTAAAGTAAATTCATAGTGTGAGATATATATTTTTTTAATTTAATCTAATTTATTTTATTATGGAGGAATTAATATGGCTCGTATCGCTGGTGTTGATTTACCAAACGATAAAAGACTTGAAATCGGACTTACCTACATAAAAGGTATTGGTAGAGTTACAAGTAACAAAATTTTAAAAGAAACAAAAATCAGCCCTGACATTCGTGTAAAAGATTTGAGCGAAGACCAAGTCGCTGTTCTTAGAAATTACATTGAAAAGAACTTAGTTGTTGAAGGAGATTTAACAAGAGAAGTTTCCCTTAACATCAAGGCTTTGTCAGAAATTGGTTGTTATAGAGGTGTTAGACATCGTAAGGGGTTGCCTGTTAGAGGTCAAAGCACTAAACAAAATGCTAGAACTAGAAAAGGTCCAAAAAGGACTGTTGCTAAAAAGAAGAAGTAAGGGAGGTAGTAAGTTAAATTATGGCTAATAAAAAAGTTGTTAGAAAGAAAAAACAAACTAAGAATATTGATAAGGGTGCTGTCCATATCCAAGCATCATTTAACAATACTCTTGTTACATTTACTGACCTTGCTGGTAATACTCTCTCTTGGTCTAGTGCTGGTTCACTAGGTTTTAGAGGCGCAAGAAAAAGCACTCCTTTTGCTGCTCAACAGGCAGTTGAAGTCGCTGCTAAACTTGCAAAAGAACAAGGTTTAAAATCAGTCGAAGTTTATGTTAAAGGACCTGGCAATGGTAGAGAGGCTGCAATTAGGGCTCTTGGCACTGCAGAGTTAAATGTTACTAAAATTAGTGATGTTTCTCCTATTCCTCATAATGGTTGCCGTCCTCCTAAGAAGAGAAGAATTTAAGAGGAGATAAAAAAGTATGGCAAAATATGTAGATGCAGATTGCAGACTTTGTAGAAGAGAAGGTTGTAAACTTTTTTTAAAGGGTGATAGATGTGTTTCACCTAAGTGTGCTATGGAAAAAAGACCTGTTGTTCCTGGTCAACACGGACTTGGTAGAAAAAAAGTTACAGATTATGGTTTGCAATTAAGAGAAAAACAAAAAGTTAAAAGAGTATATGGACTACTTGAAAAACAATTTAGAGGTTATTTTGAAAAAGCAACTCGTATGAAAGGTGTTGTTGGCGAAAATATGCTTAGTTTACTAGAAAGAAGACTAGACAATGTTATTTATAGAATGGGCATTGGCGATAGTAGAAGTGAAAGTAGACAAATTGTTAATCACGGTCACATTTGTGTTAATGGTAAAGTTGTAAATATACCTTCTTATAGTGTTAAAGTGGGTGATGAAATCTCTGTTAAAGAAAGTAAAAGAGATTTGGAGAAATTTAAACAACTTAGAGATATTAAATTGGTTACTCCAAAATGGTTGGAATTTAATACTAAATCTTTATCTGGTAAAATCATTGCATTACCAAAGAGAGATGATATCGACTTGAATATTCAAGAACATATGATTATCGAGTTGTATTCAAGATAAGGAGGAAATTTTCTATGATGCAGATTGAAAAACCTAATGTCTTTGTTAGCGAGAAGGAAGATAAAAGTTGTGCTACTTTTGTAGTAGAACCTCTCGAAAAAGGCTTTGGTATTACTATTGGTAACAGTTTGAGAAGAACATTGCTTGGCTCTATGCCTGGTGCTGCTGTTATCGCTATTAAAATTGATGGTGTTCAACACGAATTTTCAAGTATCCCTGGGGTTATGGAAGATGTAACAGATATTGTTCTTAACATTAAAGGTATTGCTGTTAAAACTAGCGTGCTTGATGAAGACTTTACTACTATCGTTTACTTAAAGAAAAAAGGACCTGGTGAAGTTTTTGCTTCTGATATTCAACTTAATGACCAAGTCGAAATCTTAAACCCTGACCTTAAAATTTGCACACTTGATGATAGTGCAGAAATTAATATGGAGTTAATTATTGGCCGTGGTAGAGGTTACAATATTGCACAAAAAAATAAAAGAGATGATTACTCAATAGGTTATATTTTGGTCGACTCTATTTTTACCCCTGTTAAGGCTGTTAGTTATAAAGTTGAAAGTACTCGTGTCGGTCAATCTATTGATTATGATAAACTTACACTTGATGTTCAAACTAATGGAACTATGAGTGCAAAGGAAATAGTTAGTCTTGCTTCTAAAATCATTGAAGACCATATTCATCTTCTTGTTGATATGGTTGATTATATGAGCGATGTTGATATTTTAGTTTCTCATGAGGAAGATAAGCCTGTTAAGGTTATGGAAATGTCTATTGAAGATATGGACCTTTCTGTTAGAAGTTATAATTGTTTGAAGAGAGCAAATATCAATACTGTTGAAGATTTAACTAAAAAATCTAAAGATGATATGCTTAAAGTTAGAAATTTGGGCTTAAAGTCGCTAGAAGAAGTTATTAATAAACTTGAAAGTATGGGATTATCTTTGAGAAATGATGAAGATTAATCTTTAATTATTAAATACAATTTTTAAAGGAGAAAATTATGGCTAAAATTGCTAAATTAAATAGGCCAACTAAGGAAAGACTTAGTTTACTTCGTAATCAAGCAAGTTCTCTTTTGTGGGACGGGAAAGTTACTACTACCTCTGCAAGAGCAAAGGCTTTACAAAGTTATGCCGAAAAAATTTTGACTTTGGCTATCAAAACTTATGAAGATACTGTTAAGGTCGTTAAAACAGATGTCGATAGTAAGGGTGTAAAAGTTAAAAGAGAAGTCTTAAATGATGGTCCTAGAAAACTAAAAGCAAGAAGAATTATTATGTCTAAACTCTTTGATAGACAAGAAGTTCGCCAACCAAAAGAGTCAAAAGCAAATTTTGTTGAGAGAACAAAAGATATTAATCACCCTTTAATTGAAAAAATATTTAATGTTTATGCTCCAAAGTATGCTGAGAGAAATAAAGAAAAAGGTCAAGCAGGTGGTTATACAAGAGTTTTGAAAACTGCTGTAAGGCGTGGCGATGCTGCTCAACTTTGCTTAGTTGAATTGGTATAATTATTAAACAAGTTATCAATTTGATAACTTGTTTTTTTTATAAAAATTAAATGTTTTTCATAATATTTGTTTTAAAATTCTATCTAATTTGTTTTAACTATTTTATAAAATTGTTTGAATTTTATTAAAATGTATTTAATGATTTTATAAAATTGTTTTAAAAAATTACTTAATTTCTATCTTTTTACCTTATGTTTTTTAATTATGTTGCAAATTTTTTTTAATTATTTTTTTAATTTATTTAAATTATCTTAAAAGTTTGTTTTATTATTTAATCTTTTTTTGATTTTTTGTTGTGATTAAAATGTTTGATTTTAAATATAAAAAACTTTGGTGTGTTTGTTTGACTTATTGGGCTTTCAAAAGTTATAATTACTATATATTTATAATGCTTGTCATTGCTTGTTACGAATATTATGGGCCTTATTAAACAAAATAATATATGTATATATGTGCATAATTACTAGGGAGAAAGTATGAAGGGAATTTTAAAAATTATTTTCTTGTCTTTATTGTCTGTTATTGGGGTTGTTGGTCTTCTTATTGGAGGACTATATCTTTTTACAGGCTTTAAAGGTGATATCGTTTATGCAGAAAGTATTAGTTTTACTAGCCCTGAAATAATAGCAAGTAATGCTGTTTCTTTGCAAATTGAAACATCTACTGAAAATGTTACACAAAAGACTCTAAAACTTGAAGTCGCTAGGGGGGACGAAGGCATTATTAATTTCCCAGAGTATGCTAATATTGGAGAACCTTTTTTCATTAGTCCGCTTAAAAATAATGAAGGCAACAACATTGGCGGAGTTGTAAATTTATATGCTAGATATGATGGTCAAGGCACAGATCAAAGTGTAGTTGCTGAATGTAAAATTTTAATTGATGTTCCTGTTTCTAGTATCTCTCTTAATATTAGTCAAAATAAAATAGAAAAAAACCAAGAGTTTGTCCTTGCTAGTGCTAATCAAAAATTAAATGAAGTTTTTAATATTGAGCCTTTAAATTCGCTTTTCCCATATGTTACAAAAAGTGATTTAAACTTAGACTCAAGTAAAGATAGTATTTTTAATGCTTTACAGGACAAAAAAATCTTTTTAGAGATTGTAGATGAAAATAATAATCAGAATTCAAATTTTGCTTGTTTTGAAGTTAACGGAGTTTCTTCTACAATTCTTGAAGTTGAGTATAAATATGTTCCTACAACTGACGGCTCTTTTCCGTTTGTTTTTACAAAAGATATTAAAGTTAAATCAAAAAATATTGCAGAGGTTGCAACAATTAATGTCTATGTTTGTAAGACCTATCAATCTCAACAAGATGTGAGTATTGGAAATGTTCAAGATAATTCTAGTGTAGTTACAAGCGGTAAAGGAGATTTTTTGGTTAGTGATTATGATGTAGACAATATTACTGTAACCGACCAAGAATACAATTTATATTACAATGAAAAAATTAGGCTTTATTTAAATAATCCACAAGTCGTTTCAGAAAACAATATTAACCTTGGCATTAATTTGATTAACAATGGCGGTGGTGTAGTAGATGATTATTTACTTAAAAACAATATCTTTATAGGGGTTGAAGATGGAGTTACTTGTCAGTTATTTAAAATTGACGGAACAAGTGGGAATTTTATAAATGTAGATTGTGATAGTATATCAAATGACAAGTCCGAGTGGTATTTAGAAATTAACTTTAACGATTTTGATAAATACTATCAATATGAAAACTCTAAAACAAATGAAAATAAAGTTAAATTAATAGTTAAATATGATGACGGAGAAAAATCTTATGAACAAACTATTAATTTAGTCCCTGCTATACATAAAATACAATCGGTATCGCCTACATATTCAAGTGGGGAAGATAAGTTTATTAGAAAAAGTGGTGAGTCTTTAAAGTTAGATAATTCTAATTTTAGATTTATTTACGAAAATGGTAGCAATGCAACTATAAATACTTTGGGCTTCTTTATACCTTTTAATAATAACCAAATCTCAACAATTCCTTCAACAAAGGGCGATTATAAAATAAAATTTTCTTTTGTGCCTGATAAAGCGGGGGTTATGAGTATTACTCAAAATGGTGATTGGTATAGTCTTGCTAATTCTACAATTACTATCACCCAAGGTAGTATTGAAGGTGAAATTAAATAT
Organism: uncultured Christensenella sp.; assembly: GCA_949296965.1. Taxonomy (GTDB): domain Bacteria; phylum Bacillota; class Clostridia; order Christensenellales; family UBA1242; genus UBA7862. The sequence goes on along the minus strand of CASFQL010000018.1, from coordinate 129,455 downwards.
GATAGTGCTGGAATTGCAACAACAAACATTGAAAATATTACATTTGAAGAAAATCAAATAATTTATGTTGAAGTAGATAAGATAAATATTACTAAAAATATTCCATCTAATCAGCCTATTTTTAATATTTCAATTAATGGTTCTTCTCAACAAGTTTTGGAAAGCAGTGTTGTTTTTTATCTTTTAAGCAATATGGATAACTTACCATATCTTACTATTAACGGACTTAATTATAAAGTAGATTTTGAGTTCGTAGTAATAGATGGGGATAAATATTTACACATTTTAGATGAGAATTCAACTTATGTCCTTGATGGATTGGGAGAATTTGTCATAACTGCTAGGTTAATTCATTATTATAACAATCAAATGTATGATTTGGGTGTTTATAGTAATGTTAATGTTTATGTTTACAAGCAACTAGATAATTTTAAGATTTATAGTTATGATAATACTAGCGGAAATTATTCAATGTTTACTAATGATTTGAGTTATAATGAAAATAATAGCGATGTAAAATACCTTTTTATTACAACTACTGCAAGTCAACTTGATGTTTTACAAATTTATATTGAGAAAGATTTATTAAATATTAACTTTAACCAAGATTTTAGTTCTATTGATTTTTCTAAAATTCCTAATTTGACACTTGAAATGGCACAAGAAATTAACAAAAATAGTATTCAATTTATGGACTTTGAGCCTGTTTTCGATGCTAATAATTCTTTGGTAGGTTTTAAATTACCTTATAAAATTAGTTCTGTTTATACTCTTTCCATAAATACTGAAATTGAAAACTTATTTAACTTAGAACTATTTATTGATATGGAAGAAAATAGCAATTTAGTTGGCGATTTTATTTTTGAAGGCGACGAAGAAAGGGATAGTTTACAACTCAAAATTAACGACTTAGTTCTAACTAGTGCATTTATTTCTTACCAAGATCAAAGTCAATACGGAACACAAGATAACCCACTTGTTTTGAACGCAACTGTCCAAGATGGCGAATTTTATTGGAGTGTTTTATCAAGCAGAACTAAGATGCTAGATGAATTAAATTATGGTTTTTATACTAATGCAAAAGATGTTTTGATTGCTTCAAATTTTGCAAAATATGAGATTAGTTTAGTTGGAGATTATGACCTTCAAAAGCCTTCTGATTTTGCTTATTTTACAAATCTTAGAAATTTGACAAAGGGCGAATTTACCTTTAAGAATATACCTTTTTATGAAAGTGGTGTTTTATTTAAATTAAAATTATATATTGATACTGATATCGCTTCTGGTAGTAACGAATATGATTCAATTATTAGATATTATTGGGATAGTGAAAAAGGTGTGTTTACAAAAGTTATCAATGAAGGCGTTAGAAATGGATATGATTTTTATTTTAGAGTATTTGGACTTAATTTTACAATAAAATCTAATACTAATGACTTTAATGGTATAAATGATACAACAATTCCTATCTTTGGTTCTAATGGCTTGTTTAGTTTTGAGATTTCTGGTATGGAAACATCTTTAGATTATTCACAAGTTTTTAATATGAGTGTAAAGTATTTGACTAACTCTACACTTGGCAGTATTGTATCTATTTCAAGTAATTATTCCACCATTAATGTGCTAGGTGATTTCGCGGGCGATGAACAAATAGAATTTAGATTTTACTATGGGAATGATAGCACTTCTAATATAATTCTAATTTATGATGGAACCGATTATAAACAAAGTTACACTAAAACGATTGCTAGTGCATTCACTATTGATGTCGCTAAACTTAATTTTGAAGCCCCTTCAACTAATAATGCCTTTGCTACAATACGCTATAAAGGGCAAACACAAGGGGGAACGGATGCTGTTGAGGCAGGGCTTGTTACTTATAGTATGCAGTTAGCAACAGGTAGTAATTCCCTCGTTGTTATAAATTCGGACAATACTTTTACTTTCTATAATTGTATGGAAGAAAGTAAATATAAAATTAATTTAATTCTTAATACATTAGATAGTGAAAGCGGGTTAGTTCAACAAACGAAAGTATTTACCTATGAAATTTCTGTTACTTCAAAATGGTCAAATGGAGATTTGATTTTGGGGAGTAGTGAGGCTCAAAATTCTATGGTTGCTGGAAACGGGGAAAATTATGGGTTTTCAAAATCTAAGGGAACTATTAGTTTTTCAGATAACCTAAATGCTTATTTAATAGATAAAAATGCTTCAAATGCTATTCATTCGATTACAGTTGTTTTTGAAGATGTTGATAAAAATTCTTCGGTTTTAGCCTCACAACATATGAGGGCAGTTGTTACTAATTTAAGTAGTCTAAGAATTTATTCTTATGATCTAAATTTTGATAAAGAAATTTTAGTAACTATTACTTTCTATTTTGATAATAATAGGGATGGAGTTTACGAAGATTTTATTTACTTTACAAAAACCATTTCTATTGAGAAAAATCTTAGTTTAACTTTTAAAAATTCATCATACAAAACAGGAAGCAATATCAGTTTAGGGTTTGAAGATACTTTTGTTTTCCTAAGAAACAATGTGCAAGTTCAAATCGGACTAAATGATACAAAACTTTACTCTGCTGATAGTTTTGAATTTGACCAAACTTATTTTAATTCTGGTTCAACAGAAGCATCTTTCCTTGTCCTTACTATAAAACAATCTAATGAAACTTTATCCGCTGGATTTTATGATACAGTAATTTCATTTAAGTATGTATGTAAAACTGATAATATTAATGAAAATTATATTTTATCGTTTGACATTCCTATCCAAATTGAGATAAATAACAAATAGGTAAAAGGATTTAATTATGAACTTATTTGATAATAAAAAATATTATAATAAAGAAGATTTTGATAGAATTAGTTTTGAAGACCAACAAAAACTATTTTTAAAAATTCGTTCGTGGTTACCATCTTTGCCAGATAGTGTGCGAAGTGATAATGATTTATATAAAGAAACTATTTTAAAAAGAATTGAAGAAGTTTGTGCTTATGCATGTGCTGGGCATATCCCATCGCAAGATTATATGGGCTATATTTACAAAAGAGGGTTTTCTGATTTCTTTCCTATAAACTATAAAAGGTCTATTGAGTGGAATATTATTGCAGCAAAGAATGGTAGTAAACTCGCTCCTCATAGAATGAGAGCCTTCATTAATCCAGCAATTTTTAAAATTATGGAGAGTTCAAGGTGGCCACAAATAATTGAGTTTAACAGTTTAACATTGGATAATTATTTTTGGTTTTTAAGTCAGTATATTTGTGATTTCCTATATAGAGACTTAAACCTTAATCCTATTGATATGTCTAAAAAAGATTTGATAGAAGAAGATACTGATGAACATCGTGTAAGAGTCTTTTTTGATAGATTTAGGGATAGGTGTGTAGATAAGGCAATTGAATTACTTGCTAAGCAAATCCCAGAAGGAATAGAACAAGCAGAAACTGAAACATCTAAAAATAATGGGAAAGGAACGACTATCTTAAAAAGTGCTAAGATCAAATCATATTACGATGATTTTACTAAGTTGGATATTGAAGATATTGATTTAGATGAAGATTAGAGTTAGTTTTATACTAACTCTTTTTTGTGAAAATTAAAAAATATTTTCAGTTATTTAATAAAAATTGAAAGTTTAAAAAGTATAAATATTAGATCAGATTTATAGTGAAAAATAAAAAGTTTTTAAACAAATATTTTTAATTTACAATGAGTTTTATTTTTTTTGACAATACATCTTTTTAGTTTTATTTTAGAGTTTAGATTAATTAAATTTAATCATACTTTTATTTTTTTATGTTTCTTTATGAAAAGTTTAAAATGTTTAATTGTTAAAAATATTTAAAATTTTATGTTTAACTTTTTAACTTTTACTTAAACTATATTTATCATACAATTATTTTAAGGAGATAAATATGAGTTGCGGAATGGTTAGAAAAGTTGACGAATTAGGTAGGGTGGTTATACCAAAAGAGATGCGTAGAGTTTTGAACATTAAAACTGGCAGTTCTATTGAAATTTTTATAAATGATAGTGGAGAGATTACATTAAAAAAGTTCTCAGAGTTAAATAATATTTCAAGTTTTGCAGAAAGTTTCTTAGATATTATCTATCAAAATTATAATTTGCCTTGTTTAATGTGTGATGATGAGAAAGTTATTCTTTGTAAAGGCGTTAGTAAAAAAGATTACATAGACAAACTTATCAATATAAAAAGTAGGGAAGATGTTTACTTTACTGAAAAGAAAATTATTGAAAATCAAGATGATACTTATTTGTATTCTTATATTTTTAAAATAAAAAGTGAAGGTTTTGATTGTGGATTTTTAATTCTTCTTGCAAATGATAAACTTGATGAATGTCCACTTTCTTCTATGAAATTGTTATGTGATTTTTTGAGTAGTTTGCTTAGGTTTTAGTTATGAAAAAACAGTCATTTTTATTTGGAACATTAATTCTAAGTCTAAGTGCAATTATATGTAAGATTTTAGGTGCTATTTATAAAATACCGCTTGCTAATGTTCTTGGAACGCAAGGAATGGGAATTTATTATATCGTTTTTCCTCTATATACATTTTTCCTTGCCTTTGTTTCTTCTGGGTTTACTCTTGCTGTGTCAAAAAAAGTTTCTAGTTATGTGGCAAATAAAAATAATTTTTTAGCATATAAAACTCTAACTTATTCTCTATTATTACAAATTTTTATTAGTGTAATTATTTGTGTAGTATTGGGTGCTTTTTCAAAAATAATTGCTAGTTTGCAAGGGTATCCAAGTGCGTATATTTGTTATTTAGTTATTTCGCCTGCTATTGTTTTTGTGGGTATTAATAGTGTGCTAAAAGGGTTCTTTCAAGGCTTGAAAAATATGATACCTTCAAGTATAACACAAATAGTAGAACAACTTTTTAAGTTATCACTTGGTTTTACTTTTGCAACGATTTTAAGTAAAATTGGCACAGTTTATGGCACTTTTGGGGCTTTTTTAGGGATATTAGTTGCCGAAATAATAACTTGTGTTTGTTTTATTATTTATTTTCTTATATATAAAAAGAAAAATAAAAAATTCTTTGAAAAAACTCAAATAAATTTTTCAAAAAAACAACTAATTAGCCAAATTTATAAATTGACAATTCCTTTTTCAATAAGTTCTACTATTCTTCCTTTATTACTTGTCATAGATAGTTTCCTAATTATTAATTTACTTAAATATATGGGCTTTGAAAGTTTTTTTGCAACGGGACTTTTAGGTATTAGTTCGGGTATTATTTCAACTCTTATTTCGCTCCCTACTACACTTGCTCTTTCTATTTGTATGGCGGTTATACCATATATTTCTTATTTTCTATCTATGTTAGACTACAAAAGTATTCAAGTTAAAGTCCAATTAACATTTAAACTCGTTATTTTAATCACTCTGCCAAGTGTTTTTATTTTTTCTATCTTTTCTCCTATTATTCTTAGAGTTTTCTATTCGGGGGCATTTGAAAGTCTTTATGAATTTAATTTAGCCTGCTCGCTTCTTATGATTTCAAGTATGAATATTTTTTATTTGACACTACTTCAAGTCACAACTTCACTTCTTCAAGCCCTAGATAGAATGTATATTCCCGTTATTAGTTTGTCAATTAGTTTGATTTTTAAAGTTATCATTGAAGTTATTCTTATCAATAATCCTTACATTAATATTATAGGGGCAATTATATCAAATTCAGTTTGTTATTTTATCTCTGCATTTATAAATTTAATTTATCTTAAAAAACAACTTAATTTCAGTTCTTCATTTAAAAAAGGTTTCGTTTTACCATTAATACTTGCAATGTTTATTTGCTTAATTAACTTTTTAACTTACAAAACTCTTAACATTTTTATGTCTTTTATGGCGAGTGTTTTGATTTCCTTTGGAATTAGTATTTTATTATATGTTATAGGTATTTTCGTATTTAAAATATTTACTAAACAAGAAGCATTCGAACTTTTTAATAGAAAAAATTCAGTAACCTTAAACTGATATGTTTATGATTTTTTAATTTAAACTAATTTCCTATAACTCTTTAACTAGATAAAAAAGTTTTATCTTAAACTTATTGTGTAAAAATATTTGTAGTTTTTTAAAAGTGAAAATTATATTTTTTATTATAGATAGATAATTCTTTAATAGTATTGTTTTCAATAAATTAGAGTAAAAGGTAAAAAAAATAATTGTATTTAACTTACACAAATGGTAAAATGCTCATATGAAAATAAAAAATATTGAAACAAAAAATAATATTTTTTTGGCTCCACTTGCTGGGGTTACTGATGTTGCATTTAGAGAACTTTGTGCTTATTTTAAGGCTGGTCTTACTTATACTGAAATGGTTAGTGTTAAAGGCCTTTTTTATAAGAGTAAAAAAACTTTACAATTACTTCAAACTTTTGAAGGGGAAAGCCCTTGTGCTGTTCAATTATTTGGGCATGAGCCAGAAATTTTTGAAAGTGTTTTAAAAAGTGGAATATTAGATAAGTTTGATATAATTGATATAAACATGGGTTGTCCTGCTCCAAAAATTGTAAAAAATAATGACGGAAGTGCTCTTTTAAAAGATATTGAACTTGCTAGAAAAATTATTTCAACTTGCGTTAAATCAACAACAAAACCAATTACAGTTAAGTTTAGAAAAGGCTTTAATAAAGATGATGATGTGTTAGTTGAATTTGCCAAAATGTGTGAAAGTGCGGGGGCTAGTGCTATTACTGTTCACCCAAGAACTAAGGAGCAAGGGTATAGTGGGGAAATTGATATTTCTGATATACAAAAAGTCAAGGATAGCGTTAATATTCCTGTAATTGCTAATGGAAATATAGTAGATATATGTTCATATGAGCATATGCTAAAAAGTGGGTGTGATGGCGTTATGATAGGTAGAGGTAGCATTGGTAACCCTGAAATTTTTTCGACTTTGCAGAAAGTTAATATTTCCCTTACTAAAAAAGACATCGCTAAAAAACATTTGGAAATTTTAAAAAAATATTTTGATGAAGATTATATAGTAAAAACCTTTAAACGACACGCTTTTGGATATGTTGGTAAAGCCCCTAATGCAGTTGAAAAAAGAAAAAAGATTGCGTTTGCTTCAACATTAAAAGAAATTGAAGATGCTTTGTTTTAAAAATTAAATTTCATCAACTGACAAATTACTTTATTTAACAAATACTTGCCTAGTGCATATTATGTTTTAGATGAAAAATTTAATTTGGTTGGTTGATAAAAATCTTGCACTAATTCCTTTTAATAAAGATACTCCGCTTTTTTTGTCAAAAGCATATTATAAAAATTTAGAGGAGTGTAAAAAGTTTAAGGATAAGTATGTAATTTTAACTTTCTATAACAGTAATTTTTATAGAAGGCAGTTGAATGCTGTGTTAATTTATAATGGCAAGATTATTTCTATTTTTGGAGAGAGTTTTTCTAAAAAAACAGCCGAATTTAATATAAATGAAAAGAAAATTTGCATTTTATTTTATTTTGATGCCTATTCTAATAAAAGTAATTTTAATGTAAGGAAAACAGATTTATTTATTTGCCTAGATAATTTTGAGTTGTTTAGTGATTTGGTATATACAAAGAGAAAATTTAAAAATAAAATAATTTTTATTTCAAGCCTTTAAAATATTAAATGACTTTATTATGTGAATTATATAAATAAAATAATAAAAAAAGTTAAGGTATCTTTAATTTAATTAGAGAAATAAATTAAACTTTAAAAAAAGAAAAAGTTCTTTTTGTATTATTGTTAAAAATTATTATTCTTTATACTTATAATTTTTTATAAATAGTATTTTTTTATAAATTATTTAGTTAAGTTATAATACTTTGTGCTAATTCTAATGCTGGACTTACTTACACTGAAATGGTTAGTGTTAAAAGTCTTTTCTATGAGAGTAAAAATACTCTACTTGATATTTTTTAAAAATTCTTTTAAAAAGGCTTAATAAAAAATTATATTACTAGTAAAAAGTAAAGATATTTTGATTTTAAGTTTTAAAAAAAATGTAGAATTTTGTAGTTTATACCTTAATATAATAAAACACACTTAGGTATTTTTTTATAATTAATATAGTGAATAAAAGTGCTTATTAATTGTTAAAATATAATTAAGAAAAAATTATGTGCTGTAAAAATTTTTCAAATTTTTACAATGAAGTTTTGAATAACAAAACTTCATACAAAAGTAAAACTTTTGGCACATAATTTGTCTTTTTACATATATTTGTTTTTATTTTATTGTAGCAATAAAAACTTATATTACAAAAAAAATTGCAAATAATTCATATTGATTTTTTTAAAAAAAATCATATCTTATGAGTGCTAAAAATTTTAGAAAAATTTTATGCTTATATGTGCATATGAATATCTTTATTTTTCAATTTTTTTTGACTAAATTCTTGCATTTTTTTAGTTAATAATTTTACAAGAAATTATTTTCTATAACATAATAATTATTGTTTCTACAAATAAATGCAAATTAATTGTTTTTTTAAAAATTTTAAAAAAGTAGTTAATTTTTATATACAAAAATTGTGTAAATTGCTAAAATATTCTTATAAAAAGATTAAGAGGTTGATTATGAAAAGAACTATTAAAGATTTAGATGTTAAGGGTAAGAAAATCTTATTAAGGCTTGATTTTAATGTTCCTATGAACTTTGAAACGGGTGAAATCACTGATAATACCAGAATTATGGAAAGTCTTGCTACAATTAATTATCTATGTGATAACGGCGCAAAGGTAATAATTTGTTCTCATCTTGGAAGACCAAAGGGCAAGGTTGATAGTAAGTATTCTCTCAAACCTGTTGCAGAAAAGTTGTCTATGCTTGTAAAAAATAAAGTTACTTTTGCACTTGATACGATTGGTAAAGATGCAAAAGAAAAAATTAGTCAAATGCAAGACGGGGAAATTGTCGTATTAGAAAATTTAAGATTTGATAGCGGGGAAGAAGAAAATAGTCCAACATTTAGTAAGGCACTTGCTGGTCTTGCTGATTATTATGTTAACGACGCTTTTGGAACTGCTCATAGAAAGCACGCTTCAACTTATGGGGTCGCAAAACTTTTACCAAATGCAATTGGCTTTTTGATTAGTAAGGAACTTAAAATAATTGGTCAAGTTCTGTCAAATCCAAATCGTCCACTTGTAGCAGTTTTAGGTGGGGCTAAGATTAGCGATAAAATTCCTGTTATTGAAAACTTACTTGATAAGGCGGACTATATTTTAATCGGGGGTGGTATGTCCTATACTTTTATAAAATCTCAGGGTGGAAAAGTTGGAAAATCTCTCGTAGATGACTCAAAAATTGAACTTTGTAAGAAATTTATTGATATGTCAAAAGACAAAAAGGCAGAAATTGTTCTTCCTATTGACAATATTTGTAATACTGATTTTGATAGTAAAGAAAAGCCTGTGAGATTTTTGTCAAATCAAATTGACGACAATTATATGGGGCTTGATATTGGTCCTAAGACAATTAAACTTTTTAAAAAATACATAAAGAGAGCAGGAACTGTTATTTGGAATGGCCCTATGGGAGTTTTTGAAAATCCAATCTATGCTCGTGGGACAAATAAAATTGCAAAATATGTTGCAAAGACAAAAGGTTTTAGTTTTATTGGCGGTGGTGATAGCGCTTCTGCTGTTGTTAAGTCTGGCTATGGTAAAAAAGTTGATCATTTATCAACAGGTGGCGGGGCAAGTTTAGCACTCCTTGAAGGTAAAACTTTACCAGGAATTGAAATTATTGCTAATGCAGGCGATCCTATTAAAGAAAAAACTGTTAAAAAAGTTAAGTCTTCTAAAAAAACTTCTTCTTTAAAAAGTTCTTTAACAAAAAAGGTTGATACAAAACAAAAACTTGCTTCAAGTGTTAAGAAAATAGATAAAAAGGTAAGTAGTAAAAGCAATAAAGATTCTAAGAAAAAAGAGGGAGATAGTAAGAAAAATTCTAGCACATTAAAGACTAAGGCTGATAATAAAACTAAAAGTGCTGTTAAAAAGGAAAGTAAGGCAAGGTAAATATGAGTAAAAAAACTTGTTTAATTATAATGGACGGATTTGGTATCCCAAAAGATTTTAGTAGAAGTGGAATTACCCCTCTTAATACTAAAAATTTGCAAGAATTTAAAAATGAATTTTCATATACTCAAATTGGGGCAAGTGAGCAGTTTGTAGGTCTTCCAAAAGGACAGGCGGGAACTAGCGAAGTGGGGCATATGACTATTGGTAGCGGTAGAGTTACATATCAAATTTTAGTAAGAATTAATATGGACATTGAAAGTGGGGCTTTTTTTAAGAATGAAGAACTATTGAAAGCAATTAAGTATGCTAAACAAAATAAAAAGAAAATTCATTTAATTGGTTTACCAACAGACGGCGGAATTCATTCTCATATTGAACATCTATTTGCTTTGCTTGAAATGTGTAAACAAAATAAATTTTATGATGTTTTTATCCACTTTATTGGAGATGGGCGAGATACTCCTCCAAAGAGTATCAAAAAATACCTTAGTCAAGTCGAAGATTATACTAAATTAGTTGGTTGTGGGAAGATTGCTTCTATTGTTGGTAGATTTTATGCACTTGATAGAGATAAAAATTTTGACAGAAATAAAAAGGCTTATGAACTTTGGACAAGTGGAATTGGCAATAAATTTGATGATGTCTATGATGCTGTTGATTTTGCTTACAAAAATAATCAAACCGATGAATTTATTGAGCCTATATCCATAACAAGTAATGGTAGCCCTATTGGTTTGATTGAAGAAAAAGATGTTGTAATTTCTTATAATTTTAGAGCAGATAGAGAAAGGCAACTTGCCTTTGTTATGGCGGAAAAGAATGATTTAGATTTTGTAAAAAATTTAGATTTGTATTTTGTAACTATGACCGAATATGATGAAAATTTTAGAAATGTTCACATTGTTTATAAAAATGAACAGCCAAAAAATATTTTGTCAGAAGTTTTAAGCAATAACGGAGTAAAACAAGTAAAAATTGCTGAAACTGAAAAATATGCTCATTTAACATTTTTCTTTAACTCAGGCAAGCAAGATACTTTTAAAAATGAAGATAGAATTTTAATTAACTCTGAAAAAATGTCTAGTTATGCTTCTTGTCCACAAATGGGAGCAAGAGAAATTACTAGAAAAGCCCTTGAAGTTATGGATAATTATGATTTTATTGCTATAAATTTTGCTAATTGCGATATGGTGGGACATTCTGGGGATTTACAAGCAACAATAAAGGCCGTTCAAGTAGTTGACGAGTGTGTCAAAATTGTTGTAGATGAGATGCTAAAAAGGAATGGACAGGGAATTGTTACCGCGGACCATGGTAATGCGGATGTTATGAGATATGAAGATGGAACTCCAAATACTGCTCACACGACTTCTCTTGTTCCTTTAATAATTTTTGGAGTGGGGAAAAAGACGCTTAGAGAAGATGGAACCCTTGCCGATATTGCACCTACTATTTTAAGTATGATGAATATTGATAAGCCATTTGAGATGACGGGACAAAATTTAATAAAATAAAGGAGATTTTTCTATGCCAAAAAAATATGTTATGGCCAATTTTAAAATGAATAAAACTAATGATGAGGTTTGTGATTATTTAGATAAACTTTCTTCACTTACCGATAAATGTGATTGTCAGGTTGTTATTGCGGTCCCAAGTGTTTCTATTTATTCTGCGGTCAATAAGGCAAGTGACACTAACTTTATAATCGCTGGTCAAAATATTAATGAAAATGCTTATGGCTCGTTTACGGGGGAGATTAATGCTGAAATGGTTTCAAATGTCGGTGCAAAAGCAGTTTTGATAGGTCATAGCGAGAGAAGAAATCAGTTTAAAGAAGATGATGTTTTAGTAAATAAAAAAATACTTAAAGCATTAAAAAGCGGACTTATTTGTATCTTCTGTTTAGGGGAAACTTTGTTTGACAAGAAAAATAATTTGACCGAACAAGTTTTGTCTAGTCAGTTAACAAAAGGGTTAAATTCAATTTATGCTAATGAGCTTAATCACATTGTTATTGCCTATGAACCTGTTTGGGCTATTGGAACAGGAGTGGTTGCAACTGAAAAAGAAATTAGTCAATCTATTGACTTTATTAGAAAAAAATTGACTGATTTGTATGACGAAAAAATTGCTAGCGAAGTTACTATTGTTTATGGTGGTAGCGTTAACGAAGTTAATTGTAAGGAAATTGCTAAAATTAAAAATGTCGATGGAGTTTTAGTCGGCGGTGCTAGTTTAATACCTGAAAAGTTTGCTAAAATTTGCAAGGCTTTTTGCCCTTGTAAAACTAGAAAAAAAGAATAATTCTTAAATTTAAAATTCATAATTTACTATAAGTTCTTAATTTTATATTTTTTACTTTATTTTTTGGTTTATGGACTAAAAGAAAGTAGCGGAAACTAATTTAATATGTATTTAAACATAATTTATATGGTATATCTAAATATTTTTTGTTTGAAATAAAATTTTGTATCTTATTAATATATTTCATTTTTTTTAAAGATTGCTCTTGTAATTTTATTATAATTACACTATAATAGATGCATAGGAGTAAGAATGGAAGCGGTTAATACGATATTAAATTTTTTAAGGAATAATTTTTTTTATGATTTTCGGTCAACCGTTATTACTTTTTGTGTGATTTTTACTATAATTTATATGAGAAAAATGCTTAATGATGATGGTAAAAATACTGCAAAAAGTGTCAAGTATATTGTTTTAACGACAATGTTTTTCTTTACTTTTTTAATTTTTTACTAGGTTTGGTTGATTTTAATTATTTATTGTGTTAAAATTCAACTAGTTTATTTAAGGAGTTTATTTTATGTTTTATCTTTTAGGGGCTGATAGCGAACTTGTTTCTAATTGGCGTGCAGATTTCTTTCCAATATTTAAATTTGTTTTATTGTGTTTAATTTTAGTTTCGGCAATAGCACTAATTATAATTGTTATGATGCAAGAAACTGAAAGTAGTGATACTACAAATGTTATTACAGGTATTAAAGATACTTATTATTCAAAAAACAAAGGGCTAAATAGGGCTGCTAGATTAAAAAGAGCAACGATTGTATTTTCAATTATTATTGCAGTATTAACTATTGTGTTCTTAATTTCTACTAAGTATGGTTATGGCGGTTCGCTTTGGTCTTAATATAATTTAGTAATGTTTTAAATCTCTTTTACACACAAGTAAGAGAGATTTTTATTTAATTTTATTTTCATTTCACTATAAATTTGACACGCATTAAACTTATTAGTAAAATATTATTATGAATACAGTTTTAAAAGAAAAAATTTTAAATCTATTAAATGAAAAAAGATTTAATCACAAGGGACTTAGTAAACTTGCTAATATTGTTGCAACAAATTTAAGGGAAGATACTAGTAAAGTTTTTGATGAGTTAAAAGAACTTGTAAATGATGGCGAGATTTATGAATATAGCAAAAATAAGTTCGCTACAATTTCTTTTCTTGGCTTTGAAAAGGGTAAACTAAGTATTAACTCAAATAATTTTGGGTTTGTTTTAAATTCTAATGGAGATATTTATGTTTCAAAGAAGAACTTACAAGGGGCTTTTGATGGGGATATTGTTCTTGTAAAAATTATAAGTGGTGGATATGCGGGCAAAAAAAGAGAAGGTAAGATTTTAAAGATTTTATCAAGGGAAAATGATGGACTTGTTGGAACTTATAGAAAAATAAAAGATTATGGTTATGTTTTACTAGATAAGAAAAATTTGGAAATTAGAATTCCTGCTGGGGAAGATTTGGGGGCTGTTGATAACGATAAAGTAGTAGTTGATATCATAAGTTATAAATCTGGCAATGCAATAGGCAGAGTTGTTGAAGTTATTGGTCCGCTTTCTAAAAAAGGTAACGATATTAAGTGGCTTTTAAGACTTAATAAGGTTAGAGATGTTTTTAGTGATGAAGTTTTGCGTTGTGCAAATTCTATAAAACAAGAAATTAATAAAAATGAATTTAAAAATAGGCGAGATTTAACTAGTCAAATGCTTTTTACCATTGATGGTAAAGATGCAAAAGATTTGGACGATGCCGTTAGCCTTGAAAAATTAAGTGACGGCTCCTTTTTGCTTGGTGTTCATATTGCAGATGTTGGCGAGTATGTTAAAGTAAATAGTCCACTTGATGAGGAAGCATTTAATAGGGGGACGAGTATTTATTTTCTTAATCAAGTTATTCCTATGTTACCAAAACAACTTTCAAATGGTATTTGTTCTCTTAACCCAAATGTTGATAGACTTGCTCTTTCTGTTGAAATCAAAATTAGTAAAGATGGGGACATTTTAGATAGCCAAATTTTTGAAAGTGTTATTAGGTCAAAATATAGACTTAATTATGATGAAGTTTTAGATTTGATTAATGGGGATTTAAAGACTTGTGAAAGATTAAAAGAAATCAAAGATGTTCTGCTTGATATGTATGAACTTTCTCTCATTTTAAACAAAAGAAGAGAAAGTTATGGAGCATTAGATTTCGATTTACCAGAAGGAGTTGTTATTGTAGACGACAATAATATGCCTATTTCTGTTGAGAAAAGAGTTGCAACAAAATCTACAAAAATTATAGAAACTTTTATGGTTATGGCTAATGAAGTTGTTGCTAAGACCTTCGATGAAAAAGGAATTCCTTTTGTTTATCGTGTCCACGAAAAGCCTGATATGGATAAAATGAAGTCTTTTTATAATTTTATAAACACTCTTGGAATTAGTTTTGATTTGAAAAGTAAAGATGTTGAGCCAAAAGATTTACAACAAATTTTAAATTCTATTAAAGGTAAAGATATTGAAAGTGTTGTTAATATGGTTATGTTAAGAAGTTTAAAAAAAGCAAAATATTTTGAAAAATGCTTGGGACATTTTGGTATGGCTCTAAAATATTATTGTCATTTTACTTCGCCTATTAGAAGATACCCAGATTTAACAATTCATAGAATTATTAAAGAATATTTAAAAAATAATTCTTCTTATCTAAATTCTCAAAATTTAAGCGAGTTTGTTGTTAAGTCTAGTCAAAAATCTAGTATACAAGAAAAACTAGCAGAAGATGTTGAAAGAGCAATTACTGATTACAAAAAGTGTGAGTATATGGAGCAGTTTATTGGTAATAAATTTATAGGTATCATTAGTGGTGTCAATGCTCGTGGATTTTATGTGGAACTTGACAACACTTGTGAAGGACAAGTTAGTGTTGCTAGTTTGACTGATGATTTCTATAACTTTGATGAAGAAAGTTTAAGTTTGGTTTCTCATAATAATTTTTATAAAATTGGGGAAAAGGTTGAAGTCTTGCTTGTAGATTGTGATAAAAAAGAGAGAAAACTTAATTTTGAAGTAGTTAGAAAGGTTAAATCAAAGGGAAGAAAATAGTTTAGTTACCTATTAAAAAATAAAAATAGTTGTAGGTATTAAAATTATTTTGTAGTTGTAAAATTTGAGTTAGTAAAAAAAAGGAACTTTGTGCCAAAAGTTAAACTTTTGGACGCGGTTTTAAATGGAATTTAAAATCGCGTGGTAAAAATTTTATTAAATTTAAATTAATAAAATTTTTACTGCACAAAGTTCCGTATTATATAATTTTGCGTTTTTAAATAAATTTTGTCAAAATTAACTATTTGCAATTATTGGAGTATATGATATAATGTTATAGGAGAAAATAAGTGAAAGTCGTTGCTACAAATAAATTTGCTAATTTTAATTATTTTATTTTAGAAACATTTGAGGCAGGAATTGTTTTGTCAGGGGCTGAAATAAAGTCAATAAGGCAAAACGGTATGACTTTAAATGAGGCTTTTATCTTAGTTTCTGGGAATAAGGTAACCTTAAAAAATTGTTTTGTTAAACCTTATCAAAATATGAATGGGTTTTCTTTAAAGGCAGATAGAGATAGAACATTGCTTTTAAATAAAAACGAAATATTAAAAATAAAACAAAAGGTTGAACAAAAAGGGTTAACAATTATTCCAATTAAAGCATATTTTAAAGGCGATTTACTTAAACTTGAAATTGCTATATGCAGAGGGAAGAAAAACTACAATAAAAAAGAAGACATTAAGGAAAGAGATATTAAAAGAGAACAATCAAGGCTTGCGGGGGTGTAAAGGTTTCGACAGGGCGGTTGAAGGATAAGTTAAGCCATAGTGTAGTTCCTGCCTACATTAAAAACGGGAAAATGCTTAAATGCAGAAAACAATAATAATGCTAGATTAGCAGTTGCTGCTTAGTTTAGCCGTTTAGATTTTGGGCTTCTTGCACCTAACTTCTAGGCGTCAGTTTTGCAAGAAAACTTTGCCAAATGTTTGGAGGGCAATTTTATAAAACAAACTCGTTTTTTAATTTTTTGTTAATTTAAGATTAAAAAACTAAATTTTTAAATTAACTGTCTATGGGAGAAAGATTTATTTTTACCGTTTTGGACACGAGTTCAATTCTCGTCACCTCCACCATAAATCAACCTAAACTATTTTATGAGTCTAGGTTATATTTTTATTAAACAGGATAAAGGGTCTTATTTAATTTTAATTTGTTTGATAAGATTTATTAATTGTTTTAAATCACTTGATTTTTTTAGAATACTTTATAGCAATATCCCAACTTAATATTACATAGTCATATTTTTTATAAAATGTTCATTTGATATATTTTTTTTAAATTTTTATGTAATATTCATAACTATTATCAATTTAAAAATATATTTTTTTAGGTATAATTGTTTGAATTTACATTTTGAATAAAAATCATTAAGATGATTGCATGTTTTTTTACATGAATTGAGATTTTTCATTATTTGATATATTTTAGGATAACATATTAATTATAATAGACTAAAATTCTGGTTGTTGCTATAAAAAATGTCATTTTCTACAAATCTTTTTTTAATAGAATTCTTCATATTCTTTTATATGATAACAATTTAAATCATATGTTAAAGTCTTTTTCTCTATTTATACTTTTACAATCTTCATTGCAAAAATAATAGAAAAGAGCGTCTCTGTATAAACTTTTAAATTTAACTATTTCTCGCAATATGAACTTAATATTTTGTAAATTATTTTTTGCTAATAAAAGTATATTTAACCCCCAAATTTTACGATAAAATAAAGAAATTAATTTTTTTGTTTTCTATTCAATTTTTTAAAATATACAAAAAACTTATTATTTCATAAAATAACAAATTAAAGGTAGGAATAAAATTTAATTGTGTTTTGTATGAATTAATAATAAATTTAAATTAGATATGTTTAAAATAAGAAATTAATTTTTATATTTTATTTTGATTATATCTATTTTATTGATATAATAAATTTTGTTTAGGAGGGATTATTTTTTATGATTTATGTTTGGCTGGGTGTTTTTGCAGTTTGTGTTATTTTAGAGTTTATTACTATGGAACTTGTTTCAATCTGGCTTGCTGTTGGTGCGCTTGTTGGTTTAATTTTTGCTCTTTGTGGCGTTATGATGGAAATTCAAATTGCCGTTGTGGCGGTTGTAAGTATTGTTTGTATTTTGGCTTTAAGAAAAGTCTTTTTAAAACTACTTAATAAGAGTAAAGATAAAACAAACCTTGATTTGATTGTCGGTTCAAAGGTTAAAGTAATTAAACCTATTACAAAAGATGAGTTGGGTAGTGTAAAGGTTAATGGAATTGTTTGGTCTATTAAATCTATTGATGATAAAACTATTAAACAGGATAGTATGGTTGAAATTGTTAGAATAGAAGGAAATAAATTAATTGTAAAAAAATTAGATAATAAAGAAAAGTTAGAAAAAGAATAATTTTTATTTAGTAGAAAAATTTTTAAGAACATTATTTTTTTTAAGTTAATTATTAAAGTTTTTAAAATATTTTAATAAAATATTATTTATGGAAATTTAAATAGTTAAAAGTATTTAAACAAACAAAAAACGAATATCACAAAGTAGAAAAGGAGCAAAAAATGTCTTTAATTGGAACTATAATTTTAGTTATTGGTGTTTTAGCAGTCGTTATTCTAGGACTAAGCGTAAAGATTATTAAACAGTCTACTGCAAGAGTTGTTGAAAGACTTGGTAAATATAGTAGAACTTTAACAACAGGTGTTCATGTTATTTTACCTTTCTTTGATAGGTGTGGGCCAGAAATTAGTTTGAAAGAAAGAGTTGCAGATTTTCCACCTCAACCAATTATAACAAAAGATAATGTTACTATGCAGATTGATACGGTTGTTTATTTCCAAGTTACTGATCCAAAGTTATACTCTTATGGGGTTGAAAGACCTATTGCGGCTATTGAAAATTTGACTGCTACAACTCTTAGAAATATCGTGGGAGAATTAGAACTTGATGAAACACTTACAAGCAGAGATACCGTTAATTCTAAAATGAGAGCAATACTTGATGAGGCAACTGACCCTTGGGGAATTAAAATTAATCGTGTTGAACTTAAAAATATTGACCCACCAAAAGCAATTAGGGAAGCAATGGAAAAACAGATGAGAGCAGAAAGAGAAAGACGAGAGGCAATTTTGCTTGCAGAAGGGGAGAAGAAAAGTAATATTTTAATTGCTGAGGGTGAAAAAGAGGCTACAATTTTAAGGGCTGAGGCTCAAAAGATGGCACTTATTGCTGAGGCCGAAGGTAAGGCTACTGCAATTAGAAAAATTATTGAGGCTGAGCCTACAAAAGCATATTTAACCCTTGAATCTTTTGAGGCATTAAAGGCAGTTGCTGATGGAAATAGCACAAAATTAATTATTCCTAGCAATATTACTGATTTAAGTTCTCTTGTTTCTTCTATTGGTGAAGTTGCTGGATTTTCAAGAGATAATCCAAAGAAAAAAGAAAAAATAATTAATAAGAATAGTAATGAAAGTGATAAAATTATTAAAGAGTCTTAGGTAAATCTTAAACTTAAAGATTAATATCTTATATGTATATCATTAGGTTATCATTTACTATTAAAGTGCTTGAAAAAATGTTTTTTAAATTATATATAATATTATTTTTTAGACTTTTATATTATTGTTAAAAAAGATATGTTACTAGCATATCTTTTTTTGTCAAAATTTGCTTGAATTTTTATTGTTTTTACTATATTATTAATATATATCTTATATTGACTAAAATTATTTTTGGTATAAGATGGGGACTTTGTTTAGTAAAAATTTTGAAAAAATTTTTACTGTGAAATTTTATTAAAAATTTCACTCAAAAGTGAAACTTTTGACACAAAGTCCCAAATAGACATTATAGTTTTCTTACTACAAATAATTGCATAGATATTATAAATTTTAATCATTAATGTTCAATTATTACAGTAAGTTATATATATTGGTATTTTATTAATTTTTTATTTAATTTTATCCGCAAGAAAAAATATTTAGGAGTTTTAAATGGTTTTATATCTTAGCATAATAGGTTTTACTTGGATTCTTTTATCTATAACAAATTGTTTATGGGCAAATTACGGTATAGGTAATATTGAAATAGCTGGACTCATTTTCTTAGGGATATTTATTTCTTTTTGTATTGATGGGGCTTGTGCTTTGGGTGCTAGGCTAATAAACAAAAAATTTATTAATCCTTTTAAAGGTTTTTTTGCTGAAAGAAAGAATGAAAGAAAATTTTATGAAAAATTAAAAATAAGAGTTTGGAAAGATAAGATACCTGAACTTGGTAAAATGTTTAAATGTTTTGACAAATCAAAAATTGAGAATAAAAATTCTAGTCAATATTTACTAGGTTTTATAACAGAAACTTGTTATGCTGAAATTATTCACTTATTGCCAATATTTTTTGCATTTTTGCTTTTAATAATATTTCCTAGTAAATATTTTTGGGGTATTAGTTTTCCTATTGTAGTTGTAAATGTTTTTTTACAAATACCGCCGATTTGTGTTCAAAGATACAATAGACCTAAATTAATAGTTGCTTACAACAGGGCAAAGAAGTTTGAAGAAAGGCAAAATAATATTATTTCAAATATAAACGAAAGTAATACTAAATTAAATACCGAAGATAAAAAACAAGAGAACTAGAACTATTTTAACAAGGATAATAATTAACTTAATTAACCTAAAATTTAAGGAGAAAGTTTTATGAAGAATTTTGAAGTTTCGACTGATAGCACATGTGATTTGTTTGTCGATGAAATTCAAAAGTTAAATATTTTTGTTGAGCCATTAGAGTATAATGTTTCTGTTGGAGATAATTTAGAGGTTGAACTTGATAACTATACTTCTCAGAAACAATATTTTGATTTTTATAAAAGGCTTAGGGAAGGTGCAATAGCAAAGACTTCCATTTTGAGTGTGCAAGCACATGTTGACCTTTTTACAAAAATGGCGAATAAAGGCATAAAGTCGGCTATACATATTTCACAAGGTTATGGACTAAGTCCAACTGTTGATAATGCTAACTCTGCTATTGAAATTGTAAAAAAGGATTTCCCAGATATAAATTATGTTGCAATAGAGGCTAACTCGACAACAATCGGTGAAGGGTTTATTGTAAGGGCTTGTTGTAATATGAGAGATAAAGGGTTATCTTTAAGTGAAACTGTCAATAAATTAAACGAAATAAAACATTTAACTCAACATTTTGTTTTAGTTAATGATTTAAAATTTTTAGCAAGAGGGGGAAGAATTAGTAAAACTTCCGCAAATATTGGCTCAATGTTTCAAGTAAAACCGATTTTACAATTTGGTAGAGACGGAAAATTAAAAATTGTAAGAAAAGAAATTGGTTTTAAAAAGGCTTTAAAAAGTATTGTTAATGAATATGCAAATTTTTCACTTAACAAAGAGTTTCCCTATATTGAAATAGTTCATACTGACAATTTAGATGGAGCAGATGAACTTAAAGAATTATTAAAATCTACTTATGGAATTGATGTAAATATTAGAATTATGGGGCCTATAATTGGAGCCCATGTTGGACCTAGCGCTGTTGCTTATGCTTTTGTAAGCAACGAGGTTAGACCTAATGAATAATTGTAAAGATTGTCCTAGAAGATGCAGGGAAAAAAGTTTTTGTAATAAGCAAGAAAATATTTTTCGTGTAGCAAAAGTAATGCGACATTTTTTTGAAGAACCTATTTTGTGCCCAAAAGATAAGGGAAGTGGAGCTGTTTTCTTTTCTAACTGCTCTTTAAAATGTGTCTTTTGCCAAAATTATCAAATTTCTCATTTGGGGCAGGGGCGTAATTTAAATGAAAACGATTTAATAAAGATTTTTAAGAAAATTGAGAATAGTGGAGTGGCTAATTTGAATTTAGTTACGCCAACTCATTATACAAATGAATTAATTAGCGTTTTAAAAAAATGTAAACTTAAAATTCCTATTGTTTGGAATTGTAGTGGTTACGAATTAGAAGAAAATATTGAAAAATTGTGTGAAGTGGTTGATATCTTTTTGTTTGACTGTAAATATTACTCAGAATTTTATTCAACTAAATACTCAAAAGCCCCAAACTATTACGAAGTTTGTCTTAAAGCCATACAAAAGGCTAGAAAATTAATTCCAAATGATATAATAGTTGATGGAGTTATGAAAAAAGGTATAATTGTTAGACATTTAGTTTTGCCGGGCTTATGCGAAGATAGTATAAAAATATTTGAAAATATAAAAAATAGTTTAGGAAACAATTTAATTATTTCTCTTATGAGTCAATATGTTCCTTTTTATAAGGCAAAAGAATTTGACGAATTAAACACCTTTTTAAAGCCTATTGAATATAAAAAAGTTGTTGCCCATATTAAAAATTTAGGTTTTACAAATGGATATATACAAGATTTTCAAAGTGCTTCAAAAGATTATACCCCAGATTTTAGTGATGATAAGTTCTGGGAATTGTAATTTTTTTTGTGGTTATTTTGCTCAAATTTATTTTTGATATTGACACTAGGACTATGGTGTGGTAAAATTCAAGTGTAAATAAATTAATGGGTTACTAAATAAAGGAGTTTAACATTATGATTTGGAATACATTTTTAAGCGTTTTAGGTGTTATTGGTATTGTTGCTGTTGCTTCTTTTATTATCGTTTTCTTGTCTGACCTATTTATCTCTATTATTGATGGCTCAAATGGTATTTTCTTTAAAAGACATGGAAAAAAGATTGCAGAAGAAGAAAATCAAAATTATAAAAGACCTAAATTATTAAATAAACCTAATGAAGTTTTGCCTGAACCACAGGAAGAAAGAACTTTTGATAGGGAAGATGATGAACTTGATGAGGAAGAGGGTTTTGACCCTGAAAAGGCTAGACTTGAAGAACAACAAGCAAGAGGTTATGTAGAACCTACTAGTGCTTATGTTGAAAAGAGTTCATATATCAATCAAAACATTGCTCAATCTGATGAACAAGAAGAAAGAATTGCTGAAGAAAGAAGAAAGGCCCTTGATGCTCTTAATAAATTAGAAGAAGAAAAAAGAGAAATCGAGGAAAATGCTTACAAACAACTTGAGGAAGAAAGAAGAAAGAGAATTGAGGCTGAACAACTTTTTGAAGAAGAAAAAAATAAAAGATTAGAACTTGAAAAGGCTGCTAGCGAAAGAGTTTTACAAGAAAGACAATTAAGAGAAGAAGAACTTAAAAGAGTTAATGATTTCATTGATGAAGTCGCTAATGAAACTAAGGAAGAATTAGATAATGATGACGACGAAGATTCTGGTAAAGAAATTGAAGTAGTTGAAGAAGAACCTGTTAATGAAGATAGTTCTAACGAAGAAGAAGTTGAAGAAAATGTAGTTGAAGACTCTGTCCAAGAAGAAGAAAGTAATGAGGACGATATTAGCCAAGAAAATTCTAAGTTAGAAGAAGAAAGACTTGCTTTTGAACAAAAAGAGGCTGAACTTCAAAGACAAATTGAAGAATTAAAACAAGAAATTGAAAATAGTAAGCAAACTATTAAAGATTTGGAAGAAAAGGCAAACGAACAAGAAGTTGCTACTCTTCCTAGCGAGTCAAGGGAAGAACTTGAAGCAAGACTTGAAGTTTTAAAACAAAGACTTAAAGAAAATGAAAAAGAACTTTCCGCTAATAGAAAAGAATTTATTCCACTTAGAAGGGTTAACAATACACTTGAAGGGGATAAGAAAAAGTTAAGAAGGAAAGAAGCCATTGTCGCAAAACAAAAAGTTGTTTTATATGGCGTAAATAATTATGTAGATATTGACGAAGAAAAGGCTAAAAAACTTTCAGAAGAACTTGATTTACTTGAAGGACTTAGATTATCTGTTCAACACTGTGAAGAAGTTATGCAAAAAAATAAAGATAGATATCCTATACTTGAAAGAGCAAATCAGTTCTTGGTTAAGAGCCAATCTCAATTAAAATCTGATATCGCTGAGATTGAAGAAAAGATTGCTAGATTAGATGCCGAAGAAAAAGCAAAAAGTGAAAATGATAATTCTTCAAACGATGATGAATAATTAATTTAACAATTAGACACCAAACAAAATTTGTTTGGTGTTTTTTTTATTGTGTTATATAATTTAATTAGGTTTATGGGTTGATGATTTGTTGGCAGGGAGAAAGGGACTTTGTGCGGTAAAAATTTTAGAATAAAATTTTTACTGTGAAATTTTAGTAAAATTTCACACAAAAGTTTCACTTTTGGCACAAAGTCCGTATTATAGTAATTTAATTGTAGTAGACAAAATTAATTTTTTTAGATTATTGGTATAAGGTAGAAGAAGTCGTTAACCATAAAGCAGATTTTGAACTATAATTTATGGGAGAAAGTAAGTTATGAATTTTTTTATAGCAAAGAATAAAACTCCATCAAAGAATAAAAAGGTTAAAGTTGGACTAGCATTGGGTGGTGGCGCGACAAGAGGAATAGCACATATTGGAGCAATTAAGGCTTTTGAAGAAAATAATATATGTTTTGATTTCATTGCTGGCACTAGTGTAGGATCCCTTGTTGGTGCAATGTATGCTTATGGTAAAACTTCTGATGAGATTATGAAAGTTGCAAAATCTTTGAAAGTAAAAGATATAAAAAGAAGTAAGTTTTTTATGCCATCAAAAACTGATGGTATACAGGAAATTGTTAAAGAAGAAATGGGAGACATTGATATTTGCGATTTAAAAATTCCTTTTGCTGCTGTTGCTGTTGATTTAATAACTTCAAACGAGATAGTATTTTCAAAAGGTAATTTACCTAAAATTGTAGCGGGAAGTTGTGCCGTTCCCGGAGTCTTTGTTCCTGTTGAGTATAAAGATATGCATTTAAGCGATGGTGGACTGCAAAATAATATTCCATCTGATGTACCTAGATATTTTGGTTGTGATTATGTAATAGCAATAGATGTAAATTCAACAAGGGGAGAAGGAACAGACTCATTAAAAGTCTTAGATGTTCTTGCTGCTACATTAAGAATTATGACAAAAAGCAATTCCGTTAAAGGTTATATCAATGCTGACTTTGTAATTAAGCCAAGTATGAAAAAATATAAGTCAACCAAGATAGATGAAGCAGATGCTATGTTCGCAGAAGGTTATATGGCAACTATTGATTGCATACCTAAAATTTTAGAAATTATTTCAAAAAAACCACGCAGAGCACAAAAAAGAAAATTTGCTGTAACTACTGAAAATAAACCATTAATTATAAGATAGTATATACTTTTTAAGATTTTGTTGAAAAGATTTTTTTATTATAAGTTATTTAATTTAAATATAAAAATTAATTTAACTTATAACACAAAATCTATTTAACTTAAAGATAAAAGTCAATCGAATAAAGTTTTTATAAATTTAAAAATTGTTTTTATTATAATAATTTTATCTAAATTAAAAAAAATTTAAAGTTTTTTTAATTAAATTGTAAATTATTTTAATTAAATTTATATTATACTAAGGAGAAAATATGAGTAAAAAGAAAACTGATTGGATTAAATATGTTGCTAGTGATACAAAAAAATATAACAAAATGAGTAAAAAGAATAAATTAAAAAACTTTGTCATAATTTGTTGTGTTTGGGTGTTTTTCTTAGTAGGTTTTATAGTTGTAAAGAACACTGATAATCCGCTTAATGAGAAGGGATATAGATTTGATACTTCTATTACGGGAGATTATGCTGTTCATTTTATTGATGTTGGGCAGGGAGATAGTGCATTAATTGAGTTCCCAGATGATAAAGTTATGCTTATTGACACGGGTGAAAATGATGATGAAATTGCCTCAACTCTTATAAATTACATTGACAATCTAAATATTACTACTATTGATTACCTTGTTTTAACTCATACAGATAGCGATCACATTGGAAATGCACCTGATATTTTTGAAAATTATGATGTTTTAAATGTTTATATTCCTTGTGTTTATTCTACATATGAAGAAGAAAACAATTTGATGACGCAAGATTTTGTTGTAAAGGACACAAAAATTTGGCGTCAAACAATGGAAGCAATATATAACGAAGATTGCTTAATTGAAATGAATTATTCCTTAAAGGGAGATAAAATTGTTAACGAAGAATATGCTTATGAAGTTAATTTCTATACACCACTTGAAGAAAATTTAGGTTCTAGCGATTGGAACTCATACTCTCCAATAATGATGGTTAATATTCAAAATATGAAATACCTGTTTGTTGGAGATGCTGGAATTGAAGATGAAGAAACATTTTTGCAAGCATATCCAAAAGAAGTTCGAAAATTAATTTTTGATTGTAATGTTTTAAAAGTTGGTCATCATGGCAGTAAAACATCAACAAGTGCTGAATTTTTAGATGCTGTAAAACCTGAAATAGCAGTCATTAGTGTTGGTGCAGTAAATGATTACGGACACCCAACACAAGAGGCACTTGATAGATTGGAAGAAACAGGTTGTCAAATTATGATGACAAAAGATTTGGGAAACATTGTTTTAACTTCCAAAGATGGGGAAATTTCTCAATATTATGTAAATAGTCCCGTAATTGATTATTATGAATATTTTTATTATGGCTTTATTATTACTTGTGTTCTTTTAGTCCTTAGAGGTGCTATCTTATATAAACAATATAAAAAAGAAAAAGATAAGAAAAAAGATTAATAAGCAATCATAAAAAAAGGAATTACTCTTTTTAACCTTATGGGTTATTTTTAGTATTTTCCTTTTTTTATATTTTAGGAAGCCATAGCAAGAAAAAAAGTTTAATTTTATTCTTGTATGGCGACGACAAATTCAAATTTTGTGCCAAAAATGTTAATTTTTGAATTAAAATTTAACTAAGTTAAATTTTAATAATTGTTATTTTGTTTTTACAAAATTACAACAGCACATAATTTATATTCTAGGAAGTTAAGGTAAAAGAGAAAATTTATTTTTATTTTTACTTAACGACGACAAATTCAAATTTTGTGCCAAAAATGTTAATTTTTGAATTAAAATTTAACTAAGTTAAATTCTAATAGTTGTTATTTTGTTTTTACAAAATTACAACAGCACATAATTTATTATATAGTTATTAATAGACAGTCTTTTTAATTTTATAATAAATATAATTTTGGTGTAGATAACAGGAGTTGAACCTGCATGAGTTTAAAACTCGCTAGACTCTGAATCTAGTGTGTCTACCATTCCACCATATCTACATATAAAAGATATATTCACATATAAAATATATTTACATATAAAACATATATCTAAATATAAAACATATTTATATATGAAAAAATATAATTAAATATGGAATATATAAAGTAAATATAAAAATGTTTTTAAAAAAAAATTTTTTAAAAAATATTTTTTACTTTTATATTTTTATTATATCAGAAACTATACTATTGTCAAATTTATCTTGTTTTTTGGTAAAATTTGGCAATAAAAAAATTATATTTTTACAACTAAAAATTCTCTTTCTCTTTATTATAAAGGTTTTTAAAAAATTGCAAAATTTGTTAAAGAAAACTAAAAAATCAAGTGATTTTTAACACTTTTTTTATATTTGTGCAAGTGTTACAAATTCTTTTTTTGTGCAACCTAAACAAAAGCGACCACAATATATAGTATTTTTTGTTTTTTTGTTGACACAATATGTAGTGAGTGGTAAAGTTGTGGCATACATATTAACAAAGGAGTGTTTACAAAAAAAATGATTAAACAAGTTAGAAAGAGAGATGGCTTAATAGAAGACTATGATAGGAATAAGATAGCAAATGCTATTTATAAGGCAGCACTTGCTTGCGATGGGCACGATAGAGAACTTGCTGAAAACTTAGCAGGGCAAGTAGAAAAGATTGTTGAGACAAAGAACGGAGACAAAATTCCAACTGTTGAAGAAATCCAAGATACAGTTGAAAAAGTTTTGATTGAAAATAGACACGCAAGAGTTGCAAAGGCTTATATCTTATATAGAGAAAAAAGGTCATCTGCTAGGGAATTAAATGCTCTCACAGGGGCTACTATTGATCTGTTTACTAAATACCTTGACAGTGCTGACTGGGCTGTAAAAGAAAACGCAAATATGCAACATAGTGTTGCTGGCTTAAATAACTATGTTAGAGAAAATTTTACTAAGAACTATTGGCTAAATGAAGTTTATCCAACAGAAGTAAAAGAAGCCCATGAAAGTGGAGCAATTCACTTGCACGACCTTGGTTTCTTTGGTGCATACTGCGTTGGTTGGGATTTAAGGCAAATTTTAACTGATGGATTTACTGGTGTTCCTAGAAAAATGTCTTCAAAACCTCCAAAACATTTGAGGTCTTTCTTAGGACAAGTCGTTAATGCTACTTTTACTACACAGGGAGAAACGGCAGGGGCTCAGGCTTGGAGTAGTTTTGATACATATTGTGCTCCTTTTGTTAGAGTTGATAATTTAAGTTATAGCCAAGTTAAACAGGCAATACAAGAATTTGTCTTTAATATGAATGTTCCTACAAGAGTCGGCTTTCAATGTCCTTTTTCAAACATTACACTTGATATTAAATGCCCAAAAACTTTAAGAGATCAGCCTGTAATTATTGGCGGTCAACCACAAAATACTACATATGGTGAATATCAAAAAGAAATGGATATCATTAATAAGGCTTTTTGTGAAGTTATGCTAGAAGGCGACTCACAGGGCAGAGTATTTACTTTCCCAATTCCAACTATCAATGTTACAAAAGATTTAGATTGGGATAGTGATGTCATTAATTCAATTATGGATATTACTTGCAAATATGGTATTCCATATTTTGCTAACTATGTTAATTCCGACCTTTCCCCAGAAGATGCGGTTTCAATGTGTTGTAGGCTTAGACTTGATGTTTCTCAACTTAGGAAAAGAGGTGGCGGATTATTTGGTTCAAACCCTCTTACAGGTTCAATAGGTGTTGTAACTATCAACTTGCCTCGTATTGGATATCTTGCTCAAAACGAAAGTGAATATTTTTCAATGCTTTCAAAGTATGCTGATATCGCAAAAAATTCACTTGAAATTAAGAGAAAAATAGTAGAAAGTCAAACAGATAGAGGTTTGTATCCTTATTGTAAATTCTATTTAAGAGATGTCAAAAAGAGGACAGGTGGATATTGGTCAAATCACTTTAACACTATTGGAATTGTTGGTATGAATGAAAGTTTAAAGAATTTCAAAAATACCGACCTTACTACAAAGGAAGGACAAGAATTCGCCTTAAAAGTTATGAATTATCTAAGACAAAAAATGGTTGAATACCAAGAAGAAACAGGTAATCAATATAACTTGGAGGCAACTCCAGCAGAAGGCGTTAGCGCTAGACTTGCTAAACTTGATAAGAAAAGGTTCCCAGATATCATTACTGCTGGAAAAAATGCAGTTAGTTATACTAATTCAACTCAATTACCTGTTGAGTTTAGTGATGATATTTTTAAGACCGTTGCTTTACAAGACGAGTTGCAATCTCTTTATACAGGTGGAACAGTTTTACACCTTTATCTTGGTGAAAGAATTGAAGATAAAGAAGTTTGTAAAAAACTTATTAGAAAAATTTTCTCAACAAGCAAAATGCCTTATATTTCTATTACTCCAACATTTAGTGTTTGTGAGGACCACGGTTACATAGCAGGTGAACATTTTGAATGTCCAGAATGTGGCAAAAAAGCAGAAGTTTGGTCAAGGGTTGTAGGTTATTTAAGACCTGTCCAAGATTATAATGATAGCAAATATGATGAATATATGAATAGAACTAAGTTCGTCATTAAGGAAGACGAAATTGATGATTGTATTAGCGATTTTGCTGAATAATTAGTTTGGTATTTAGTGTAGGTATATTATGAATATTGGTGGAATTGTTAAAAATTCTTTTGTAGACTATCCGCACAAAATTGCTTTTGTTATTTTTACAACAGGCTGTAATATGAGATGTTGGTATTGTCATAATTCCCATTTGTTTAATGAAAAATCAAAGTTTACAAATGAGCAAATTTACGAATTTTTACAAGATAGAAAGGACTTTTTAGACGGAGTTGTTGTATCGGGTGGGGAACCAACTCTCCAAAAAGATTTAATTGAATTTATTTCTCATATTAAAAGTATGGGGTATTTAGTTAAACTTGATACGAACGGCTCAAATTATCAAGTCTTGGAATATCTTATAAAAAATAAGTTAGTAGATTATGTCGCTATGGATATAAAGGCACCTTTTGATGATTATCATAAAGTCGTTAGAGTAAATTTGCCTATGGATAACATTATTAAGAGTAAGAACTTGCTTTTAAAAAATGTTGTTAATTACGAATTTAGAACTACTTTTTCCCCAGATTTAACACTTGAAGATATAGATAAAATTTGTGAACAGATTAAGGGGGCTAAGAACTATTCTATTCAAAGATATAGGCAGGTTGAATATAATAAAGAAAATTTGCCTTTAAGACCAAAAGATGACCATATTATGGCTATGGAAATCGCAAAAAAATATATTCAAAATGTTACTTTAAAGGGTGTTGATTAACTTCAACACCTTTTTAATATGTGGTAACAAGAATATAATATAGTCATTTTAACTAATTAAAAAGTTAGGGGTTTATTTTTGCATTGCACTATGCTATAATCAAAGTATGAAAAATATGATTGGTGCACCCCTTAGTTTTGGGATAATATTCTTAATAATTTTATTGGTATTATTTGTTGTGGCAGTGATTTTGTTTTGCGTTTTTATTCCTGTAAAAACTTGGTTTAGGGTTATTTGTGAAAAAGTTTATATTTCTCCTTTCAAATTAGGAGTTTTAAAGTCTAAAAAAATGCCTTATGATATGATAGCAGATTGGTTTGTTTATGCTAAAAAGTCTGGGGTATTTGTTACTATTGATGACCTTGAAATACATTATAACGCTGGAGGCAATTTGCAAAATGTAATTAATGGCTTAATTTGTGCAAAAGATGCGGGAATTCTTCTTTCCCTTGACAGTGCTAAAACACTTGATAATGCAGGAACTAGTGTAAGTGATTTTGTAAAATCTTGCGTTAATCCTATTGAAATAGATGTCCCTGAGTTTAATGTTTTTACGGTTGATAATATGGAACTAAAAATCAAAATGTCGCTAACTTTGTTGGGGAATCAACAAAAAATTGTCGGTGGAACTTTGGAAGAAACTTTGGTTAATAGAGCAAAAGAAAATTGCATTTTGGCGGTCAACGGATTTAATTCTTATAAGGATATAATGAAAAATTGTGATTTGATTTCAAAAAATATTCTTGCTAAAAAGATTGATAGCGATAGTAGATTTATTTTAAAGTCTGTCCAAATTTTAAATATTGAAATAGTAAAAGATATTGATTATGAACGCTCAGTTAAGGAAAACGAACAACTTGCTCAAATCGCAATTATGAAGGCAGAAGAAGACAAATTAAAAGAAGAAAAAAAAGTCCAAGAAACTAAGAAAAAAATTGAAGAAGAAAAACTTAAAAAGGTTGAGAAAGATGTTGAAATGACAAAGTCAATTATAAAGGCTTTTGAAGATGGAAAATTTGATATGATGGACTATTGCAAGTTGCAGAATATGATTGCAGACACAAATATGAGAAATTCAATAATTGATAGTATTAAAGTTGAAAATAATGAAAAAAGGAAAAAGTAAATTTTATAAATAATGCTTTAAAAATTACAAAAAACAATTTTAATTAATTTGTAATGTAGAAGAAAATGTCTTAATAAAGATTATTTTACAACTAAGAAAAATAAAAGTTATGAAAAAAACAAAAGAATGAATTTATAATTTTTAGGGAATTTATTAGTTTGTATGCGGTCAAAATAAAATATTTTTAGTTAAAAGGAGAAAAAAAGATGGTTACCTTATTTTTAATAGTTTGTATAATCTTGTTTTTGATATCTTTTTTTGCCCTTTATCATAAAAAACTAAAAATATTATTTACTAAAATATTTAATTTTAAAAAGAAAGAAAAACCAAAAGATACCATTAAAAAAGAAGAAAATGATAAGGCAAAAGAAAAAGATAAAAGTTTAGAAAAAAAAGAAAAAAGATTTGGCAGAAGCAAAATACAGTCAAGACCTGTTTTGCTACCACCTAGTAAGGAAGTCCTAAAACTTAATGAAAATTTAAAGGTAGAAACTTCAAATAAAAATGAGATTAACAAAAAAGGCATTAGCAAAGATGAACTTTCAAAAGTTTTAAGTGAAAGCATAGATGATACTTTTTTAGAAGATAATAGTTTTAACTCTAAGAACTTTGTTTTTAATTCCTCAAAAAAAAGGGTTTATGATAAGTTTGATTTTGAAAGGGAAAAAGATAATATAAAGGAAGATTTTGTTTATAAGAATCATTTTAATAAGAATGACTATGGTAGAGAAAAGTCTGATGACGAGTTAAGATATCAAATTGAAGAAGACGATTTAGATTTTGATGCGGAAGATAATGATAAGTTTTTTGAAGAATTTGATAAATTCCTAGAAGAAAGGGAAAAGAAAGAAAAAAGGGGAAAAAATTCTAATCTTAATTTTGACGATGAAGATGATGACGAAGGCTTAGAGTTTTTAAAAAAATACAAGAAAGATTTTAGTGGTATGAATAGTAATTCTTCTAATGAAGATAAAGAAGATTTTTCAAATTACATCAAACAAAACGACAAAAATAACGAAGATGATGACGAAGATTTTTCAAAATATATCTTGCAAGATGATGAGGAAGATGAAGAAAATTTAGATAGTCAAAATTATTTAAAAGAACCTGATAACATTGAAATAGATGGGCAAAAAGTAGACTTAAATAAATTATCTCCTAAAATAAAAAGGCTCCTTTTAAATGGGGTTTTGGATAGAAAAAATTATGATTAATATTTTTTATTTAATTTTTAGATAAAAAAATACAAGGAATTTTACGAGTTGTAAACTTCCTTTTTTATTTTATCATTTACTTTATCATTTACTTTATCATTTATTTTATCATTTAATTATTAAATCATTTATTTAATCATTTAATTATCTAATAATTTATTTATTTAGTTATTTAATTATCTATCATTAAAAATTTATTTTAATTGGTTATCTAACTAATTTATTTTTTATTTATTTACTAATTATTTATTAATTATTTATTCATTAATTATTTATTCATTAATTATTTCTTTGTTAATTCTTTGTTTGTTGTTTAATTAATTATTTTGCATTTGTTTAGTCTATTAGTTATTTAGTTATTTATAATTAATAATATATTAACTATTTATTATTAATAATTTTTTGTTATAGATTTTAATTTTTAGTATAACAATTTTAATAAAGTAATTTTACAATATATTATTAATAATTTTTCATATAAAAATTTTTCAATGTAATTTGTTATCTCATAATCTTTTTATACATTTTTACGATTTTTGGGGCTAAGATATTATTTTATAACAATTAAACTTAATATTTATTTGACAAAATAGGCATAATTTTTATATCATTACTTTGTATATGGGGGATAAAAATATGGAAGGTTATTTTTCAAATAAACTGCAAGAAAGACAGTCCGCTGTGGTAAATCATTTTTTGGAAAAGGGCTTGTTTGATGCCGACCAAAGTATGTATTTTAAAGGTTTAGAAAGACCTTCTGATTTGTCTTCTATTGATATTGTTATTTTCCCGCCTAGTAGTGAATTTAATTATTACCTTGTTTCGACCGCAGGATTGAGTGCTTATATATTGGAAAAAGGTATTGCTCGTGGGGAAATTTGTATGATTTTGCATAAGTCGTGGAATAACGATTTTGAAGATAAAAATAACAACTGGGTTTTAAGTTTTCTAAACGAAGTTGCAAAAACTTTTATTGAAACAGAAACGGCTGTCGTTGCTGGTGCAGTTGCTGATTTGAGTGGTAATGAAGAATTAAATAAGTTAGATATTTATGGCGCTATTGTTGTATTCCCAGAACTTTTTCCAATTGATTTCTTTGAAGAACAAATAGGACTAAGTTACACTAGATTTTATTGTGTTATTCCTTTAAGTAAAAAGCAAGTTGAAAAACTTGCCGATGTTGGAGAAGATTTTTTTATGCAATATGATTTGCACGATGCAAGCGGTCCGTTGCATGTCATTAAACAAAAAAAGGTCAATCAAAAACCTATTGACAAAATTATCTCAAATAATATAAGTTCTTTAAAGGGAGAGAAAAAAGGTGAATAGCCTTTTTTTGTTAGTCTATGAAAAGAGTTTTAGGTATTGACCCCGGGTTTGCACTTGTTGGCTTTGGTGTTGTTGAAAGAGATGGGAATTATTTTAAGGTGATTGATTATGGAGTTATTTCAACTCCAAAAGAAGATAGTTTTGCTACTAGGATTGCAAATATTTATTCGGGTATGCTCTCATTAATAGATACATATAAACCTGACGAAATTGCCATTGAAGAATTGTTTTTTTTCAAAAACCAAAAGACTGTCATTCCTGTTGCAGAAGCAAGGGGTGTAATTGTTCTTGCGGGAATTGAGAAGAATATTCAAATGTATGAGTATACTCCTTTGCAAATTAAACAGGCTTTAACAGGTAATGGTAGGGCTGAAAAAAAACAAATTCAGTATATGGTAACTAATTTGCTTAGGCTTGAAAAAATTCCACGACCAGATGATGCAGCAGATGCTCTTGCGGTAGCATTAACTCATTTACAAACAAATAATCAACTTGTTGATAATAGAATTTAAGTTTTAAATAAAAGCAAAAAATTTTTAAAGTTTTATGTTAATAGTTTTTTAATTTAACTAATTAATAAATAAAAAGTAGCACTTAGTTTAAATGAAATACAATAAAAATTTTAAATAAAACAGATTTATACTTTTTTTAATATTTTTACTTATTGCTAAACAAAATGCAAAATATTTTATTTATTAAATTGTTAAATTTATTTAAAAATTTAAGAAATTATATTTGTCATCTTTTATAAAATTAATCAGTATTTTTGATGTTTTTAATGTTTTAATAAAAATTCATTATGTTTTGGCACAAAAAAATAAAATATAAGGGGTATTATGTTTAGTTATATTGTTGGAAAAATTACATATAGAAGTGAGAGTGGTATAATACTTGAAAATAATGGAATAGGTTATGAGATTACAATGTCTTCTTATGCTTTAAAATGTCTTGAAGATATGCAAGAAGAAGTGAAAATTCATACTTATTTTCAGGTTAGGGACGATGGCGTTTCTTTATTTGGTTTTTATACACTTGATGAAAAAGAAATGTTTTTAAATTTAATTAGTGTAAGTGGAGTTGGTCCAAAGGGAGCAATTACAATTTTATCAAATGTTTCGTATGGTGATTTGGAAGTCGTAATTTCTTCACAAGATTTGAAAACTCTTTCTTCAATAAAGGGAATTGGTAAGAAAACTGCTGAAAGACTTATCATTGAATTAAAAGATAAGGTGGGGATTTCTTCTCCTGCTGGAAGTGCCGTGTTTGAAAGTGTTAGTCTTAATAGTGAAATTAGCGATGCTATTGAAGTCTTATTTGGTTTGGGAGTAAGTAGAATGGAAGCAACTAAACTTGCTCAAAGTTGTTATGTTAGTGGCGATAGTGCAGAAGAAATTATTAGAAAAGCACTTAGTCAAATGAGGAATTAATTTATGAACGATTTTATTAAAAGCACAAAATTATTAAGTGATATTGAAATTGAAAATTCACTTAGACCTACTAACCTTGATGAATATATAGGACAAGATAAAGTTAAGGAAAGTATGAAAATTTACATCGAGGCTGCTAAAACTAGAAAAGATGCTCTTGATCATGTTTTGCTTTATGGTCCCCCTGGACTTGGCAAGACAACTTTATCTCACATTATTGCTAGCGAACTTAATACTCAACTTAAAATTACTAGCGGTCCTGCTATTGAACACGCTGCCGACCTTGCGGCAATTTTAACTAATTTACAGAAAAATGATGTTTTGTTTATTGATGAAATACATAGGCTTAATCATTCAGTAGAAGAAATTTTGTATCCAGCGATGGAAGATTTTTCCCTTGATTTTATTACGGGTAAAGGACCTAGTGCTAGAAATATTAGAATTAAACTACAACCTTTTACTCTCGTTGGGGCTACTACAAAAGCAGGGAATATTTCTTCTCCGCTTAGAGATAGGTTTGGAATTATTCAAAGACTTGAATTATATAGTGATAAAGAACTCTCTTTGATTGTTGAAAGGAGTGCTAGAATTTTAGATGTTGATATTACCCCAGATGCGATTTTAGAGATTGCAAAAAGAAGTCGTGGAACCCCTAGAATTGCCAATAGGCTTTTAAAAAGAGTTAGAGATTTTGCCCAAGTTAAGTCAAACGGTAAAGTTACCCTTGATATCAGCAGGCAAGCGCTTGAAATGATTGATATTGATACAAAAGGGCTTGATTATGTAGATAGAAGATTTTTAAATACTTTAATAACAACTTTCAAGGGCGGACCTGTCGGGGTTGAAACACTTGCAACGGCAATCGGTGAAGAAGTTGCTACCGTTGAAGATGTTTATGAACCTTTCTTAATCAGACTTGGGTTTATAGCAAGAACTCCAAGGGGTAGAGTTGCACTTGCGGGAGCATATAAACATCTTGGGTTAACACCAAAAGATTTGACAGAACAAGAAAGAATGGATATAGATGGAAATGATTGATTTTACAAAAAAAAGCACTTACTATTATGATTTACCAAATGAATTGATTGCACAAAAGCCTTTGGAGAAAAGAGATTGTTCAAGGCTTTTAGCCTTTAATATGGACACAAAACAAATTGAGCACAAAATTTTTAAAGATATTTTATCATATTTAAGAGCAGGCGATGTTTTAGTCTTAAATAATACACGAGTTATCCCTTGCAGACTTTTAGGAAAGAAAGAAGGGACAGGTGCGAGTGTTGAAATTTTCTTACTTAAAAGACTCAATTTGACAGATTGGGAGGCACTTGCTAAACCAGCAAAAAGGTTAAAAGTTGGGACTAAGGTTGTTTTTAGCCCTGAACTTTCTTGCGAGATTTTGTCTAGTAATGATGTGGGTGGCAAAAATGTAAGATTCTCCTTTCAAGGCACTTTTGAAGAAATTTTAAATAAAGTTGGAATAATGCCTCTTCCTCCATACATTAAAGAAAAACTTGAAAACTCTCAAAGATATCAAACTGTTTATAGTAAAATTAATGGTTCAACGGCGGCTCCTACGGCAGGTCTTCATTTTACTGAGGAACTCTTAGACAAAATAAGACAAAAGGGTGTTGAAGTTTGTTTTGTTTTGCTTCATGTTGGCTTGGGAACTTTTAGGCCTGTTAAGGAAGAAAATATTTTACAACACGATATGCACTCAGAGTATTATGAAGTCGATGAAAAAACTGCTAAAATTATAAACGATGCAAAAAGTCAGGGAAGAAGAATTATTGCCGTTGGCACTACTTCGGTTAGAACGCTTGAAAGTGCAGGTGTGTCGGGTAAGGTTGTTGCAAAGAAAGATAATACTAAATTGTTTTGCTATCCACCTTATGATTTTAAAATTGTTGATTGCTTAATTACTAATTTTCATTTACCAGAAAGCACTTTAATTATGCTTGTTTCTGCCTTTTGTGGTTATGAGGAAACTATGAGAGTTTACAAGGAAGCAATTAAAGAAAAATATAGATTTTTTAGCTTTGGAGATGCTTGCTTTTTTTATAGAGATAAGGTAAAAAATTGTTAAAATTTACTTAATTAAAGGACACGAAAATGGAAGAATTTTCTTTTGTTACAACTCATATTTGCAAACAAAGTGGGGCTAGAACTGGAATTTTTAAAACACCACACGGAGAAATCACAACTCCTATTTATATGCCTGTTGGAACTCAGGCTACTGTTAAGAGTTTAACTCCGCAAGATTTGGAAGAAATTGGGGCTCAAATTATTTTATCTAATACTTATCACTTGTATTTAAGGCCTACAAGCAAACTCATTGAAAAGGCGGGCGGGCTTCATACTTTTATGAATTGGAAAAGGCCTATACTCACTGACTCGGGTGGTTTCCAAGTTTTTTCGCTTTCAAAATTTAGAAAGATTGATGACGAGAAAGTGGAATTTAGGTCGCATCTAAGTGGCGAAAAACATATTATGACGCCTGAAAAATGTGTGCAAATTCAAAATGAGTTGGGCTCTGATATAATTATGCAACTTGATGAGTGCACCGAATTTGGCACAAGTTATGAAGATAGCAAGATTGCTGTTGATAGGACGGCAAAGTGGTTAGAAAGATGTAACAACGCTCAACAT
Source organism: uncultured Christensenella sp. (assembly GCA_949296965.1). Lineage (GTDB taxonomy): Bacteria > Bacillota > Clostridia > Christensenellales > UBA1242 > UBA7862. Next base: position 91,734 of record CASFQL010000018.1, on the reverse strand, counting down.
AATCCTAAACAAATGCTTTTTCCTATAATTCAAGGCAATGTTTTTAAAGATTTAAGAGAGAAAAGTTTAGAACTCGCAAAGCCTTTTATTAAGTGTGGTGTTGCAATAGGGGGGCTTTCTGTTGGAGAACCAAAGGAAAAAATGTATGAAATTCTGGATTTTTTAAAAGATAAGTTACCACAAGATAGTCCACATTATCTTATGGGAGTTGGTTCGCCTGATTGTTTAATTGAAGGTGTTTTGCGTGGCGTTGATATGTTCGACTGCGTTCTTGCTACAAGAATTGCTAGGAACGGAACGGCTTTTACAAGTCGTGGAAAAGTTGTCATTAAAAACGCAAAATATAAGGAAGATTTTACTCCGCTTGATGAAGAATGTGATTGCGAATGTTGTAAAAATTATACGAAAGCATACTTGCGTCATCTTTTTAATGCGGGGGAAATACTAGGGGCTAGACTTGTTAGCAAACACAATTTGCGATTTTTGCTAAAACTTATGGAAGATGTTAGAAAGGCAATTAATGAAGATAGATTTTTAGATTTTAGAGAAGAATTTTATGAAAAGTATAAAGATTAATGTTTTTCATTAAACTACACCCTTTTTAATTAAGAGATAAGGAAAAATATGTTTTGTTTGTATTTTGACAAATTAAAAAAACTACTGTAATTTTTTTTTATTTTGTTAGATTGTTTTACTAAAATTATTAAAATTTTTATGTAAAATATTTCTTATGGGCTTTTACTTTTTATGTAATTTGTTTTATATTTTTTTGTTTTTAAATTTATTTTATTTTGTTCTATTTTGTTTTGTTTTTAAATTCCTCATTAAAGTAATTTGTTTAATAGTAACCTTTTAATTATAACAAATGTTAAAAATTGTTTTAAAAAAGTAATTATTTTTGACAATTTATTTGAAATTATTTTATCTTTTGAATTATTTTTGTTTGCCTTAAACAAATAAATGTAATATAATTATTTTGATTTTATTAAAGGAGATTGAAGATGTTAAATTTATTATGTGCCACAGATAGTCTAGGTTGGACCATTACTTTGATTGTTTTAATTGCTCTTATGGTTGTCTACTTGATTTTTGGGACTATTAATAGGAAAAAAGCACAAGAACAAGCAATGAAGATGTTAAGTGATTTGAAAAAAGGTGATAAAATTGTAACTAATGCTGGAATTTATGGCGAAATTGTTAGTCAAAAGGAAACAAATATGGGCAAGATTGTCGTCATTAAAACGGGTGAAGATGGTGGAAAAGCAAGTTACATTACTATTAATGCAAGTGTTATTTTAGGTATTGATACAAAAGAAGATTTAATATTGGACGAGCAGGGAAATGTAATCGAACCTGAAGAAATTAAAGAAAAAGTTATGAATAATTCTTTAAACACTACTGAACAAAAAGTAGAAGAAAATAAAGAAGAAAAAGAAGAAAAAGAAGAAACTGATAAAAAGACTACAAAAAAGAAAAAGGATAGCGAAAAGAAGGTTACTTCTAAAAAGGCTAAAACTGCTACTAATTAAATAATCAATAAAATAAATAATTAATTAATTAAAATAATTAGTTAATTGATTAAATAATTGATTGACAGTTAATTTATAGTTAAGTATTAAAAGACTATTTAACAAGTTTTTAGATTTGTTTAAATAGTCTTTTTTATAGTTTATTATCTATGCTTTTTGCTTATTTTTGTTTATTAAGATGTTAAAGAGCCTAGATAAAAAATAATTTTTATAATAAAACTTGTCTAACTAAGCATAATTGTTTTTTTCAATGCATAATTTTAAGTAAGTTATTTTTTTAAAGAGGTAATTATGGAAAAATCATTGACAAATAAAAATTGTGTTTTAAATATTTTAAAGGGAGTCTTTTCTGCGGTTTCTTGCTCTCTTGTTTTAGTTCTACTTCTTGCAATAATTTATAGATTTGTTGATATGAGTGACGGACTTATTATTGTTTTAAATCAATTTATAAAGATTTTAAGTATTTTATTTGGTTGTTATGTATGCTTTAAAATTGATAAGTCAAAGGGAATGTTAAAAGGAGCAATTTTGGGGGCAATCTATACCATAGTTGCGTTCTTTGTATTTTCTATTTTATCTTCATCATTTTCATTTAATATGAGTTTAATCTATGACATTTTTTTTGCTAGTGTTATAGGTTTAGTAGGTGGAATAATTTTTGTAAATGTTAGAAAAAAATAAAAAAATAAATTGAAAGTTTAATTTAAAATAGATTAAAAACTAAAAGAAAAAAAACGAACAAATTATAAGAGATTGTTAAATTAATTAGATTTACAATAAAATTATAAAAAAGCAATATGAACGAATAAATTCTACTAAAAGTTAAATTTAAAAATTCATATTGCTTTAATTTATTTTATTTTTATGCTTTAAATTTTACTTTTCTAATTCTTGTTCTTCTTGCTTATTTTCTGATTCTTCCTTAAATTTTTCCAAGATATTTTTTAATTCTTCTATTTTAAGTTCTTTTACATTTTCTATATAATGTTTTATATACAAAACCAAATCATTAATTTCATATAAGTAAAATTGTTTAATTAAGTTAGGCTTTTTGATGAGTTTTAACATATAGTCTTCATAATAAGTTGTGTCAATTCCTTCTTTGGATAATAAAATGGCAAATTTAGTTGCGGTGTCAAAATCGTGTTCAAAAGAAGCTTTTTTTAGAGAATTTAAAGTATCCTGTTCTAAGTATTTTACTTAGCTAGGAAAATGTTGTATGTATTTAAAAATATCAGATATGCTTCTTTTACTAATAATATATTCAGTTACAGGTTCAATACTTTTATTTTTTTGATAAACAACAGTTAATGCTTCAATAAATGCATCAAAACCATATTCCTTTATAACATAGTCTAGTATTTTAGAAATTCCTTTTTTAGTTTTGTTAAGTATTTTGTAAAGTTTTGTTTTTTTGTTCTCAATTGATTTTTCATTACTGTTTGAAAATGTGTCAAATTCTTTTATCATAAATAAGTTTCTCCTTTGATACTTGTAATTCTAACAAAAAATATTAATTTATTCAGTGTTCAAGTATTATTTTTGTAATATTTGCACGAAGAAAAATTTATTTTCTAGATTTTTGATATTTTTGCTTTAAAAGCATTTATTTGGTTATAATTAGTAGATATAATGATTATTTTAATTAAATTATGCTCTTTTTAATTAAAATGTAATTGACTAAACTATTTTTATTTTATATAATGTTTTTTGTTATCCAAAAGGAGTGTGCTAATGAGCAAAACTAGAAGTAAAATTAAACTTTGTATTGTGGCTATTCTAACCGTTATTGGTTTATTGCTTACTTTTACAAGTTTTGTTATTCCTACTACAAACACCACTTTTAGAGGTTTCTTCAATGCTATTAACTTTGGGTATGATATCGGCGGGGGTAGGCTTTCGGTTTATGAGGCTTCTTACTCAAATTTAGATTATGATGAAGTTGTTAGTAAATTAGATGAAACAGTTAAAAGATATAATAACGCCTTTGGTAGTGAAGGGCTTGTTTTTACTAGACACGGGGAAACTATTAGAGTTGAAGTTTCAAACTATGACAATTCTGATTTGTTTAATCTTTTTTCTATGACTGGTAGTAGTTATGATTTGTTTGATTTAATAGGCGGGGATAAGGGGCTTTCTATCAACACTGATAGCAGTAATTATGATGCAGAAGGGAGTATTACTACTGAATATTTCTTAAATTGTGAAGTTGGTGGTTCTCTTGTAGGGCAGGATAGCAAAAATGTTTATCCTGTTACAATTAATCTTACGGAAGAAGGTCAAAAGAAATTAAAAGAAATGACTCAAAATCTTGTTGACGATTCTAGTTCTTCTACAAAAAATATTTATTTGTATATTAACGGAAATAACTACAATTCGTCAGGCTTTGAAATTTCAAGTGCAGTTTCAACATTAACTTTATATTCTTCAAGTAGTCTTGGTGCAAAAGTTCTTGCATTGCAAGTTAATGCTCTTGCTAAGCCTATTAATCTAAATAAAATATTAGATGATACAGTTACAGGCGGACTTAATACAGGGACAGGTTCTTTCTTTGGTTCTTTGCAATCAATGTTAATTTTTGTCCTATTGTTAATGTTTGTTGCAACTATTATTTTCTTTGTTGTTAGATATAGAATGCTGGGTTTATTAGCAACTGTTTCATTCTTAATTTTTATATCGGTTTACGCATTTTTATTGCAGTCAATTCCATTCGTTCTTGTAGATTTTAGTGGACTTATTGGCATTTTATTCACATTCGGGCTTCTCATTTCTGGTATGATTAGTATTTTTGAAAAAATTAGAAGTGAATATGCTAGCGGTAAAAAAATTCCAAATAGTGTTACTTCTGGCTTTTCTAAAAATGTTTTGAAAATATTGGAAAAATATATATTTTTAATTATAATTAGTGCTATTTTGTGTATAGTGGCTTCTGGTGGGGTTATGTCTTTTGCAATTTGTCTTTTGATAGGTCTTTTTGTAAATTACTTTGTCCTTTTTGTTGCTTTAAGGGGTATGTGCTTATCTTATGTTAATATTAATAGCATTAAAAAGTCGTTCTATAATTTAAGAAGGGAGGGAGTAAAAAATGCAAAATAACAACTCTTTGCCTAATTACTTAAAATTTTTTAAAATAGCATTTTTAATTGCTGTAATATTAGTTTTTGTTTCAAGCATAATTTATTTCTTTTTTGGTTTTAATAAAGGCTTTGACTTAAAGGGTGGCACGCAACTCGTTGTTAGTTTTGAATTAAGCGACATTGATATTTCAAACGAAAAAGATTTTGAAAAGGCTTCAAATGATGTAAAAAGTATTTTAGATAAAAATAACATTTCTGTTAACTCTTTTCAAGTTCTAGGTAAATATGACAGTCAAAACTTTGTTATTACATTTGACAATATTAGCGATGAAGAACTTGAAAAAGTTAGAATTGAGATTAATGAAAATTTTAGTGCTAGTTTTGCGTCTTTAACTGATGAAGAACAAGTAAATACTCTCGGTAAACTTGAAGACTTAACTAGAAAAACTACTGTCGTTGGCTCTTTAATTGATTATAATCTTGTTATGATAACTATTTCGGCTCTTATTTTCTTACTTAGTATTGCTTGTATTTATGCTTGTTTCCGTTTCAAAGTAGGGGGTGCATTGACAATAGTCTTTGGATTGGTTTTTGATTTGGTCGTTTTCCTTTCTCTAATAATCTTATTTAGGGTTGAAGTAAATAGATATATCTTTGCAGTTTGTTCTCTTATTTATGCTTTAAGTTTATATTCTAGTGTTAGTATGATGCTTGAAATTAAGAGCCTAGCAAAAGAGCCTAATAATTCAAATTTATCTAATGCAGATATTGCTAATCTCTATATTAGTAAAACTTGGAAAACTACTTTCCTTAAATATGTAATTGCTTTTGCTTTTAGCCTTGTATTGTGCTTAGTTTTAATACCAAATGTAATTTATACTAGTCTTGCTTGTTTTGTTGGATTTGTAGTTTTATTTGCTAGTCATTTACTTATTTTACCTGCATTTTGGGCATTTATTAATGTTAAGAAAGAAACTTTTACAAAACAGGGAATTGTTAGAACTAATGTAGTTGAAAAGAAAGTTGCATCAACTCAAAATGAGATTTTAGAAAATAACAATGACGAAGATGCTGAAGTTATAGAAATAAAAGAATAGATAATGAAATATCTTAAAATGAATGAAAATTAATACAAATTTTTAGTCACTTTCTAAAAATCTTTTGTATTTTGAAAAGAGCAGGAATAAAAATCTTGTTCTTTTTTTTATGAAAAATTTTGTAATTATATATAAAGTCTAGTCATATATTTGTAGTATGAAAGTATTTGGTTTTTTTGTAAGTAAAGAAAGAAATTTTGTTCATATAACTTGTAATATTATATTGGGTTTAACTTTTTTGTGTGTTTTAGTATTTTCGCTTGCTTCTCCTGTTGCGGCTATGCAGGTTTCGGGTTCGTCTTATTCTGCTATTTATAATGGTCCAAGAGATACAAATAAGGTTTCACTTATGATAAATGTTTATTGGGGCGATGAATATTTAGACGATATGTTAAAAACATTGGAAGAAAATAATGTCAAAACTACTTTTTTTGTTGGTGGGTGCTGGGTCGCTAAAAATAATGAAATGTTGCAAAAAATTGTTAATGCTGGCCATGAAATTGGCAATCACGGTTATTTTCATAAAGACCACTCAAAATTAAATAATACTCAAAATAAAGATGAAATTGTTATGACTCAAAAATTGGTAGAAAGTATTAGCGCATATAAGACAACTTTGTTTGCTCCACCTTCTGGCAGTTTTAGTCAAAAGACTTTGGCTGTTGCTGAAAGTTTAGGATATAAGACAATTATGTGGTCAAGGGATACTATTGATTGGAGAGATAAAGACCAAAATTTGATTTTTAAAAGAGCAACAGAAAACACTATTGGTGGCGATTTAATTTTAATGCACCCTACAAGTCAAACCGCTAGTTGCTTAGATAAAATAATTAAAGAATTAAAGTCAAAAAATTTACAAATAACAACAGTTTCAGATTGTTTGGGTTTAGTGTAGATTGTGTGCTATTGTAATTTTAAAATCACAATCTTTAAAATTTAAGCAAGTTAAATTTCAAATTCAAAAATTAACATTTTTGACACATAATTTTGATTGGTCGCTGCCATACAATTATAAAATTAAATTTTCCTTCTTGCTATGGCGTTATATAATAAAAATATGTAGGGAAAAAGGTATTGATAGTTTATAAATTTTTAAATTATTAATACCGATTTTTTATATGTCAAAAATCGTAAAAACTAGTTAATTTTGTTTTTAAAATTTTATAAAATTGGTATAATTAGTTGTGAGGTATAAAAAGATTGAAAACTTTAATAAAAACTTTTTCTAATGGAGTTAGGCTTGTTTATGAAAAAACTGAAAATACAAAACCTGCAACTATCTTAATTTGTGTTAATACGGGAAGTGTTAATGAAGATAATAAAAATAATGGTATTTCGCACTTAATTGAGCATATGGCTTTTAAAGGCACAAAAAATAGGACTGCAAAACAAATTAGTCAAGAATTTGAAGAATTGGGTGCAATTGCTAACGCTTATACGGGGCAATTTAGGACTTGTTATTTTGCAACAACTTTAAATGAAAACATTGAAGGGTGTTTTAATATTTTGTCTGATATTGTTTTTAACTCATCTTATGATGAAGTTGAACTTGAAAAAGAAAAGAAAGTTATTTATGAGGAAATTGATGCAAATAAAGATGTCCCCGATACAGTAATATACGAAAACTATCTTTCAAATTTTTATAAAAATACTCCAATAGAAAGAAGGGTTATTGGTAAAAAAGAAATACTCGAAAAAATTACTAGACAAGATATTTTAGATTATTTTGAAAAAAATTATGTGGGGAATAGAATTGTTGTTTCGGTAGTTGGTAGTTTACCAAATCAAAAAATTGTCGAGTTTGTGAAAAAATATATTTGTAAATTTTTTAGGAAGAAAATGGAGATTGAAGAACCAAATAAATCTCTCCATATTATCCCAGATAGGAATTTTGTTTTTGAAAAGAAAGATATTAATCAATCTCAAATAATTTTTGGTTTTCCAGCAGACAATGTTTTTTATGATAAAAGTAATGCTTACCCTTTAATGTCCTTTATTTTTGGCGGTGGTATGGCTTCAAGGCTTTTTCAAAAGGTTAGGGAAGAACACGGACTTGTTTACTCAATTTTTTGTCAACCATATTTACATTCTTTGGGTGGCGATGTTCTTATTAGTTTTTCAACAAATGAAAAGAATGCAAAAAAGGCAATGGCACTTATAAAAGAAGAAATTGATAAACTTGTTAAAGATGGTATCACTGATAAAGAATACGAAAGGGCAAAAACTTTTAGTAAAAGTGTCTTAATTTCTTCTTTTGAAAATGGGGCTAGCCACGCTACAAAAAATGCAACTAATTTGTCAATTTTTAATAAAATTTTTACTGTTGAAGATATCTTAGAAGATTATGATAAAATTTCAAAAGAGGATATAAATCAAGTTATAAAAAAAGTTTTTAACTATTGTAATATTTGCGGGAATGTTTTGACTAAAAACCCTGACGAAACACTTTTTGATGTTTTTAAATAAGTTAGATGCAAGTTAATAATATTTTTTACTTATAAGATTAGTTAAAATATATTTTTTACTTAAAAAAACAAAACTTTTATTTTTATAAATTTGTTTAAAAGTTAATAAAAATTTTAAAGCATATTTTGGTATATGAGGTTAAAAAATTTTTGTTAATTTTTGTTAAAAAGTAAATTTATGTCTAATTGATTTGGGTTTGATAACTAAATGTGATAAAATATTAAGTTAGAAAAACGAGGTGTTTAACTTTGGAAGAAAATAAAATGTCGAATAATAAAAGTAGAAATATTAGAGTTCAAGTGGGTATTACTTTGGTTTTACTTTCTTTGGTCTTGTTTGTTTTTACTACATTTGAGTTTTTAATGAGTGTTAAACTTTTTTTCTTAGGTGTTTTTGGAGTTATGTTCTATTCATTACTCCTTTTTATGTTTTTATTTGGAATTGCTCTACTTACTAAGAAAAAATTTATGTATTCACCTAAGTATATAGTTTTACTTTTTTTAGCCTTCTTCTTTTTTGTTTGTATTGTCCATATAATTTTTACAACAAGTTCAAAACCTTTAAATTATTCTCAATATCTTAATGCTTGTTATGATGCTGTTTATTCTCCGGGTGGAGTTTTTATTGGTATGTTTACTTATCCTGTTACAAAACTTCTACACGATTTTGCGGGTATTGTGATCTATGGAATTGCATTAATTATCTCAATTTATTTTATTCTTAACTACCTAGATAATTATAAACAACAAAAACAAGTCGTCGAAGAAAGGCCAGAGTATGAGACTTTTCATTTTGAGAAAGAGGAACCTAAGAATTTAAATTTATCTTCCACTGAGAGAGTTGATGAAACCGAGCAAATTTTAAGTAAAGAAAATAAAGAAGATGACAAGGAAGAGGATATTTTTATCCGTGATGAAGAAGCATATAATGCCCAACAAAAAGCAAAAGAAATTTTAGGTATAATTGATAAAAAAAGTAAAGCGGAAGATAATTTGTCAGAGAAAACTGAGGAAACTTGGCAAAATAGGGCAATGGCAAATAATAAGCCTGAAAAAATTATGCACAACCCTGATAAGACAGTTAAAAGAGAAAATCCTATTTTTGAAAAGAGTAAGGAGTATTTAACTTCAATATACGACTATAATAATCATAATGATAACCCTATAATAAATGCCGAAGATTATGATGACTATGTTGAAAAGATGAAATATATTAATCAAAAAAATTCAACTCCACTTTCAAGAGACGAGATTAGAAATGAATTTTATGATAGTGATAAAAATCTTCCAAATAGTAAAAAAATTAATCAATTTGAAATTGAGCCTCAAAGGCAAGATTATAATAATGCAAATAATATTAGCAGTTTAAATGATAATTTTGATGAAAATGAAAAAGATGATTTTGACTCAATTGATATCGAAATTGATGACGACTTTATAAAGCCAACTGAAATTAAACCTAATTATAGTCCACTTAATCCAAATAGTTTGAAAAGCGACTATTCTTCAAGTATAGATGAAGATATTAATGCTAATAAGAGTCAAAGATTTGTTGAAGAAGAACATTCCTTGAATGTCGCAAACGATACTATTGAAGAAAGTTTAGGTCAGACTGTTAATTTAAATACAAATAGAAATTTTAATTTTGATATACTTGGTGGGGGTGGGAATTCCAATCAAACAAAAGAAATTGTCCCTGACTTTTCTTATAAAGATGGATACATTAGACCTTCAATTGACCTATTAAAAACCTATTATAATGATTCTGTTTCAGAAGAAGACTACGAAGAAAATAAGAGAATACTTGAAAATGTTTTACAAGAATTTAAAATTCCAGCTCAAGTCCTTGCCGTTAGACGAGGCAGTGCTGTAACTAGATACGAACTTCATATTGCTTCGGGTATTCCTGTTAGAAAAATTCACGCACATTCTTCAGACATTGCTCTTGCTCTTGCTGCAAAAAGTGATATTAGAATTGAAACTCCTATAAGAGGTAAAAGTGCTGTTGGTATAGAAGTCCCTAATAATAAAATTGATACTGTCGGCTTAAAAGATATTATATCTTCACCACAATTTGTAAATTCAAAAGCACCTTTAACTTTTGCACTTGGTAAAGATATTGACGGTAATGTCTATTGTTGTAACTTGGATAAAATGCCACATTTGCTTGTCGCTGGTTCAACAGGTTCAGGTAAAAGTGTTTGTTTGAATGCTCTTTTGCTTAGTCTTATGTATAAGACAAGTCCAGCAGATTTGAGAATTATTTTAGTTGATCCTAAGAGAGTAGAATTTGCAATTTATAATGATTTGCCACACCTTTTAATTCCAAAGGCAATCACCGAAACTAAAAAGGCACTCAATGCTTTTGATTGGCTTATTGAAGAAATGGAAAGAAGATATACTATTTTCCAAAATCATTATGTAAAAAATCTTGCAGAATATAATTCACAACCAGAAGTCCTTTCTGGTAAAGAACAAAAACTTCCTTATCTTGTCTTAGTCGTTGATGAACTTGCAGATTTGGTTGTTACTTCAAACAAAAAAGAACTTGAAGAGCGTATTATTAGACTAACTCAGAAGGCTAGGGCTGCGGGTATTCATTTGATTTTAGCAACGCAAAGACCTTCTGTTGATATTATTACTGGTAGCATTAAAATTAACTTACCAACTCGTATCGCTTTTGCCGTTACTAACTTTATGGACTCTAAGACTATACTTGACCAAGGTGGAGCAGAAAAGTTACTTGGTCGTGGGGATATGTTGTATTCACCAAGAGATGGCGAACCTATAAGAGTTCAGGGGGCATTTGTCGATACGCCAGAAGTTAAGGCTGTTGTTGATTTTATTAAAGAAAATAACAAGAGTTATTATGACCAAAATATTATTAATGAGATTAACTCTGAGGGAAGCCACAACGGTGGGGGTGAAGCGGGCGGAAGTTATAATTCAACTCCTAGCGTTGACTCTCTTATGCCTGATGCTATGAAGGTCGTTATAGAAAATGGTCAGGCATCAATTTCTATGCTTCAAAGGCGTTTTGCCATTGGTTATCAAAGGGCTGCTAAGATTATTGACCAAATGGAAATGGCTGGATTTATTTCACCATCAGACGGAAGTAAGCCTAGAACTGTATATATGACTATGGCTGATTATAATAAATATTTTGGTGGCGGTAATTAATTTATTGTTTTAGAGCAAATTAATTTGTCTTTTAATATTTTTAGTTTTGTTTCGTATTTAATTGTTAGAATTTTATTTGCTTAATAAACAATTTGCGTTCCTTATCAAACTAATTGATTATTGATTTAATATATCTTAACATTTATCAAATATTTTAATCTATATGAATTGTTTGTAATAGGTATAAAAGGGGGGATTTTGTGCTGTAAAATTTTAAAAAAATTTTACAATAAAGTTTTAACAAACTTTATCTAAAAATTATCATTTTTAGCACAAAATCCTAATTAATATGTTTTAAGTTTATATTATTATTTTTAGGTAATTAATTGTGTTAACAAATATTTAATAAAGTTATTTTGCTTGTTAATCTAATAGTTGTTAGATATTTTGCTAATTTATTTCTATTTACTAATTTATTTATAAAATTTTAAATAATTAAATTAATTAACTAAATCTTGTATTGTATTAAGTTTTTTAATTAAATTGATTTTTAAAAAAAATTTACTAGAGAGGATATAATGAAAAAGTTTTCTAAAAGAGTTGGCTTCGTTTCACTTGGTTGCGATAAAAATAGGGTAGATACTGAAAAAATTATAACTACTTTATCAAGGCATAGAGAGTTTAGTTTTACAGCAAGTAAAGAAGATGCTGACATTATTGTTATTAATACTTGTTCTTTTTTACAATCTTCAAGAGATGAAAGTTCAGAAACTATTTATGAGATGGCAGAGATGAAGAAAAAAGGACATTTAGAAAAGTTAATTGTTGTTGGGTGTTTGCCTTTACTTGATTTGCAAGAAGCACAAACTAAGTTTAAAAATGTCGACAAGTTTGTTTTGCCAAAAGATTATGAAAATATTGATAAAATTATTTTTGAATTATATGGTAAAAGAAATACAAAAAAACAACCAGTTTTATCAAGAAAATTAACGACTCCGCTTCATTATGCCTATTTAAAAATTGCTGATGGGTGTAATAATAGGTGTGCTTTTTGTAAAATTCCTTTTATTAAAGGAAAATATAAATCATATCTTATAAAAGATTTAGTAGATGAAGCACAGCAACTCGTTTCGTGTGGAGTTAGGGAGATAATTTTAGTCGCACAAGATGTAACTAGATTTGGACAAGATACAAAAGAAAGTCTTATTACTTTAATTAGAAAACTGTCAAAGATAAAGAAACTTGTTTGGATAAGACTTTTGTATTGCTATCCAGATATGGTAAGTGATGAACTTATTATGGAAATTAAAAATAACCCAAAAATTTTGCATTATATTGATATTCCTTTTCAACATATTTCTAATCACATTTTGTCTGGTATGAGAAGAAGAACAACTAAAAGAGATATTGTTGAGTTAATCAACAAATTGCGTAGACAAATACCAGATATTAAAATTAGGTCAACTTTTATGGTGGGATTTCCAGGTGAAACTAAAAGAGATTTTAGAGAACTTTGCTATTTCTTAAAAATTTTCAAATTAGATAATGTTGGCTTTTTTAAGTATTCTAGGGAAGAAGGGACTGCTTCTTATAATATGAATTTTCAGGTTGACGAAAAAATAAAAGACGAAAGACTTGAAAAAATACAAAAATTACAAGAAAAGATTATTACTAAAAAGAATAAAAAATTATTCAAAAAAACATTCAAAGTTATTGTTGATAAAAAAGAAGGCGAATATTACATTGGCAGAACTTATTTTTCTGCACCTGATATTGATTTTGAAGTTGCTTTTTCAAGTGAAAATAATATCAAAATAGGTAGTTTTGTTGATGTTAAAATAAAAGATTTTAAAAACGGCTATTTTGTTGGTTATGTTGATAAATAATTAAATGAAAATATATTGAATTAATTAATTTCTAACAAATTGGCATAAAATTTTTATTAAATATCTTTTAAAGAAATTTAAAGGATATTTTTTATTTTTTTATATTTTCATAATTTTGTAAATCTTTATTTTTTTATGCTTTTATTTTTTTACTTTTATTTTTCATCTTTTATATTTTTATCTTTTATATTTTTATTATTAAAATTTTATCGCTTTTTATTTCTTTATTCTTGTTATATTGGATTACTTTTTATTTTCGTTATTTTTTTTATTAAGAATTTTTTAAAGAAAAAATAAATAAAAATACAATTACTTTAATTAAAAAAGAGTGATAATTTTTACAAATTAAGAAAATAATTTACTGTAGTTTTTGAATTTAATTTAGTAAAACAAATGATAAATACTATAATTAACTCCAAAAAAATTTTTTAACAAATCAAAAATAAAATTAAAAATAATTAGAAAAGGTTTTATATTTTTTTGTTTTTATGTTACAATCTTTATGTTAAAAGGTGTTAAAATGAATTTACCAAATAGAATTACTTTAACTAGAATCTTTTTAATTCCACTTATAATTTTTTTCTATTTATTTACGCCATTAAATTATGGTAAATTAATTGCTAGTGGTCTTTTTTTAGTTGCTGTTGTAACAGATTTTTTTGATGGATATTTGGCAAGAAAAAATAATCAAATTACTGTTTTAGGAACATTCCTAGATACCATTGCTGACAAAATGTTGGTCATTTCTGCATTAATTCTATTAGTTTGTGATGGAACAATTATTTTGCCTTATGGAGCAATTTTTGCTATAATCATTGTCATTAGAGAATTTTTAGTTAGTGCTTTAAGGCAACTTTGTGCGTCTAAAAATGTAGTGTTGGCTGCTGATATGTGGGGAAAGGTAAAGGCAAATTTTCAATTTTTTGCAATTTTATTTTTTATGGTTTTATCATATCTAAAACAACTTGAAATTTATGAGAGTTCACAAGTTATCTTTTATTTTGAGATTGTTTGTTATGTCTTAATGGCGTTAACTGTGATTATGACTATTATTTCTGCACTTCATTATTTAATAAAAAATAGAGAGGTGTTTAAGTCTTAATATGAAAATTTCAATTATAACAATCTCTAATGCTGAAGTAATTTCATCTAAAAAGAATAACTCAATTAATCAAATTTGTTCATCTCTTTATAAAAATAAGCAAGATGTTTTATATTGCCAAACAATTAAAGCCAATTCATCAGTTTTAAAAAATTCTCTTGATAGCGCACTTGAAATTTCTGATTGTGTTATTTTAATTTGTCAAAATGAGTGGGATACATTTTATATGACTAAGAAAATAATCTGTGATGTTTTTTCTACTCAAATGGAAGTTAGTGATTATGCAAAGACTAATATTGAAGAATTTTCTTCAACTAAAAATATTCCATTAAGAAAAGAAGATTTTAGTTGTATGCAAATGCCTAAAATTGCTAGAACTATAAAAAATCCTTTTAGTGTTTTCCAAGGGTGTTTATGTCAAAATAACGATAAAACAATTTTTCTTTTACCTTTACAGTATGACGAACTTTATCACATTTTCTTTTCTTCGGTAATGCCTTTTATTTTGGACTTAAATAGTGAAAATTCAAAGACTTTTATATTAAAAACTTTTGGTATAACTCTAAGTGATTTATCGCATTTGTTGCGTGACCAAATTAAAAATAAATATAATATTGAAGTTGTTTGTAATGAGTATTTGCAAAGTGGTGAAGTAGTTATAAAAGTCCCAAAAGGTGTTAGGTCAGAAGTTTATGATAAACTTGTTAATAATGTTTATACAAAATTGCTTCCTTATGTTTATTCCGAAAAAGATGAATCTCAGGCAGAACTTATTTGTTCTATTTTAAAAATGCGTAATATGACTATTTCGTTTGCAGAAGATTTTACGGCGGGGAATATGTGTGCTGAGTTGTATAAGAATTCAAGCGATGCAAGAGATGTTGTGGGCGAGGTTTATATAACACCAAGCAATAAATCAAAATCAAAATTGCTTGGCGTTGATGAGGCAACTTTTAGAAAATCTAGCATTGATTATACAGATATCTCATATCAAATGGCGCTTGGTGTTTTAGAAAATTCTGGGGCAGATGTTGTGGTTGCTAATTGCGGAGATTTTGAAACGGGCGATTGTGTTTTTGCAATAGGTAATAAAGAAGGAATCCATGTTTTTAGTCAAAATGTTAGTGGTAGCCCTGAGCAAAAAATTAAGATGGCAAGCGGAATGATTTTCTTTCAACTTATTAAAAAACTTAAACAAAATGATTTTTATTTAGGGAAAACAACTATATAACTTAAAGTATATACTGTTTTAAGAATGATTTTATTTAATTTTTGAGGAGAAATTTAAGATTTAAAATATTTTATTAAAGTTTTTTTATTTTCGTGCTGAGTATTAATTTAAAATTATTTTTTTTAAATTTTAAACTAAGGCGGTTTATATTTTAGGAATTTCTTAACAGGAGTGCTTATGATAAAAAACGATAACAATAAAAGTGAGAAAATAGTAGATAGAAAAAGAAAAAGGGAATTAAAACTTGATGTTTTTGATGTTGTTTCTTGTGGTTTGTATTATAAGATGAGAACGAGTAAAGATAGATATATTAAATTAAATGAGATTGAGAGAATTGCTCAACATTTGGAAAATAAAATATTAGAGAGTAAAGAATATGATTATGTATACTTTATAATTAATGATTTTTTAACTCACAATTTCTTTGCAAAAAATAAAAAATATATTGATTTTGACGAGAAAAATGGTATAATATCTTTGAGAAATAATATAACTAGTCAGCAATTTGTAAGAGGTTCCGCACTGAGAAATTTGCCACCTGTTGTAGTTTCTATTATTTGTAAAGATATTTTATCTTTTACTGATAAACAAAAAAGAATTGAAGATAATGAACAATATTTATTAGAAAAATGAATTTTTGTAATTATTACTAAGTATAAGATTGAATTGTATTTAACTTTTTATAAGATAATTTAAAGGAGTTTTAAAATGGGTGTTGATAAGAAAAAGTGTGTTGAGCAGGCTTTACTTCAAATTGAAAAACAATTTGGTAAGGGTAGCCTTATGAGATTAGGGGAGAAAAATTTGGAGCCTGTTAGTGTTATCCCAACGGGCTGTTTAGTCCTTGATTACGCATTGGGGATTGGGGGTGTCCCAAGGGGGAGAATTATTGAGATTTATGGGCCTGAGTCTTCGGGTAAGACTACTGTTTCTTTGCATATCATTGCAGAGGCTCAAAAAATGGGTGGCATTGCTGCCTTTATTGATGCGGAGCATGCTCTTGACCCTGTTTATGCAAGCAAGTTAGGGGTTAATCTTGATGAACTTTATGTTTCTCAACCTGATAATGGTGAGCAGGCCCTTGATATTTGTGAAACTCTTGTTGCAAGTACAGGGTTTGATGTTATTGTTGTAGACTCAGTCGCCGCTCTTGCTCCAAAGGCAGAAATTGAAGGAGAAATGGGGGACAATTTTATTGGTTTGCAGGCTCGTCTTATGAGTCAAGCAATGAGAAAACTTGCTGGGGTAATTAATAAGAGTAATACTTGCGTAATTTTTATTAATCAATTAAGAGAAAAAGTCGGGGTTATGTTCGGTTCGCCTGAAACAACTACCGGTGGTAAGGCTTTGAGATTTTATTCAAGTGTTAGGCTTGATGTAAGAAAAGTAGATTCCATAAAAGATGGAAGCGACATAATAGGAAGTAGAACAAGAGTTAAAGTTGCTAAAAATAAACTTGCTCCACCTTTTAAAACTGCTGAATTTGATATTATTTACGGCAAAGGTATTTCAAACGAAGGTTGTATAATTGACCTTGCCGTTGAACATAACATCATTAATAAAAGTGGTTCGTGGTTTTCATTTAATGATGAAAAAATTGGTCAAGGTAAAGAAAATGTTAAAATTTTCTTACAAAGAAACCCTGAGATAAGAGACCAAATTGAAAATCTTATTAAGGAAAAATTAAAAGAAGATGAGAAACCTAGGTTAGATAAAGAAGTAGCAGAAGAAAATAAATAAAAGATTAGAAGGTTTTATAGCCTTCTTTTTTATAGATATTTTACAATTTATTAATAATTTTCTATGTGCAGATGTTTACTTTCTTAGTATAATAATTGAAAAAATGAGTTTGTAAATTTTCTTTTAGTGATGACGAGATAAAATTATGTATAATAGATTAGTTAGATATATAAACTTATTTTATAAATCTATAGTTAAATATTTTAATAAAAATTTAAAATATTTAATTACTATAAAATATAGATTATATGATGATTATTATTTAAGTAATTTCATAAAAGTTTACAAAATTTTAGTTAGTTAAATAGAATTAAAATATATTTTTATTGAGAGTAAGAAGATTTTTGGGGGACTTTGTGCAGTAAAAATTTGAAAAATTTTTACTATGGAGTTTTGATTAATCAAAACTCCATACAAAAGTGAAACTTTTGGCACAAAGTCCTTTTTTAAATTATTCATCTCATAAAGTTTATTTTAAAGTATAATAGAAAGATAATTTAAATATTTTATTTTAAAGAATAGAAATTATAATTTTTATAATATTTTAAATTAATAATTTTAGATTTTTTATTATTAATTTTCATCCATTTTATAATTATCTTTTAAAAGTCTTAAAATTTATTTTATTTAGCATTTTTTATATTATTAATTTAAAAAGTATTATTCTAGCAAAAGTTTTTGTATATAATACTCTTTTTTCTCAATGGGTAAATTTAAGTTGTCAATAACTTTTTTTAGAAAGTTTTTATCGAATTCGTTTAAGAAAAGACCTTCTATGGCAAAATTTTTTTTAATACCTATCCCACCATTTTTACCTTGTTTAGTGAAAGTAGGTATTCCTGCACTTTCAAGTTCATTTAGATATCTATAAACACTGCGAGTAGATATCTCAAACTTGTCAGCAAGTTCTTTTGCCGAAACTATTGATTTTTTACTTAGTTCTAATAAAATTGCAAATGTTAAATAGTTTTTCATCTTTATCCCTTTATGCGATGATTATATATTAAAAAAAATAGTTTGTCAAACATATGTTCGATAATTTTAATTATTTTAAAATTTTTATTAATATTTTAATTTTTTATATAAAAAATTGATTTATTAATAAAAAAAGACTCTTATTAAAACAATATTGAAGGAAATATTTAGAGATATTAAATATTAATTTTTTTAATTAAAAGTAAAAATGATATTTTAGTTTAATGTTTTTTTGTAAGTAAATAATTATTTTATAAAGATAATTCATAAATAATTGGAGTAAAAATGGGAAAAGAGAGATTAGAATTAAAGTTTTTATCTTCTGCAAAGTCTTTTGATGATGCTTTATTAACGGGGAATGGGCAAACAATTATTTTATCAACGGGTGGTGCATCTAGTGATAACATACGAATAATTGATAGTAGGATAGATTGTGAATATTTGGAAAGTGATATCCCAAATGTTTCGTTTATAAAAAATGATATTATCACTCAAATTCAAAATAAGAATTATTCATTTTGCGAAAATGCTCTAAGTGATAGTTTATTAAAAAATGGTTACAAAATTGAGAAAAAAAATTGTAATAAATTTTGTGACTTGCTTTTAAAAACAGGAGTTGTAAGTTCTGTTTCAAATTATTATAGAAAATTAAGTATGAATAGTGGAGAGATAGAAACGGGTTTTAGAGATAGAGAGGGGGAGGTTTTAAGGTCTTACTTTGTATCAAGGGAAAGTGGTCTTATATGCATTAAACTACAAGGACTTAATGGTAAAAACTTAGAGGTTGAGTTTTCTTTAAAATCAAATAAGAAGGATAACATTTTTTTTAAAAAAGATTTTATTTATTTTATTGAAAATTATTTTGAAAGTAAAACTGATAGTAGATTACAAAATATAATTAATACATTTAAAGGCGGGAATGGTACAAAATTCATTAAAAATGGTATTAAAAATCTAAATTATAAAAAAAATGATTTAGATTTTAATTATTTATATATTTTTAGAAAAAATGATAGAATTACAAGAAAAATTAAAAAGGATGATGAAAAATTAAAGGGGGGAATATTAAAAAAATTTTTAAAAATATCAAAAACTATTGAAAATGTTACAAAATATTTTAATAGTTTTAGAACTTTATATACTTATAAAATAAAAAAAGATTTTTGCAAAAAGAAAAAAATTAATTGCAGTGATTTTTTTAAAAATATAATTTTGAAAAAAAATAAGGAAAAAGAAAGTGAAAACTGCTATAAAAATTTTTTTGGACTTATGGCAAAAGTGTTATGTTTTGGCGGAGAGATGGATAAAAGTGAAGATAGTATTTTTATCAGTCAAACAAGTCATATTGAAATTTTTTTGTTTCCTTTTTTTAATGGAGATATTTGTGAAGGACAAAAGATATTAAACTCAAATATTTCTTATGAAAGTCTTTTTAAAAAGCATAGTTTAAAACATAACTCATTAATGAACACAACTTCTTTTAATTTCTTTTGTAAAGAGAAAGAGTATATTGAAGAAGAATTGCTTGATATCAAAAAAGGAATTGTTTCACTTAGTTTGATTGAAAAATTATATAATTATGGAAAGTTTTTATTTATTTGTTCAAGTAATAGTTTAGATTTTTTTTCAAAAAACATTTTTCAAAACAACTTTGGAGAGTTTGATAATTTTTTTGAAACTCCAAGGCTTGTAAATTTTTTGTTTAAGAGTAATCTCTCAACTGAAATAGTTTATTTATTTGAAAAAATAATTAAAAATTTACCCACTTATGAAATTTTGGCTAAAAACCTTTTTGATTGTAACGGCTGTTTTGTTCCGCCCTTTCAATCAAAAAACGGAAAACCAACTTTTTTAAACTCTTCTAACCTTTTAAATATTAATACAGGCGCTATGTTTTGTATTTTATTTTATCAATATTTTTTGCAAACAAATGATTTTGAGTTTTTAAAAAAAGCATATAGATTTTTTGTTAGTGTTGGAGAATTTTATCTTTCTTTTTTTGAAAAACAAAAATTAACAAAAGTTTTTGTTTCGCCCTTTTCAATTTCTCCACTATCAGTATGTAAAAATACGGGTAAAAAAATTGCGTCTAATTGTGTAATTGACTTTAATTGTGCTAGACAAATTTTTGAAATTTTGGCAGTAGTTTCAAATATTTTTAATGAGGATAGTTTAAAATGGGAAGATGCTTTTGAGAGTGTCCCAAATGTTGAAGTTGATAAAAATGGAGTTTTGAAAGAATACAATTGTAATTCTTTTGTTTCTAATGAAGAATCGCCTTATGTTGCTTATTTGTTTCCTTATAATATAGGAGTTAAGCCAAATTCATATAAAAAAGATTTTGAAAGTTTAGTTTCAAATTCAGTTAAATATAGGTATCTAAATTCCTTTGGCAACCTAGATGGAGGCAATTTAATTGATGGGGCGCTTTCGCTTTTTACTTGCGGAGAAGGTGTTGATGGCTTTAAAATCTTATTTTGTTTAATAAAAAATTTTCTTGGACGAAACTTATTATTTTATCAAAATGATGTTTTCAATATGGGGGTAGGTAAATCAAATTTTTTATCTCAATCAATAGATAAAAATTTATGTTTTTGTCAATGTATTCAAAATTTATTTGTTACAAGTTGTAAAAATAATATTTTTCTTTTTAATTCTTTACCAGATTTTAGAGCAAAAGGATATTTCTATGGACTTAAACTCAATGCAGATATTACTTTTAATATTGATTTTAATCTAAAAAGAAAAATAATTAAACTAAAAATATTTTCAAAAAAAGATACTTCGATTAATTTGTTTTTACCGCAAACGACAAGAAAAGTTAAGGGGAAAATTGATAAAGTTTGGCTTGATGAAATTGTATTGAAAGGACTTCTACTTTCTGCTAATAAAGTAAAAAAGATTAAAGTCTTTTTCTAATTTGTTAGAAATAAAATAAAACTATTTTTTAAGGTCCACAAGTTAATAAATCTATATTTACTTGAAAAAAATTATACAATTTATTTAAGTAATTTTTTAAATATTCTTGAATTTTTTATTTTTCTGTGATATAATCATTTTAATTAATAAGGAGGGAATTCTTATGGTTTTTTTGAACGGTTATAATGATTGGGAAAGTCTTAATTATGATAACAAAAAAGATGCAATCGTTAAGTGTGTTAAGTTCTATGAAACAAAAACTATTGAATATATTTTGTCAAATTTGCCAAAAAAGAAAAGGGAGGGCTTTTCTAAAAAGGCTGTAAAAGTTGAATTTGTCGAACTTAGTGATAAGATTGTTAAGTTTGGGAACAATGTTGTCTATGTGGAAAAGAGTTTATCGCAAAATAAAAAAGATATTTTCTTTAATGTCGCTCAAAATACAATTTGTGCTGTTTTTGCAAATTTGTTTACATCAACAGTGGGTAACCCAAATAAGAAAACAAGTTTCTTAACATTAGCAAATGGCTTTATTGCTTCAATTACAAGTGAGTTTGCTAAGGGAAAAGATTTTGAAAGTGATATGATGGAAGAATTTGCTAATGTTCTTTCAAACGAAATGTCAATGGAAGCAGGTCAAAGTATTGAATAATTTCAATTTGTAAAATTAAGTTTATATTTTGATTTTGTTTTACATTCTTGTGCTTAATATTTAAGATAAAAAATTAAATAGTATATTAAATCTTATGAAAGAAATTTATTAATAAAATAGTTAGAAATTTTATCTAACTATTTTTTCATTTTTAAATGTTTAATATGAATTATTATTTAATTTATCATTAATTGATTATTTTGTGATTAACTGGTATATATTTTAATATTATATATTTGTTCATTATGTAATTAATTATTACATAATTTATTGTAAAATAATTGATTTTTTGTCATTTTCCTAGCATATATCTAACTAATTATTTGTTTTAATTAATAATTTAGTCAATGAAATTTAGTTAATTATTTTTTAGTAGTTAATTTTTTTTATATGTAAGTGGTAAAAAAAATAAACTAAATTCATTATGGGAACTTTGTGCAGTAAAAATTTGAAAAATTTTTACTATGGGGTTTTGTTTCAACAAAACCCCATACAAAAGTGGAACTTTTGGCACAAAGTTCGTTTAGTTGTAAATAGTTTATCGTAAGAAAAATAAGTAAAAATTCGCTTAGTTGTAGGTATTTTATTAAAAAAAAGTATTTGCTTAATTCTTTACTTAATTAGATTGAAAAATTTTTTAATTAATTGACTACTTTAATTATTTCACAATTTGCCTTTTTAGATTTTTTAGTGAATTACTTAAATTTATATGTTTAGTTGAAAGTAATTTTATAATTTAGCATTTCATAATTATTTTTTTATATTTATTCCTATTTTTTATAAAATACTAAACAAAATTACAACACAGTAGCAATTTAATTTTCTTAATTTTAAAGATATTGATTTTTTGATAAAATAGGGAATCATTTTTTTAGCGCAAGCAAAATTTGTTCGACAATTTTTTTAGAACCCGAACTTGTATCTTCGCTTTGAATTAAGGTTAGATATTTTTCTTTATTTTGATAAAGAAAATCAATTTTTTGAATTAAAGTTTTTGTAGTTAAATCTTTTTCCTCTAAAACTTCTGCATAATTTTTTTCTTTAAAATATTTTGCATTTTCTTCTTGGTCGCCTCTTGAATTTCCTTTTGGTAAAGGGACTAAAAGCATTGGCTTTTTTAAATGTAGTAACTCATAAATTGCCCCAGATCCTGCCCTAGAAACTACTACAGTTGCTAATGCAAAGAGATTTTGAATTTCGTTTGTAAATTCAAGTTGAAAGTAATTTTTACAGTTAATTTTTTTACCTTTATTTTTTCCTACCAGATGAATTACATTGTATTTTTCAGTTAATATTGGTAGCGCTGAAAAAATTGCTTCATTTAGTTTTTTTGCTCCTGTTGAACCGCCTGTAACCATAATTGTAGGTAAATTATTTTTAAAGTCTATTATTTCTTTTCCTTTTTTTACACTTCCAAAATTAAGTTCTTTTCTAATTGGAGCACCTGTATAAACTGCTTTTTTTAGATTTTGTGCGGTTTTTTCAAATGTTGTGCAAAGAGTAGTTGATAGTTTATAGATTAGTTTGTTGGCTTTCCCAAGACTTAGGTCTGACTCATGGCTAACTATTGGTATTTTGTTTAATTTTGCACTTATACATACAGGCACCGAAACAAATCCGCCCTTTGAAAAGACAATGTCAGGTTTTATCTTTTTAATAATTTTTGAAATTTTTGTTACACTTGATAAAACCTTGAAAGGCAAAAATAGATTTTTTAATTTGTGAGTTCTATTAAACTTGTATGCATTTATTTCTATAAATTTGACTTCTTTATACTTTGAAATTATCTCTTTTTCTATGCCATTGGTGCCTAAGTAGTAAATTTTACTAAAATGCTTTTTAAGTTCTGGTAGCAAACTTACATTTGGAAATACATGCCCGCCTGTGCCTCCGCCTGTTAATATTATTGTTTTCATAATAGTATTTTATGTCATTTTTCATAATTTGATTAATTTTATTAATTTTTTATTTTTACATATTTTTCTAAATGCTTAAATTCGTTAAAAGTTGCTTTAAATGGTAGAGTTTTTTTAAAAAATAGGTTATAATTTGCTATATTAAGGGCTTAAAGGCAAAAATTAAAGTTTTATTTCTGCTTTGCTTTAATGATTTTAATATAGAATTATTTGTAATAATTCTTAGAAAAATAAACTTTATCAAACACTTATAATTAAATTTTTCTTATAAGATGTTTGGTAGAATATAATTTATATTGTTTATTTAAAAAGTTAATCTAATTTGTTTTATGGGGGCTTTTATTGTGAGAAAAAGTTATGATTCAAAAGATTTAGTTGTCCTTGAAGGCTTGGACGCCGTTAGACTTAGACCTGGTATGTATATTGGTAGCACAGGTAGTAAAGGAGTTCATCATATCCTTTGGGAAATAGTTGATAATAGCATTGATGAAATCTCAAATGGTTTTGGCGATTCCGTTTGGGTTAATCTCCATGAAGATGGTTCTATCACAGTAGAAGATAATGGTAGAGGTATTCCTGTTGATATTCATCCTACATACAAAATTTCGGGGGCAGAACTTGTTTTTACTAAACTTCACGCAGGTGGTAAATTTGACTCGTCCAATTACAATTACTCTGGGGGATTACATGGTGTTGGCGCAAGTGTTACGAACGCACTAAGTGAATACCTTGAAGCAACTATTTGTAGAAATGGTAAAATGTATAAGATTAGTTTCAAGTGTGCTATGGATAAAAAGAAAAAAATTCACGGAGGTGTGCTTGATAAAAAGTTGACCGAAGTTGGGAAAACTGATAAAACGGGGACAACTGTAACTTTTTTACCTGATAAAAGAATTTTTGGCGAAAATGTCCTTGAAGCAGGAGTTATCAAAAAAAGATTAAAAGAACTTGCTTTTTTAAATAAAGGACTTAATCTTTATTTTAAAGATGATAAGGAAGGTATTGAACATAAATATTGTTTCCAAAGTGGACTTATAGATTTCTTAAATTACCTAAATGATGCAAAACTTTCTCTTTTTAAACCATATATTTATATTGAAGATGAAAACGAAAGGCTAAAAATGCACCTTGCAATAAGTTATACGGACTCTTATGCTGAGAGTGTTTTTTCTTATGTTAATAATATTCCTACAACCGAAGGCGGAACCCATGAAGTCGGTTTTAAGAGTGGTCTTACAAAGGCAATGAATGAAGTTGCTAGAAAACTAAATTTAATCAAAGCAAAAGAAGAAAACTTAATTAGTGATGATTTTAGAGAAGGAATTTCAGTCATTTTGTCAATTAAAATGAGAGATATTGAGTTTGAAGGACAGACAAAGACTAAACTTGGTAACCCAGAAGTAAAGGGTATAGTCGAAAATATGGTTTATACGGGGCTTGTAAGGTTTTTTGACAAAAAAGAAAATGTTAAAATTGCCAATATTATAATTGATAAGGCAAAAAATGCTTGCAAGGCAAGAGTTGCTGCAAAACACGCAAAAGAAGTTGCAAGAGCAAAGAACAGTATTGAAAGTTCAAGCCTTATTGGAAAATTTGCTCACTGCACAGGTAAAAATGCGGAACTTAATGAATTGTTTATTGTAGAAGGTCAAAGTGCTGGTGGAACTGTTAAGCAAGGTAGAGATAGGCGCTTTCAAGCAGTTTTAAGTTTGAGAGGTAAGCCTTTGAATGCTGAGAAAAAAAGACTTGACCAAGTCCTTTCTAACGAAGAATTTAGGCTTATTATCGCTTCTCTTGGGGCTGGAATTGGAGATGATTTTAATATAAAAAATTTGAAGTATCATAAAGTTGTCATACTTTCTGATGCTGACCAAGATGGTGCTCATATTAGAGCAATATTAATTACTTTCTTTTTTAGGTATATGAGAGAACTTATTAGCAGTGGACATGTTTATATCGCTCTTCCTCCTTTGTATCGTGTCGAAAAAAGGGGAAATATTGAATATGTTTACTCTGATAAAGAATTACCAGAAGTTTTGAAAAGGTTTGGTAAAGGTTATTCTATCCAAAGATATAAAGGTCTTGGTGAAATGGAGTCTGAACAACTTTGGGAAACAACAATGGACCCAGAAAAAAGGACTCTCGTTCGTGTTGGAATTGACGATATTGCAAATGCCGAACTTTCAATAACTACTCTTATGGGTAATGATATTGATGCTAGAAAAGTTTATCTTTCGCAATATGTAGACTTTAACAAAGATGATGATTTTATGAAAATTGAGGGGAAATAGTTTATGTATGATGATGAAGATGAAGATTTGGACTCTACTATCCCTGGTCAAATTGATGTGAGTGAGTTATTTGTTAGAGATGAAGATAGCAATAAGGACGAGGAAGAAGAGAGAGTCAATACTACCATAGATGGACAAATTTCTTTTGATAATGCTACTTATAACGGAGAAGGTATGGATAGAAAAGATGATAAATCTTTAAATAAAGAAGAAATACTTAATAAAATAATGGGCGAGCATAGTAAAACAAACCAAGAAGAAAAACAATTTTTGCAAAAAATTGCTGGTAGTAAACAACAAGACAATAGCCAAAATACGAGTGAAAAACTTTTAGAAAAATTATCTAAAAGTTCTGTTAAAGATGACGAAAAATTAAAAACATATGATACTGATAATAGAATTGAAAACTCATATAATAAGGGGGAAGTTTTTGATGATAATTTAAATAACTCTCCATTATTTGAAGACGACGAACAAGAAGTATTGGAAGAAGATAAAAATATAAAGGAAACTCTTATTGAAAAATTAAGAGATGACTCTGTTGATTTTAATGAAAATATAGAAAATAAGTTTGATAATAATCTTGCTAAAGAAGAAGAATTAGTTAAAAATTTGGATAATGAAAAAATAAACAATAAAAAATTAGATAAGGAAAAATTAATTGACGATGAATTAAAAAGCGAAGAAATACACGAAGAAAAATTAAAGAAAGAACTAGACGAAAAATTAAAAGAAGAACTAGACAAGGAAGAATTAGATGACAAAGAATTATATGAAGAAAGTCAAAATTACATAAATTCAAATTCGTTTAATGAAGGCTATTCAAATGAAAATAAAGCATTTAAAATTGATGGAAAAAGTAATAACTTAAATTCTTTTGATGAAAAGAATGAAGAAGATAATAAAGAAGATTTTAGTGAAGATGACGAGAACGATTTTAATGTGGAAAAATTAGAAAATAATCAAAATTTTAAGGAAATTTTAGAAACAGAAAGCGAGAATATAAACGAAAATAAAGAAGGAGATAGCAATTTAAAGCAGGAAGATATTAAAAAAATCAAAGATGATTTTACTAATTTTGAAAACGAATACTTAGAAGATGAAAATTTTGAAGAAAGAGAAGGTAATGAAGTGGCTAGTAAAGATTTAAGAAGTAGTAATAGTGATAAACAAAATTCAAAAATTAGGTCAAGCGCTAAAACTTTTATTGACGAAGGTGGCGGTGAAGATAGCGAACAAATAAAAAAAGAAAAAGACCTTCAACATGATGTTGATTTGTTGAATAGAGATTTTGAAGAAGTTGGTTTAAATGTAGGGAGTGATGCTTTTGGTGTTAGTGCTGAAAAGGCTAAACTTTTTAAGGACCAAGTTTTATATGATGGCGGTTCTAGCGAAGTTATTGATGGTATGATTTATAAGAATATAGAAACTGTTTTACACGAATCTATGATCCCTTATTCTGAACACATTATCCTTGATAGAGCATTGCCAAGAGTAGAAGATGGTCTTAAACCTGTTCAAAGAAGAATTCTTTATGATATGTATGATGTCTTAGGTCTTAGAGAAAATTCTGCAAAAGTTAAGTCTGCTCGTATTGTTGGTGACTGCTTAGGTAAGTTCCATCCACACGGCGACAGTTCTGTATATATGGCTCTTGTTAATATGGCTCAACCTTTTAACTATAACGAAATTTTAATTGAAGGGCAGGGTAATTTTGGTAGCATTGACGGAGATAGCCCTGCTGCTATGAGGTATACAGAAGCAAAACTTTCTCCACTTGCACTTGAACTTTTAAGAGATTTAGACAAAAATACTGTTAAGTGGGGGCTTAATTTTGACGATACATTAAAAGAACCTGAAATGTTGCCCGGTAGGTTTCCTAATCTTTTAGTTAATGGTGCCACCGGTATAGCAGTTGGTTTAGCAACCAATATCCCAACACATAATCTTGCAGAAACGATAGATGGTGTCATTGCTTATATAGACAATCCAAACATCACTTTAAAAGAAATGATGAAAATCATTAAAGGGCCAGATTTTCCAACAGGTGGATATATCCTTGATTCGTCAGAACTTGTTCAAGCCTATGCAACGGGTAAGGGTAAAATTTATTTACGTGGAAAAATTCATTTGGAAGGGGCAGAAAACGAGAAAAAAAGTTTAGTAATTACAGAAATCCCTTATGGAGTTAATAAAGCAGCGCTACTTAGAAAGATTGTTGAATTAAGGGAAGAAGAAAAATACGGATTAAGCGGAATACAGGATATTAGAGATGAGTCAGACCGAGAAGGAATGAGAGCGGTTATTGTTCTTAAAAAAGACGCTGATGTTAATAAAATTTACAACTCTTTGCTAAAAAATACCGACTTACAGTGCACTTTTGGCGTTAATATGGTCGCCATTGCTGGAAGTAAACCAAAACAAATGGGTTTAATTGATATAATTGCCTATTATAGTCAGTATCAAAAAGAAATTATTTTGCGTAGGTCTAAGTATGAATTAGAACAAGCAAAAGAAAGGGCACACATATTAGAAGGTCTTGTAATTGCCATTAAAAATATTGATGCCGTTGTTAAAATTATTAAAACAAGTAAGAATACAACAGAAGCAAAATTAAGACTTAAAGAGAAATTTAAGTTGAGTGATAAGCAGGCTCAGGCTATACTTGATATGCGACTTGCAAAGTTGACTAGTTTGGAAGTCTACAAACTCGAAGAAGAATTGAAAAATCTTCATAATCTTATAAAATATCTTTCAGCCGTCATTGCTTCTCCTAAAAAACAATTTGAAATAGTTAAACAGGAATTAAACGAAATTAAGAAAAAATATAAGAAAGATAGAAAAACTAAATTCTTAAAAGATAGCGCAAAAATTAGTTTCTCAGAAGAAGTAAAAAAAGAAGCGACTCCACAAAATGTTATTATTTTAAAGTCAATGAACGAAACTTTTAAATTGGTAAAAAAGAAAAACTACGAACTTGCAAACAAAGAAATAAAAGAAGAAACATCTCCTGCGGATATAAATGTATTAAAGTTTGAGTGCCTTTCTAATTCAAAATTACTTTGTTTCACAAGTCTTGGAAATTGCTATAAACTTGATGCTTCTGCTATACCAGAGTGTAAATTTAAAGGTAAAGGTATTGAAGATTATAATATCTTTAAGGGTATGGAAAAGGAAGAGAGAATTATTTCTATAATTAACCAAGATGTTATTAATGAAGAAGGCAATTTAATGTTCTATACCAAATTTGGTATGCTTAAAAAGACGCCAAAGGCTGAATATAATTTGCTAAAAACCTTCTATCAGGCTATTAAATTAAAAGATGGCGATGAACTTATGAAAGTTGAAATTGAAAAGACAGATAAATATAATTTAATTTTTGTTACTAAGCAAGGCATTGTTTTAAATGCTAAAACTGATGATATTCCTGTTCAAGGTAGAGTTGCTGGGGGAGTAAAGGGAATTATGCTTGCGGATAAAGATTATTGTTTAAGTATTGATAGTTGCGTAAATAATGAAGGCGAAATTGTTATTATTACAAATAGTGGACAAACTAAGAGAGTTATTGTAGCAAGCATTGATGAGAGTGTTAGGTATAGAAAGGGAGTTAAAATAAATACGGGCGAAAATCTTGCTTTTGCTAGTTTAATTACATTGCCAAAGGAAATATGTGTTTTTGATACCCACGACAATCTATATTTTAGGTCTACAAATGAGATAAGAATTGCAACAAAAAATGATAAGGCTAAACCTTTTGAAAAGGGTAAAAAATTAATTGCAGTTAAAACTGTTGTTGCTAGTGCTGATAGTTAATTTATAGAAAAAATTTTAATAAAGAACGAGAGTAGAGCATGTTTGCTCAAATCTTGTTCTTTTTTTATATCCAATTTTTGTTTTTTCTCATTTTTTTATATTTTACTGAATATGTTTTAATATATTAAAATTTAGTAAATTTTTATTATTCTTAAAAATTTTATATAAATTTTAATTGATGACAATTTTTTATAGTTAAAAGTTTTTTTTATTTTTAAGTTATTAGATATGATTTCTTAATTTTTATTAAAAAGTGCTTAAATAATTAATTTATAATTTATTATTTTTTAAGTCTTTTGATTTTTAATACTTTTAAAAAAATAAAAATGGATTTTTCCCATCTATAATTTAATTTTTTAAATCATTATTCGTAAATTAAAAAAAATAATTCGTTAATTTTAGATTTTTAACTACATTTATTGTCATTATTTTTGCTTTATTGAGGTGTATTATGTTAAGGCAGGGGAAGGTAGTTTTTTGGACAATTTCAATTAAAACTTTTAAATTATTAATTCTTTTGTTGGTTGTTTTAATTTTGCTTTCATCTCCACTAGGGGCGGACGCGCCCGTTGCAAGTGTTTTCTTAAATAGCAAAACAAAAAAATTACCAATTTACTGTGTAGATTCAACTTCTAAACAAATTTCAATTTCTTTTGATGCTTCCTGGGGCGCCGATAAAACAGAGAGCATTTTAAAAATTTTGGATGAGTTTGATGTTAAGGCAACTTTCTTTTTAGTTGGTATGTGGGTGGATAAATACCCAGAGCAAACTAAAATGATTTATGATAGCGGAAATGAAATAGGAACTCATAGTAATTCTCACCCTGATATGACAAGACTTTCAAAAGAACAGATGCAACTTGAACTTACAACTTCTATTGAAAAAATTGAAAAAATTACAAATTCAAAAGTAAGTTTATTTAGGGCTCCTTATGGTGCTTATAACGATAACTTGATTGAGGTTGCTACTGACCTTGGATTACAAACTATTCAATGGAATGTTGACTCGCTTGATTGGAAATCTATTTCAACTGAACAAGTTTGTAGTAATATTATAAAAAAAGTTAGCTCTGGTTCGATTATTCTTTGTCATAATAATGCAGATCATGTTTTGGACTATCTGCCTAGTGTTTTAACTAATTTAAAATCAAGAGGTTATGAATTTGTTAAAATTAGCGACCTTTTAATTAAATCAAATTATTATATTGATGTTACAGGCAAACAAGTAGCAAAATAATTTTAATTTTCTTTTATCCGATTTAATTTTTAAAACAATATTAAACTTTTATTTATAATTTCGTATGAGGTTTGAGTTTTGTAAATGGACTTTGTGCTTAAAAGTTTCACTTTTATATGAAATTTTAATGCTTAAAATTTCATTGTAAAAATTTTGCTAAAATTTTTACAGCACAAAGTCGTGTTTAATAGTTTTGTTTGATAAAAGTATAAATATTTAAAAATTAAATAAATATAAAGATTAAATAGAAAATTTTAGTAAATAATCATTAAGAAATTACTAATGTATTTAGTAAATATAAAAAAACAAAAAAGTAAGTTAAAAAATAAAATTAGGAGAAAAAAATGAATTACGAATTGATGGAAAATAACAAAGTTTTTTTAAGGGGTGTGGTTTCTTCTCGCCCTGTATTTAGCCACGAATCATTTGGCGAAGGTTTTTATGAAATTTATATAACAGTGAATAGATTATCACAAAATTCAGATGTTATTCCTGTTATTATTTCTGAAAAACTATTAGATAAATCTTTTGAAGTTGGTAATCTTGTTGCAATTCAAGGTCAATTTAGAAGTTATAATAAATTTGTTGATGGTAAGAGTAAATTAATATTAAATGTTTTTGTTAGAAGTATCGCAGAGATTGATGATACAATGAATCCAAATTTAGTTGAAATAAGTGGTTTTATTTGTAAAGAACCAATTTTTAGAACAACTCCCTTTGGTAGAGAGATTTGTGATGTCTTAGTAGCGGTTAATAGGTCTTATAATAAATCTGATTATCTACCTTGTATTGCTTGGGGAAGAAATGCTAGATATGTAAAAAATTCAACTGTTGGGCAAAAGGTAAGTATTATTGGTAGAATTCAAAGCAGAGAATACCAAAAGAAATTATCAGAAAGTGAGACAGAAACGCGAACTGCATATGAAATTTCAATTAATAAAATAACACTTGAAGGACAGGACTTTGTTATTGAAAATCAAGGGGAAAACAAACTTGCTTAGTTTGTTTTTTTTATTTTAACCTTTATATAAAAATTCGTATCTAATAAACACGAACTATGTGCTGTAAAAATTTTAATAAAAATTTTTACTGTGAAATTTTAGTTAAAATTTCACACAAAAGTAAAACTTTTGGCACATAGTTTTTTTATAGAAATTTATAGTAGTTAATAAATAAATTTTATAAAAATGTTCTTATATTATAAAAAAGATTTACATAAGAAATATATTAATTATTATAGTTTTATAATTATGTTTTTAATGTTTGGTTTATTGAATAATACTTGTTCTTATTCTATTTTATGACAAAAATCTTTAAAAAAAGTCAAAATAAACTATCTTTTTCTTTCTATTTTCTAAACAATCTTTATTTTTCTTTTTATAATTTTTTTTTGCTTAAATAAAATTTTAAAAAATAATTTTATTTGTTTTTTCTTTTTATTTATAACTTTATTAAGCGTTAAAATAAAAAATTGACACTAAAACTTGAATGTGTTTTCTTATTATGAAAAAATTTTGGTAACAGAGAAAATTTTCACAAAAAAGTTTTTAAGTGGACATTCTCTGTCAGGTTTATGGTGATAAGATAAAGAAGCACAAATTAAAATGGAGGTATAAATGATTTTGAATATTTTAAATAACACAAAGATTTCTAAAACCGATAAGATTATTCCTTCCTTAAACGAGATTAATAAGTTGTCAAAGAAGAATTTAAGGTCGTGGAGTAAAGCCTTTCTCTCTATTTACTCTCTAATTCCTAATATTGTTTCTTCAATTGATAGTTTGGTTTTGTCAAAAGCAAAAAATTCAATCTATTTACAGCAAGGTCAAACTGTTTATGATTTAGCAGATAAAATTCTTCTTTTAGAACAGCAAAAAATTAATTTTATTAATCTAAAAATAATGATAGAAGAATCTCTTGTTGATATTAAAAGCGAATATAGAAACTTGCTTATTGTAAGATATGTTGATTCACTTCCTTCAAGCCAATGCCCAATGCTTTTTGATATGGACCGTAGAACTTTTTTTAGAAAACTAGCATCAGCCCTTGATAGTTTTCAAAAAATACTTTCATATAAAATTTTGATGTCCCCTTTAACAGTTAGGGAATCTCTTAAAGATGAATTTATTGATAATATTTTAAATAATATCTTAAAAACTCAAATAAAAAACGACGGGGAAGAAATGGTTACTAATAATAAGGATTTTCTTTGTGGACTTATAGTTAATAAGTTTAGAAAACTGTTTTAGAAATATTTTTTTGATATTTTATGTGGTAACTAATGATATAATTTTAGTAAGAGAAATACATAAAATTTTACTATATTAATTTTTACATATAAGGTTTATTTCTATAAATTCGATTAGTTAGTCGGTTTTGATTTGTGTTTTTTACACAGTTTTTAATAAATTATTATTTAATTTTATTAATTTTCTTTGATTTCTTATTATTTTAACAATAATCTTTATGAATTATTGACTGATTGGTCGAAAATTGTAGTATAAGTTAAATTATTTTTTTGTTTGCAATTAGTTTTTTAAAAAAGGAACTATGTGCCAAAAGTTTCACTTTTGTGTGAAATTTTATTTAAAAATTTCACTGTAAAAATTTTATAAAAATTTTTACTGCACATAGTTCGTATTTAAGTAGTTTTTTAATTTTTCGTTTTTAAAATAATTGTTTAAATTAAACTTATGAAAACTTAATATGTTATTAATAACTATAATAAGTCATCATTATAGTCTTGGATTTGCTTAAAAGTTTTAGGTTTTTTGATAGTATTTTTCTTTTTTATAATTTCAACTTGTTTTTTTGGAAATGGAACAAACAACAAAACTAAAAGAGCAATAGCAGGAATAGTTATTAATGATATTAAGAGAATTTTTAGTCCCGTAGAAATATCAACTAAATTATATAAATAATCTTTATTTTCTGTTTTAAATGCGTCTTTTAAAATAGTAGTTGTTTCATTATTTTCTACATATCCTTCAATTTTATCACATAAACCTGCATAAAAGTATCCCATAACTCCGCTATTTGTTTTTCCATAAATCCATGTAAAGCCCCTATCTTCAATTTCTTCTGTTCCAATTATAGTTCCGTAATAATCAATGTCTTCAAGTTCTTTGACTTTACCAATCTCAACTTTATTATCAAATGGAGTGGACATAATTCCCGTTCCATCACTTGAATATACTCTAAATGTAACAGTTTCTAAAAACGGATTTTTGGGAGTTTCCGAAACGGGAACGACTTCTTTTTTCAAAACATAACCCACTACATCTCTATATTGTGCTTTATAAAAGTTAGCATCAAAGTTTGAAAGAATTAAAACAAAATAGGTTTGTGGAATTTCAAAAAGAGCATTAGTAGGTGTAGGAGTAGTGTTTTTATATAAATATACACCAGAATTTTCCACTCTTGCATAAATGTAAGTAGTATACTTTGCACTTGCTAATTTAGTTTTTGGAACATTTGCGATTAAACAAAGAGCAAGAAAAAGCAAAACAAAAAATTTTTTCAAACTAGAATTGCCTCCTTAGTCTTTATAAAAGAAATTGTATTTATAAATTTTAAAATCTTTAGAAAATTTAGTTAACTTAATTTTAGTAAAATATTAAACCATAATACTTTTAAAAAAAGATGAAAAAGTTAGCACTTATAATTATTAACTAAATTTAATAATTTAAACTTTATACTCTCTAACTTTTTTAATTTATTTAAGGTGTTTTGCTTATAAATTTTCTTTTGAACTTATTAATTAAATTTTACATTTTATCAAGAATTTTATTTTTAGTTTTTTTGTCGAAAGGTGAAGTTAATGAGAGAAATTATTTACAAACTTAATATGATTTTAAATGAAATTTCAAAAAGAAAGAAGTTTGATAAATTATCATTATATAATTGTGGGAAAACAAAACACTTAAAACAAATTGCTTTTCATAAAAATCAAAAGAGAAATAGGTGGGTTTTTGGTGGTAATAGAACAGGCAAAACTGAATGTGGTGCAGTAGAAGCAATATATATGGCAAGGGGGAATCACCCTTTTAGAGAGAATAAAAAAAATGTTAGTGGTTGGGTAGTTAGTTTGTCAAAACAAGTTCAAAGAGATGTCTCACAAAAGAAAATTTTGCACTATCTTAACCCTCTTTGGATACAAGAAATTGTAATGCTTCAAGGCAAAAAAGATTTCCCTGAAAGCGGAATTATTGATTATATAAAAATTAAGAATATTTTTGGCGGAATTTCTACTATTGGCTTTAAAAGTTGCGACCAAGGTAGAGAAAAGTTTCAAGGGACAAGTTTAGATTTTGTTTGGTTTGACGAAGAACCGCCTTTTGAAATTTATTTAGAATGTAAAATGAGAGTCCTTGATAAAAAGGGAGATTTGTTTGGGACAATGACTCCATTAAAGGGTTTAACTTGGGTGTATGATGAAATTTTTTTAAATACTAAAAATGACAGCGAAATTTGGTTTGAACAAATGGAGTGGAAGGATAATCCTTTCCTTGATAAGAAAGAAATTGAATATTTTGAAAAATCTCTTTCAAAAGATGATTTAGAAGCACGAAAATATGGTAGATTTATGTCTTCTACGGGGTTAGTTTATAAAGAATTTGATAGTGAAGTTAATGTTATAGAACCTTTTAGCGTCCCAAAAGATTGGTATGACTCTATATCAATAGATCCCGGGCTTAATAATCCGCTTGCTTGTCATTGGTATGCAGTTGATTATGATGGTAATGTTTTTGTAATTGCCGAACACTTTGAAGCAAACAAAGATATTGACTATCATGCAAATAAAATAAAAGAGATATGCAAGATTTTAGATTGGAAGCAAGATAGTAACGGAAGATATGAAGCCTACATTGATAGTGCTGCTGGGCAAAGAACTTTGAATGGTGTTAAAAGTGTGGCAGAACTTTTCTTTGAAAGAGGAATTAATGTTAATACTAAGGTTAACAAAGATTTGTTTTCAGGCATTGCTCAGGTTAAAAGTTATTTAAGAAATTCTCTTAATGAATCTAAGTTATTTATTTTCAGTAATTGTGTGAATTTAATTAGAGAGTTTAAAACATATTTCTGGGGTGCTGGTGATAATCCTATAAAAAAAGATGACCACTGCCTTGATGAATTAAGATATTATTTGATGACCAAACCTAACGCCCATATAAGACCAAAAGGACCACTTGAAAAACATAAGGATAAAATAGCACTGAGAAATCAAAGAAAGAATTGGAATTAAATTATAATTAAAATTTTATATATTTTTAATAAGAAAAATTTTAAAGATGAACTGTTGTTTTTTTAATAAGGATTAAAAAATGAAGAAAAGTAAGGACGAAAGTAAGAATAAAGTATTAGAAGAACAAGAAAAAATTTTGATAGATTCCTTGATTAATCTTGCAAAGGGAGTTTCTACTAGCGAAACAGTTGAAGAATTTATTTTAGATAACAATGGGAAAAAGATTTTAAAAAGTCAAAAGGTAACTACAAAAAATCACGCACCTGATTTAAGTTCTATTAAAATTTTATTTGATATGAACACAAATTCTCAAAATCTTTCATCTTTAAGCGATGAAGAATTGGAATTAGAAAAAGAAAGACTTCTTAAATTATTAAAAGACAAAAGTTAAAATTTTATTTTTATT
This sequence comes from uncultured Christensenella sp., assembly GCA_949296965.1. GTDB lineage: Bacteria > Bacillota > Clostridia > Christensenellales > UBA1242 > UBA7862. Next base: position 55,033 of record CASFQL010000018.1, on the reverse strand, counting down.
TATAAATTATTTTTTTAAAGGTCTAAATAGTTTGTTTAACTTAAACCCATAAGAATTTGTTAAAATGCAAGTTTAGATAACAATTTATCAAAGATTACTATACTAATAAAAAGTTTTTACATTTGTTTAGTCATTATAAATTACGAGTTTTTAAAAGTTTTAATTAAAATCAAAAAAAAGGAAAAAGTTATGAGAAAGAAAAAAGATTATTTTGTTGAAGATTTAGTTAAATCTGTTAGGGAAGATTTTGAAAATAGACAAAAGGAAAGAAAACCTTTTGAAGCACAGTGGCGACTCAATAATAATTTTTTTATAGGTAATCAGTTCACTAGCATTAACATTTTAAGTGATATTGAAGATAATCAAAAAAATTACTATTGGCAAGAAAGAGAAGTTTTCAATCATATTGCCCCGTTAATTGAAAACAGAATTTCAAAACTTACCGCTGTTAAACCCGAAATGGATATTCTTCCTGCAAGTTCATCAATAGATGACCAAAAAATTGCCGACTTGTCGCAAGATATTTTAAGGTCAGTTTATGAGAAACTAAATTTGTCTAAATCTATCTCAAATGCAATAAAGTGGAGCGAAATAACAGGTACAAGTTTTTATAAAGTTGTTTGGAATTCCACTATTGGTAAAAAGATTTATAATAATGATAACAATTATGTGAAAGAAGGGGAAGTCGATATAAGTGTTGTTTCTCCTTTTGAAATTTTCCCAGATAATAATTTTTGCGAAAATATAAATGACTGCGAAAGTATTATTCATGCAAAAGCATACAGTGTAAAGGCTATCAAAAATATTTGGGGAATAGATGTGAAGGGTAGAGATATTGACATTTTTGATTATACTACAACTTCACTTTCTTCTGGGTGTAAACATAACCATGCTATCATTATTGAAAAATATGAAATGCCTTCACAAGAATTTCCAAATGGACGGTTAATTATTGTTTGCGAAGACAAATTGCTTTATCTAGGAGAACTTCCTTTTGTTAATTTACCTGATGGACAAAGAGGATTCCCATTTATTAAACAAACTTGTATACCAATTGCAGGGTGCTTCTGGGGTAAAAGTGTCATAGATAAAATCATTCCAATTCAAAGGGCATACAATGCTGTGAAAAATAGAAAACACGAATACCTTAACCGTATTAGTATGGGAGTGTTAACAGTTGAAGATGGAAGTGTAGATATAGATAGTCTTGTCCAAGACGGACTAGAACCTGGCAAAGTAATAGTTTATAAAAGGGGAGGGAATGCTCCAAAATTTTTAAGTGAAGAAACTCTCCCAAATTGTTTTGATGATGAAGAAGAAAGTTTACTAAATGAATTTAGTGAAATTAGCGGTGTTACCAATATCTTAACAAACCAATTTAGTGCAAATTCTTTAAGCGGGACAGCACTTGAATTGCTTATTGAACAAGATTCATCAAGGTTAAATATTACAATAGAAGAAATTGATGGTGCTGTAAAAAGTTTAGCGAAAATGATTTTGAGATTATATAAACAGTTTGCCGTTCTTCCTAGACTTGTAAAAATTTCAAATGACAAGAAAGAAATCAGTATTAAATACTTTAAAAATAGTGATTTAGGGCTTGAAGACATTGTATTTGTTAGTGATTGCGTTCTTACTGAAAGCTTATCTACAAAACGAGATAATATTTTAAAACTTTTATCTTCAAATATTTTTAGAGATGAAAATGGAAATTTTGAAGAAGAAGCAAAGAGAAAAATTTTAGAACTTTTTGGAATAAATATTTAGTTTTAGTTTTTATTTAAAAAGTAAAAAAACTTTTTATTTCTTTATGATACTTTTTATATTATTTAAAAACAAATTTTTATAAATTTTTTAAAAAACCAATAAAATTTTACAAATAATTATCATTATTTATCAATTTTTATTTCAAATTTTGTAATATCAGTTTTTATCATAACTAAATTAGTTAAAAATTCATTTTCAAAATTATTTTTATAGTTTGTAGATTTTAAATTAATTATAAATAATTAAATATTAATTACATTAAATTTTTTATTATAAAGGAGATTATTTTATGGATAATGAAATTCTGGAACAACCAAATATCACAGATGGACAAGGCAAAGGAATTTTGCAAATTGAGAATGAAGGGTCTAAAAATGATGATAATGGCTCCAAATTAGGCAAATTTAAGGACGCAATTAGTCTATTAAATGCCTATAACAATTTACAAAGCGATTACACAAAAAAATGTCAATCGCTTGCTGCTCTACAAAAAACTCTAAATGATAATGAAGAAAAATCTTCACCAAAAGAACTTGTTGAGCAAGAAGAAAATTCTCTTACAAAAGAAGATAAAGAAAAGAGAATTTTAGAATATATTTTGTCTAACCAAGCCTTAAAAGATAAGGTGGTTGCAAATTATATTGATAATCTCAATCTTTCACCAACTCCAAAGTTAATAGGTGTTGATAGGGGAAGCAATGTTTTAGTTAGTCCGCAAAGCAAACCTAAGACTTTGGAGGAGGCAGAAAGAATAGTTAAAGAACTTTTTACTAGTAATAAATAACTTTTAGTAAAATAGTTTTAAAAACAAAAAAGTTAAATATAAGGAGAAAAAAATGGTAACTTTAACTTCTGCACAAAACGCTTTAAAATCTGTTTATTTAGGCGTTTTAAGTGAACAACTTAATGTAAAATCTAACGCATTTTTATCTATGATAAAGCAATCGAGTAAAGATGTTTATGGAAAAGAAATTATTAAACTTGCACCATATGGCTTGAATGGTGGCATATCGGCATCAACTGAAACAGGCGACCTTCCAAAAGCAAGTTCTCACAAATTCTTACAATTTAAAACAAGTTTGAAAAATTTATATGGGACAATCGCACTTTCAGACAAGGCTATTAGGGCAAGTATGTCAGACACAGGTGCTTTTGTAAATCTTTTAAATGATGAAATGGATAGTCTTATTAAATCAAGTGCTTTTAACCTAGGTCGTATGCTTTATGGCGATGGCACAGGCCTTGTAGCGACTGCTGTTGTTGATGAAAGCGATGTAACTTTTGATAGTGTTAAGAATTTAGTCGAGGGTATGAAAGTTGACATCTATTCTTCAAATAGTCCTGTAAAAACTGAATTTACTATTACATATGTAGATAGAAAGGCAAAAAAGGTAACTTTTGACCAAACTTACGATTTTATTAACGGTGATAAAGTCTATGCTTGTGCTTCAAAAGACAACGAAATTACAGGAATAAAAAGAATTTTTGATACAAGTGCTGAAAATTCAGTAATTTATGGTGTAGATAGAGCAAATTATAAGTGGTTATATCCATATATTAATGATAGTAGCACTTCAAATCAAGTTAGTGATGCTTTAATTCAAAATGCACTTAATTCTATTGAAGAAGAAACAGGCGAGCAGGTTGACTTTATTGCCGTATCTGGCGATGTAAGAACTGCATATCAAACTTATCTTTCAAATTTTAGAAGAAACATTGATACTACTGTTTTGGAAGGTGGATATAAGGCAATGACTTATGCAGGAATACCTGTTATTTATGAAAGATTTGTCGAAGACGGGACAATGTATTTGCTTAACTCAAAAGATTTTGTCTTACATCAACTTTGCGATTGGGAATGGCTTGAAACTGAAAATGGAAGCATTTTAATTCCATCTAGCACAACTCCAACTTATTCTGCTACTTTGGTAAAATATGCTGAACTTATTTGTGATAGACCAGCAGGGCAAGGAAAAATTTCAAACATAGTAAAATCATAATTCATTTTTATAAAAGGCAGGAAAATGGATAATTTCATATATCAAGTAAAAAGAGATTTATTTAATATTTCTAAAAGGATAAGTCAAATAGATAGAGAGTATAAAATTTATTATTCTAAAAAAACTAAGAAGTATTTTGTAACTTTTAAAAACTCTTACGCTTTTAATATTGGCACAAAATTAACAAGTTTTGCACTTAAAAAAGCATATTTAACTCATATTAGAAGAAGTAAACAGATTTTAACTGAACTTGAAATGTCTAATGAAAAGTTGCAAAAAAAAGAACAAGATTTGTTAAGAAGCAAAAACATTTCATTACTTAACGATATGTTAGAATATGCAGATAAAAAAGGTGGGGACTTAACTTTTAATAATATAAATAAAACAAAATGGATATAAATTAGCCCATTTTTCTTGCTCTTTTTTTAAAATTTATAAAAGGAGAAAGGTATGACTGTTTTAGAAATATTAAAACTTGCTAGTGGCTATTTAGACTTAGATGACGAACTTTTACCTATTTTTGAAGGCGAAGAAACAGGTAGTGTTTCACAAAATGAAGGGTCGCAGACTGATAATACACAAAATGAAGAAACTCAAAATGTGGAAGCCCAAAAAGATTTTACTAAAATGATGTTGTCATTAAATAGCGTTCTTCACGAGTTAGCAACTACAAAATTTAAACCTAAAAAAGTGCTTTCTTATGATTGTCTTGGACAAACAGTTATAAATTTGAGTGATATTCACGCAAATGTTATAAAGATAATTAGAATTTTTAACAAGTTTGGTAATGTTGATTTTAAAATAGAGAACGATAAAGTAAATTTTTACTCGAATGTTCCTGTTTGTATTGAATTTAGTTATATTCCTTTTGTTTCAACTCTTAACGACAAAGTTAATGAATTTAATTTTATTGGTGCAAAAATTCTTGCTATGGGGGTCGTTGGCGAATATTATTTACTCTCTGGTATCTTTGATGACGCAACATATTTTAAGAACGAGTTTTTAAATGGAGTTGATTGTTGCTTAAACAAAAATTTTCATATTAAAGCGCGTAGGTGGGAGTGATGAATAATAAAAATTACAAAGATTATAAAATCTTAATTACAAAATTTTCAACTAACCTTAGTTCGCTTAATGAGTTTAATGATAGTTATATTAACCCGAAATATTGCTATAATTTAAAAGTAGTAGATGGTGCATTAGTTCAGGGAAATGGTATTAAAGAATTAACAATACCTCTTATGCAAACCCCTCATTCAGAAAACCTGTTTGAAGCAAGAGGCGAAATGCCGGTTGTTGCTAAAAAACTTTATAAATATAAATATTATAGCAACAAAAATAGCAGTGTTATGTATTTGCTCGTTATCCTTGGCAGTGATAAAAAAATTTATGCTACGCCACTATTTTTTTGGGCTGAAGGCTATTATGCTTTAAATCACACCTTTATATCTGAACCAAATGGAATTAATTTTAGAATTGATGGCGATGATGTTATGGGATTTTCTTCAAAAGACGATGACCTTTTAGTTTGGTATTGTGATGATGACCCTTATGTCGTTAGCACGGCACCTAGATTTAAAAGTGTTTGTTTCCATAATGAAAGACTTTTCGCAATTGATACAACTTGGGATTATATTGTAAGATATAGTGCAAACTGTAACCCGCTTGATTGGAGAAAAGACTCCCTTGACCAAGAAGAAGCAGGTATGCTAGAACTCAATGACTACAAGGGGGAACTAAAAAATTTATTTTCATTTATGGAAAATGTTTATGTTTTTAGGGACCAAGGTATAAGTAAAATAAATACATATTTAAAGTCAGATTATACTACAAGTAACATTTATGATGCAGGTCAAAGAATTTATTGTTCAAGCGCTTGTGTTTGTGGCGATAAAATTTATTTTTTACAACAAGACGGACTTTACTTTTTTGATGGCTATGATGTTGAGAAAGTAGAGGGAATTTTGTCAGATAGAATTTCAAGATGTAGCCAAGAGGCTTCTCTTATGTGTTATCATGACAATAAACTTTATATTGCTTGTAACTTAAATTTGGACGAAAGTTATGATTTACCATTAGAAACATCAAGTGAGGAGTCTACAAACAATTCTCTTGTAGAATATAACCTTGAAAATGGAGATTTTAACATTTTAGGAAACATTGATATTTGTTCAATGATTTCTGTAAATTATCTATTCTTTAAAAGATTAGTCTTTTTAATAAGGGGTGGAAATAGACTTTGGTGTTTAGATAATTCTGGTAAAAATAATGGGCAAATTTTAACAAAAAAATTTGTTAGCACTAATTTGGTTTTTAATGACCTAGAGCATAAAAAAATTTTAAAAGATATTAAGGTTATATGCACTAGTCCTTTTGAACTTAAAATAAATTATGATAATAAGTCTAAAACTTTTAATATAGTCCCAAATAAAAGAGTTAACATAATTAGAGTTAACTTAACAGGAAAAGAATTTAGTTTTGAAATAACTTCAAATGAAGAAGTTGTAAAAATTTCTTCTATTGAAATGAACTTTAAAATTTTAGAGTAGCATTATGAAAAAACAAAAAATTAATCCAATTAAAATAAGAAAGCGACTAAGAAAGATTCTAAACAGTTAAGTTAGTTTTATGTGGGAAGAAATTTTAAATCAGGCTTTGGCAAATGGTATATGGGCAGTGCTATTTGTTTCTTTGCTTGTCTATCAGTTAAAGGATAGTGCTAAGAGAGAAAAAAAATACCAAGATACAATTTCAAAGTTAAACCAACATTTAGATATTGTTGAAGATATAAAAGACGAAATTAAGGAAATTCGTTCGACCTTACTTAAAAAGGGGGATAAACAAATTGAAAAATGAAGTTAATCAAAATAATTTAGACATAACACAACAACAAACAATTAATAATATTGAAGAAAATCTTACTAAAAATGGTAACGAAAATTCATCAGTTTTAACAGGAAGTGAAGAAATTGATTCTAGTTATGAATTAGAGCAAAATAGTAGTGATAAGTTCACAAGTTTATCTTTTTGGATTACTGTTATTTGTTTAGTTATAGGATTTGTTCAATCACTTTGTTTTGTTTTTGGTGTTAATTTGCAAACTAATATTATTATAGATGTTTGTGCTTTTGCTTTGTCTTTACTTGTTTGTTTTGGCGTCCTTAAAGTAAAGTCAAGAAAAGTTTCTAAAAATGATATAAAGCAGGCAATGAAAGATAAGTTAGATAATGATAAATAATTTTTTTGGAGAGTGTGAGTATTTTTGCACTCTCTTTTTTTTATTTTTATTAGTAGTAGAATTTATTAGTTGGTAAAAAACTATATTTGGGAAAGGGGCTTTGTGGTGTAAAAATTTGAAAAATTTTTACTATGAAGTTTTTTTAAAAAAACTTCATACAAAAGTTTCACTTTTGACCACAAAGCCCCAACATGTTTAGTTGCAGTAAATATAATTAGTTCTATGAACTTCATAAAGTTAAATTTTAATAGGTTATAAAGTATATTTGTAATAATAAATATAATATAAGTAAAATAATAGTAAAATGAATTGTAAAAACTTCTAAGTAAGACAAAATAAAACACAAATTTTTGTTATATAACAAAATTGATGAGATAAAAACCTTTACGATTTTATACATTTAATTAAAACAAAAAACTATTATTTTTCTAAAAAATTAAACATATAAATATAAATTAAACAGTAAATATTATCAAAACAAATAAAACATATCATTTTAGTTGATTTTATTGTCGAAATAAATTATAATTTTTTCAAGGTTGTTAATTGTAAATAAAAAGGTTATATAAATGATTTTTAGAAATACATTTAGATTGTTGATAACAAATTTTTCAAATGTGTGGAAGTCTTTATTATACTATGTAATTTGTATTTTACTTAGTTTATTAGTCTGCACAGTTATTGCTATGCCAATAATAAATAAGTTAAATGAAGCAAATGTTTTCAATGATTTTTTTGCTATTCTAAATAACTTTTTTTCTTCAAAACCACAAACAACAGCCTATTCAATAGACCAAGTTAATGAAACTTTTTGGAATGTTTTAACTCAAAATTCGCAATTTATTCCAAATTATGTCTTTTTATCCTTTTGGATTATATTTATGTTTCCATTTTTATTAAACTTGGCACTTGTTCCAAATGCAGAAGTTTTATATGGATATATGACAAGTCATGTAAAATATAGTTGGACGGTAAAATATATTAAATACATTGGCAAGAGTTTACTTTATAGTTTAGCAAGGTTTATTGTTTTGCTTCCACTCAATGTTCTTATTATTTTTTTAATTTATTCAATTATAAAAATTGCAACGCTTGGGGTGTTTTTGTATTATTTATTAGATATTTTATTGTTGGGTGTGTTGCTTTGTGTTGTTGCTTTAAAGTATTCTTTGTTTGCCTGTTGGCTTCCTGCAATAGCGGTCTTTAATCACAATGCTTTTTATGCACTAAAAACTAATTTTAAGTGTGTTTTTAAAAAATTTTTTAGCATCTTCTCAACTTGTATTTTACTTGTTATTATTGCTTTTGTTGTAAACTTAATCTTTGCTGTTTTTTCGTTTACTCTTTCGTTAATAATAACTTTACCTCTTACTGCATTTACTTTTGTGGTCTTTAATATGGTCAGTTTCTTTACTTGTCAGGGTATGAGATTTTATGTCTACCCAGATACAGTTGTTAGTCCAAAGACTTTTGAAGAAACGGACAGTATAAAAAAGATAAAATATGTTTTGTAACTTGTTTGGCTCATTTTTATTTTGTTTTTTACCTAAAAGCATATATTAATTAAAATACTTGAAATTTGTTTATAATAATTTACAAAATTTGCATTGACTTTATAATTGTTTTATGGTAGAGTGTTTTTCGGTTAAGTTTTAATTTATTTTACTAATCTAGTTAACTTAGTTTTTAAAAAAATAGTTTGTTAAAGATTTATTAATTTAAGAATATTGTTTTTTAGTTTAATTAATAATTATTTTTTAGATATATTATCTCGAATATTTATTTTTGTGTTTACAAAATTATTTAAAAAACACAAAAACTTGTCATTTTATTTTTAAACTTTTTTGTAATAATTATTACAATAAGTTTTATTAAGTTGTTATAATTTTGTCTAGCAAAATTGCCAGACTAACAAATTGTAGTTTACTATAATAATTAGTAAACATTTTAGTATGTAAATAATTTTGAACTTAAATAATTCAAATTAAATATATTTTAATTTAGTTATTGTCTAATATTTTTCTTAGTATTTAATGTTTTATATTTTTTTTGAAATATAAAAAAAATTATTAAAAAAATTTATAGTTTTTAATTTAAAATTTTTAAAATTTTACCTACTTAAAAACTTGTAGACAATTTCTATGTTTAAAAAATTAATTGATAATAAATTTATATTTTATAGGAGTATTTTAGATAGTATGGAAGAAATGAAAAGTGAAAGTGAGAAAAAAGTTGTTAGGTATTATAAGGTTCCAAATAATGATGATAAAAGTGTAAATAAAAAAAGTTTTAATAGAAAAGAAAATAATAAAAAGGTTTATGTAAATAGCGATTTAAGACAAAATAAAAATTCTAATCAATCATCATTAAAGCAAAATAAGCAAAACTTAAATATTAAGAATTTAAGAAATCAAAATACAAATTTGAATATTGATAGACAAAGAAAGCCCCATGGTTACAATAACTTAAAAATAACATTTTTAGGTGGCATTGACGAGATTGGAAAGAATATGACTTTGTTTGAGTATGGCGATGATATGATAATGGTTGATGCTGGGCACGCTTTTGGAGATGAAAGTATTCCAGGAGTTGAAAAAGTTATACAAGATTTATCATACCTTGAAGAAAGAAAATCTAAATTAAGAGCAATTTTTATAACACACGGACACGAAGACCATATTGGCTGTATTCCAAATGTTTTAAGCATTGTCAAGGCTCCAATTTATGGGACTCCAATAACTCTTGGGCTTGTTGATAAAAAACTAAGGGACCATCAAGGAAAACTTAATGCTCTTTTAAAACCTATTAAAACGGGCACTGTTGTGTATGCGGGTAAATTTATGCTAGAAGCCGTTTCTATAACTCACTCAATTCCCGGGGCATGCGCTTATATTATAACCACCCCAGCAGGCGTAGTTGTTCATACGGGCGATTTTAAGATTGATTTTAATATTCCTAATAATGTTTGCGATATGAAAAGGCTTGCAGAAGCAGGTAAAAAAGGCGTCGATTTGTTGTTATGTGAAAGCACTAATGTGGAGCGAGAGGGATTTTCTCTTAGTGAAACTGTTGTAGGTAAAACGATTGATAGTTTGCTAGATAAATATAGTGAAGAAAGAATTATTATTGCAACTTTTGCTTCAAATGTTTACCGTTTGCAACAAATAATTAATTCTGCTGTAAAACACAATAGGAAGGTCGCTTTTACAGGTAGAAGTATGCTCAATGTCAGTGATATTGCTTTTAAAATGGGGGAACTTTATTGCCAAAAAGAAGCGATTATTGAGATTGATAGAATTTCAAATTATGCAGACAAGAACTTGCTTATAATTTCGACAGGTTCTCAGGGGGAAGGTGCTAGCGCGCTTGCTAGAATTGCAAGTGATGCTTTTAATAAGGTTAAGCTTGGCAAAAATGATGTTGTCATCTTGTCATCTTCTCCTATCCCAGGAAATGAAACTCAAATAAATGATTTAATTAATAAACTTTATAGAAAAGATTGTAATCTAATTTATAATCAAATTGCAGATGTCCACGCATCAGGGCACGCTTATAAAGAAGAACTAAAAATTTTACATTCAGTTATTAAACCTAAATTTTTTATACCAATACACGGGGAATATAGGCATTTGAAAAATCATCAAATGTTAGCCCTTGAACTTGGTATGCCTGAAAGAAATGTCATTATCCCAGAACTTGGTATGCAGGTCGAACTTAATAAAGATGTTTTAAAAGTTTCAAAGATGGTCAAGGCGGGGGATATTTTAATTGACGGAACGGGCGTTGGCACCCCTGATTGTCAAGTAATGAGAGATAGAAGGGCTTTAAGTGAAAGTGGCCTTGTTATAATTTTAGTTAAAATGTCGCTTCAAACAGGGAAAATTATTGATAAACCAGATATCGTTTCAAGGGGCTCAATTTATGAAAATGAGTATGACAAAATTGTCCCACAGGCAAAAGAAACAATTTTTAACACTTTAAAGGAAACAGATTTGAGAAATTATACTGACGAAGAAATTCAAGGTATGGTTAGAAAAATTGCTTCTAGTGCAATAAGTAGAAAAGTAAAAAGAAAACCTATGCTCAATGTTATGATTGCTAAATTTTAAATATAAAAAATAATGCAAAAATAAAATTAAAAAAGTTAGATATAAAAATCAAATATAAAAAAGTAGATACAAAATGATAACATATCAAAAAGCATCTACTTTTTTGTTTTCTTTATACAAAAACATAACTACCTGCATACGCAAGTAGTTATGATTAGTGCAAACTATAAGCCGAGTTCTGTATTTGATGGTCATCTATCTAGACTATCTGTTGCCAGATAGTTCAAGCGATATTTTTAAAGAATCTAGCGAACAACTTTATAACGATTCTTTTTAATCTTGCTTCGGGTGGGGTTTACATGGCACTAGTTATCACTAACTTGTCGGTGGGCTCTTACTCCGCCTTTCCACCATTGCAAATTTTACTTTGCTGTCTATTTCTGTTGCACTTTCCTTAAAGTCACCTTCACTGAGAGTTACTCAGCACCCTGTTCTATGAAGCTCGGACTTTCCTCACTCCAACCTTTACGATTGGACTGCGACCACCTGTCTGCCTAACAGTAGAAGTATAATTAAATTTTTCTAATTTGTCAAGTGGGGAAGAAGTATATAGTCTTAAAACACATAAACACTTTAACATTTATCATTAAAGTTGATATTATTCCTTATAATTTTTTCAAATTTGTGCAAAATTTTTAGCAATCATTAGAATTTAAAGTAAATTTATAAAGTTACAAAATAGTTAATCTATTATTAAATTTTTTAGTAGTCAAATAATCTACAATTTTTTATAAATATGAAAACAAAACATTATGGCGTCTAAATATGTAAATAAATTATTGGTTTTCTTATAAGTAAACTATATATTAATTGCTATTAAAAAAACTTTATTAAAAACTAAAAAGGGATAGTTTTTTTCTAAGTGTATTCTGCATTTTAATCAAAATAATAATTCACTGCAAGAATATGTAATTTTTTAAAGTGAGGTATTTTGTATCACTTAAAATAATAATTATAATTTTTTCTAAAATAAATTTAAGAAAGAGATATTAATATATTGATTTTTGCTTGTTAATTTAGGGACATAATTTTATTTTAGTAATAAATATCTTCCTTTTCTGTCTTTTCTCTTAGTATATCAAGTGATTTTTTTTCAAGTCTACTTATATACGAACGAGAAATATTTAATTTTTTAGCAATTTCTCTTTGGGTGTAGACGGGTGTGTTATTAAGTCCATATCTCATACACATAATTTGATATTCTCTGTGACTTAAAGACTTTTCAATGATTTTTAGTAATTTTTCAGTTAAAACTGAGTTCTCAACTCTTTCAACAACATTTTCATTTTCGTCTGGTATGATATCTTGTATTGCAACATCATTTCCTTCTTTATCTTTCCCTAAACTTTCGTTTAAACTCATAACGGGGATATGTTTCTTATTTATTCGTAGTAACATTAAAATCTCATTTTCTATACATCTTGCTGCATAGGTGGAAAACTGTGTGTTTTTGTCAAATTCGTATGTGTTTACTGCCTTTATTAGACCTATTGAGCCTACTGATATTAAATCATCACTCTCGGCGGTCCCACTGTATTTTTTTGCTACATGAACAACTAATCTTAAGTTGTGTGAGATTAATTTTTCTTTTGCTTTATTGTCACCATTTTTGTATGCTTTAAAGTATTCTTTTTCTTGCTGGGCTGTTAGTGGCTTTGGAAAATTTGAAGCATTGTTTACATACGCACTAAATAGCATTATTTTGTTCATAAAGGCTATAAAACTTTCAACAATCATTTTGACCTTCCTTTCTAACTTATATGTTGAAATTTGTCAAAATTTGCTAGTCCATATAAAATTATTTAAGATTTATAGAACTTTCTTAATAAATAAAAAAGGAACTTTGTGCCAAAAGTTCCACTTTTGTTTGAAATTTTGCAGGAATGCAAAATTTCAAAAGTAAAAATTTTATTTTATAAAATTTTTACAGCACAAAGTTCCTACACTTTATCAAATTTTTTTCTCTTTAAACCCCTTTCTTTTCCGTTATTACTTGGAGTATAGTAGACTCTATCTTTAAGAGATTTTGGCAAGTAATCTTGTTTAACATATCCGCCAAAATCGTGTGGATATTTGTAGCCAGCCGTTTTGTCATCATTGATAGAAGGGTGATTCTTTAAGTTGTTTGGGACTGCATCATCTTTTGAATTTTCGACATCGCTAGTTGCCTTTGACATAGCAATATAAACCGAATTTGATTTTTCCGCTTCACAGGCATATATAATTGCGTGAGAAAGGGTAAGCAAACACTCAGGCAAGCCTAGTTTTTCGCAACTTATTAGAGCGCAAGTTGAAAGTAGTAGTGCATTACTATCCGCCATTCCAATATCTTCACTAGAATGAGCAATCAGTCTTCTAGCAATAATTCTAGGGTCGCAGCCAGCCTTTATCAATCTACTTGACCAATAGAGAGCAGCATCTGAATCACTACCACGAATACTCTTACAAAAAGCGGACAACATATCATAGAACATTGTTGAGTCTAAACTATAAGAAGAAGTCCCAATACTTTGACTAGCAACTTCTTTTGTTATAACAATTTCTTTATTTTTGTTTAGATTTGTAGTGTTAACGGCAAGTTCAAGCCCGTTAATAGCCTGTCTAACATCTCCGCCACAAGCAAAGGCAAAATACTCATAAGCATCATCTTCAACTTTTACAGGTAGGGCACCTAGACCTTTTTCTTTATCATTCACAGCCCTTTTTAAGACTTCAATTATATCTTTCTTTTCTATTGGTTTAAACTCAAAGACTCTGCACCTAGAAACAATAGCGCGAGTCATACTAGTGTAGGGATTTTCGGTTGTAGAGCCAATAAAAATAATATGACCTTCTTCAATGGCTTGCAAAATACAATCACTTTGCGCCTTGCTCCACCTATGACATTCGTCCAAAAATAAGTATGTCTTTTTGCCAAACAATTCAAATTCCTGTTTTGCCTTGTCAATTATTTCTCTTGCTTCGTTAACACCGCTAGAAACTGCATTGAGTTTTTGAATTTCCCCTTGCGAGTTAGTGGCAATGATATGAGCAAGAGTAGTTTTGCCCGTTCCGGGTGGCCCATAAAAAATACAACTACCTAGCACTTGTGCTCTAATTGCTCTATCTAAAAGAGAGTTCTTTGAAACAATGTGCTTTTGTCCTACAAATTCTTCTAATGTGGTAGGTCTCATTCTCTCGCTTAAAGGTTTTTTGTTACTATACATTGAAAAATATTCCATATAAAAAAGATAACACAAATGACAATAAAAGTAAAGTATGTCAAAATATATTAATTTATTTGCAAAAAAATTACAAAAACTATTATTATATATTGTGAATGTATGAAAAATATATTGTAAGTGTATGCAAATTATATTGTGAATGTATGCAAAATATATTGTAAGTGTATGGAAGATATATTGTAAATGAATTCAAAATTCGTTGTAAGTATATGTAAAATTTATTGTAGGGAGTGTGCAGATGGAGAAAAAGTGAAAAAAGGAGTATTCAATTATTAATATTTTTATTGATTGCCTTAATTTGTTTAGCGATTACAACGGCGGTTGTTGTTTTTTCTGCAACTATGCAAAATATTCAAACAGATATATCTGCAACATACAAATATAGTCCAATACAACTTAGTTATGATGGAGTTAATTCTACACAAGCAGTTGAAGATACTGCGGTTGTATACAATAGCGATAAAACTAAGTTTAAATTAACGGGTGTAACTCCAATAGTAAGTAATGGCACGACTACAAATATGAATGATATAACAAATAGCGACGGGGCAGGGTTTTATTATTTTGAAAAAGTAAGTGAAATACAATTAAATGTTAACTTTAATTTAAATGTAAATGGTAGTTTAAATAGTTCAACTACATATAACTCAATAAATGGAGTAAATTTTGATAGTAAAAAATATTACATATCAACTCCGACACAAGAATATTGGTATGATGTTCCAAATAGTGACTTTACTTATCTAACCCCAACCTACTTAACCCCAAACTGCTCGACGGGTGATAAAAGTGGTATTATAAATGGGGCAACTGATATTATTATTTCGCATAGTGTAACAAGTCTATCGGAGGCGGGCTTTAAAGAAAGCAATATAACAAGTATAGTGCTCCCAAACTCAATGTCTAATATTATAAGTGCTAGTTCTTCAACTGGAGTGTTTTATAATTGTTCAAATTTAGTGAATGTAGAAATTCCAAATAGCATAACAAGTATAGGTGATTATGCATTTCGATATTGTAGTAGTTTAACAAGTATAGTAATTCTAAGTGGAGTAATAAGTATAGGTTCTTCTGTATTTCAATTTTGTAGCAGTTTAACAATATATTGCGAAGTAAGTAGCAAGCCTAGTGGGTGGAATAGTAATTGGAATTATAGTGATGGACCTGTCTATTGGGCAGGGGAGTGGAGTTATGATGAAAATAACTGTCCTGTTCCTAATTAATTGTTTTATATAAAATAGATTATAAAATTTAAGATTTTAATAAAAAACCTTTTAAAATGAGTAAAAAAACAATTTTTTTGTAAAATTTGTTTGAGAAAAGTAGAAAAAATGGTATAATTTACAATCGTAAGAATAAATAACTCATATAGAGGTTAAATATGGAAGATATTTTTGAAAGTTGGATAGTAACGAGATTTATTGCCCATCGTGGTCTGCACGATAAGGAAGCCCCTGAAAATAGTTTGTTATCTTTTAAAAAGGCAATAGAGAGAGATTACCCAATAGAACTTGATATTCAGCCTATTGAAGATGGCACACCTGTCGTTTACCACGACTCTACTCTTATGAGATTAACAGGTAAAGACGGCTATGTAAAACATATAAAAGATGAAAAAGAGTTAAAGACATATAGATTGCTTGACACTACTCAAACAATTCCAACTCTTAAAGAAACACTTGATTTTGTAAATGGGCAAGTTCCACTTTTGATTGAGATAAAAAATGGCAATTTGTCAACTTCTTTTGAGAAAAGAGTGTATGAGATTTTAAAAGATTATAAGGGCGAATTTGCGATAATGAGTTTTAATCCTTTTAGTCTTAGGTGGTTTTTACAAAATGCCCCAGAAATAAAGCGAGGGCAACTATCTTCTTCCTTAAAAAATGAGAAAATAGGTCTTTTAAAGCGTTTATTTCTTAGAAGAATTGCCCTTAGTAAAAAAACTGCTAACCCTGATTTTATCGCTTATAAGTGGGACGAAGTTCCAAATAGACATTTAAAGAAAGTTAAAGATTTACCACTTATTGTTTGGCCTGTTCAAAGTCAAGCAGATTATATGAAAGTTGTTAAATATTGCGATAATATTATCTTTGAGAATTTTATTCCTAGAATATAAATTTTGTGCTGTTGATATTTTACTTTGCAAAATATCAACTATTAAAATTTAACTAAGTTAAATTTTAATTCAAAAGTTAACACTTTTGGCACAAAATTTGAATTTGTCGTCGTTAAGTAAAAATGAAAATTGTTAGTAGCAATACTTTTGTTTTTGAGATAAAGTTTTTACACTTTAAAATTTATTATTAACACTTTAAAATTTGTTATTTATATTTTAAAATTTATTGTAAAAGAGTTTTTATTAAAATTAACTTTAATAAATAACTAATTGATTTTTAGATTAAATAGTCAATTAGTTTTTTTATTAAGTTTTGTTATTTTATTCTTATTTATTATTTATTTATTCTTATTTATTTTTTTCTAACTAGTTCTTATTTAACTTTATTTTTTACTTTTATTTCTACATTTGTTTTTTTACTTTTATTAGTTTTTTTTATTAGTCCTTATTTTTATCTATTTTGCTTATTAAATATTTATTTTTATTGTGTTTAATTATTTGATAATTTATCTACTTTTTAATTTTATTTATCTTTATTTCCTATTTATTTTATTTATCTAATTTTTTATATATTTCATTCTTTGCAAAAAGTTGAATTATTTTTATTTTTTAGTTTTGTTGGTTACAAAATTTGTTAAAATGCTACCTTAAATTTGCTTTAACATTTTTTGTGAAAAATTTTATTTGCAAATTTAGTTGTAATATTGTTTTAGTTATTTTATAATAAATTATATATGACAAGTTTGGATAAGATTAGAAATTTTTGTATTATCGCACATATTGACCACGGTAAAAGCACCCTTGCTGATAGACTTATTGAAATGACAGGGACCTTGTCTAAAAGAGAACTTACTGAGCAAGTGCTTGATAGTATGGATATAGAAAGGGAAAGGGGTATTACTATAAAATTAACCCCGACTCGTATGTTTTACAATTATGATGGGGAAGAATATACTTTAAATCTTATTGACACCCCCGGGCATGTGGACTTTACCTATGAAGTTTCGCGTTCTCTTAAAGCGTGCGAAGGGGCAATTTTAGTGGTTGATGCAACTCAGGGAGTTGAGGCTCAAACACTTGCTAATGTTTATTTGGCACTTGAAAATGATTTAACTATAATTCCAGTTATTAATAAAATTGATTTACCTAGCGCAAGAGTTGATGAAGTAAAAAAAGAAATTGAAGATGTTATCGGCATTTCTTGCAAGGACGCACCGCTAATTTCAGCAAAGGAAGGTATAAATATTGACAAAGTTTTGGAGTCAATCATCGTAAATATCCCTAGTCCAAAAGGTAATAATGACAAGCCGTTAAAGGCACTTATATTTGATAGTTATTATGATAATTTTAAAGGAGCGGTAAGTCTAGTTAGAGTTTTTGATGGGAAAATAGAACAAGGCACTAAAATTAAAATGATGAGAACGGGACTTGTTTATGAAGTTACGGAAGTTGGCGTTTTCACTCCAAGTCCTAAGCCTGTTGAAGTTTTGCAAAGTGGTAGTGTTGGTTATGTTTGTGCGAGCATAAAAAAAGTTGCAGAAACAAAGGTGGGCGATACTATAACCTATGCAGATAATCCAACCGAAAAGCCACTAGATGGCTATAAAGATATAAAACCGATGGTTTACTGTGGAATTTTTTTAACGGACGGGGCAAGATACAATGACTTAAAAGATGCACTAGAAAAGTTAAAACTAAACGACGATTCAATTCATTATACCCCAGAAACTTCAACGGCATTAGGGTTTGGTTTTAGGTGTGGGTTTTTGGGTTTGCTACATTTGGAAATCATAACTGAAAGACTTGAAAGGGAATTTAACCTTGATATCATCACAACCGCCCCAAGTGTTAGTTATAATGTTTATAAGACGGACGGAAGTATGTTAGAAGTTTCTAACCCCTCAGTCTTGCCACCTGTTACTGATATAGATAGAATAGAAGAACCTATTGCAAGTGTCAGTATTTACACTCCGCCTGAATATGTTGGGAATATTATGGAGTTATGTCAAAATAAAAGAGGAATATACCTTGATATGCAATACCTTGACACTAATAGAGTTTTGCTCAAATATGACATACCACTTAATGAGATTGTTTATGATTTTTTTGACGGGTTAAAATCTCGTTCAAGGGGTTATGCGAGCCTTGATTATGATGTAAACAAGTATGTTAAGAGTGATTTAGTTAAGTTAGATATTTTATTAAACAATGAGAAGTGTGATGCTTTAAGTATTATTGTTCATAGAGATAACGCTTATGAAAGAGGTAAAAAACTTGCAGAAAAATTAAAACAAGTTATTCCAAGACAACTTTTTGAATTGCCAATTCAAGCGTGTATAGGCAATAAAGTTATTGCAAGAGAAACTGTTAAGGCTATGAGAAAAGATGTTCTTGCTAAGTGTTACGGCGGAGATATAACAAGAAAGAGAAAACTCTTAGAAAAACAAAAGGAGGGGAAAAAGAGAATGCGTCAGGTGGGTTCGGTTGAAATACCAAGCGAAGCCTTTATGAGTATTCTCAAATTAGATTAATATGAAAACTCTATCTTTATATGTTCATATCCCATTTTGTAGTGGGGAAAAATGTAATTATTGTTCATTTGTATCCTTTTGCGATAAGGAAAATAGAAAAAAAGAGTATGTTGATATGCTTTGCAAGGAAATAAGACTTAGAGCAAAGGAATATGGTAATTTCTATAAAGTTATCTCAATCTATTTTGGTGGCGGAACGCCTAGTGAGTTGGAACAGGGGGAAATGACTAGAATTGTTTTAGAAATTAAAAACAATTTTAAAGTAGTTAAAGATGCGGAGATTACGCTTGAATGTAACCCAGATAATATTACGGAAGACAAACTAAGAGAATATAAACTTATTGGAGTTAATAGAATAAGTATTGGTGGACAATCACTTAATGATAAAGTGTTAAGTTTTATAGGTAGACGCCATAACTCAAAACAACTTAAAAACGCAATTAAACTCGTTAAAAAATGTGGTTTTGATAATATAAATGTAGATATGATGATAGGTCTTCCATATCAAACTCTAAGTGATGTTAAAAAGATGGCTAGATATTTAATTAAAAGTAAGATTAAACATATTTCTTGTTACTCACTAATTTTGGAAGAAGGCACAAAATTATTTAATATGTCGCTTGAACAAAATATTCCTTTCCCAACAGAAGATGAAACTATTGATATGTATAATGCCGTTTATAGTTTGCTTAATAAGGCGGGAATAAAAAGATATGAAGTATCTAATTTTGCACTCCCGGACTATGAGTGTAAACATAACCTAAACTATTGGTCAGTTGGAGAATATTTAGGATTTGGACTTTCTTCACATTCTTATATGGAAGAAACTAGGTTTAACAATACCGAAGATTTTGATTTGTATATTGAGAATTTAAGAGATGATATAATTCCTGTTGTTTCAAAAGAGAAACTTACTTTACAAATGCGAAAGGAAGAGACTATTATGCTAGGACTTAGAACAAAGTATGGAATTAGTATTGAAGACTTAGATTATAATTTTGGAACACATATTGTAAGAGATAAAAAAGATGAGATTGAATTTCTATGTAGCCATGGCTTTATTTCATTAAGGAACGGAAGAATAAAAGTATGTGAAAATGCTTACTATGTATTGGATAGTATTGTTTTAAAGTTATTATAAAGAAAAGCATTTTATGAAAAAACTAATAGAAAATGTTAAAATCTAATAAAATATAATAAAAAATAACAAAAATTAATAAAACATAGTAAAAGATAATAAAACATAATAAAATATAATAAAACTTAATAAAAGTTAACAAAAAAGGCTAGATTTAAAAAATTCTAGTCTTTTTTAATTTTAAAATAAATTAATTGTATAAATTCTTTGTAATATTTTGTTATTTTATGTCAAAATATATAAGAATATTTTAACTCTTGAAAAAAATTTGCTATTAGAGTATAATATTTTTGTTCTTAGAAAGAGAGGTCTTTATGTTTAAAGAATTAAAAGAAAAAGGCATCATAGGATATTTGACAGACAGAAGTGTTGATAATGAAACTGCCTATAAAGTTGCTCAAAAAAACATTGAGCAGTTGCAAAAAAGACAAATTGAGATACAAGCCGAAAAAGCACAACTTGACAATCTCATATTGACTTATGAAAGGTTTAGAAAAGAGTATAGTGATAGAGAAGATGAGAAAGTTTTATCAAAAGATGAGAATGGGGTTAGTGTAATTTATAGTTGTAAAGGAGAAATAGACCTGCTTGACAGACTTATTGACAGTTTAAAGGCAATGAAATTTAGACTTGCTACGCTAGAAGAAAAGGTTAAGAAAGCACTTCCAATTTATGAAAGAAAAAAATATAATATCACACTTGAAAATACCGAAGAAATACGAAAATTTGAAAAAGCAAAAAAGATGTTTTTAAAAGTTGAAAAAGACAAAAGGGCTTTATCTAAGAAAAGAGAGAAAATTAAAAAGCAATTAAATGAAGAAGAAGAACAGATAAAAAAGGCTGAGTATAGGGCACAAATTGCAAGGAGAGATGCTGAACTTGCAAAAGAAAGACGACTTGCAATGATGTATCTTGCTCCAATTTTTGATGATGATATTGACGATAAGAGTAAATTTTAATTAGGAGATAAAATGGTTGATAATAGTATAATAACTAAGTATAAAGACAAATTTTCTAACGATGGTGTATTAGATTTAGATAAAACAGATTTTATAAAAAAGGAAAACGGAAATATAACTACCATTAATGACAAATTATTGCGTTTAGACTGCGATTTAGGTAGTTATTTGCTTTATTCTGTGTCAAAAGAATATTGCGATGCACAAATTTTCTTTTCTCAATACTATTCAAAATTTGGTCTTACTACTCCCGTTTATTTTATGGTTAGAAAGTGTGGTATAGATTATCTTGCTTGTAATGTAATGATAAAAAATAAGGGAAGTTTAGAAAATTACTTAAATTTGGATAGACAGGGCTTGCCTTCATTTGCTTACAGCGATGAAGATATTTTAGCACGAGATTTTAATAAGGTTTGTTCGCATTTGGTTAGTGATGATAGTATGCCAAATTACGAAAAATTAAAATACTATTTTAGTGCAAAAAAAGAAGATAGAAAAGGGTTTTCTTTTGACAAAAAAAATAGAATAATGAGTTCATTGTTTTTAAAAAATAATACTGAATACATTTCGCTTTTTTCAACAAATGCTGTCGTTGAGAAAATTAAAATGGGTTTACTTGACACAACTTTGCTCAATAGTTCTAGAAATTCTACTAACTATGTATACAAAACAAAAATGAAAAATGATGACATTCAAGTTTCTTCAATAGTCCCGCTCAATTGCGGTAATAGTGCCTACAATGTTTTTAGTAGAGTTTACCGAAGAAAAGATACTCCATATTCAAAGAGATTTCCATTTGATACTGTATATAGTCCAACCACTGTTGAAAAAATTGTGAATGATGTAAAGACTGATTTTAAGTTAAATACATATTTTAGTAGGGGTAGCAGGATTATGTTGGCACAAGATTTTGATAAGATTACAGATAAAGATATTGCTGATGAAGTTAAAGAAAATATAGGTTATTCATTAAATAAATTTTACCAAGATGAAGTTTATTTAAGAGCAAAAGATTTAAGCCGTGATTTAAGGTCTGGGATATGTAATCTCTGTTTATAGGAGAAAAAATTATGTATAAAAATAGATTTATTTTTGATATACAACAAAAAGATAACTTGCGTAGATTTATTAATTCCGACCTTTATTGCAGTAAAGCCGAAAATGAAAAATCATTTTTTTCAAATAATGGTAAAACCCAAGATATTCTTACAGATGTTGGACTATATAGAGTTTTTAATATTGAAAAAAATCTTTATACAGATGCAGAAATATTTTTTTCACAGTTTTATTCACATTTTGGTTTTGATATGCCTATTTACTTTATGATAAATGTTAATGGTAAAAATTTTCTTGCTTGCGATAATAAACTTGATATTTACGGAAAAGATGCGTATGCAAAATATTTACAAATACTTTTTCATAAAGATTTAGATAGAAAGACAATTCTTGCAGATAGTTTTCATAAGTTTAAACTTGAAAGCAAAATCGGAATTCCTTATATTAAATATCTTAAAACTATGGCAAATAATTTAAGATATTTAAATGGAATAAATGATACTAAAATACATAATTTTGCTTTGGACACAATTATACACGAGAAAAATAATTTGTTTAGGATGAAATTTTTTCATGGAGCAGTTAAAGATAAAATAAAGATGAGAATCCTTGACTGTGTAATGTATAATAATGCTAGAAGTCCATATAATTATTTATACAAATTTTTTAGCAAGGGCGATGTTGATATGATTGAATCTTGTGTTCCGCTTAGTAGTATGAATAGTGCTCAAAATGTTTATTATATGCAAAATAATTTGAGTAAGAAAATGCAAAAAAAATACTTATCTGAAACAAGATTTGGATATGTTGGTAGAGATAAACTTATATATGATACTAAAAATAATGAAATTTTAAAAAAATATTTTGACGAAAAAGAAAGAAATGAGTTTGCTAAACAACTTAGTCAAGTTACAAGTTTTGATATAGCAAGCGATGTAAAGGAAAACATTGGTTACGAGATAGATAGACGCTATCAAGATACAATTTATGATAATTGTGAGTTTGTTTCTAATTTATTAAAAGATGATGAACTTGTAATGTAAATAAAATGTATATAATAATAATTTAAAAAAAAATAAGTTATTTTAATTTTGTTTGTTAAAAAATCTATCTTAATAAAAGTTTTAAAAAACTTAATAAAACTATAAAAAAGTTAATAAAACTTAACAAAACTTTAAAACTTTTAAGGGATAAAAAACTTGAAAAAACTTAAAAAAATAGTCAAAAAAGGGTAAAAATTTTAATAATTTCTATCCTTTTTCTTTTTTTACTTAGCAAAATGCCTAAAAATATATGCCTAAAAAAAATGGGTATTGAAATTAAGATATTTATGTAGTATATTTAGTTATTAATTAAATGGAATTTGGGGGTTAAAATGCTTAATAGTGATATTTTAAAGGAATATTTTAATAATTTAGGAAGAAAAGGTTTTATTAAAAGTGATGAATTAGTAAAAAAATGCCTTAGTTCAGCAAATATGGATAAAACCTTTGCTAAATACGGCTTATACATACCAACCGATAGAAAAAATGCAAAACTTATACTTGACGCAGATATTTTATTATCAGAAATTTTGGAAAGTGAATTTGGTTTTACTACGCCAAATTATGTTCCTGTGAAGGTTGGCTTCAAAAAAAGGTTTAGCATATGATAATATTTTAAGAAAAGGTGTTTGGGCAAGAGATTTTATTGAGAGTATCAATAGAAAAGAAGGGACTGATTTTACCATTGATACAGGTGCTTTTTGCAGAACTAAAAAAGGAAATTTACTAGTAAATTATTTTACAAAAAGTGGTATGAAAAGAAAACTTTTACTTAATGTTTTGAATGCTACAATGGGCAATAGTGTAGATAACTCATCTTTGATTTACTCAGTAAATTCACAGGGCAAGATATGTGATGTTATGCCTTCTTCCTTTATGAGAAGTGGTCAAAATTTTAGAGAATATTTTGATAATGCACAAAATGAAAAGTCTTATAAATTACCAAAATATACAAGTGAATTTTCAGATGAAAAGAAATTTAGCGATGAAGTAGTTGATAGTTTTATTTATAGAAAAGAAGTAAAAAATTATTTCCCTGATAGAATAAAAAGACAAATTGGCGTAAAAATGCAACTTGTTGACCCAAGAGAAAAGAGTATGGATATTGAGAGTGCAACGGGGTATTGTTTGAATGGAGATTACTTGCATAAACTTAATGAAAATCTTAGTAGCACGGGTGTTAGAATAGCACAAGAGTCAGAAAGAGAGTTCTAAAAAATTTAATTGGAGAGAATATGAGAGATTTTTTTGATTTATTTGATCTGAGATATGATAGTAAAGGATTTATCAACAATCCTTATTTAAAAGAACTTTACAGACAATATAAGAGAAAAGTTATAGCAAATTTTATGAATGGAAATTTTAATTTAGATGAAATAAATAAGGACGAGCAAGTTATATTTATAAATCCAAGAAAATCTTATGAAAAAGGTGTGATTGATTCGTGCGTTTTATTGCCTGAGTTATATCAACAACTAGGCTTAGATACTGTTAAATTTACACCCCTTGTTCTTTCAAAACTTCATAAAGGGGCTTTTTATGATAAATCAAATTATGGTAAGGTAATGGAATTAGATAAATTAATTGATAGTTACGATGATAAGGAGTTAGGTTTGCTTTACAAAGAGGATAGCCCCGTTTTTAAATTATTAAAGAAACAAAATCTATGTCGACCTTATTGCAACAAAGTTCTAGATATGATGAAGTAGATGATGCATATATTCATCTTAAAAGATTTATGATAATGAATAAGTTTTTTGAAAATAAGGTTAAAAAAGATAGAATAAAGACTATTATTATGAACCTTGCTTGCAATAATAATGCTTCTTTTGAAAATAATCTTTACTTAAAAAATAATGTTAATAAAACTAGCAGAATATTTTTAACAGATTTTGTTAATTGTGGAGTTAATTGGGCAAAAGATGGAAAGAAAAATGTTTCAACTAATGACAAGGATTTTAATATAAGCGGTAGATTTGAAAATGATTTTTACTTAGAAAGTATGTTAAGAGAATGTATAATTGATTTGATAAAAGACAAAGACTTTTCATATGATTATTTCACAAAAGAAGATAAAGAAGAAACTTTTAGTAAATTATCTAAGATAAAGGTTTTTGAAACAGTAAAAGATATTAAAGAAAAAACAAATTATTCAGTAGATAAAAATTTTGCAGATTATGTTCAAAGTTCAATTGATAATTTTGGGGAAGAATTGACTAGATAAAGAAAATTTAATCTTTAATACCATTATCTACATTATAGAAAAAGCGCCGAAGATTTTTCGGTCTTTTTTATGTAAAATTATGTTGATAAAAAATTATTTAAAAAATTTTAAAAAATTTTAAAAAAATATGATTAAATTGTTGACTTTTAAAAATTTCAGCATATAATAGTGTTAGCACTTAACAAATGAGAGTGCTAACACTTAGTATGTTACAAGTGCTAAAAAATAAATTTTAAGCATAATTTTTATAAGGAGGGGAAAACAATGACTGACGACTTGCCAGAATTATCTGATAGAAAGAAAAAATTGTTATATAATGCAATAGATAATTATATAAAAGTTGCAAGTCCGATTACAAGTTTATTTGTCAAACAAACTAATTTACACGATCTTTCAACGGCGACGATTAGGAATGAATTGAATGCACTTGAAGCAATGGGGTATTTGAAACAACTTCACACATCTGGCGGGAGAGTGCCTACTACAAAAGGTTATAGATTTTTTGTCAATGAAACTTTAAAAAACAGTAAGTTCTACAATGGTTGTTTAGATGATATAAAAGGTGAGTTATTTGCAAGGACTAGTTGCCTTAGCGAAATAGTTGATAGTATTTCAAAGGTAGTTAGCACGAAAACAAATTATCCAACAGTTTTTATGTTTGATGGTTTTGATAATTTGATTGTTGAGTCAATAAAAGTTTTATATCTTATTAATTCACAGGTTTTGGTGCTTATTGAAACAAATGCAGGGGCAATTTCAAATACTATTGGGGCATCTTCTAGTATAACAAAACAAGATTGTGAGAACGCAAGTAAAGTTTTTTCTAGCATATTTATTGGTAAAAATATTAAATTTTTAAATCAAAATATTGATGTTTTTAATACGAGTATCAAAAATTGTATGAAAGAATATGAAGAGGTTTTTAAGTTGGTCTTAAAAGTTTTAGATGTTTATTACAATAAAACAAAGAGTAAGGTTAGTAATAAAGGTTTAATAAGACTTTTAGATAGCCCTGAATTTGATACGGATAAAGCAAAGAATATTTTAAGTGTGCTTGATGACAATTCTAGTCTTGAAGATGTTATGGCAACCGATGATAATAGCGAAATTACGGTTAATTTGGGAGATGAAAACGGACTTGAAAAGTTGCCTGATTGTGCAGTTATTAAAGCCCCTGTAATTCTAAACGGGGAAAAAATTGCTACCGTTGGAGTTATTGGTCCAGAGAGAATAGATTATGCAAGCGTTGCAGGTGTTTTAAAATTTATTACAGACGAAGTAAAAAACAAACTTAATAAGGGGGGAGATTGATGTCTAACGAACAAAAGGAAAGTAAAGACAATATACAACCTGACGAGAAAATAAATGTTGACAAAAAGTCAAATGTCAATGAAAAAGATTTGAAATCTCAAACTAAAAAAGAAGAACAAACTAGTCAAAATGATAAAAACGAAGTTGTTTTAAGCCAAGAAGAGTTTGATGGGATTAAGGTCCAAATGGCAAAAATCTTAAATGATTATAAGGAACTTGAAAAAGACTTTGAACATTATAGAAAACGAACAAGGGAAGAAGAAGTTTTATTAAAACGAGATGGTATGGTTAAAGCACTTGAAACAATTTTGCCTTCATTAGACTCTTTTAAAAAAGCAAAAAAATTAATTAGTGATGAAAAGGTGCTTGAAGGTATAAATATGATAGAAAAATCTATCATTAGTAGCCTTGAAAAAATAGGCGTTAAAAAAATTGAGTGCATAAATAAAAAATTTGACCCAGAAAAACACAATGCTGTTTTAATGGTCGAAGACAAAAATTTTAAGAGCGGACATATTATTGAAGAACTTGAAGCAGGTTATACCCTTGAAGATACAATTATAAAGTATAGTCAGGTTATAGTTGCTAAGTAGTTTAAACAAAAAGCGAACTATCTACTTTATTTATGTAATTTAGGTAAAAATTTCATTTATTTGATTTACTTGAATAAAGTTAGTTTAATATAAATTTTTAACAAAGACAAAAAAGGAGAAAAATTAAAATGTCAAAAGTTATAGGTATAGATTTAGGAACAACAAATTCATGTGTAGCAGTTATGGAAGGTAGCACTCCAACTGTTATACCAAATGCAGAAGGAGAGAGAACAACTCCATCTGTTGTAGCATTTTCAAAAGGAGAAAGGCTTGTAGGTCAAGTCGCAAAAAGGCAAGCAATTGCTAACCCAGATAATACGGTTATTTCAATTAAGAGAGAAATGGGTAGTGATTACAAGGTTAATATCGAAGGTAAGAGTTATACTCCACAAGAAATTTCAGCAATGATTTTGCAAAAATTAAAACAAGATGCTGAGAGTTATCTTGGTCAAAAAGTTACACAGGCAGTCATTACTGTTCCTGCATATTTTACTGATAGCCAAAGACAAGCAACAAAAGATGCTGGTAAAATTGCTGGACTTGAAGTATTAAGAATTATTAACGAGCCAACAGCAGCCTCTCTTGCTTATGGACTTGATAAAGTTGAAAATGGTAAAAATCAAAAAATTCTTGTTTATGATTTAGGTGGCGGAACATTTGATGTTTCAATACTAGAAATCGGCGATGGCGTTTTTGAAGTTATTGCAACCGCAGGGGATAATAGACTTGGTGGAGATGATTTTGATAGAAAAATTATGGACCTTATTGTAGAGGAATTTAAAAATAAAGAAGGAATTGATTTGTCAAAGGATAAACTTGCTATGCAAAGAATTAAAGAAGCAAGCGAAAAGGCAAAAATTGACCTTTCAAGTGTTATGAAAACTACAATAAATCTTCCATTTATAACAGCAGATGCAACGGGGCCAAAGCACTTTGAATATGACCTTACAAGAGCAAAATTTAATAGTATTACAGAAGACCTTGTTGAAAAAACAAGTCAGGCTGTTTCAAGGGCACTTAAAGATAGTAAACTTTCTCTTAATGAAATAGATAAGGTTATTCTTGTTGGTGGTTCAACTCGTATTCCAGCGGTTGTTGAAGAAGTAAAAAAATTAACAGGAAAAGAACCATTTAAAGGTATAAACCCTGATGAATGTGTCGCTATGGGGGCAGCAATTCAAGGCGGTGTTCTTGCTGGCGAAGTTAAAGATGTTTTACTACTTGATGTAACGCCTCTTTCACTAGGAATTGAAACTCTTGGCGGAATATTTACTAAACTTATTGAAAGAAATACAACTATTCCTACAAGAAAATCACAAATTTTCTCAACTGCAACTGATAATCAACCGGGTGTTGATATCCATGTTTTGCAAGGTGAAAGAGAATTTGCTAGCGGTAATAAGACTTTGGGTAGATTTAGTCTAGTTGACATTCCACCAGCACCAAGGGGAGTTCCACAAATTGAAGTTACATTTGATATTGATGCTAACGGAATCGTCCATGTTTCAGCAAAAGACCTTGGAACAAATAAAGAACAAAGTATTACAATTACATCTTCTTCAAATTTGAGTGAAAAAGATATTGAAGAAGCAATTAAAGAAGCAGAGAAATTTGCTGACGAAGATAAGAAAAAGAAAGAATTATTTGAACAAAAAAATAACGCAGAAAATATGATTTTGTCGCTTGAAAAAATGCTTAAAGAAAATGGAAGCAAATTGACAGAAGAAGAATCAACAACTCTTAAAAATGCTATTGAAGATTGCAAAAATAAAATTAAGTCTGACGATGTTGAACAAATTAAGAAAGCACTTGAAGACTTGACTTCAACTTCAAGTAGCATAATTTCAAAATTATACGTTGAAGCATCAAAAGAAGCAGAGGCAAAGAAGAACGAAGAAAATAAAAAAGATGATGACAATAAAGGTGATGACGAAATAATTATTGACGACAAAGATAATAAGTAAAGGTAAAGAATAATGCCAAACGAAAACAAAGATTATTACAAAATTTTAGGAGTAGACAAAAAAGCCACACAAGACGAGATTAAGTCTGCTTATAGAAAACTTGCTAAGCAATATCACCCAGACTTGCACCCAAACGACCCAGAGTGTGCTAAAAAGTTTAAAGAAGTTAATGAAGCATATGAGATTTTAGGGGATGCAAACAAAAGGTCAAATTATGACCAATTTGGTAGTGCTGAGCCAAATCCATTTGGCTCGGGTTCTGGCGGATTTGGTGGATTTGGTGGTTTTAGTGGTGGTAGTTTTAGTGGCTTTGATGATATTTTTGACATTTTTTCATCTTTTGGCGGTGGTTCAAGGGGTGCAAGGTCATCTACTGTCCAAGTTGAAGGTGAAGATATTAGAGTTTTTCTTAATTTGTCTTTTAAAGAAGCCGTTTTTGGTTGCGAAAAAATAATTGAGGTAAATAAAATTGAAAAATGTGACGCTTGTCGTGGAACGGGGGCAAAAAACGGAACAGAATATTCTATTTGCCCTGAATGTAACGGCACAGGTCAGGTTCATGTTACCCAAAGGACTTTCTTTGGGCAAATGTCGACTGTCGCCCCTTGTAAAACTTGTAATGCAACGGGTAAAGTTATTAAAGAAAAATGTTCTGCTTGTCAAGGTAAAGGGACTGTTAAGACTCGCCAAGAAGTTAAAATTAAAATTCCAGCAGGTATTGATGATGGTCAAATAATTACAATTAGGGGCAAGGGAAGTGCTTCTATAAAAAATGGACCAAACGGCGACCTTGTAGTTAATATAAAGGTAGAAGAACACCCTATTTTAGTAAGAGAAGGCTTTAATCTTTTACTAGAACTTCCTATACCTTTTACGACCGCTTATCTTGGTGGGAAAGTTACTATTCCAACTGCCGATGGAACTTATGAATTAAAAATTCCAGCATTAACTCAACCTAACACAGTTTTTAAAATAAAGAATAAAGGTGTTAAATTTTTACAAAGAGATGGTTATGGAGATTTATTAGTTACCATAAGAGTTGAAATGCCAAAAGAAATGAACAAAAAAGATAAAGAACTTGTCGAACAAATTTCTCAAAACCTTTCTAATTACAAAAAATCAAAAATATTTTCTGATAAGATGTCAAAATTAAAATAGTTTTTAATGCGTTAAATGTTTTTATTTTGTAAAAAAATTTCTATAAAAACCTTTCTAAAAAAATTTTCTGTAATAGAATTTTTATATAATAAAAATTTTATTAAAAAAATTTTTCATAAAAAAGAAACTTTAAAAAGATTATTCGTAATAAAGTTTCTTTTTTTGTTATTAAAATTAATAAGAATTGACTTGTTTTAATTTGTTTGATAGACTACTTTTGTTATGAGAGAAGATTGTTTTTATATAGATATGCAAAATATTTGTGACGATAAAATTGTAATTAAAGGTGAAGAACACGAACATTTGTATAAAGTTTTAAGGCATAGAGTGGGAGATAAAGTTAAATGTTTTTATAATTCTTCTAAGTTTTTTCATTGCGAGATTGTTTTTATAGATAAGGTTTCAACTACTTTAAAAATTTTAAATTCAACAGATTGTTTAGCAAATCCTAAGATTAATTTTACACTTTTTCAAGCATTGCCAAAACTTGATAAACTCGAAATAATTGCTCAAAAATTAACTGAACTTGGAGCGACTAAAATTGTGCCTTTCTCGTCAACTTTTTGTATTAAAAAAGATAACCCAAACAAAATTGAAAGGTTAAAAAAGATAATCATTAATGCTTGTAAACAATGTGGAAGGACTAAGTTACTTCAAATAGAAAATTCCTTGACCTTTAAGCAAATGCTAGAATGTTTGAAAGAATATGATTTAATCTTGTTTGCAAATGAAGTTTCGGGGAGTGTTAGACTTAAAGATGTAAAGTTTGAAAATTCAAAAAATATTGCAGTTATTGTTGGTAGCGAAGGCGGTTTTTCAAAAGAAGAAGTAGATAAAATTGTTTCGTGTAATGCAATATCTTTGACACTTGGGAAAAGAATTTTAAGAGCAGAAACTTGTGCTATTTGTTTAAGTAGTGCTGTTTTACTTAACTTGGAAAATTAAAAAAACTTTATATTATAGATTTTGAAAAAAATAAATATTATTTAACTAAATAATAAAAATTTGAAACAATATAAAATGCAGTTTAAACTAAAATTAGTTTTAATTAATAATAAGAAAATAGGTTTATTATGGAAAAAGTTTGTTTATTAAATTTAGGGTGCAAGGTTAATCAATACGAAATTGACAGTTTGTTAAATAGTTTAAAAAATAAATATGAAACGACAAATCAACTTGAATTTGCTGACATTTACATAGTTAACACTTGTGCTGTAACAAAAGAAGCCGAAAAAAAAAGTAGGCAAATGATATCAAAAATTATAAAAATTAATAAAGATGCAAAAATTTATGTGTGTGGTTGTGCTTCACAAAATAATCCAAATCAATTTTTAAATAGAAAGCAAGTCAGAAATGTTTTTGGGAACGCCAAAAAAGGTAAAATCCTTGAGTTTTTTGATAAAAAGGGCAATTTTGTTTTTCCACTATCCAAAGAATACGAAGATGATTTTCTTGCTACAAATGTTAGAACTCGTGGTTATGTAAAAATACAAGATGGTTGTAATAACTATTGTTCTTATTGTCTTATTCCTTATTTAAGGGGTTTTAGTAGGTCAAGAGATTTAAAAAGCATTGTAAATGAAGCAACACAACTCTCAAAAACTTGTAAAGAGATTGTCCTTACAGGAATTGATGTTTCTGATTATAAGATTGATAATAAGCCCGCCCTTGGAACTCTTTTGAAAGCCCTTTCAAATTTACCTTGCAGAATTAGACTAAGTTCTATGGAAGTTAGAATTATTAATAATGATTTTTTGAATATAATTTCAAGTATGCCTAATTTTTGTCCGCATTTTCATTTGTCTTTGCAAAGCGGTTGCGATAAAACCTTAAAAGATATGAATAGACACTACACTACACAAGAATATTTTGAAAAAGTTGCTTTAATAAGAAAATATTTTGATAACCCTGCAATTACTACCGATATTATTGTAGGTTATCCAACAGAAACTGATGAAGATTTTTTAAAAACCCTTGAATTTGTGAATAAAGTAAAATTTAGTGCCGTCCACTTTTTTGCATATTCTTCACGGGAAGGGACAAGGGCTAGTAAACTAAAACAGTTAAATGGAAAAGTCATAAAAGAAAGAGAGAATAAATTAAGAGAAATAGTAGAAAAACAAAAAATAGAATATTTAAAAAGTTGTTTGAATAAAGATTTTAGTGTTCTTATTGAAAAAGAAATTTCTCAAAATCTCTTTGAAGGATTTAGTGAAAATTATGTTAAATGCTATGTTCAAAATGCAAAATGCAATCAAATTCTAAAAGTTAGAGCAAAAAGTATTTATTTAGATGGCGTAAAATGTGAAATAATAGATTGACAATTTTTTTTAGGTCTAGTATAATACCTAAGATTATGTGCGAGATAAAGGAGGTGAAATAGATATGTCAACAGTTAAAGTTGGAGAAACTGAGAGCCTTGAAAGTGCTATCAAAAGATTTAAGAGAAAATGTCAAAAAGATGGCATAATTGGCGACCTTAGAAAGAAAGAAGCATATGAAAAGCCTTCTGTCGCTAGAAAGAAAAAGTCTGAAAATGCTAGAAAGAAAAAATATAAATAATTTTTAGAAGTCTAAACTTTTTGTTTAGACTTTTTTGTTCTACTATAAAGTTTTTTTATTTTAATATAGATTATTTTTATCTTAATATAAAATTTATTTATCTTAATATAAAATTTATTTGTCTTAATATAAAATTTATTTATCTTAATATAAAGATTTTTTTTAATTTTATATATAATTTTGTTTATCTTAATATAAATATTTTTTATCTTAGTAATAAAGTGTTGTTAACTTAGAAACAAAATCATAAAAGTCTACATTTATTATGCTAAAAATTGTTAAAATATTAGACAAATTAAGTCATTAGTTAGTAAAATTTAACAAAAAATTATGCTAAAAAAACTTGAATAATTTTGTTGTTTTATATTGTATTTTATTCTACAAAAAAAGTCATTTTATTGCAATTTTTAAAGTTGCGATTTAGCAATTAATCATTATAATATTCAATGTTTTTGCATGTAATTTAAAGGAGGTTTTTTGTGTTATAATGATTAGTAAGGAGAATAAAAGAGGGGATATTTATTCACTGGCTAAGCGTGCAAAAGAAAGATTAAAAAACAATAATTATACAAGAGATTACAAATCAAATACAATAGACAACGCTACTTCATTTGCTCATTATATTTGTGCTCATAAGGAGAGCCCAACTAAAAAGAAAGATGAAGTAAAGAAAGTTATTTCTTATGATGAGGAACTTTATAAAAGAGTTTGTAGAATTATTGAAACGAATTGCACCCAGAATCCTATTTTATCTCTCATTGATAAAGATTTGTTTACCGCACTAGATACAGAGGCAAAACAATTTTATATCAATAATCTTACACAAAAGTATAAGTTTTTAAGAAACAGATATTTTAAAGAACATAGAGTAAATATTATTTAAAACGGTTATAAAAGTTATTAAAATCACTTACTTAAAAAAATATTTTGACTAATTTTAAACTAATAAAAAGAAATTTTTTTGCAAGAAAAGTTAGAAAGGTTTTAACTTAGTTTTCAAATTGATAGATTGTTATTTATTAGTATTTTTATACTTACCTTAAAGGGCATCTAAATAAGTAAAAAATTTTCTAAAAATGTTTAATCTAAATTTTATCTAAGAAATTTATCAAAATAAATTTATTTATAACTTTTATTGCTAAGTAATAATTTTACTATATACTCAAAATTTATGAGTTATCAAATTAAATCAACTAAATAAATGTCAATCTTACATATTGTTTAGTTGATTTTTTTTGTGCTTGTTGTTATAATTTTTAACATAGGAGAGAATGCTTTTTGCTGTTAATTTATGATTTAATTTAGTTTATTTTAAACCTTTAAAAATTGCAAAAAGTGAAAGTTTTACGAGTGGATAATATAGATTTAAGTTTATTAAATAATGCACAACTAACTGCTTTAAACGAAATAAATGGTGCAATTATGGTTTTAGCAGGAGCAGGAAGTGGCAAAACTAGACTTGTTACATATAGGATTGCCTATTTAATTAAGAATTTAGGAGTAAATCCTCATAATATACTTGCTATAACTTTTACAAATAAGGCAACGAATGAAATGAGAGAAAGGCTATTTACTCTTTTAGGAGATGATGCACAAGACATATGGATTTCGACATTTCATTCAATGTGTGTAAAAATACTTAGGAAACATATTTCAAGTTTAAAGTCATCTAAAAATTTAAACCATACGGCAAATTTTGATAGTAACTTTTCTATTTACACTGACACGGAAAAGGAAAGGGCTATAAAAACGGTTATAGAAAATTTAGGAATAAAGATTGACAATTTTGCTTCAAAGGTAAGTTATCATATTTCTAATGCTAAAAACAAAAATCTTTCCCCGTGGGAATATAAAAAGTTAAATCAATATGAAAACAATATAGACGAAATTACTAGCGTTTATTCTGCTTATCAAAATTTTTTAGCAAGTAATAATGCGCTTGATTTTGACGACCTTTTAATAAGGACTTATGAACTTTTTAAAGAATTTCCAGATATTTTAAAAAGGTATCAAAATAGATTTATGTATATTCATGTCGACGAGTTCCAAGATACTAACGAAATTCAATATCATATAGTTAGAGAACTTGCTGGGGAATACAAAAACATATTTGTAGTAGGTGATGAGGACCAATGTATTTACTCTTGGCGTGGGGCGAACATACAAAACATTAGAGATTTCCAAAAAGATTTTCCTAATCATAAAATCTTAAAGTTGGAGCAAAATTATCGTAGCACAAAATCTATTATAACCCTTGCAAACAGATTGATAAGAAATAATAGGTCAAGGAATGATAAAATTTTATGGACAGATAACGAAATGGGGGATAGTGTTGTTTACTATAAGGCAAGAGATGAGTTTAATGAAGCAGATTTTGTTTCAAATACAATAAAGAGAATGGTAACAAACGAAGGATATAGTTATAATGATTTTGCTGTCTTGACTAGATTAAACTCAATGACTGCTCCAATAGAAGAAAAATTTTTAAACAATAATATACCCTATAAAGTATTTGGCGGAAATAAGTTCTTTGATAGGTTAGAAATAAAAAATATTGTTGCATACTTAAAAATGCTTACAAACCCTTATGACTCAACTTCATTTGCTAGAATAATTAATTTTCCAAAAAGGGGAATAGGTGAGGCAACTATAAAAAATTTACTCCAACTTGCAGATTTTCATAATACAACTCCATATAACTTAATTTTAAATTCAGAAGAATATTTGCTAGATGCTAGCATTGAGAAAAAAATAAAGCCTTTTAAAGATATTGTAGTAAAATTAAATGACGCATATCAAAATCTAGCGGGATTTGAATTTGTTAATTATATGATAAATTTAATTGATTTTAAGTCTATTTATTCTTCTACAAGTGAAGAGGATATGGCACGACTTCTTAACATAGGCAATTTTATACTTATGGCACAGGAATATTTTAAAAATAACCCAAAAAGCACTGTTAGTGAGTTTTTACAGTCAATAACACTCATTACGGATATGGACTCTTATGATGATAAAAATAATACTGTAACAATAGCAACCGTTCACGCGGTAAAGGGGCTTGAATTTAAAGTTGTCTTTATTGTTGGACTTGAAGAAAAAATGTTTCCTATTATTAGAGCAAATTCGTCATCAAGCGACATTGAAGAAGAAAGACGACTTATGTTTGTGGCAATCACAAGGGCAGAAAAAAAGTTATTTTTATCAAGTGCAAATTCAAGGTTTATGTATGGTAGAAGTGAGTATTTAATTCCATCAAGGTTTTTGGAAGAATGTGACCTAATTAAAACTCCAATGTATTCTAATTTTAACAATTCTTTTGATGATGGTTATGGCTATCAAAATAGATTTTCAAGTGGATATAATACATCTTCTTTTAGAAACACTTATTCAAATGCTTATAAATATAGAGATAATTATAGCACTTCAAAAGAGAGTATCCACGAAGATTTTCCAACTTTTTCTAAAAAGACTAGTTTTTCTCTTGGTGGAGATACTATTAAAAACAAGAAAGATGAAAATTTAGAAAAAAAATATGCTGTCGGAGTTAAAGTTTCGCACCCTAAGTTTGGGCAAGGAGTTATTACAGGCAATTTGGGAATTGCTTTAACAAAATGTGTAACTATTGAATTTGAAAATGTTGGTAGAAAAACTCTTTCAATAGAATATGCCCCAATTTCAATAGTTAGCGAATAAAAAGGAGTATAATATGCAAAATGATATGGATAGAATGGAAGAACTTGTTAAAATCTTAAATGACTATGCTTATCATTACTATGTTTTAGATAAACCTATTGTATCAGATTATGATTATGATGTTTTGTATGATGAACTCGTTTTGTTAGAACAAAAACTTAATAAAGTTTTACCATCTTCACCAACGCTTAGAGTGGGTGGGGAAGTTTTGCCAGAATTTAAAAAAGTTGAACACAAGGTAAGATTATATAGTTTGAATAAATGCAACGATTTGCAATCTTTACAGAAATTTGTAGATGATGTTAGGGAAGTTGTAAAAAATCCAAAGTTTACAATAGAATATAAATTCGATGGATTAAGGGTAATTGTCGAATATAAAAACGGATTACTATTTAGGGCTTCAACTAGGGGAAATGGTGTAGTTGGAGAAGATATAACTGAGCAGGTTAAGACGATAAAATCTGTCCCTTTGCAAATCGAATATAAAAAAGATTTAACTATTGCAGGGGAAGGAATTATTACATTAGAAAATTTGGAAAAATACAATAAAACCGCTAGTGAAAAATTAAAAAATGCAAGAAATGCTGTTGCGGGGGCAATGAGAAACCTTGACCCAAAAGTAACTGCAAAAAGAAACCTTGATGTTGTTTTTTACGATATAATTAGCATTGAAAATAGTGAGATAAAAACTCAAAGCGATGTTCAAAACTTCTTAAAAAAGAACAAATTTTTGACAGGTGATTTGTTTGAAACAACCTCGTCAATAGAAAAAATGCAAGAAGTTATAAATAAGGTTGACAAAGAAAAGAGTAAATTAAATATTCTTATAGATGGACTAGTTTTTAAATTAGATGACCTTGCTAGTAGAGAGGAGTTAGGCTTTACTGCAAAATTTCCTAAGTGGGCAATAGCATATAAATTCGCACCACAAGAGATGACAAGTATGTTAAAAGGTGTTGAGTGGAATGTTGGAAGAACAGGTAAAATCAATCCAACGGGTATAATTGAGCCTATTGAACTTGCTGGGGCTAAAATTACAAGGGCGACACTAAATAATTA
The DNA here is from genome assembly GCA_949296965.1 of uncultured Christensenella sp. Classification (GTDB taxonomy): domain Bacteria; phylum Bacillota; class Clostridia; order Christensenellales; family UBA1242; genus UBA7862. The sequence goes on along the minus strand of CASFQL010000018.1, from coordinate 17,285 downwards.
TGACGATATAAAAAGGAAAAAAATAAAAATCAATAGTTTGGTTTTTGTCAGAAGAAGTAATGAAGTTATCCCTGAAATTCTAGGGCTTGCACAAGATTTTGAAAATTCAAAAGAGATAGAAAAGCCAATAATTTGCCCTTGCTGTAAAGAGAAGTTACAAGAGATAGGAATAAATTTATTTTGCGTTAACCCAAATTGTAGAGATAAGCAAATTAATAAGATAACATATTTTGCTTCTAAAAATTGTATGGATATTGTGGGGCTTAGTGATAAAATTATTGCTACATTATTTGATAAAAATTTAATTAGAAAAGCAAGCGATTTATATCAATTAACCCCCCAAGATTTTGAAGGAATAGAAGGGTTTAAAGATAAAAAGATTAACAATATTTTATCTAGTATTGAGAAAAGTAAAAATGTTAACTTAAATAACTTTATTGACGCTTTAAGTATTGACGGGGTTGGCGAAAAAACAGCAAAAGATTTAGCAAAAAAATTTTTAGATATTAACTCGTTAAAAAATGCTACTTACGAACAATTAATAAATATAAATGATATAGGAGATATTATTGCTAAAAATATAATTGAATATTTTTCAAATAAGGACAACTTAGATGAGATTGAGAGATTATTTGAGTTAGGAGTTAATATAAAAAAGAGTGAGCAAAAACAAATCAATAAAGATAGTTTTTTTTATAATAAAAAGTTTGTTTTAACAGGAACACTTGATAATTATAAACGACAAGAAGCCACTAAACTTATTGAAGATAGGGGCGGGGAAGTTGTTTCTAGTGTTTCAAAAAACACAGATTATGTAATTTGTGGGGCTGACGCTGGTAGCAAATTAGATAAAGCACGCGCGCTTAAAATAAATATTTTATATGAAAAAGATTTTATAGATAAACTTTAATTTTGTGAATTTTAATATTTGCTTATCTACCTTATTATCATTGTTTAAGTTTTTATCAAATTTTAGCAAAATAATCTCTTGCAATTATAAAAATTGTGTGTTAAAATAATCAAGTTAAAAGTAATAAAAGGAAAATGATTTATTATGATGATTGATCCACCTATTGAAGAATTAAGAAAACTTGCTGGAAATGAATATATTTTAACTAATGTTATTTCAAAAAGAGCAAAAGAACTTGCAAAACAAATGCCAGAATTTATTGAGTCAAATGATGAAAAAGAGATTTCGCTCGCTTTGCGTGAGTTTTATGCAGGTAAAGTCGTAATCACTGACCCTAATAAAAAAGATGAAAATACAAGTAAGTAGGTTTTTATATGATTGCAGAAGTAATAGTTGATGTTATGTCCAGCACAACTGATAAGATTTTCGACTATTCTATACCAAATAACCTTGTAGTTGAAAAGGGACATAGGGTAGTTGTTGAGTTTGGTAATAGAAAGGTTGAGGGATTTGTAATTAATATCAAAGAAACTTCTACTTACGATTTAGATAAATTAAAAGATATTATTAGTGTAAGAGATTCACAACCTTTGCTAAGTGAAAATATGCTAAGGTTGTGTTTTTTTATGAAGAAAACATTTTATCTTCGCCAAATAGATGTAATAAAGTTGTGTTTGCCACCGCTTATTATTAACGGTAAGGTTAAGGATAAAATTGTTGAGTATATTTCAATTAATGTTGATGATATCCCTTGTATTAAAAGGGCAAATAAGCAAGTTGAACTTTTACTATATTTGAAAGAAAATGGAGAAGTTAGAAAAGACCAACTTTTAAATAAGTTTTCAAGCACGGTTTTAAAAACTGTTTTGGAAAAAAATTTTGTAAAGATCAGAAAAGTAAAAGAAAATAGACTTCCTAAATCAAGTTTTACATTGGAGAAAAAACAAATTACTCTTAATGACCAACAACAAAAAGCAGTGGATAGTATTTCAAATAGCAGATATGCAACTTATTTGCTTCACGGAGTAACAGGCAGTGGGAAAACAGAAGTCTATATTGAGTGTATTAAAAAGGCACTTAGTAGAAATAAAACGGCTATAATGTTAGTCCCAGAGATTTCATTAACTCCACAAATGTTTGCTCGTTTTAGAAATGCTTTTGGAGATACTGTTGCTATTCTTCACAGTAACCTTTCACAAGGCGAAAAGTTTGATGAGTGGAATAGACTAAAAAATAAAGAGGCAAAGATTGCAATAGGGGCTCGTTCTTGTATCTTTGCACCGCTTGAAGATATTGGTATTATAATAATTGATGAAGAACACGACGGCAGTTATTATAGTGAAAGCAACCCAAGATTTCATACCCACGAAGTCGCAAAATATCTTGCATTTTTAAACGATTGCCCGCTTGTTTTAGGTAGTGCTACGCCTAGCATTGAAAGTTTCTACTTAGTTAAAAAGGGAGAGTATAGGCTTTTAACCTTAACAGATAGAGCAAATGCTAAACAACTTCCAAACATTGAAATAGTAGATATGCTCCTAGAACCAAGAAAAGGGAATATGAATATTTTTTCATATAGGTTAATTGCCGAACTAGAAAATTGTATAAACAATAATAACCAAGCAATGATTTTTATTAATAGACGAGGCTTTTCTTCGTTTATTATGTGCACTAATTGTGGCTATGTGCCAAAGTGCCAAGATTGTGATGTTTCACTTGTTTACCATAAAGAAGATGACCTTTTAAAGTGCCATTATTGTAGTAGAAGATATAAAAAATTTACTAAATGCCCAAAATGTGGTAGCACTTCAATTAGATATGGTGCAGTTGGAACTCAAAGAATTGTTGACGAACTTAAAAAACTTTTTAATGTCCCAATTTTTAGACTTGATAATGATGTTACGAGAAATAAAAATAGTTTTGGTGAAATATTAGAAAAATTTAATAAAACAAGTCCAGCAATTTTAGTTGGGACTCAAATGATTGCAAAGGGACACGATTTTAATAAAGTTACTCTGGTTGGAATTGTTGATGCTGATGTGAGTTTGCATTTTTCTGATTATAGGGCTATTGAAAGGACTTTCCAACTAATCACACAAGTTGCGGGAAGGGCAGGTAGAAGTGATAAGGAAGGCAAGGTTGTTTTACAAACATATTTTCCAAGACATTTTGCTTATAGATATGCTTCAACATATGATTACAATGCCTTTTATAAAAGAGAAATTAATTTAAGGGAAGTTACAAAATTTCCGCCATTTGTCAGTATGCTTAGAGTGTTGGTAATTAGCCAAGATAGTAGTAAGGCAGAACTTGCACTTAAAAAATTATATGATGAGATAGTTAAATTAAAAGAGATTTACACAAGCGATTTTGTTTATCTTTACCCTATGAAATGCCCTAAAAAAAGAATACAAGGTAATTATAGATATCAAATTATGATTAGGATAAACAAAAAAAATGCTCCAATTATCATTCCAAAAATCTATGATATTTGCGATAGCAATAAGGCAAATAAGGTTTCAATTTTTGTTGAAAATGAACCACAAAATTTGAGTTGATTTAGAAAAGTTATTGCTTTTAAATAATTAAAATTAGTTCTTTTTATTATAATAATTAGTTTTTTTAATAAATAATTAAAATTTTTAAGTTAAACAATCCAATTGCAGTTTTTTTTATGTCTATTAGTTTTTGATTTATGGTATTTAGTTTTGAAAGAGTTAAAAGATTTAAAATTTTGATAATACTTTTTAAACTTATTTTAATTTTTTATTATTATTTGTAGTAATAACAATTAAATTTGTGATAAAATATTTTTGTAGAAAGGGGATTTTTATTATGGCGCTAAGAAGAATTTTAGTTGTAGGAGATGAAATTTTAAGAAAAACTTCAAAAGTAGTTACTAGATTTGATGAATCTTTATGGGATTTGCTTGATGATATGAAAGAAACTTTAAAAAAGTCTGACGGAGTTGGACTTGCGGCTCCACAAGTTGGTGTTTTAAAAAGAGTTTTTGTTATATCTCTTAATAACTATTATTTAGAAGTAATTAATCCTGTTATAAAAAAACAAAGCGGAACTCAAAAGGGGCAAGAAGGGTGTTTAAGTGTTCCTAATAGAAGCGAAGAAGTAGTTAGACCAAAAACTGTTACTATGGAGTTTGTTGATAGATACAATAACCCTGTTAGTATGACTGTGAGTGATTTTATGGCAAGAGCATTTTGTCATGAGTTTGACCACTTGAACGGAATATTGTATATTGATTTAATTAATAATAACAAGGAAAATTATAGAAGGTAAAAATACGGGGCTGTGAATTTTTGCCTTTAAGGCAAAAAAACACGAAAGTGTTTGAAATTTGATGAAATCAAATTTATTCACAGCCCCATAAAAAAATAGTTTTTAGTTACTAAATTGATGATTGAAGTTTTCTAATTGTCCGTTTAAAAGGTCAAAAAAACTAATTATTTTAGTAGTAATGATAGTTTGTAAATAAAACAATAAAATAGTTTTTAAAAGTTGGTAAAGATATGAAAGTTGCTTTTTTAGGTTCAGCAGAATTTTCAAAAATAGTATTAGAGTATTTATTAAAGAGTGAACACAAGGTCGTTTGCATTGTAACTAACACCGACCAAACTGTCGGTCGAGGGCATAAGATTGTATATAGTGAAGTAAAACAATATGGTTTAGAACATAATATTCCTGTTTTGCAATATGAAAAAGTGAGTTCACCAAATGCAGTCTTAGAGATATCGAAATATAAGCCAGATGTATTGGTAACGGCTTCATTTGGTCAGTTTTTAAGGCAAAACATTTTAACTCTTGCAAAATATGGAGTTATTAATGTTCACGCTTCTCTTTTACCAAAATATAGGGGTAGTTGTCCAATTAATTGGTGTATTATAAATGGGGAGAAAGAAACAGGCATTACAATAATGAAGACAGACATTGGACTTGATACGGGAGATATTATAAGTAGTAAAAAAACACAAATATGTGAGGGTGAAACTGCGGGAGAATTAACACTTAGGCTTGCTCACATAGGCGGAGAGTTGTTAGTTAAAACTCTTACAGATATAGAAAACAATAGAGCAACTTATGTAAAACAAAATGAGAATTTATCTTCTTATTATCCAAAGTTAGAAAAAGGAAATTCTTTTATTGATTTCAATAATACTATGGAAGAAATATCAAACTTTTGTTTAGGTTTAAATCCTTGGCCTGTTGCAAGGGTTAAATATAAAGATAATTTTATTAAAGTTTTTAAATCAAGCCCGTATATAAAAGAGATTGAAGAAAATCAATTTAAAAATGGTCAAGTTGTTTTATCAAATAGCAAAGATGGACTTGTAGTAAAATGCAAAGACGGGTATATTTTGCTTGATGTTATCCAAGCCCCAAACAGTAAAGTAATGCACTCAAAAGCATTTTTAAATGGTAAAAGTATACAAGTTGGCGAGATGTTAATTGGAGAAAGCAAATGAAAGAAAGTTTATTGAGTTTGACTTTTGAGAAATTACAAGAAGTTTTAATTAAATTAGGACAACCAAAATATAGGGCTGAGCAAATTTTTAATCAACTTCATAATAACAAAATTTTAGAGCAAATGAGTAATATTCCAAAAGATTTAGTCACAAGTTTGAAAGAAAATTATGATGATGTATGTTTACAAATAATAAAGGTCCAAGAGTCAAAAGACGGGACAAAGAAGTTCTTATATAGACTAAATGATGGGAATATTATAGAAGGCGTTTTAATGAATTATAAATTTGGCTATACTCTTTGTGTGTCAAGTCAAGTGGGTTGCCGAATGGGGTGTAAATTTTGTGCGTCTGGCATAGATGGGCTTGTTAGAAATTTGACTAGTGGAGAGATTATATCACAGGCTATTGTCGCAAATTCTTTTTTAGGTGGGACAACATTTGATAGAAAAGTTACAAATATTGTTTTAATGGGCAGTGGCGAACCGCTTGACAATTATGATAATGTTTTAGAATTTATTAAAATTGCTACCGATAAACACGGTCTTAATTATAGTCAAAGGAATATTTCACTTAGCACTTGTGGACTAGTTGATAAAATATATATGCTTGCCAAATCGGGCAATCAAATTAATTTATGTATCTCTTTTCACGCTCCAAATGATGAAATTAGAAGTAAAATTATGCCCGTTTCAAAAGCATATAAAATAAATGACATAATTAATGCTTGCAAATACTATTTTACAAAAACCAATAGAAGAATTTTATTTGAATATATTATGATTGATGGAATAAATTCGTCAAAGGAAGATGCTCTAATGCTAGCAAAATTAATTTCTAATATGAATTGTATTGTCAATCTAATTAACTTAAATGAAGTGAAGGAAAATAATTTTAAAAAATGTGAGCCTGAAACAATAGATAATTTTGCTAAAATTTTAAAATCGTATAAAATAAATGTTACAACAAGAAGAAGTTTGGGTAATGATATTGATGGGGCTTGTGGGCAACTTAGAAGAAGATTTATTAATAAGGAGTAAAAATGCTAATATCTGCTTCAACTAATCCTCCAAAAGTGGAAGATTTATCAAATTATATTTTGCAACTTGAAAAATTAGATATTGACTACATTCATTGTGATGTTATGGACGGAAATTTTGTTAAATCTACTACTTTTGATTACAATACCATAAAGCAAATTAAAAAAATAACTAATAGACCGCTTGATGTTCATTTAATGATTTCGCAACCACAAAAAGTTTATAAAAAATATATTAGGGCAGGGGCAAATATTTTAACTGTTCATTATGAGAGTTTTTCAAGTGGTGAAGAAGTCTTGAAAATTCTAAAAAAGATAAAAAGACAAAATACATTTGTTGGACTGTCTTTCAAACCGACAACAAATGTAGATGAGATTTTACCTTTTTTATGTTTTATTGATGTTTTGCTTGTTATGAGTGTGGAACCTGGTAAAAGTGGACAAGAATTTATTGAAAACACCTATGATAAAATAAAACAAATTCAAAATTTTATAAGAGAATATAAAATAAATTGTATAATTGAAGTGGACGGCGGTGTCAATGATAGTAATATTCATAGTTTGAAATCGCTTGGTGTTGGTATGGTTGTTGTTGGGAATTATTTATTTTCAAGTAAAGATAAAAAGAGCGCAATTTTAAAACTAAAATGAAGATAGTAGGTAAAGATATTTTTTAAAACTTAACTAGATTTTAAGAGAATGAATTAATGTATTTTTGATTTTTGTCTTGTAACAATATTAAATGTTTTAACATATTATTTTTTAAAGGGTAGGGTTACATAGATGAAAATTTATTGTATTAAAGTTCCAAAAGTTTTTTCGAAATTACTTAAATTTTTATTCAAAAAACATTACATTGATATGGAGTAGATTAAAGGAAGGCTTTCTTCCTTTTTTATTTTTTATATGTCTTTTTTTTGTTATGATTTTGTCCTATTAGAAAAATGCTAAAAAAATTATTACAAATATAAAATTTATTATGTTGATGAAAACTTGTTTTATTTTAGGGGACTTTGTGCAGTAGCAATCTTGCCGTAGCAAGATTGCTACTGTGAAATTTATAAAAAATTTCACGCAAAAAGTGAAACTTTTTTGCACAAAGTCCCCGAAATAGTTTAGTTTGCCGTTTTTAAATAAAGTTTATAAATAGATTTAATTTTTAGTTTAATAGGTCAAAATTGAAAAATATTTTTTATTAGAGAATAGTTTTAAAAAAGTAAAAATAAATTGAGATAGGATAATAGTAAATACAAATGATTGTCAAAATTTGTAATTCAAAAAAATAAAAAATTAATTAAATTACTTGCACAATAAATAGAAATGTAGTATTATACTATTTGAAAGTTATGTATACTAATTAATGTTTGCGTAAACTTAAAAAGAAAAGGGAAGAGATATGTTCGTTAAAACATCTAATGCATTTGGTGATATCACAATTGATAATAATGCAATCGCCGTAGTTGCAGGGTTCAATGCCCTTGATTGCTATGGAGTTGTAGACCTTGTTACAAGGAGTGCTAAGGAAGGTTTTGGCGAGATATTTAAGAATAGGTCCTTTTCTCGTGGCGTTAAAATAACTAGTATAGACAATCATATTGTTGTAGATTTGAATGTCATATTAAAATATGGAGTTTCAATCACAGCCGTATGTGATAGTGTAAAAAGCACAGTTAAATACAGTGTGGAGAAATTTACAGGTATGATTGTAGATGCAGTTAATATTAAAGTCATAGGGGTAAGGGTCTAGTTTTTTTATTGTAATTTAGACTTATGTAGTTGGTCTTTTATATACAAATAACCGTGGAGGATTTTAAAATTGCAGAAAACAATCAATGGAGCAATGTTTAGGAAGATGATTTTAACTGCTTCTAGTTTGCTCGATGAAAATAGAAAATATGTTGACTCATTAAATGTTTTTCCTGTGCCAGATGGAGATACAGGGACAAATATGAATTTGACTTTTAAGTCAGCAACAAAAGAGGTGAATGAGTGTATAAATAATAATTTTGACAGTCTTGCAGAGGCAATTACAAAAGGTGCATTAAGGGGAGCAAGAGGTAATTCTGGCGTTATTTTATCACAAATTCTAAAAGGTATGTCAAAAGTTATTGGACAATGCACAGAAGTTAAGACAAAAGACTTTGCACTTGCTATGAAAGAAGGGGCTGACATTGCTTACAAGGCAGTTACAAAACCAAAAGAAGGAACAATATTAACCGTTATTAGAGTAATGGCTGATTATGCTGTTAGTTGTTGTAGGAAAGTAACTGATTTTGAAGTCTTTTTAAAAGATGTGATTGACAAAGGCGAAGAGATTTTAATGCAAACACCTGAACTTTTACCTGTTCTAAAAAAAGCGGGAGTTGTTGATGCAGGTGGTAGAGGGTTGCTTGTTATTTTCACAGGGTTTTATAAAGCACTAGAAGGCGATGAGAGTGCTAATAATGATTATCTTAATCCTGATGTTGCTTATCAAAATGACAAGGATAGAAATGTAGCAGTTGATATTGTCGAAATCCAATTTGTTTATTCTGTTGAGTATATGATTGTAAATATGCATAAAAAAACTACTCAAAGTGATATTGATAAACTTAAAGAATTGTTGGTTGGAATAGGTGATAGTGTAATTTGCTTGGGAGATTTAAGTCTTGTTAAAGCACAAGTTTTGACTAATGAACCTCAAAAAGCAATAGGTTATGGACTTGAACTTGGAGAGTTGGTTAGTATAAAAATTGAAAATATGCTTGATAAGAATAGAAAACTTCAACAAGAACAAGCAAAGAAGGAACCTGCTAAGCCTATGGGAATTGTTTCTGTTTCCGCAGGTGATGGATTTGCTTTATTATTTAAAGATTTAATGGTAGACCACATTATAACGGGTGGGCAAACTATGAACCCTAGTGCAAACGATATAGCAGAGGCAATAGATAAAGTAAATGCGGAAACTGTTTTTGTTTTGCCAAATAATAAAAATATAATACTTGCTGCTGAGCAAGCAAAAGATTTAACAAGTAAGAATATTGTCGTTTTACCTACAAGGAGTGTGCCAGAAGGGATTTCTGCTTGTTTATCATTTAACCCTGAGGGAACAGTTGAAGAAAATATTGAAGCAATGACAGAATCAATGAAAAATGTCAAAACAGGCAGTGTAACTTATGCTGTGAGAGATACTCATGTCGATGGCTTTGATTTAAGTATTGGAGAAATAATTGGGCTTGATAATAATTCAATTTTAGCAAAAGGAAAGGAAATACCTGAAACGGTAGAAAGTCTTGTTGGAAAATTGATTGATGACCAAACTGCGAATGTAAATCTTTTCTATGGACAAGAAGTAAAAGAAGATGACGCGGTTAAATTGCAAGAACATTTGCATGAAGTTTATCCTCAGTGTGAATTTAATGCAATTTGTGGTGGACAACCTGTTTATTATTATATTTTATCAGTTGAGTAAGATTTAATTTTGTCTTTTAAAATTTTAATTTTTGTTTAAATCACTGAGTAAAATTTTAAAATTTATGTGTAAAGACTAAGAAAAAATAAAAAAGTCAAAAGTTTTTGACTTTTTTTTATGAAAAAAAAGGAAAAAGCCTTTTTATGTTGTATATATAAATTAGTTAGTTTTTTTTATGGGAGTGAAGTTTTGATTAATCGTGGTTTTCCTGCTGAGTTTATTAAGCAAGTAAAACAGAGTAATGATATCGTTTCCGTTATTTCGAAATCCGTTACATTGGAGAAAAAAGGCAAAACTTTTTGGGCGTGTTGTCCTTTTCATTTTGAAAAAACGCCATCTTTTGCCGTTAATGAAGATGAACAGTATTATCATTGTTACGGGTGTGGGGAAAGTGGAGATGTCATTTCCTTTGTTCAAAAATATGAAAATGTAAGTTTTTTTGAAGCAGTAAAGATGCTTGCTCAGTCTGCTAATTTGAAAATCCCTGAGATTACTGATAACTCGTTGGACTTAGAAAAGTTAAGAAGTAAAGAAAGGGTTTTACGCTCGTTAAATCTTGCAAAAGATTATTACATAAATTGTCTTAATTCAACAAATGATGAACAGGCAATAAATTATTTAAAGAAAAGAAAGTTTGATAGTCAAGTAGTTAAGAATTTTGAAATTGGTTATAGCCCAGATTGGAAAGGTCTTATAAAATTCTTAAGAGAAAATAATATTGATTTTGATACTATGCACAAGGCTGGTTTAATAGAGTATAACGATAATAATGAGCCATATGATGTCTTTGCTACAAGATTGATTTTTCCTATAATTAATACTTTTGGAGATTGTATTGGCTTTACTGCAAGGACCTTATTAGATAACCCAAAGTATGCAAAATATAGAAATTCCACTCAAACAATAGTTTTTGATAAGAGTAGAACGGTTTATAATATTAATTCAATTAAACAATTAAGAAAAGAACAAAAAATTGATTACATAATTGTTTGTGAGGGAACAATTGATGTAATTGCGATGTTCAAAGCAGGTTTTAAAAATGCAGTTGCTTGTATGGGGACAGCCATCACATCATTCCACGGCAAAGAACTAAAAAAGTTTACAGATAAAGTCGTTTTATGTTTAGACGGTGATGGTGCTGGACAAAAAGCCACCTTTAAGGCGATAGATGTTTTAGCACAAACGGGACTCGAAATTAGGGTAGTTACATTAATAGACAACCTTGACCCTGACGAGTTTTTAAACAAATATGGTGCAGAAGAATTAAAAAAATGTATAGAAAGTGCTGCTAGTGGGGTAGAATTTAAAATAAATGCACTTGAAAAGAAATATAATTTAAATGATAATTTTGAAAAAAATAAGTTTATTGTCGAGTGTATGGAGATTTTAACAAACTTAGAAACAAATTCAGAAAGAGAAATTTATTTGAAAATTTTGTCTAATAAAACAAACATTTCACAAGATATTTTAAGACGAGATATGACTTTAAATTTATCAAATAATTTTGAACAAGGCGAGAATTTAGGTGAAAATTCCTTAATTTCTAGGCCAGAAGGGTATGTAAAAGCAGAGAGATTTGTGCTTGCAAGTATTATCCATAAAAAAGATTATGCTAAGAAAGTGTTAGATAAAAAACTTATCTTTAAAAATCCAAATTATAATAGTTTGTTTGAGTTTGCTAGAAACTGCTATCAAAATAATAAATCTTATACTATAAGTTCTCTTTTTGATTATTTTGATGTGGAAAATAACCCTGATATTGCTCAAATTATCAACTTTAATTTTAATGATTTTGGGGAAAATAAGGATATTTATTTTAACGAATGTGTTGAAAAATTGGGGGTTTTAGCACTTAAACAAAAACAAGAGGAACTTACAAATCTTTTTAAAAATGAAAAAGATTTAGATAAGCGTAAAGAAATTGCTAATCAATTAAATACTATTGCAAAAGAAATAAAAAATTGGAGATAAACAAATAATGTATAATGAAAAATTTCAACCAGATATAGACAAATTTTTAGAAATAGCAAAACAAAAGGGTAGTCTTAACGAAGAAGATATCATCGTTAGACTATTAAACAAATATGATGCTTCTCCAAAAGATATAGAAGAAGTTATTTCATTTTTTAATGAAAAGGATATTAAAATTAATAAAGCATCTGAGATTACTGATGATGTTGAAGATATCAACTTAATTGCTAGTCAAGTAAGCGTTGATGACCCTGTTAAAATGTATCTAAAAGATATAGGCAAGGTCGCTTTACTTAGTAGCGAAGAAGAAATTGAGTATGCCAAAAGAATGAGCAAGGGAGATGAATACGCTAGAAGAAAACTCTCTGAAAGCAACTTAAGACTTGTAGTTAGTATCGCAAAAAAATATGTCGGTAGGACAAGTATGCAATTCCTTGACCTTATCCAAGAAGGGAACTTAGGTTTACTTAGAGCAGTTGAAAAGTTTGACTATACAAAGGGGTTTAGGTTCTCAACATATGCAACTTGGTGGATAAGACAATCAATTTCTCGTGCAATAGCAGACCAATCAAGGACAATAAGAATTCCTGTTCATATGGTAGAAACAATTAATAAGTTATTGAGAGTTTCAAGGCAGTTAATGCAAACACTAGGTAGAGATCCAACAGCCCAAGAAATTGCTGAGAAGATGGGTATATCAGAAGCAAGAGTTTGTGAAATACAAAAAATTGCCCTTGACCCTATTTCGCTTGAAAATCCTGTTGGCGAAGAAGATGATAGTAAAATAGGTGATTTTGTTGAAGATGAATCAATTAAATCTCCTGTTGATAATGCCGTTCAATTAATTTTAAGAGAACAACTTATGAGCGCTATCGATTCCCTTACTCCAAGAGAACAAAAGGTTATTAGGTTAAGATATGGACTTGATGATTCTCACCCAAGAACGCTTGAAGAAGTGGGGAAAGAATTCTCGGTAACAAGGGAAAGAATTAGACAAATTGAAGCAAAAGCACTTAGAAAACTTCGTCACCCAAATAGATGTAAAAAGTTGGAAGGGTTCTGTGATTAAAATTAATAAAAGAATAAATAAAATTTGTAGTTATGTTAACTCAAAAATTATTGCAGATATTGGAGCAGATCACGGTTACATAACTAAATATTTGTTTGAAAATAATTTAATTGATTTTGCATTTGTTACAGATATCAGTTTAAAGTGTTTAAATAAATCACGCGTTAATCTAAAACATTTTAATGATAAAATTTCTTATTTAGTAGGTGATGGCTTAGAAGTTTTTAATGATGAATTAGATGCTTTTTTACCTGCAAATTTTCCAAAAATCTTGCCAAAACAAGTTATTATTGCTGGAATGGGGGGTATGGAAATTATAAAAATCCTATCCCAAGATAAAGAGAAAATTTTTAGTGATTTTATTTTACAACCGCAAACTAATGTTATTGAATTAAGACAGTTTCTTACAAGTAGTATGTTTGAAATTCAACAAGATGTTATTGCAAAAGAAGGGAAAATGTTTTATAATATAATCGTTGTTAGTCGTGCTAATAAACATTTTGAATTAACAAGAGAAGAACTTCTATTTGGTAAGACTAATTTAAAAGAAAAAAGTAAAGATTTTATTTGCTATCTAAATTATGAAAAAAATAAATGTGAGCAAATTTTGAAAAATAAATTTGTGAGAGATATAAATGAAAGATTGCTTTTGATTAAAAAAATAATTTAAAGGGGTATTGAAGATGTTTAAGACAATTTTAGAATATCAAGCACTTGATGAAAAGTTGTCTAATTTGGAAAGAGATTACAACTCTTTACCAGAAAGAGATAATTTGAATAAACTTGCTAGCCTTGTTAAAGAAAATCAGGCAAAACTTGTTGAAGTTGATGGACTTGCTAAAAAAGCAATCATTGTTTTTGAAAAAACAAAATCAGATTTTGAAAATATTAAAAAGCAAATGGAAAATATTTCAACCGATACTAGTTCAATGACAGAAGTTGAAAGAACAAAATCTATTGAGAAATTAGAGAAATTTACATTGGATTTGTCAAACTTTGAAAGAAATTTGTCAAGTCAAGTTGAAAATATTAAATCAATTTTAAATAGTTTTGAAACATATAAAAACAATGTTCTTAGTTTTAAACAAAAGTATAAAGACGCAAAAGAAAAATGTTCGGAAATTGAAAGTAAATTTATTCCACAAATTAAAGAAATTAAGGCTAAATTAGCATTAATTGAAGAGAAAGTTGAACCAAATCTAATGAATAGATATAAACAAATTAAGCAAGACCAACGACTTCCTGTTATCATTGCTAATAATGGTTCTGCTTGTGGAGGTTGTAGTATGTCAATCCCTGCGGCTCTTATGACTAAACTTAAAGATAGAGGATATATTGAATGTGAGCAGTGTAGAAGAATTATATATAATTTAGATATGTTAAAAAATGAGTAAAAGTGCTCATTTTTTTATTCACTTTTTATTTTTTTATAGACACTTATTGTTGTCATTAGGTTTTTAATTTGGATTTTGTGCCAAAAGTGAAACTTTTGTATGAAGTTTTAAGAACTTAAAACTTCATTGTAAAAATTTTTTTAAAAATTTTTACAGCACAAAATCCTCGCATACATTTAATAGTCCTAGAAAATATTATTTATTTTAAAATAAAATTATATGATTGTAAAAGTTAATTAAATTTGGTATATTTATAATATTAAAAGGGAAAAAGTCATTTTTTTGTATTTTTTTACAAAAAATTGGCATAAGTTTATGTTATGGAAGATACTAATTTAGATATTAAAAACGATAACCTAATTCAATTTAATAGAGATAGTATGTTTTACTACGAAAATGCAGTAAAATATTTTAGAATGAAGGAGATTGATAAAGCCCTTAATTTTATGAAAAGAGGGGAAAAAAAAGATAAGGGTGTGCAAGAATTTTACTACCTACTTTATGCGCAAGCAAATTTATTATTAAAAAATATTAACCTAGCAATTATATTTCATTCTCTTATTATGAAAAACTCTAATTTTGAAGAACTTGGATTAGCAAACTTAATACTAATGTATACATTTTTAGATGATGTTCAAAAGGTAGATTATTATAAAAAGCGTTTAGAAAAAGATTTTCCAAAAGATAAAAAAATGATTGAGGGATATTTAAGTCGAACAAATAACTGGACATCTAAAAAAAGTAATAAAACCTTTAAAGTTTATTCAAATTTATCATATTTGGAAGAACAATTAAAAACACCTAGAAAATATATGAATGAACAAAAGTATGAAAAGGCAATAAAAGAGTTTGAAAAAATTGGGGAGTTTTCTTATGAAGTTTTGCGTAGTGAGTTAGCAATAGCATACATTTTTAATAAGAACTTTGACAAAGCACAAGATTTACTTAATAATTACGGGGAAAATAGTATACACGACTTGTGTAACCAAATCATTATCTCATACAACTTAAATGATTACGACAAGGTAAAACAAATAAAACAAATCTTACTTTCTTTTAAGACAAAAGATGATGAAATATTACTAAGGATAGGTTTATCGCTTGCATATTCAGGGGAATATGAAAGTGCTTCATTTATTATAAGAAAATATTTAGATGGAAATGTTTTGTTTGATTTTGATTTAGAAATATATTACATTATTTGTTGTATAAATTCTAATAGATATCAAAGTGCAAAAAATAGATTAATTGATTTGAAGAAATATATACCATTTTGTAATTTAGTTTTTGATTATTACCTTAATGCTTGCAGGAAAAAAGAGAAAATCGAACTTGCTTTTTTTGATGGAGCATTGCCTAAAAGTAAGATTTCACAAGTGAATAAACAAATTAAAGAATTTTGCGAGTTAGACGAAGAAAGTTTAAAAGAAAAATTTTTGTGTTACCCTGATTTATTTTATTATGTTTTGTTTTTCTATAAAACAAAAAATATTAATTATGATATACTACTAATTAATTTGTCCAAAATAAAATCAAATACTTTAGAATTTAATAAATTCTTTTCAATTTGCTTAATTAGAGAAGAAGTTCCTTTTAAATTAAGAAAAAAAATTTTATTTAATAGATTAAGAAGTAATATTTCTACTATTCTTATTACTAAAAATAGTTTAATCTTTAAAATAACTTTACCTAATTTGAGGAGAATAAGGGAGCAACACCCTGAATTTATAAATTCTATCAATCTTGCTATTGAGTATCTTATTGATAAGGTTAGTGCTAGGACCGTTAATTTTGCAAAAATATTTAACTCAATTGACTTATTTTTGTATAATAAATCTTTTGATGACAATTTACTTGCTTGTGCATTAGTTCTTTTGAGTCTTGATTTGAAAAAAGGTAGGGAGTTGAATTCCTTATGCTCATATTTTAAAGTTGATGAAAATAAAGTTTTAAACTTTATACAAGACTTTGATTTATTGTAGGGCTTTGTGCGGTAAAAATTTCTAAGAAATTTTTACTTGTGAAGTTTTAAAAAATTAAAACTTCACTAAAAGTGAAACTTTTAGCACAAAGCCCCGTATAATATTTTAGTTTTCCGTTTCTAAATTTTTTTATTTATATTAAAAGTTTTAGAATAAAAGGTGTAGAATACTTACATCATTTATAGACATATGATATTATTTATTAATTAATTGTTTACTTATTAATTTATTATAATGTTTATAAATTTAAAATCATTATAAAATTCACTTATAAAATATTATGTTTTTAATAATAATGTTCTATATAATTTAAATATTAATAAGTTTAAAAAAGATAGTTAAATAGTTTTTATTAATTTTAATCACATAAAATTACTAAAAAAGAAAATAAATTTTACTTTTTGCCCAAATATAAAAATTACTATTGTATTTTTTTATTTTTTTTGTTATAATGAATTCACAAAAGAGTTGGAGGGTGCTATGGTTAATTTATTATGTAGAACACTTAATCAATTTTTAGCAGAAGGTTTAGTCATAGTTGGCTTGGCATTTATTGCTATTGGTATTGCTGTTGGCTTTTTATCAAGGAGAATAACAAGGTCAGTAAGACAAAAAGATGAAATTGATTCAGGTGATAGATTATTTTTAAGTTTAAAGATAACAGGGATAGTTTTTGTTTTATTAGGTTTTGTTTGTATTATAGTTGAGATTATTTCGTATTTAATTGCACATTAATAGCAGACCTTTAAAGCATTAATTCAATATTTTTAAAAAGGTCTAAACATAAAAAAAGTTATAGGTTAGTCACTTACTTTTGAAACTAGCAGAATATTAAAGAGAAACATAGACAAAAAAATCGTCTATGTTTCTCTTTTTACACCTAACTCTCTTAATTGCAAAAAAACGAATACTTCTGTCGTTGTCATAGGTTGTCGTGAGAAACACAACATCAACAAATCTTTTGACATGCACTTTAACCTTGACAACAAAG